>NZ_KQ960598.1 GCF_001553265.1 Prevotella sp. DNF00663 | reverse complement strand
TTTCTAAACTAAGAGTTTTGCAGAGTTCTCAAACTTCCGCAGCGATGCTGCGAAAGCCTGACAGTTGTTTAGATGAAGTGTTAATGAGTTAACAAGTAGACAAGCTTTTTTGTCTAGAAAGCCTAAAAGCAGCTATTACTTGGCATTCAATCTATATTTATTCTTTTGTTTTCGGATAGTTTTGGCAGCACGATTAACAACTTTAGAATACTTAATCTCACCCACCACATTCTTATTTTCCGCAGCATCTTCTTGATGGTCGAACAACATCCGATGCCCTGATTTTGGCCATTCTGCATAACTATATCGACCATCTATAAAATTATCGCCACCTTCCCATTGCACAAATACATTCCTCTTTGTATCCGTCTTCTTATCTTTTAGGACCGGCAAGAAACTTATTCCTTCCAATTGTGCGACTGGTTTTGGTAAATGACAAAGATCGCACAAGGTCGGATATAAGTCTACCAATTCCACCATTGAGGCGGACTTTCCCTGTTCCATGCCGGGTACATGAACGATAAGAGGTATTCGAGTGGCACAATCCATCAAGTTATGTTTGCCCACGAAACCGTGTTCACCCAAATTCCAACCATGGTCACCCAGCAATACGACGATGGTATTGTCGGCAAGTCCCAATGTATTAAGTTCTTCCATAACGCGTCCAAAAAGTGCATCTACATAGCTCACACAAGCATAATAACCATGTTTCACCTCGCGCAAGAAAGCCTCATCAGTAGGAGTTGATACCCGTGCATACGCATTTATCTCATTAGAATTTTTCACTTCATCTGGCAAATCTTTCGGTCTATAGCGATTCGAAGCCATCGGGATGCTGGCCCTATCGTATAAATCCCAGTACTTTTTGGGTGCACAGAATGGCAAATGGGGCTTCCAAAATCCGCAAGCCAAGAAGAAAGGCTCGTTCCGACTCTTGAGTCTACGTAAGTCGGAGATGGTTTTCAGCATCACATGTCCATCATCATAAGCCGTATCGGGCACATCGGCCATCTCTGAAAAGGGGCCACGCATCGTTTTTGGATTCATATGCTTGCCCGATTCACTGTTCAACCAAAGTTCCCACTTGTTGTATTCCGCCCAATAGACATCATATCCTTTCGGATGTAATCTCCACGGTGCTTCACTCCATGTATCGGCCTTATCCTCCACATGATGAATCACCTTTCCATTAGAAATAGTATGATATCCATGCGAAGTAAACCACTGTGACAAGGCTATCGCATTGGGCGCGTCATGGCTTATACGGCTTGTGTAATTGACAAACCGATGTGGAAACTTGGGGTACATGCCCGTAAACAGACTGGCACGCGACGCCCCACTCACCGGAATATTACAATAAGCATTGTCAAACACCAGTGATTGAGCAGCGAATCGGTCTATATTTGGCGTGCGTATGGCCTCCACACCGTAGCATCCCAATTCCGGCCGAAGGTCATCACACATCACCAACAAGACATTCATACGCTTTTGCCCGTCTTGATTAGCAGCCATCACACACTTACAGCCACTACTTACGACTGCTCCTACAAAAGTAAAGATTAAGCGTTTATTCATTCCTTCCAATTCTTGTGAGAGAAAAAATTACTTTATGACACTTCCGGCAACGGCATTGGACACCAGTGCGCGGAGACGAATAACATTAGACTTATCGACCGGATGAACGCAATTAGTCAGTAAGATGATAGAAATATCGTTGACAGGATCTATCAATATAGAGGTACCACTGTAGCCTGTATGGCCATAAGTTTCTTGACTCAACAAGTCGCCGGCATTAGATGCATAAGGCGAATAAATGACCCAACCCAGCGTACGGCCAAATTTCATGAGATCGTGGGGTATCGTTCGCATGGCTTTCACGGCAAGTGGACTCAACACGCGTTGTCCATTCCACTCTCCACCGTTTTGTAACATAGCGCAGAACACGGCAATATCATCAGCTGTGGAAAACAGACCGGCATTACCAGAAACGCCACCATTCATAACACGAGCCAATGGGTCGTGTACTTGACCCAACAATACGCTACCATCATCTTGCCGTTCTGTCGGGGCTATGGGATAATTTTCGCCATCAGCTTTCGTTCCCTCTTTCAGCCATCGGGGACTATCGGTGTTGACCCATAATCCTTTCTTATTTTGCTTACAAGGCAAATAATCTGTGTGTTCCATTCCCAGTGGTTTGAATATTTGCTCGGTAGCAAAGTCACGCAAACTCTTCCCGGCAAGCTTCTCTACAATGTTTTGTAGCGTAATATAGTTCAAACAACTGTATTGAGAGCCGGTTCCCGGTTTAAAATCTCGCTTGCATGTAGCAATATAATCCATTGTAGCCGCAGGATTAGGACTACCATATTTAGCCTTCAATTCGGCTACAGGAGCATACGAAGGCAACCCTGATGTGTGCGTAAAAAGATTGACCACCCGAATTGTTGCAGAATCCTTACCTTCCACACTCCAACTGCGAAAGTTTGGAATAATTGTATTTACGGCATCCAACGTGCGCAACTGTCCACGTTCCATAAGAATCATGGCACATGTAGCCGTTGACATAGGCTTGCTACATGAGGCCAAATCAAACACGGTCTGCACAGTCATCGGTTTCTTTTCGGGATATACTTGGCGATTACCATAAGCTTTTAGATAAGCCATCTTGCCATGCCGCACCACCGCTAACACAGCTCCCGGCGTACGACCTTCTTTAATTGCCTGTTCAATAGCTGCGTCGGCATTTTTCAATCGCTCGCTACTCATACCCACACTTTCAGGTGTCACCCTAGGTAAATTGCCAGCCCATGCTACGTGACAACACAATAATAATCCTATAACCGAAAATCTAATTTTCATATTTTTACTATTTTTGAGTTATGTTTCCATTCATTTCTTTCGTTTAATAATACTCACAAGCACTACTTATCATAGGCTTCGAGCGTCTTTTCCACAGATCCATGAAGTAGCAACAATCTCTTGGCCTTACCATAATCGAGCCCTAACATGTCGACGAGCATACGAGTTCCGCGGTCAACCAATTTCTGATTGGTGAGCTGCATATTCACCATTCGATTGCCTTTAACTCGCCCTAGCTGAATCATTACAGAGGTACTTATCATGTTCAGTATCATTTTCTGACCGGTTCCCGACTTCATTCGCGAACTTCCTGTCACATACTCAGGCCCAACAATCATTTCTATAGCCACGTCAGACTCTTTAGACATTGGTGAATCGGGATTGCTTGTGATGCACGCTGTCAAGATACCATGCTCGCGAGCTTCGTGCAACGCCCCCACAACATAGGGAGTTGCACCGGAAGCAGCGATGCCAATGACAGTATCATTGGCATTGATATTATTTTCTACCAATTCATTCCAACCATCCTCTACGCTATCTTCTGCTTTCTCCACAGCATTGCGCAAGGCGGTATCACCACCGGCTATCAACCCGATGACCAATGTTTTGGGGACACCAAACGTAGGGGGAAGTTCAGAAGCGTCGAGCACTCCAAGACGCCCACTCGTACCTGCACCCATATAAAAAATACGACCTCCTTGACGCATTCTAGGTACAATCTGTTCTACAAGCTTCTCTATTTGTGGAATAGCCTGCTGTACTGCCGAAGCCACTTTTTGATCTTCTCGATTAATATCTTCCAATAATTCACGTACAGACTTATTCTCTAAATCATTGTAGAGGGAAGACTGCTCTGTAATCTTAGTAAAACTCATACTCAATTCTTCTTTGAATTTAATCTATGATACTCTATCAAACCTTCCATCGGTGTCTTACTGATAGTTCCAATGCGTACGCCCAAAGTCTCAGCCGCCTCGGTAAGCTCCTGCCGATACACCAATGCTATCGTTCCAATACAGTTAAGTGGATACGTACGATAATCATAATGCAAGATATTACGCTTCACAAAGGCAGTGAAAGCTTCTATCAATAACCGATGGACAGTAGCATCGTCACGGTGCTGTTCAAGGAAGATATTCAAGCTGGCAAGGAATCGACTGGGGAAAGGTTGGCGATAAACACGCTCTATAATATCCGCTTGTGACAAACCAAATTGTTGAAAGAACTGATCTTTCAATGCCGGGGACATCTGATCTTTCAATATATCACCGACCAAACGCTTACCAAGATTTGCCCCACTTCCTTCATCGCCAAGGATGAAACCAAGCGCAGGTGTATTCTTAACAATCTCCTTACCATCAAAGAAACAGGAATTAGAACCTGTCCCTAAGATACTGGCAATACCCGGTGCATGTCCACATAAACTGCGAGCTGCAGCCAATAAATCGGACTGAGCCTCTACTATTCCATCAACTGGCAAGCTACGTCGTATCGTAACTTCTACTTCAGGACTCTTCTGAGGAGTACATCCAGCACCATAAAAATAGACGGAGTCTAGGCGTTCAACAGGCAATTGGGGAAGCAAGTTTTCACGAATTTCGGCAGCCATCTCGTCAGAACTCTGAAAAAAAGGATTCATTCCCTTAGTCGGGATTCGACGAATTGCTTTTCCATCTTCTACTAAACACCAATCGGTTTTAGTAGATCCGCTATCAGCAATTAATAGTAATTGACTCATATCATTATAGCTTTATGTAAATACGACGCTTGTATAATTGGTATCCTACACACCAATTCAATAGCACAAACAGCAATGCATAGGCCAACGAACCGCCATTATCACCAAATACAGGTTGCAACAATTCATTGTAGAAGAAGCCTATGATTGTGGTGTCCTCGCCACCAAACTTAAACGAGAATGCTCCAAACACTATAGCAAAGAAATCACTTAATACGTATAGAAACAAAGGATTGACACCAAAAACCTCAAAGAATCGGCACCAACGACGGTGTTCCTTAACATCTATAATGTAAATAAGCAGAGCCAAAAGTGTGGCGGCTAGTCCACAAGCAACAAAGACATAGGTTGGAGACCAGACCTTTTTGTTGAGTGGACAGCCATAGCTCAACAAGAAACCACTAAAAGTCAAGGTTGTCCCAACAACAAATAAAGGAATAATTTTGGTAATCAGCAAATCGGTTTTTGTATCCGTTGATACGACATGAGTACGTTTGCTAAAAAGCAATCGGCCGACAAGAAACCCTAGAAGGGTATGAGCTACGGCAGGAATTGTACTAAGCAAGCCTTCGGGGTCAATACCATTGTCATGATACATGTGGGCATCGGTAAGGATAGCACGGTCTACTATAGAAAGAATATTGGTCTCATCGTAAGCAAAACCATTACCGACAAACAATATCACACAATAACCGACCAACAACGTAACAACAATATAAGGAATATAACGATGACGAACGGTGATAGCCACAAGCGATGCTACGCCATAACAAATGGCTAAACGAGCCAGTACACCCGATATACGCATCTTTTCAAACGACCAAACCATATACCATATTTGGTCCAACAAGCCTGCATTTTCCAAAGGGTTATTCCAACGATAACAAAATCTTGCAAACCAACCAATGGCTACTCCAACCAAATAAATAAGGATTGTACGGCGGATAATCTTGGTAACTGTAGACCTATCGCACTTGAAATCAAACTTCAATAGAGATATGAATATACATACACCCATAATAAACATAAAGAAAGGAAAGACCAAATCGGTAGGCGTCATTCCATTCCATTCAGCATGTCCTAACGGAGTAAGGATGTGAGACCAACTTCCGGGATTATTCACAAGTATCATACCGGCTATCGTGATACCGCGTAGAATGTCGATAGCTAATATCCTATTGCTCTTTTTGATATGCTCTGTCATAATATCAGTAAGTTTAATGATAAAGATAATACTTTTTAGAAAGACTACGGAAAGCGTCTACATCTTTATACCAATAACCACGAGCATCGCTCCATTGGTTGCGCTTCATCATAAGTCGGCGAATCTGTTTGGAGCCACAGACTTTATCAAACATAGAGAATCTGCCCTTATCTGCATGCTCAAGAATTGAATATTCCGGATAAAGCCTGGCTATCTCTTGCATCAAGATAAACTGTATGTCGGTAAGAGTCGCCTCTTTATAATTAGTCAAATGCACTTGCACACCTTGCAACTGCTTTCCTACTCCAACGCTATAGTAAGGGCGTACGTAGATAGGACGGAACGTTACACCGGGCAAATGGTGAGCGTTCATGGCCGAAGCTAGTTGATTGGCATTCACCCAAGAAGCTGCAAACATCTGGAAAGGAATCGTATAGCCCACTCCAATAGACATGTATCCTAATTCTCCTAAGATACCACTGACGGGATAGTAATAAGAAGTAAGGGCTTGAGGGATATGGGGTGAGGAAGCAATCCATTGCAATCCAGTATCACCATAGTTCATATGGCGCTTCCAACCTTTCATCTTTACGACTGTAAGTTTACATTGTACCCCATTTTTTAACATGTGTTCGTCATTCAGCAGCTGCGCCAACTCTCCACATGTAAGTCCGTATATATAAGGTATTTTAAACTGACTGACAAACGAAACACAATCGGGCTCTACTAAATTCCCTTCAATTTTCAATCCACCAATAGGATTAGGACGGTCTAATACCACAAACTCCTTACCGCATTCTGCGGCAGCTTCCATTGCAAGCCCCATTGTACTGATAAACGTAAACGATCGACAACCAATGTCTTGAATATCGTATACCAATACGTCAATATCTTTCAACATATCTTGAGCGGGTTTGCGTGTCTTTCCATAGAGCGAATATACTGGTAATCCTGTAGTTACATCTTTGATATCTTCGACCTTATCACCGGCTTTTACATCACCACGTACCCCATGCTCCGGGCCAAAAAGAGCCACAAGATTCACATTAGGAGCTTCATACAAAATATCTATCGTAGACTTCAAATTGCTATCAACACCGGTAGGATTGGTTATCAAACCAACCCGTTTCCCTTCTAAGCATTTGAATTGTTGGTCACGTAAAACTTCGATACCCACCTCAACGCGATGGCTACGAGCCTCCATGACTAACGGAGAGCATGCAAGCACACCAATAAGTAATGCTATTATACCTTTATACGTCTTCATTTTCTTGCTCTTCTTTCTTCCCATACATAGGGTCAACCTTTACTAATAATGTTACGGCTATAGTAGCTAAACAGCATAAGATGACCATCCAAAAGAAGTGTTCATAGCCTAACCATTCTTGTAGATAACCGGCAAACATGCCCGGAATCATCATACTCAAAGCCATGAAAGCCGTACAGATAGCATAATGTGCTGTCTTGAACTCGCCCTCAGAGAAGTACATCATATACAACATGTACGCTGTAAAACCAAAACCATAACCAAATTGCTCTATAGCTACGCAAATACTGATAACAACAAGGTTGGATGGCACGAACATACTCAAGTATACGAACGTGAAACAAGGCAGGGTCATACAAGCAGCCATAGGCCACAAAGACTTCTTCAAGCCCCATTTAGATGCAGCAATACCACCGATGATTCCACCAATAGTAAGGAAGAAGACACCTATTGTACCATAGACGATGCCCACATTCTCGGTTGCTAGCTGCAATCCTCCATGCTCGCGAGTATCTAACAAGAAAGGATTGACCATCTTCAAAAGAAATGCTTCGGGCAAACGATAAAGCAACATGAAAACAATAGCAATCAATACACCGGGCTTTTTGAAGTACGTAACAAAGGTACGACCAAACTCAAAGATAATCTCTTTAGCCTGTCCTTTTGTGTCACCAAGGCGTGATGCATCTTCTTTGGGCCTTGGAATGAAGAATGTATGATAGAATGTTACCAAAGCAAACATAATGGCCGTGATTACCATCGTAATGGTCCAAGCCATTGGTATATTATTAGTCTTCGATTCTAACAACCCCGCAATAAATACCAAAACACCTTGTCCAAAGATGGAAGAAAGGCGATAGAAGGTGCTACGAATACCAACAAAAAGTGATTGTTCGGAATGATTAAGTGCCAACATATAGAATCCATCAGCTGCAATATCATGGGTTGCAGAAGCAAACGCCGTAATAATAAAGAGTATTAGCACGAATGTAAACATACTCACAGGGGTCTGCATGGACTGAATCAATGACAAATCAGGATGCGGAATTGATAATGTAAGCAGCACAAAACATGCGCTTATCAGCAATTGCATCATCAAAATCCACCATCGCTTGGTACGAACAATATCGACAAACGGACTCCACAATGGCTTGATGGTCCATGGCAAATAAAGCAAACTGGTAAACAATGCCATCTCACCATTAGGCACTCCCATACGCGTAAACATCGTTACGGAAATGTTATTGACGATGAAATAAGGGATTCCCTCAGCAAAATAGAGGGTTGGTATCCACAACCATGGACTGATATTTCGAGTGATATTCTTCATTCAAACAAGAAAGTTAATTGTTATTGACGATTCATTGCTATACGCGCCTGAAGTTCCCAAGTACGGATTCTATCCTTATATAGATTATTAGCGTTCACCTTTTCTATACTCAATGCCGCATCCGAATTGCCTCCCCAACGCCGGCAAAGATAAAGAACATCATAGATTCGACCTATCTGATAGTGACGAGAAATATTCAATCCCATAGCATAATCCTCGCCGTAACTGGTATTTGGCAGTCCCAACTGCCTTACCAAAGGAGTAAAGAAAGCACGAGGCGCACCTAAACCATTGATACGCAAGGCATTATTACGTCCATTATCTGGAGTCCATTCCTTATGATCAATAATGCCGGGGGGTAATGTATTCAGGTCAAAATCGGTCATCATATAGGTTCCAATGACCATTCCACACTGCTGAGCATAGAATGCATCAACAATTATTTGTAATGTATGAGCATCTTTATATAGGTCATCACTATCTAATTGAACAGCAAATCGACCACACAACTCAGACTGAACACCAAGATTCCAACATCCTCCAATACCCAAATCTGTACGTTCAGGTATTAAATGAACGACGCGCTCATCATCGGCAAATGTTTCAATAGCCTCACTGGTTCCATCATTTGAATGGTTATCAATAACGATTACATTGTATTTAAACGACGTTTCCTGCTTCAGAACAGATTCGATAGCTGCCTTAATTGTAGTGACACGATTACGAACCGGAATAATAACAGAAGCCTCATATTCAAAAGTTCCTTCTGCAAGATTGATTGTATCAAACTCTGGTTTCAAGTATCCACCTATCTCTTTCAGATGTTCTGTACATGCTTTCTCCATCTCTATTTGGCGGTCACGGTTACGAGGATCCACATAATCGAACTGCTTTTCACCGCTCTTTCGTGTATCATTTTCAATCTCACTATATAGATATTCGTTCACATGAACAAGACTAGCACACTGGCTCAACTTCAATCTTAAGTCATAAAGACCTGCAAATTGGTAATCAGCTGTCATCTGCTGAACAGCTTGTTTCAGCACCGAAGTTTTGAAGAAAAGCACAGACCCGAAATCAAAATCATCACGCAAAGAACCAAACTGATAATCAATAACGGGAGCTTTCACTTCTTCTCCGTTCATTACTTTATAATGATCGGCATAAACCATCCCCGCATCTGTGTCCTCGGCAATATTCATCAAGCGTCTCAGAGCCAAATACCCGAAGCGCAGAATAGTTTGTTTGGTGTAAATCAATGTATACTCTGCCGTTGCTCTTGCGGCAATAGCTCTCAACGTAGAAGTTTTAAATAGACTTTCATCTACTTTATTCACATCACTAACTTCAGCTTCAGAACGCAAAGCTTCTATTGTTTCAGAAGCCTGTTGTTCACTAATATATGGCACAAAACAACTAATCTTTTTCATATCTTATTTATCTTTTTAGTTTGTACTATTATAATTATACCCTCCATTTTTATTCCTTTTCAAAGAAGCGAATCACGGCATCCATCAAACTTTCACGTTGTATGGAATCGATGATAGATTCAAAAGGAACTCCCATAATAAATGTCTTATAATCATGACCACTATAAGCGACGCCCGCACTCAAGTTGCTTTCAGGATAACGCATCACCGTAAACGACGCACTATCTGCTGGTTCTATACCATCGGGAGATTCAACTACATACGACTTTTCGTTTAGTTGATTCCAATAATTCACCTCTCCTATCTTTAAATCCAATGGAGAACGTACTCCTTTAACACGTCCTGTAATCGCAGCACGACTATTACGCCATTTGTATCTTAGCACCCCTGTTGCGAAATCTTGATCTTTTTTACTTGTAACTGCCAACGGATTATTCCAAATATCCGTTCCTACATAAGCGCCGGTAACCATGATGTTTACGCCTTGATGAGCATACTCGGTCAGCATTTGTTGCATATTATCATCAAAAGCCTTAAACTCTAAAGGCTTCAAACCGCCTCGCCCCATCTTTGTCTGGCATTGTTTGCCAAGAATAACATCTACAAACGAGACACCATCCTCAACCTTTGTAAAAGCCTTTCTACTACATGATTCGAACGAATAACCAGCTTTTAAGATAGCCGCACCATGCATTGAAGGATAATCAAACGTATTTCCTGCAATTACTTTTGTTTCTTGATCGCCATAACTATCGCCATACCCGCCTGAATCATCATCCAACCACGGTTGCATACGGTCAAAGTTTTTCATCTTACCGATGTAACTAATATCTTGCAAGTATGGTACCCCATGGTCTACATCGTCAAGAAATCCAGCCATCTTACAACTGCCATCACCGGGCGCAACAAAATCGGCCGGGGCACTTATGCGATTAAATCCATTCACTATCAAGGCTTTTTTAATCGGATTCTTAGACGAAATACCCACTGCAAGAGTTTCAGATGGGAAGCTCTTACCACCTTTATTATATGCTACAACTTTGAAACTACAAACTACATCCGATGGAATTCGTGTCGTATAACGAGGCTTCTTCACAATCGTCCCCTTATCAAACTCGCCCTCCCCTATTCGTTTATAAACAATATAACGGTCAGGACGAGCAGATTCTTCAAGTGAATCAAGTACAGGAGACCATGTCAATTCCACTTCTTTTTTCTCATTTAAGTGTGCTGCAAAATGTTCTATCGGCAGTGGTTGAACCTCAAATTTCTGTCCTCTTTGCCTGCTCAAGAATCTCAACATACCCTTATAGATAGCCCTACTGACCGCGAAACGAAATCGAGGATCAAGCCCATAGCGCATATCTGCAAAGTTTTGATGCGACAAGAGTTCCAATAACATGGTCGGGACACGTGGCACACGCGCTTCAAAATACGATTCATCCCTGCTCCCACGACTTGTCCAATTGGGCTCAAATTGCAGTCGTATATCGTGCAAAATACTATTTTGAATACTATCTGTCAGCTCTTTACACAATTGTCTTGATGCTCCATTGGCAAACACGCCATCATAACAATCAGTCATATAGATGCCCAACGTGCCAATGATGGAATCATTCAAGGTCGTCCCGGCATCAGAATGGAAAGCAAAAGATAGGTCTACGGGGATATTCAATCCCACTTCTTGTGGATTCACTTCCGAACCACCAGCAAGCCAGTTGACCCACAATCCACGACATTTATAATCATCAGCATAGTCATTTGTCCCTTTCGAAGGAGTATAAACCGAATCAGGAGCACCTGCCCATTGCAACCAATAGCGAGCAGCTTCTGTAAAACGCGGATAGCCACTAGCATCGGGACGCCCTATATTTCCCATTCCGCCACCAAACTTTACAGCATCTGCAGTTACTATTTCGCCTTTTGAACCGGTAGCATTCGTTAATTCCACATATTGACTACCACTTGCATTCTTTTCAAATGAGAATGTTCCAAGATATATCCACGTGCCTCCACCCATCTGTTGGTTCACACTAAAACGGCTCACTCCGCCTTGATGCTTTACCGTATAAATAGCCGACGAAGTGCTTTGTGGCAACGTATGGTAAGAAACATAGACCGCATAGCGCCCCCCATTCTTCACAGCCGGAACCCATCTTACCGTACTTTCATTTCCTTTTTTGATAGAAGAAGCACAACGGAACGTCCCTGCCGTAAACGGATTTTGCATATCCACATATACATCTTGTGTCTGTGCAAACCCATTCCCTTCTCCTGTAATCCACGCCTGAGCCCCAACTCGCTCTATATATTGGGAAGAACGATTGCCGAAAGCTCCATCATTGTCTACCACGATTTCCTCTGTATTCCAGTCTCTTTCGCGAGGTAGTAACACATTTGCGCCTGCATTTTCAAGCATAGGTACTAAAAATGGCAACACATAACTTTGCGTATAAAGATCTTCCACTGTCATCATCAAGCGAGCACGTTGCCATTCCCAACGATCTAGCTTATTCTCATAATATCGTCCATGGCTTTGCCACATGGCAATATGTCGCCCCACTAGCCCTTTGGTAGGAGTCTGCAAAGCTGTCAACTCTGTTACCAATGGCTCATTAGCTTTGGGCGCAAAAACTCCTTGTGCTGCTATATTCAGACTCATCGCAGCAAGTAAAATGCTCATTGAAAGTTTCTTCTCATCCATGACAACACTTTTCTAGTTAACCTTTACACGCTTGCTCAACAAACAAAGACCTATAAATGTAAAGAATGCATTGAAGATTAACAATTCATAACTGAAATGATAACCGCCAAACCAATGCTCAGAATTCTTATCCAAAATAAAGCAGATAACTGGCGAGACAATGGCTACCAATGGTATATACTTATCACGTACCGATTGCTTCATGATAATACCAAAAGCAAACATACCCAAGATAGGACCGTAGGTATAGCTTGCCAAGGTATATACAGCATCTACTACACTTGTATTATTCAGGAAATTAAATACCATAATCGTCACTCCCATCACGATAGCCATACCTAGGTGAACGCGCTTGCGAATCCGGCTGATTTCCTCTTCGCTACGATGCTTGATACCCAAAATATCTACTGTAAACGATGTTGTCAAGGCTGTAAGGGCTGAGCCTGCAGCATTATAAGCCGAAGATACCAGGCCAATGATGAACAATACTCCCACAATAACCGGCAAATAACCTCCTGTTGCTATCATCGGAAATATCTTATCACCCTCTTGTTGTAGGCCATTCATATCTGCAAACAGATAGAGTAATGCACCCAGCATCAGAAAAGCCCATACCACAACAAACTGTAACAAGATACTTATAATCATATTCAGTTGCGACTCTTTACTATTTCGGCAGCTCAAGTTACGCTGCATCATGTCTTGGTCTAGACCATTCATGGCTACCATCGTAAAAATTCCTGCTAGGAATTGTTTGAAGAAATACTGCTTATTATTTACATCATCGAAGAAAAATATACGACTCATGCTGCTTTCTTGCACCGCTTGCCACATCTGTCCACCAACCATATTCATTTGACGGGTAATGAAGTAGATACACAATCCGACTGAAATAATCAGGCACGAAGTCTTAATCAAGTCAGCCCAAATAACCGACTTCACCCCCCCCTGCGCTGTATAAAGCCAAACAAAAGATATTGAGATGGCTACATTCACGCCAAAAGGAATACCTAAGGGGTCAAAAGCCAACAGTTGAAGCGTAAAGCATACCAAGAACAAACGTACCGCTGCACCAAGCATCTTTGAAATAAAAAAGAACCAAGCTCCCGTATGATAAGAAGACAGACCAAATCGATTGCTTAAATATTCATACACCGATGTCAACTTCATTTTATAAAATAGTGGTGTCAACACAAAGGCTATCAACAGTTGTCCTACGATAAATCCCATCACCAACTGCAAGTATCCAAAACTACTTTTCCCTACCATACCGGGTACAGACACGTAGGTGACGCCCGAAATACTGGCACCAATCATAGAGAATGCTACCATATACCAATTCGACTGGCGGTTGCCTGTGAAGAAACCGGCATTGTCTACATTGCGTTTGGCATACCATGATATGGCCAAAAGTACTGCGAAATAGGCCGCAACGATGAAGATAATTGTAATTGGAGACATAGGCTTAAGGTTCTAGGGGGTTATTCCGGATAGAGTAAATAAGGTTTACGCTGTATCTTAAATTTCTTCACATCATTCTTCCAACGTGCTTTGATAGACTTTGCGTTGTGCCCACTCTCTATCATTTTGCGTACATAGCCTACACCGATGAGCTTTTCAAAAAATGGAGTGAAGAACTTATCACCGATACCTATCTTCCGATAAGCATCTATCACATAAGACAAATCAAGGCCATTCTTCCATATATCCTCATTTGGAATCATTGTTAAATTCACTCCATGACACTGTTCATTCAGCAATGGAGGGTTCTTAGCTCCGGATATACTACGCGGTATAAAGTCGTATGTTCCACCTTTCAACAAAGGATGACCATAAATTTGAAATGGCTTATCGGTACCACGACCCAAGCTAGCAACCGTCCCTTCAAAGTAACAAGTAGAAGGATACAGATATATTGACTTCATATTAGGTAAATTGGGTGATGGTGGAACAGGTAAATCATAATGCGACTGATGAGTATAATTCTTACAAGCTACCACCTGTAAAGGACACTTCCGGCCTTTACTGAGCCATCCTTCGCCATTAATCATCAATGCCAATTCGGCTAAAGTCATACCATGTACCACAGGAATAGGCAATGCGCCTACCCCCGACTTATACTTCATGTCAAGCAACGGGCCATCTACATAAAAGCCATTGGGATTAGGTCTATCCAGTATCACAACCGGTATACGTCGCTCAGCACATACATCCATCAACTTATACATAGATATATAATAGGTGTAGAAACGTAGTCCTACATCTTGAATATCCACTAATAAAATATCGGTTTTGTTTAATAACGCTTCATCGGGCTTTCCCCCTTCTCCCTTATAAAGCGAATAGATCTGCACACCAGTCTCTTCATCTATCGAGTTACCAACCGTTTCTCCAGCATCGGCCTTACCACGAAATCCATGTTCGGGTGAGAATACGCCTACTACATTAAAATGATGAGCCAACAATACATCTATTAGATGGCGTCCTTTAACCAAACCGGTATGATTGGAGAAAAGGGCTACCCGTTTATTCTTCAACAGTGGAAAGTAGGATTCTGTTTGTTCATCACCGCACATGATACCACTAGCCTGCGCTTGACAAACCATCACCAAGCAAAAAAGTGCACATATCACTAATAATTGTTTTTTCATGTCTAAGGTGGCTAGATTGTTCTTGAAGGTTTTAAATGATGCAGCGACTCCATATTTTGTTTCCCCTACATCCCTTCCTATTATTAAGAAGACGGTACAAGCGAGCAAAACGAGAGTTCGTTCTCATATTTTCTGACCGTAATCTGTCTTATGCAAAGATAGTTTAGTTTTTAGAATTAGATACAGAAAGTTTGAGTTTTTTCAATATTTTGGTATTTTTTAAGTTGCAACGATAATCTATTGGTATCACTTACGTGCTCATCGAAGAATGAAATTAAAAAAGTTCTATGGTTAAGAATACTCTAAAACACCTTAACCATAGAACTTATATAAGCCACAATAGTATCTTCAACACCCTGTCCCATCAATATTGCATGAGGCACCATGACTTGCTCCTAGTGTAATACCAGCCTCTTCGGGTGAAAGCGTCACCCTACCATCTTCCAACACGAAGCAGGGAATTCCGGCATAACCATACTTACGAGCATCGTCGAAAACAGGATTATTGTCACGCAAGCGTAGGAATTCTTTCAGGTAACTCACATGTGCCCCTATATCAACTGTCTGATAACGGCTATCCCCTTCTATCTGTTCATAGACCGCTACACAGTCCGGACACGATTTCATACCATATATCTTAATCATATACTGGTCCTTGAAATTCAATGATTACAAATCTTAGATGCATCTACAGTAAACCCTTCCTGCTTAGAAGGCATAAACTTACCACGCTCTTCCAAGAAGTCTACCAATTCTTCAGCATCCATTCCATCTACCGAACAAGTATGAAAACGTTCTTCCGTACCAAACTTCTCGATGATAGCCTTCACCAAACTTTCCTTACTATCATAACTATTACCCTCCATCATGTGGAGGACATCGTGTCCATGTGCCATAATTCTATTGTTTAATTGTTGATTATTTATTGGGTTGACTGCTTTCCCATTCCTGCCATTCTTTCATAGCTTCCTGCCAATCTGTAGCCTCGCCCAGCTCTACAGCCTGCTTGATACGAGCAGCTTCGTCACGTGCCTTATCACGAGCACGCTTCTCTTTCATGTCGGCAATGGTCTTATCGTCTAATATCTCTATTGTACCACGCCGAATAGCATCCTGCAATTCTTCCTCTCCAAAAGCTTTACCGGGCTCATTGAAGTCAGAGATATTAAACTCGAATTCCACTCTCAGATCGTGTCGAATCATCTTTTGCTTAAACCGATTACTTTCATTCTTGAGATGCAGCAGACGAGCTATTTGCTTAATTTCTTGTTGTGAGAATTTAGTTCTACCCATACATTTTTCTTTTTATAATAGCAATTCGTGTGCCAAAAGGATAATTATAGAAGTGATAACTTCAATTATCGCAAATCCAATCTCACTTGTGCCGGAAAAGCGAATCGAGGATCATTGCGCTCTTTCAGTGTTGCTTCGAGCGTCGCACGCGAACGCTTCAACTTTCCTTTAAACACTTTCTTACCACGATACAACACCGTCACCTTCTCATCCAAGTTGACCAGTTCATCGTTCAAACTCAATGTTAGCTGTTTATAATTACACTCTGTGATATTGATAACATTTCCTTCTACCGACAAGCGGATAGTTTTACCACGCAACATCTCGCGCTTGGGAATTGTTATCCAATAGAACGATGGCCGGCGCACCTCTTCTTGCTGCCACACGATTTTCTTTGGATAAGGATTACGCTGATACTGTGCCATCCAATCAACGGCAACGGTATCTACACGTTGCATCCAGTGTCCCATCCCTTTTACGATATGTGTTTCGTGGATATAACCTTCAGGATCAGCCTGCTGTAATGAGTCCATCTGCACACCACGCTGCTCATCTAACTTGTTACGATCATAAGCAGCGTCATCTGCTCCACACCATATCATAAATGGAGTATTACGCAAATTCAACAATGAAACATCACCGGGATGACCAGCCATCATCGAAGCTGCAGCCCAAGTATCGGCCATACGCGGTGCCATGCGCCACACTCCATCTCCTCCTGCCGAATATCCCATAATGTAAACCTTATCGGGATTTACGTCTTCAAAGACTATTCCCATTTGAATAAGAGCCTCATAGAATTGATCTAACATAGGTCGACACCACATATTCCACAAATTATAAGGAGCACGAGGTACTAAATACACACTGTTCTTAGGTGCATAGAGGCGTTTCTGATTCTCATACTGCTGATCATTGACAGCTGCCGGTGCCGTACCGCCACCATGCAATGAGATATACAGACTATAACCGTCTTTCGGCTTCTCACCATATATTTTCACCCAAAACGGCATTTTCAATGTGTCAATACGTACACACTTGTCATTCCATGTTTGCCGATAACGCGCACGAACATCAGCTTTCCATTGTTCCACCAACTCTTGCTTGACAGCAATAGCCTGTTCTTTAGACAACTTCTCTTCGGCATGTAGACCACCTACAAGCCAAAGACAAACAAACAATAATAAATAATTTCTTTTCATGATTCAGGGTTGTGATATTTGTACAAAGGTACTAATTTACACTTAAAACACCAATACCAACAGCTCAAACTTATCTACTGGTGAAGTCGTTAACTTATTTACTAGAGACTGCAACATTTCGGCAATCTTACTGCCAAGCCCAAACAGCATTACTGCAAGGGCCAGCCAGCAGCACTGTTACGGCTTTGCAGGCTGCAAATTGGCCTATTGATAAATTGACAAACAAACAAGCTAGGAGTTAGAAATAAGGTTTTTGCCCATTACGAGTAGTATACATAGCAAATAAAAAAGCGTTTAAGTCAGACGACCTAAACGCTTTTTAAATATGAAGAAGGAATTTTACATGGCTTTAGATGCCATATCAATCCAATCGAAGACAAATGAGCAAACGCCGAAAGCAACAATACCAAGCGTACAAAGAGCCAATGCCAACTTGGTATTGAGATTGCTTTGGAATGTTGGCAACGGTGTATCGTTGTGACGAATGAACATGGCCTTGACAATAAGCAGATAGTAGTACAACGACACTACGGTATTAATCAAAGCTATGAACAATACAATGTAAGCCCAAGTACCAACAGTAGTGTCAATACTCATACCCTTAACGGCTGCCATAAAGACAAAGAACTTACTGAACATACCCGCAAATGGAGGAATACCACCGAGCGAGAACAAAGCCAAAGTCATCAAGAAAGCCAACTTGGGGTTGGTCTTGTAAAGACCATTGTAGCTATCCATCTCTACAGTTCCGTTGTTATGCTCTTCGATAGTGCTGATGATAGTGAATACACTCATATTAGCTACCACGTAAATCAAAACATAGAAGCTGAGTGTAGCCACGCTCAATGCAGAGTTACCCACGATGGCCAGCACGATATAACCGGCCTGTGAGATAGAGCTAAACGCCATGAAACGCTTCAAATTGCTCTGACGAAGTGCAAACAAGTTGGCGATGGTAATAGACAATACCACAACTATATAGAGCAAATACTGCCAATACTCCGCCATAGGAGCAAACACTTTCATCAAGATAGCGCACAATGTAAACGCAGCAGCACCTTTACTTACGACAGAAAGATAGCCTGTAACGGTGGTTGGCGCACCCTGATAAGTGTCGGCAGTCCAAAAGTGGAAAGGCACAAGACTAATCTTAAAACCAAGTCCACTGAAGAAGAATACTAATCCCATAATGGTCAACGGAGTAGCTGTAATTCTTGTTGCTACATCGTCAAAGTACAATGTACCGACAGCACCATAGAGGAATGAGATACCATACAACATCACACCACTGGAGAAAGTTGCTGTCAGAATGAACTTAGCACTTGCTTCGGCAGAGTCGTGGCGATATTTATCAAGTGCAACAAGACAAGCCATAGGCACTGAAGCCATCTCTAATCCAAGGAAGAACAAAAGGAAATGGTTGGCACTTACCATCATGTTCATACCCAACAATGTTGAAAGCACCAATACATAGAACTCGCCTTCTTTGAAAGATGTGTCAGGACGGCTCATCCATTCCTTTGACTGAATAAGTACAATCAATGTACCAAAGGCCAAAATAGTCTTGATAATGCCGATAGAAGCATTCGTGTAATACATGCCACCAAAAGCTGTCGTAGCTTCTGTAGGACCGATATTGAATAACAAATGAGCCAACAACAGTACACATACCAACGGATTGAACCACTTACGGTCTGTGGAACTTGCACTCCAGAAATCGGCAATAAAAGTAATAACCAAGGCTACTGTCAACGTAACCTCTGGAATCATATTTAAAAATTGACTATAATTCATCTCTTTATTAATTCTAGATTATCCGATAATGTTCTGAAGAATTGTACCCACTGCATCTGAAATGGTATTGCCGACCCAAAGTGGGAACATACCTAATCCTGCAACACAGGCAATCAAACCAATAACAGCTACACGCTCATCCCAAGAGGCATCGTGCAATTTCTCGAACTCCGGGTTAGGTACTTTCTGATAAAGAATCTTACCAACAACACGCAGAATGTAGACTGCTGTAATCACAATAGACGTACAAGCAATGATGGTGCATACGCGACGGAACATGTCAGCATTCTGGAAAGAGCCTACAAAGATGGTCATTTCGGCAACGAATCCAGAGAAACCGGGCAGACCTAAGTTGGCCAAACCGGCAATGACATAAGCCACTGAAAGGAATGGGATAACTTTCATCAAACCACCTAGGTAACGTACATCACGTGTTCCGGCACGGTGGTAAATCATACCGATAACGGCAAAGAACAATGCTGTCATCAAACCGTGGGATAACATTTGGAGAATAGCACCTGTACAAGCAGTCTGAGTCATCATCAATAGAGCGAATAATACAAGTCCACAGTGAGACACAGAAGAATATGCGTTGATATACTTCAAGTCGGTCTGTACACAAGCAGAGAGCGCACCATAGACAACAGAGCAGGTTGTGAGAATCAAGAATATCCATGATAACTCCTGAGCAGCCTCAGGTAGCAAGTACATAGCAATACGGAAACATCCGTAACCACCAAGTTTCATCAACACACCGGCGTGCAACATAGATACAGCTGAAGGCGCACTGGCGTGACCGTCGGGGCTCCATGTGTGGAATGGGAACATGGCTCCAAGCACTCCAAAGCCGATAAAAATGAATGGGAAGAATACTTTCTGAACCTCAACAGGGATATTGTGCAGAGCTGCTATCTGCGTTACCTCCATGGTTGTTGCACCACTAAAGTAATAAATACCGAGGATACCGATAATCAACAAAGCCGAACCACCCATCAACATCAGAGTAAGCTTCATGGCAGCATACTCCTTTGGACCTGTTCCCCACACACCAATCAAGAGGTACATAGGAATCAAGGCCACCTCATAGAACATGAACATGGTGAACATATCGGTAGAGATGAAGAAGCCAAACACACCGATACTCAACAGAGTAAACCACAAGAAATACTCTTTCATCATGGGTTGCATACGCCAAGAAGCAAATGTTCCGGTCCAAACAATGATGGCACTCAAGAGTATCATCACTACGGAGATTCCATCAACACCCACACTATAAGCTATATTCAAAGGCTTAAACCAAGGGATACTAGCCGTAAAGAGCATTGCATCGGTATTGCCTGCATGACGCATCTGAACAAAAGTAACAGTAAGCCAAACCGCTAATACAAGAATAGCTGACGCACCTGCTACCATCACACCACGTACTTGATTATCATTGCGGGCAATCCAAAGACCCAACAACATCAGTACGGGAATAACTACGAATAAAGTTAATATACTCATCTTTCTATCTTTTCAAATTAAAGAATGCAAAGTAAGATCAACGTAAGCGCTACACTACCCGTCAAGAACCAAATAGCATACTGGCGTACATCGCCACTCTGCCACGGACGAATAGTCTCTCCAGCCTCTTGAGCACCCCAAGCCATGAAGTTGAATGTACCATCAATGACTTGACGGTCGAACCAAGCAATAGGTTTAGAGATACAGTTGAAGATGACTTTATGGGTAACAAACTGCCAAGCATCATCTATATAGAAACGGTTGAGAGCTGCCTTATGGAGTGTAGGCAACTTCTTAGCCAGCATATCTGCCAAAGGTTGCTTCTTAGGAGCATACATATAAGTAGCCAAACCAATTCCTAGCAATGCAACAACAATGCTTGTAGCTGCCACCTGCATATTGATATGGATGTCATAACTCTCTCCTGTAGCTGACACGAAATGCCCAAATGGAATCAAACCGGCTACACATGAAACCACTGCAAGGAATACCAATGGAATCCACATAACCGCCGGAACCTCCTGAGGACGGCGACGATGTTCGGGATCTAGTTCATAATAGCTCTGTCCCCAGAATATAACATAGTATAAACGGAACATATAGAACGCAGTCATACCGGCTACCAACGTCATAAAGTAGCCCATCCAAGGACTGAATTGCATACAAGCCGTAATGATTTCATCCTTAGAGAAGAAGCCTGCAAATGGTGGAATACCGCTGATAGCCAAGCATCCGATCAAGAAACAAGCATTTGTAATAGGCATATACTTGTGCAAACCTCCCATATACTCTTTGAAGTTGCTGCCAATAATCACAATGATAGCACCTGAACAAAGGAAGAGTAACGCCTTAAACATGGCATGAGTAAACAAGTGGAACATACCGGCCATATAACCCAAGCCACCTTCATGGTTGTCCAAAGCTGTACAAACACCTAAAGCTACAAGCATATAAGCAATCTGGGAAATCGTAGAGAAAGCCAAACCACGCTTAATATCCCGTTGGCAACATGCAACAGCTGCAGCATAGAATGCTGTAAAAGCTGCGATATATGCTATCCAATGAAGTTGCTCTATAGCCCCAAACTGAACGTAGATGGGGAACAAACTTGCAACTTGATAGACACCGGCAACCACCATGGTAGCTGCATGAATCAACGCAGATACAGGAGTTGGACCCTCCATAGCATCCGGAAGCCAAATATGTAATGGGAACATGGCACTCTTACCGGCACCACCGATAAACATCAAGAACAAAGCCCAAGGCAATACCCAACTATACTCTACGGCTACCTGAGATAACTTTGAACCTAATTCGGGATTAGCATGAAGGTCGTAATTGAATGTTCCAACATAGTAACTGAAGAACAAGATACCGATAAGGAAGAACAAATCGGCAAAACGTGTTACAATAAATGCCTTCTTACTAGCGTGCACTGCCTCGTGTTTGGGATAGTAGAAACCAATCAAAAGGTAAGAACATACACCCACCAACTCCCAGAACATATACATCTGGAAGATGTTTGTAGCTACTACCAACCCCAACATAGACATGGTAAAGAGGCTCAAATAGGCATAGAAACGTTGGAAACCTTTCTCGTAACCTTCCTTTTCGTAATGCTCATCTCTTTCTGCCATGTAGCCGAAAGAGTAGATATGAACCATAAAACTGACTGTAGTAATCACTATCAACATCATCACACTGATTGGCGACAAGCGGAAACCAATGTTAAAAGTCAATAGTTCTGTAAACTTCAACCAAGTCAAATTAAAGACGGTTACAGTAGGATAAAGACCTGTAGCAGCCTCGCGACCTACCGCGAAGAAGTATTCGTATGCCGTAAAACAAGACATAGCAAACACCAAGCCCATCATACAGGTACCTATCAAACCGGCAACCTTCTCTTTCATCTTCATTCCCGCAAGTCCAAGAAGCAAGAAGCTTAGGAATGGGAGAAGAAGTATTAAAAATGAATAACTATATTCCATTGTCTTTTTAGAATTTCATATTTTCAATACTGTTCACCTGATCACTCTTGTAATTACGGTAAACATTGATGATTATTGCCAAAGCAACGGCTGACTCAGCAGCACTCACACCGATGGAAAACAGCGTAAAGAAAAAGCCTTCCAACTGTCCGGGGAACAAGATACGATTGAATACTGCGAAGTTAATATCCACCGCATTCAGTACCAACTCGACGGAAATGAGCATAGCAACCAAGTTGCGACGGGTAACAAAACCAAATACTCCAATGAAGAACAACAATGTGCTCAAGATAAAATAAGCCGATACGGGTATCATTTGTTTTCCTCCTTTCGTGCTATCATAATTCCACCAATAATACAAGCCAGCAAGAACACAGAGATAAACTCAAATGGTAATACATATTGGAACTTGTCTGCTCCAAGCAAACTATTACCAATCTGTGCCATTGGAACTTCAGTATCTGCTACTTGAGCAGCTGCATTAATAAACTCATTCTTGAGAAGAATCACTGCTACAGTAGCCAAACCGATGAGCGAAACCAATACTCCACTCAGCACACGGCTACCTTTAAAACGTTCTACCAAACCTTGCAGGGCCTGCTTCGATACCAACTGGATAGCGAAGATATACATCATCGTGATACCACCGGCATAGATAGAAATCTGCGCAGCACCCAAGAATGTATAGTCAAGCAGGAAATATATGCCTGCAACACCGAACAACACGAACAACAGGAAAGTAGCAGCTCGCATAATTCTTTTTGTCATTACACACATCACAGCTGAGCAAATGATGACTACAGCTAGGATGCAAAATACAACTAAATTTGCCATATTCGTTACTTACCTATTTTGTTTTAGTATTGAACTTACCTATTTCGAATGGAGCACCACCATCAATCAATTGAGGCAGACTGCCACCCTTATATACTTCTTTATCTAGATGCAACACGAGTTTATCACGGTCGAAAACACTGTTTTCAAAGTCATTGGTAAACTCGATAGCATCAAAATTACAAGCATTGACGCAAAGCTCGCAGAACATACAGTCTCCAAGATCGTACTGATAATCTATCAATTGACGCTTCTTTCTACCGGTTTCCTCATTGGTCACCATTTCAGAAGTGATCTTAATAGTATCGTTCGGACAAGCTTTCTCACACATCAAGCAAGCAACACACTTATAAGCTTGATTCTCATCGCGCTTAAACACCAAGCGACCACGATGGCGTGGGCTCACGTGCAGTGTCGTCTTGCGGTTCTCAGGATACTGCTCTGTCGTCTTAGGAATAAAGTATTCTTTCAAAGTTACCCTCAAACCGGTAACCAAAGTCTTTAATCCATCGGCAATACCCCGGAAATATGATTTTTCATTATTTGCCATTTCTATACCTTATTTATTTAACCTACCAAGCCAAATGCTACACATAAAGTCATTAATACGAGATTGAGCAATGACAATGGCATGAGATATTTCCATTCAAGCTTCAATATTTGGTCGACACGCAGACGTGGGAATGTCCAACGAATCCACATCAATAGCCATACGACTACGAATGTCTTACCGAAGAACCACACGAATCCGGGAATCAAATTCATCAAATTATCGAAACCTTCAATGCCGATATTCAGGGGTGCCCAACCGCCTAAGAAGACTGTTGCAGCAACACCTGAGATAACAAACAGATTCAAATATTCTGCCAAATAGTAGAAACCAAATCCCATACCCGAATACTCTGTATGATAACCGGCAGTCAACTCGCTCTCAGCCTCAGCCAAGTCGAACGGGCCACGGTTTGCTTCCGCATTGCCGGCAATCAAGAATACCAAGAAAGCAATGATGGCTGGGATGTGTCCTTTGATGATAAGCCAGTTCCAAGGACCTGTCTGTTCTGCCACAATACCGCTGATTTGCATCGTTCCGGTAAGTGCAACTGCTGCTATCAAGCATAGTCCTAACGATATTTCATAGGAAATCATCTGAACAGCTCCACGCATAGCAGAGACTACAGAGTACTTATTATTACTACCCCAACCGGCTATAAAGATACCCAACACGCCTATTGAAGAAACGGCGGTAAGCAAGAATATGCCGACATTGAAGTCAAGAATGACTGCACCATTATTCCAAGGGAGGAACGAGAAAGTCGTCACCGAAGCAATAATAACGAGGAACGGAGCTATGCAATAAAGAAGCTTATCAGCCTTATCAATGATGAAAATTTCCTTTATCAACATCTTCACAACGTCAGCAAATACTTGGAATATACCCCACGGACCTACACGAACCGGCCCGATACGGCATTGGAAGTATGCACAAACCTTGCGTTCCATAAATATAAGTATAATGGCAATGACGGCATATGCTGTCAATATCAACACACCGACGATCACACATTCTATCAATATAGACAAGAAATCTCCTAGACCAAGAGTCTGGCGGAGAAGATTGTCAAACCATGTTGTAACTATACTAAAATCAAACATAATTATTCGTTGTTTTTATTCTATCATTCTTTGAAATTAGTATTATCTGTCCAAATCGGGAATAACGAAGTCGACAGCAGCACCCGTTGCCACGAGATCGGCTATCTTCTGCCCCTTCAACATCTTGTCGAAAGCGCCTACAATATTCAATCCCATCGGACGCATCTTCACTCTATACGGACTTTTATCGCCACGGCTATCAAGATAAACACCGAATTCGCCGGCTCCACCTTCAACAGAGAAGAACCATTGACCTTCCGGAACCTTGATTACCGGCTTTTGTTTGATATAGTATTCTCCCTCAGGTATGTTGTCTATCAACTGTTCGATGATGTCCAAACTCTGATAGAGTTCTTGAATATGAATCATATATCGATCCATAGAGTCGCCATTAGTAGCAACGATATCGTTCCACTTCACCTTGTCATACAAAGCATATGGATGGTTCTTACGCACATCGTTGTGCCAGCCCGAAGCTCTACCGGCAGGACCCGTCACACCATAATTAATACAATTAGGCATATCCATAACGCCCACACCTTCCAAACGTTGATGTGTAATCACATTATCCCCGAATACGTCAAGATACTCTTGAATCATCGGACGGAGATACTTACACAACTTCTTCGTATTCTCAACGAAGTTCGGATCGATATCGGCTTGTAATCCACCTATTCTATAATAGTTCTGTATCAGGCGTCCACCAGTGGTCTCTTCCATCACATTAAGCACCTGTTCACGGTCGCGCATACAATAAAGGAATGCTGTCAACGCACTCAAGTCTTGTGCACATGTACCGAGGAACAACAAGTGGTTATCGATACGCTGCAACTCGTCCATGATGGTACGGATGTACAGTATACGGTCGCTCAATTCTATACCCATAGCTTCTTCTATCACGCCAACCAAGGCATGACGATGATGCATAGCACACAGATAGTTAAGACGATCGGTTAATGCAAGTGTTTGTGGATAGGTCATATCCTCCATCATCTTCTCAATACCACGATGGATATATCCCAAATGTGGATAAACATGCTTGATAGTCTCACCATCTACGACCGTCTGCAAACGAAGCACACCATGCGTAGAAGGGTGGTTAGGACCAAAGTTCATCACGAAATCGTTCTCATCAAAAAGACGATGCTTGGTCTCAACCAATTCACCATTGGCATTTAAATTCCATTCTGAAGTCCAGTCAGATTCAGGCTCGTCGGTCATAGGGAACTGGTTAGCATCCGGACTCATATCAAAATCCTTACGGAGAGGATACCCTTGGAAATCGTTGCGCAAGAAAAGGCGACGCATATCCGGATGTCCCAAGAACTTGATACCAAGGAAATCGAAGACCTCACGCTCCAACAAATCGCTGCTGGCCCATACATGATAGAGCGAAGGAATGACATACTCCTCACCCACTTGCTTTGCCAACTGCTTTACACTGATGCGTTCATGACTCTCTGTATTCTCCAAAATATAGATACAGCCAAGTCCTCCTTCGCCTCCAAAATCTTCACCTATGATTGTAACGAGGTAATCGAAATGTTTTTCATCTTTCAGTTTCGTCATCTCCGCAAGGAAACTATCGAAGCCAAATTCTTTATTTTCTAATTTCATATTGCTCGCTTACCTTATTTATTATTAGTTTCAGTAGAAGGCGACTCAGTTGCAGGAGCTGCGGGAGTAGCAGGAGTTACAGGGGTATTTTCTGCCTTTACAGCATTCTGCTCCAATGTATCAAGTTCCTTGCCTAATTCTTCTATTTTCTCCTGAGCAGGCGTTTCCGTCACAATGATAGGGCGATTGTTGCCCAACTTGTCGGCACTGAAATTCTCATTACTCAAACCACGAAGTCCACCAAGCTTCAAACTCTCAGCTTTCTCTTCGCTGTTCATCTTGTGGTTAGCACCACCAAAGAATTTCTCTACTTTAATCTTACGCTGCAACTGCATCATGCCATAGATGATAGCTTCGGGACGTGGAGGGCAACCGGGGATGTATACATCCACTGGCACCAGCTCGTCTATACCGCGAACCACACTATAGCTCTTCTTAAACGGACCACCACTGATGGTACATCCCCCCACAGCTACCACATACTTAGGTTCTGCCATCTCGTCATAAAGACGCTTGAACACCGGAGCCATCTTGTTGGTAATCGTTCCGGCACACATGATTAGGTCGGCTTGACGGGGCGAGTTACGTGTAACCTCCCATCCGAAACGAGCCATATCGTAACGAGAACAACCGATAGACATGAACTCGATACCACAGCAAGAGGTACCAAAGGTTAACGACCAAGGTGAGTTTGAGCGTCCCCAGTTGATGGCTGCGTCGAGCGAACCCAACACTACGTTGGCTCCACCTTCGTTCAGTTCTTCAGCAATACGCTCTAGTGAGTCATTGTCCTTAAAGTCATCGTAAGGAAAACTCTTGATAGATGCTCTTTTTCTTACTTCCATTCCAACGCTCCTTTCCGCCAAGCATAAGCCAAGCCAAATACTAGTACTACAAGGAAGAAGCCGATGCTAACAAGAGCCATCGGTCCAAACTGTTTTACAACAACTGCCCAAGGATATAGGAACACGGTCTCAATGTCGAACACCAAGAAAAGGATTGCAAAGAGATAGTACCCAATATGGTTTGGCAACCACGACGACCCACGGGTCGGAATACCACACTCAAATGCTTCACCTTTGACCGGATTGTACGAACGCGGACCGATAAGCTTGGCTATGACGTATGCTGCCACCACCAAAACTACAGCCGTTATCAAAACGGTAACAAATAAAGTAAAATACATAAAGAATTTATAACGTTATTATATGATGCTTCCAAAGCGAGCCCAAAGGTACTAAGTTTTAGCCTACAATTACGCTATATTAACACAAAAAATCATAAATTCAAACAAAAAGTCATGTCGAGATAGCAAAAAAGAGGGGTTAGATACCTAGTCTTAATGAACACGTCGAGCGCTTCATAGCTTCCATTTCAGCCCCAAATCTAGACTCCTTACCAACTTGTTTGCACGTTTATCATCAAACTGCAAAGCCTAGGCAACATTACTGTCTAGCCCATGCAGTAATGCTGAAAAGCCTATACAGCAATGCTGCGAAACCGGTGCAGTAATTTAGTTAACAAGTAAACGGGTTGACAAGTAGACAAGAACATCTAGAAGTTAACAAGTAAACGAGTAGACATGTGGGCAAAGATGGGAGATAATATAGAAATACTAAACACAATTATTTGCCCATATACTTCTTGATCATGGCTGAAGCTATGGGCACAGCGACGTCTGCTCCCATCCCTCCATGCTCTATAAACACACAGATTGCAATCTTAGGCTGAGTCGCAGGAGCAAAGCCTATGAATACCGAATGGTCTTCACCAGCATTCTCTACCGTCCCCGTCTTACCGCAAATGGCATACGCTTTGGTGTTCATACTTTTACAGGTACCATGCATCACGGCCATTCTCATACCCGTAATCACAGTCCGATAAGCTGCCTGTGTAGCCATGGTTACATGTGGAGTATAATATTTTACAGGGTCAGCCTTCACCGAACTGCGATGTAGGTAAGGCGTGAAATAATGGCCTCGATTAGCTATAGTCACCGCCAAATTGCAAAGTTGGAGAGGTGTAACAAGTATAAGTCCCTGCCCCATACCGAAATATAGCACTTGACGTTCGTTCCATTTCTTGCCATAGCGTTTCGTTAAGAATTCGGCATTAGGTATCAACCCACCGGCTTCTCCATGTACATCGACTCCTAATGTATGCCCCAACCCATAGCTTTGCATGTAATCATTCCATACATCCACGGCTCGTCCATAAGTCTCATAGCGTATCGTATCAGCCACCATATCCATAAACGATTCGCAAAACCATGTGTTACAAGAATGAGACAAAGCATCTACAAGATTGAGTGAAGGACTATGAGGATGGCAACCTACGTGTGTTCCCTGCTTCCAAAAGCCTTTCTTGCAAGGATAAGTAGTTTGAGGAGTCACCTCTTCTTCCGACAATAGCGTCAGTGCTTGGGCAGTCTTGATAGTCGACCCCGGTGAATATATGCCCGTGATGGCGCGGTTGATCTTACTGGAATCCAAAGAATTACTAACCAATGCCAAGATTTCTCCTGTTTCAGGACGAATAGCTACAATGCTTCCTTGCTTCCCTTCCAAGAGTTGATGTCCCAATTCTTGAAGTGCAGGTATAGTGGTTAAGTCGCTTGTTTTCGTATGCTCGGTTTCAGCCTTTACCATAATGGTAACTAACAATAGTAAAGACAATGTCAATATAACTCTCTTCATGACTGCAAAATTAGCCAAATCAAAGGTAATGGCAAAGGCTTCAAACAAAAAAACTCTCACTTTTGGTGAGAGTCTTGTGTAGTTTTGTTTTTAGAAATCTGTCATTTAATCTTTCAAGAGTTGCCAGTAGGTCGCCTCCAACTAGCTATATAGGCGACCACTAGCCAACTCTATTACTGTTAATTTGTTTCTAGTAGTTCCTTCATCCTCCCGGATTCAAGAAATAAGCAATCTAATATTTACCATGAGTTACTATCTACATGCGCTCCATTAATTCCAAGCACATGCGACTATTGTGGTATGGACACTTCCATAACCCTATCTTGTCATCCTCTAAATTCAAAGTTCCATCATCTAGCATCGCCCAATGCCATTCGCCAATCTTCCAGTCTATGAGGTTCTTTTGAACGTATGCCCAACATCTCACAGCCACACCTAGCGCCTCTTCATCACCAAAATGTTGGTATAGATTCACATGACCGACGATGTTTTCGCACTGAACCCACCATTGGCGTTGCCTGTCTTCACGGCCGGAATCTAGCCAACGTTCGTACAACATACTACCATCGGCCTGCAAACCTTCATCGGCTGCATCGGCAATACGACGAACCAAGGGGCCAATAGTGCGCAACAAAGCTTTATCTCCCAAAACAAGTGCAGACTCATGAAGTAACCATGAAGCCTCAATGTCATGACCAAAGCTTTGAATATTGCGCTCGCTCTCCCACTCATCATTAAAAAACAAGTCAAGATGCCAAGTCTTATGATTGAGTATTCTGCCTGTAAATATGGTCAGCAAATTGCGAATACGCTGCTCCAATCCGGCATCTTTCCATACCCGATAGAGATTCGTATAATGTTCTATGATGTGGAGATGCGTGTTCATCGTACGACTTCCATTCTCGTCTTTATCACTCAATCGCATATCGGCAATGGGTTCCCATTCACGCGTCAAAGCCTCGATATAACCATTATTCTTGCTATCGAAAGCATGATTTTCTATGTCATGATACAACAGAATAGCCATATCAAGTGCCAGTCGATCGCCGGTAGCACGTGCATATTCGCTCAATCCATAGATGGCAAAGCCTATAGCGTAAGTCTGTTTCTTTGTATCTACCGGTTCACCATTGCAATCCACACACCAATATACGCCTCCGTATTCTTTATCTACGAAGTGCTCTAGCAAGTAATCCTTAGCATGCATGGCAGCCTTTAAGTATTCCGGCTTCTGCAAGACACGGTAAGCTGCACTGAAAGCCCATAAGATTCGAGCATGCAAAACAGCTCCCTTATCGGCATCGGCATGCAAAACATCATGCCCATCTATTCTGCCATAAAAACCTCCACGTTCTTGATCGACAGCCTTATCAAGCCAATATTGGAGAATATTATGCTCCAAGACTTCTTGCATGATTTGCTTAAATCCATTCATAACTCTAGTCTTCTATACGGCGCACAGCCTTCAATCGTGTATTAATATCTTCAATCTTCTCCGTCGTCAAAGGGTAGAAGTAAACCACAACGAGTGATACCAATGCCACGCCGGCAGGGATAAAACTCATCAAATAACGCAGACAGTTGAGCGCAACTTCAGGTTGTGTCACGCTACCTTGGGCTAGAATAGCCGGATCTGTGACATATCCAAAGCCACCCAATAGCCATAATGCAGCCGAACCACCGATGGCTCCACCAAACTTTTGAGCCATAGAGCTACTACTAAAGATAAGTCCTGTCGAAGCTGTTTTGAACTTCAACTCAGCATAATCACTTACATCGGCATACATACTCCATACTAATGGACTCATCACGCCGGTAAGAATAGAAATCAATACTTGGAATATCAGCATCCACCAATAACCTGTCGGACTACAAGGAATAAAGAAAAAGGTGATGCTCAAAACTATCAATAGCATATCTACCAAGATGAAAGTAGTCTTCTTCCCGATACAATTAGCAATAGGAACAGTAATAGATACCCCCAGCATATTAGACACTTCGCCCACTCCAAGGAACAATCCTCCATAAAAAGCCAACTGTATAGTGAAGAACAACAAGACAGCTTGATCACCTATAATATCCTTAAAGAAGTAGGCAACCGTAGACCCACGCACCGTATTAAACAGGTTAAAGCAGAGCGCAGCACCTATCAACAGCCACCAAGGCTTATTGTGTAGCAACGATTTTATATCCGAACCAATACTCACATTAGACACCGTCTTCAAATGTTCACGCGTGATTGCAAAGCAAAGCAAGAACAAAATAAAACATGCAACGGCAATCGAAACCATAGCCCAGAACCATCCTTGCGTGCTATCATAGCCACCGAAGAGGCGTGTCAGAGGCTCCCATGCAAACAAAGCAATAAAAGAACCGCCATAAGCAAAGAACATTCTGAAGCTGGAAAACACCGTTTTCTCGTTTGAATCATCAGTCAATACGCCCAACATAGCGCCATAAGGAACATTGATTGCAGTATAGACTGTCATCATCAAAATATAGGTAACGTAAGCCCAAATAAGCTTTGCAGCATAGTCCCAATCTGGAGTAGTGAACAGCAAGATGCCCGATATAGAGAACAGTGGGGCTACCCATAACAGATAAGGACGGTACTTTCCCCATCGCGTATTGGTGCGGTCGGCGATAATTCCCATCATAGGATCGGAGACAGCATCCCATATTCGAGTGACCAACATCAAGGTTGCAGCATCTGCCAAACGCAATCCGAAGATATTACTATAAAAAAACGGGAGATAATAGGAGAATATCTTCCAAAACATACTGGAAGACATATCTCCAAAACCATAACCAACCTTCTCTATCAACTTGCTCTTTGCCATTGTATCAAATATTATCTAAAGTTCATCCAAAAGTACTACTTTTATGCGGATGTACCCAAGTTTTGATTCTTTTCTATCAACTTTTTAATGGTCTCTACGCTATGTGTAGTGGTAAAACCATCCTCTGGCGTGTGCATACAATAATCTATCAACTTGTCGATAGTAGACACTGCCACATGCATACGAGTATCTGAAGAGGCATAATAGATATAAACCGTGCCATCAGGGTCGGCTATCCAACCATTTGAGAACACCACATTCATCACATCACCAATATATTCCTCACCTTGCGGAACAAGGAAATAACCACCCGGTTGTGCGATAACACGTGTTGGTTCATCCAATGCTGTCATGTACATATAGAGCACATAGCGAAGTCCACTAGCACATCCACGCACGCCATGAGCCAAATGCAACCATCCTTGTGGGGTCTTTATAGGATGCGGTCCTTCTCCATTCTTCACCTCCATGATGGTGTGATAGTGTCTCAAATTGATAATTTTCTCTTCTTTGATTTCCGCATGAGTAATGTCATCTACCAATGCCCAACCGATACCACCGCCTGAACCGGCATCTATAAAACCATCTTGCGGACGTGTATAAAAAGCATATTTGCCATCAACAAATTCCGGATGAAGCACCACATTACGCTGTTGACTCTTTGTTTTCAAATCAGGCAAGCGTTCCCAATGGATGAGATCTTTGGTTCGACCAATCGCTGCTGTAGCGGTAGCAGCACTCAAATCGTTCGGACAAGTATCGTCGTGCCGTTCAGCACAAAACACTCCATACACCCAACCATCCTCATGTTGTGTGAGTCTCATGTCGTATATGTTCGTCGCCGGAACCAAATCATCGGGCATCGTAACAGGAGTTGGCCAAAACTTAAAGTTGTCTATACCGTTCGGACTCTCTGCAATAGCGAAGAAGCTCTTACGGTCTGCACCCTCAACGCGAACCATCAACACGTATTTTCCATTCCATTTAATAGCACCACTGTTCATGGTTGCATTCATCATAATGCGTTGCATCAAATAAGGATTGGTCTGTTCGTCGAAATCATATCGCCACTCCAAAGGAGTATGTTCAGCTGTCAAGACTGGATATTTATATCTTGTATAAATGCCATTCCCCCACTCTTCCGGCACATTCGGGCGCTTCAAAAGTTCTTGATGATGCTGTTTCAAAAGCTCTACTTTCTCCTTAAAATTCTTCATTACGTATGTGTTTTTATTTAATATCGTTTACAAACAAGGTCTTCTTCAGCTTATAAAAGGCCTTAAAATCATTCTCTGTGGCATGGCCGGGGCTAGTCATATAGCACTCTTTGGCATTATCCCACGCATTACGCCAAAAAAGTACATAGCTAATAGGATAATCTTTGATAGCCGGCCACAATGTTTGGGAAAACCAATCAGCGTAAGGTAGCCCTTGACAACCTGTCTCTGTGAATGCAATAAGCTTATTCTCTTGCTTCCCAAGGGCTGCCAATTCATCTAGACATTGCTTCACCGACAGCTGATACTTGGCGTTGTCTTTATCAAATTCATAGATATCAATACCCAACAAATCCACATATTGATCACCGGGATAATATTTCATGAAATCATCGTAACCTACATTTGGAGAATAAGCCCATACGAGATTGTCACATCCCATGCTTACCAACCGCCTGTAAAGCACTCGATAAAGCTGCTGGTATTCCTCCGGTGTGCAGCTATTACTGCCCCACCAAAACCATCCACCCGACATTTCATGGAACGGACGGAATATTACCGGGACTAAATTTCCTCCCTTATCTTTCAGTGATAGGATAAAATTACCAACCTTATCAACCCACTCCCTCATCTTAGCACGATGTGTACCATGAGGCAAAGAAGCTTTCACCGCATCGCCACTAGGATCCCATGCCGTCTTTTCGGTCACAGGATTATCAGGATGCCAACTCAATGTTACAATACCACCTCTGGCATGTTGGGCTATGATTTCCTCTCTCATCCGGTCGAAAGACACTCCATCCAAGTTTTCTTTTCGCCCTAATTCCAATTTACCTAAGTCGAATCCCATCACAGCCGGATAGTCTCCACAGACATCTTTCACATCAGAACGTCCTGTATCCCACTTCCATGTACGTCCATATACAGGGTCGTCTTGATGTCCAATCATAATCCCTTTCTTCTGAATCTTCTTCAATCGAAAGATTAATTTCTCTGCCGGAGTATTGCTCCCTAAGGCTATTGTACTCATAAACATCATGCCCCAAAACAGTGATAGATGGATAAATTTCATACTAACAAGTTATTTTTTCAATAAATGTGCAATCAACCAACCCTGCCATTCGTCCCATTGCTCTTGGTACCAAAAGTGACCAGTCTGTTGATATACGCTCAATTCCTTTTCTGCTTGAATGGTGTTATAAAGACCATAAGATGATGTCGGCGGAACAACCTCGTCGTTGTAACCGAACGAATACCATCCCGGAACCTGAATACGACGGGCAAAGTTCACACCATCATAATATCTTGCACCCTCCAATTTCTTCTTATCTACACCTTTATTATGATAGAAGTAATGTGGCCAACCGCCTGCCACACCGTGCAGTTCGGCCTCATAATCGCACATAGCATCGTGTACCGCAGCCAAGAAAGTAACACGCTTATCCAGCGCAGCCACCGCCAACGACAGGAAACCACCTTGACTTGCCCCCGTTACTCCAAGTGTCTTACCATCCCAAGCTGCCAACGAAGCAATATAATCTACAGCTCTGACAGCCCCCGTTACCACTCGCTTATAGTAATTTTGATTCGGTTCGTCCAAGTTTACAGACCAATAATTATTCAAAGCTCCTTGCAAAAGACGGTCGTAAACTTCTTGTTTCATTGTCACAGGAATACCATGTACACCGATTTCCAGCACAATACATTTACCCGGAGCTGTATAGGTGTCACCACCATAAGGACGGACACCGGCTCCTGGTACGCGCAACAGAGCAGGGTATTTACCATCGGCTACCGGCACAGATAGGATACCATACATTCTACTTTGAGAAGAATTATTGGTAAAGCTCACCTCGTATACATTCATATCTTTGGTACACCGCTCAGGCAGCAACACTTTTGTAGGATTCAAATCGTTCTTCCTAACATCGGCCAAAGCATTGCTCCAGAACTTATCAAAGTCTACAGGACATTGCGCATAAGGCTTCACCTGCTCAGGCGAAAAGGCTGCCGTGCACAGTCCAGTATATTGTTTACCGGCTATCGTAGCCATGGCCTTCACACGATAGAAACCGGGCTGCGTCATCGTTCCGCTCACACGAGTTGTTCCGTTCTTCAAGGTTACAGTCCGTTTCACCATCGGATACATGTCAGGCCCCTCTTCCAAATCAACTTTCACATCATCCATCAAGGTACTAGATTTCAATACTTGTACAGTAAATACCGCTTTTTCGCCAACACGATAGTTCCAATCTTGATGGTCAGGTTGTACCATCACAACGATATTGTTGCCTCTAATCTGTGCCTGCATAGGCACAAAACCTAGCAAACACAGTGTAAGAAGACTTATTATTTTGTAGTAGCTTGTCATTTTCATTTCATCAATCTAAAGGCTATCACATCTCTTGCAGGAACATCTACGACCATACTTACTTGATCCTTTTTGCTCGTCTTGCCAACAATCTTGTGTTTCCATAGGTCTCGTACCTTATATATATTATCAGCAAAATCCGTCGTTCGTCCCGAAACATCATCTTTCACACCGCTCAACCGGCACCAATTCAACTGTACTTTAGTAGCTCTTTTAGAAACATTCAGAAGTGTGAAAGCCCAATCTCCATTAGCCAATGGTTTGAGCCAAAAGGCTACTCCTTGTTCGTCTTTGAAGTGATATCCCTGCACACACAGGCTATCTTGGTCTATAGCTATCAATTCCTTATTCTCTAAAATGCCCTTTGTGTCAGCGGACATATGCCGGATATCGTTACCGATAATTAGTGGAGAAGCCATCATACACCACATAGTGAAATGTGCCCTATCCTCATTCACGGTCATACCATTGCCCACTTCCAACATATCAGGGTCGTTCCAATGCCCCTTACCGGCGTAAGCCCTCAAGGTATCATTATAATTAACACACTGCATAACACCAAATTGAGTATAGGTAGGAAATACACGCAAGCTATCAAAATCGCACCAAATATCAGGTGTCGTACGCCAAGAATGCCCCACTTCTCGTGCCCATTTCCAAGGCCGACTGCTTCCCCACTCGCACATACTCAACAAAATGGGACGACCAGCAGCCCGCAAAGCATCACTCATCAACTGATAAGCGCCACGCGGATCAATATTCGTAGTATTACACCAATCATACTTCAAATAGTCGATACCCCATCGGGCATATTGCAAAGCATCCTGATATTCATGTCCCAAACTGCCGGGCATACCACCACAAGTTTCTGTTCCGGCATCCGAATAAATACCAAGTTTCAAGCCTTTTGAATGTACATAGTCGGCCAAATACTTCATCCCATGAGGGAATTTCGCCGAGTCAACCTGTATAAAGCCATTAGCATCGCGCTTTCCATGCCAACAGTCGTCTATATTAATATAGGTATAACCGGCATCTTTCAGTCCGGAAGACACCATCACATCGGCAATACCCATGATAATATCTTCATTGATATTTCCCTGAAACTTATTCCACGTGCTCCAGCCCATCTGTGGTGTATCAGCCAAATGTTCCCACTTTTGGGCACAAGACGGAAGAACGATGGTCAAAAGTAACAACAAATAAAACAGTTTGGTCTTCATTTCTATTTTCCAAGTTAGATACTTACGATTTGTTTAGGTTATAAGTTGATTCTACAACTCGCTTTTTTCTATTTGCAAAGATAAAACAAACAAATTCAAAAAACTGACACTTTCTTGCCCGATGTTTTGCAATTTTTGCAAAATGAATTTATCATCTAAATAGCACCAAAAAGACTATCAAGTAACAATTTCTTTATCATCCTCTTCCCTATTCTGCAAACACAGGTTCCCTACATACACGATTCTACGCCTCATAACAGCAGATGCTATGCATTCAACCCATTCAAAGACTCTATCCACCAAAGGCTAGATTATCAGCACAGTTAATGATACTATTTTATCAAACAATAATACTTTGTTACCCCACATAACTAAAGAAAGACTCTCTATACTCTCTTTCAAACCTATACAAAGCCTCTATAAACTCACAAACTAGCCAACTCGTCTATTTATAAACTTGTCAACTATCAGAATGCAAAGCCATGGCAACAATGCTGTATAGGCTTTGCAGCATTGCTGAATGGACTAGGCAGTACTATTGCCAAGCCTTTGCAGCAAATGAAGTCTTTCAACTTTTAAGTCAGAGATGAGGACTTTTTTAGTGAGATATTGACTATACGAAATAGCAAATCCATAAAAACAAGTTCTCAAGTAACCCAGTTTGAAGTAAAATACACAAAAAAATTGTTGTCGAAAGAGCCACTGCCACAATTTATTCGTACTTTTGTCATCAAATGACCAAGAACTTATGTATAAGAAAATAGTACTGACACTCGCTGTCTTCATGTGTTTTGGACTCAATGGACATGCTGTTCTTAAAGAGAAAGATTTAGCCAACACGCTATCTATATTGCGCACCGAGTTGACCAACTACCACTCCGAGCTTGAAAAAAGAGCCGGCCTGCAGAAGGAACAACAACAGCAAGTGCGCGACAACATCATGACGGCATGGGGCAAAAGTAACCAAAATGCACTGATGCTCTATTCGCAAAAGCCTGAATATGTATTCGATTTGACTTACGCATGCCACGAAGCTACCAAGCAATACCGTACGTTTAAGGAATCCGTCATGCCTTTCAGATTGTTCTTGAAGAAGACAAACCAAGAGATTTCGCGCTACGACAGCTTGATAACAAGTCTTAGTAGCATGTACACCGTCAACCTCTCGGAACGTTCTAAAATAGACCGTAATGTCTGTTTGACGCTTGCTGTCAACATCAGACATACCCTAAAAGACAATTCCGAACAGTTTACGGAATACATTAAGTATTACAAAATGACGGAGGAACATCTTCGCAATCTGGACCACTACGCCAACAAACGGTATTCAGACATACAAAACAGTATCTTCAGCAATTCGGGTACCAACTATTTGGAAGTATTGTCAAGGCTCAAAAAGAATTGGATAGAAACCAAAGAGACGGTTGAAACCAAGTATTTTGTCAAGTCGAAGACAATTTCACAATGGGCCCCCAAGTTCATAATAGGACTGTTTATCAGTATCCTTTTCTATGGAGCTATCGCCTTGGCTCTCAACATATTGGTCATTAGATTCCTCATACCGAAACGCCTGTGCACGCCTTCTTTCCTCGAAAAGCGCAATTGTGTGATGCTATCAACGAGTGTTATCTCACTTGCTATCATACTAGGTGTCGTGCGATTTACGGTCGACCAAAACTTTATCTATATGGCTAGCGGTCTCATGGTAGAATATATGTGGTTGCTAGGTGTTATTCTTATCTCCCTACTCTTACGACTCGACGGCAATCAAATCAAAAGCGGATTCCAGATTTATTCCCCTATTATGCTTATTAGCTTTATCGTGATAGCTTTCCGAATTACTTTGATGCCGAACGATGTAGTAAACTTGAGCTTGCCACTTATCCAGCTTTTATGTACTTTATGGCAATGGTACGTCATCAGAAAACACAATAACAATATTCCCAAAAGCGATGTATTCTACACCTATTGTTCGCTCCTCGTCTTCTCACTATCAGTAATCAGTTCATGGATAGGTTATGTATTGTTCAGCGTACAAATATTGATTTGGTGGATGATGCAGCTCACTTGCGTCCTTACCATCACCTGTTTGTCGGGATGGCTCAGAGAATATTCACGTAGAAAAGGTATCATGCAGCAGCCTATTACAAAGACATGGTTCTTTAGGCTCGTCTATTCGGTCTTGCTACCAACGCTAGGTGTACTCTCAGTCATGATCGCTATCTATTGGGCTGCAGACGTCTTCAATCTGAGCGATACTACTAAACGCATCCTCACACAAGACTTTATACATACCACAAACTTCATGGCCAGCATCTCAACGGTGGCACTGGTCATCATCTTATACTTCCTTTTTGCGTATATCAACCATACATCGCAAGGCTTTCTGTACCATCATTTCGAACAGAGTGACCCTTCTACAGCCGCCAGTCGCATGGTTATGGCCAAGAATGTCATCCAAGTTGTCGTGTGGGGAACATGGTTGCTCATCAGTTTGAGCATCTTCCACGTCAGCAACACATGGTTGGTTGTCATCACAGGTGGTCTTTCTACCGGTGTCGGTTTTGCCTCTAAAGACATTCTGGAGAATATATATTATGGTATATCATTGATGGCCGGACGTATCAAGGTAGGCGATTACATAGAGTGCGATGGTATCCGTGGCAAGGTAAGTTCCATCAGTTACACCTCTACCATGATTGAGGCTACCGACGGAAGTGTCATTGCTTTCCAAAACAGTCAGCTCCTTACAAAGAACTATAAGAACATAACAAAGAACCATGGATACGAACTTGACGTTTTGGAAGTGGGTGTGGCATATGGCACAAATATTGCGGAGACAAAGAATATTCTCATCAATGCCATTCAGAAATTAGGTATTACCGATCCTGCTCGACCTGTCAAAATAGTATTGACTCAATTCGATGACAGTTGTATTACACTGAAAATATTGGTTTGGGTGAACGTACTTACCCATTTTGGTGATGATGGTATCATTATGGAATGCATCTATGAGACACTCAATGCCCACGGTATAGAGATTCCATTCCCACAACGTGAAGTACGTATATTGAATACTTCCAACAAAGAAGAAGCCGAAGCTATCAGCCTAAAACAAGAATAAAACACTTGCAAATTAGTCTCAAAATGACTACTTTTGCATAAAACAATCATCTAAGATGTCTAATAATCAACAACAACCCATATTCATTGCGGGACCATGTGTGATAGAGTCGCAAGAACTCTTGGACACCGTTGCGCAAGAAATTATCAGAATCAACAAAACATTAAATACTCAAATCGTATTCAAAGCATCTTTCGACAAAGCCAATCGCACCTCACTACACTCGTTCAGGGGACCGGGATTGGAGAAAGGTTTGCAAATGTTGACACAGGTAAAAGAACGTTATGGGCTGAAAATTACCACTGATATACACGAAAGTTATCAAGCCGAAGCTGTAGCAGAGGTGTGTGATATTCTTCAGATTCCAGCATTCTTATGCCGCCAAACCGACCTTTTGATAGCAGCGTCCCGCACCGGACGCATCGTCAACATCAAGAAAGCACAGTTCTTAAGCGGCAATGATATGCGCTTCCCCGTACAGAAAGCACTCGAAAGTGGGGCTAAAGAGGTGTGGCTTACAGAACGAGGTAACTCATTTGGATATAATAATTTGGTTGTTGACTTCCGCAATATCCCGGACATGAAAGAAATAGTACAGACTGTCATTATGGACTGTACGCACAGCGTTCAACGTCCCGGAGGGGGAAATGGAAGTACAAGTGGAGACCGCAAATTCGTACCGGCAATGGCTAAAGCAGCCAAAGCATTCGGTGCAACGGGATACTTCTTTGAGGTACACCCTACTCCCGACCAAGGCTTATCAGACGGCCCGAACATGCTGGAATTGCATAAATTAGAATCACTTATCAAGGAATTACTCTAATGGAAAAAGATACTATCAACGATATACAGCGCGAACAAATAAGACAATGGGGCGAACAATGCATCAAAGATGAAGCAGAAGCCTTGTTGGAATTGATTCCCCAACTAGACCATAACTTTGAAGATGCTGTGAATATGATGTACCATTGTCACGGGAAAATCATTATCACCGGTGTAGGAAAAAGCGGTAATGTGGGTGCAAAGATAGCTGCCACACTGGCAAGTACGGGCACACCGGCTTTCTTTATCAATCCTTTGGATGTGTACCATGGCGATTTAGGTGTCATGACACAAGACGATGTGGTGCTGGCACTCAGCAATTCGGGGCAGACAGACGAGTTGCTTCGCTTCATTCCTGTGGTACTCCACATGAACGTTCCCATCATTTCGATGACCTGTAACGAGAACTCTCTCTTAGCCAAATACAGCAATGCACATATCAAAGTGCATGTGAAGAAAGAGGCATGTCCGCTAAATTTGGCTCCCACAAGTAGTACAACGGCTGCTTTAGCCATGGGAGATGCGCTGGCAATTGCCCTAATGCAAGTGCGAGGATTCCAATCTAGAGACTTCGCACAATTCCATCCCGGAGGCGAACTTGGCAAACGGCTGCTCACAACAGCAGAAGATGTGATGCGTAGCAACGATATGCCTATCATCTCGGAATCGGCACATTTGGGCGAAGCCATTATTGATGTGAGCAAAGGAAAACTAGGTTTGGGTATCTCATTGCAGGACGGTAAGATTTCAGGATTGATTACCGACGGGGATATTCGACGCGCCATGGAAAGATGGCAAGCCGACTTTTTCAATCATACAGTCAGTGATATTATGACCCGTGAACCCAAGATGGTATTGCCGGAAACTAAGATTACCGAGGTTCAACGTATCATGCACAAATATAAGATACACACTGTTCTAGTGACAGACAACGAAAAGAAACTCCTTGGTGTAGTAGATCATTATAGTTGTATGATTTAAAAAGGAGAATGTCTTTACCCAAATATCATATCCAACGCTTTATAATTATCTGTGCATATCTCTTTGTTTACAGCTGGGGATATGCACAGTCTAGTGATTCTCTAGTCGTTCAGCACTTGCGGAACTATGGAATAAAGTTCTCTCACAACAATTCCGTAACACTCTTAATGACCGGACAAGAGAAATTTGACGATTTATTCAAAGCTGTTCGTCAAGCCAAACAATCCATCCATCTAGAATATTTCAACTTCCGCAACGACTCTATTGCCAATCAACTTTTCGACCTTTTGACCGAGAAAGCAAAGGAAGGAGTGGAAGTGAGAGCCTTATTTGATGCTTTCGGAAACTCTTCTAACAATAAACCCTTAAAGAAACGACATCTCAAAAAAATACGAGAAAACGGCATAGAAATCTACGAATTCGATCCATTAAGGTTTCCATGGATTAATCATGTCTTCTCTAGAGACCATCGAAAGATTGTAGTCATCGATGGAAAAATTGCCTATACAGGAGGTATGAACGTCGCCGACTACTACATAAACGGAACAAAAGTTGTAGGCGAATGGCACGACATGCACTGTCGTATAGAGGGAAATGAGGTGAATACGCTACAAAGTATTTTCCTCAGAATATGGAATAAAACCACCAATCAAGACATTCACGGAGCGCAATACTTCAGAGGAGGTGAATCTACAGATGATTTCCAAGGACTCAAACCAGACACCACCGCTACCGCCTATCACAAGATGGTGGGCATTATCAACCGAGAACCCGTACGCTCGAACGAGATAATACGCGAGTTCTACACCTCTGCCATCCAGTCGGCACGCGATAGTATTAAGATTATCAACCCCTACTTTACTCTAAATCACCGCATTAAGAAGGCATTAAAGAATGCCGTCAAGCGTGGCGTCAAGGTCGAAATCATGCTCAGTATCAAGAGCGATATTCCGCTAACTCCCGACTGTGGCTTCTACAATGCGCACAAACTGATGAAACACGGATGCAATATTTGGATGTACAAGCCGGGATTCCACCATACGAAAATCATCATGGTAGACGGCAAGTTGTGCACAGTAGGCAGTGCAAACCTCAATGCAAGAAGTCTCAATTGGGACTATGAGGAAAATGCTGTCATCGTAGATTCATGCACAACCAGGCAGTTAAGCAATCTATTTGATGTAGAGAAGAAAGATTGTTTCAAACTTACTGAAGCGGAATGGAATCATTGGCGCACCGGTTGGCAGAAATTTAGAGGATGGTTTGCACACTTATTGGCGCCCTTTCTCTAAAAAAGATACATGCAAATCGAGTTATTGTAAGATTTTTAATATATTTGTAGCATGAATAGACACGAAGCTTCAGGCAGACCCAAAATTGCCATCATAGACAACAACACCTTAGCTATTCTAGGGCTCAAACAAATACTTCAAAACGTCATGCCCATCATGACGATAGAAACTTTCAGCAATTTCGACGAATTGGAGAACAACAATACTGACGGTTTCTTCCACTACTTCGTATCCATTAAAATCGTATTGGAGCATAGAGCGTTTTTCTTGGAACGCAAGCAAAAAACCTTTGTACTTACCACTTCCAGCGATCCCAATTCCCAACTAAGCGATTTCCGCTGTCTGAGTATCAACGTATCCGAAGACCAACTCATCAAATCGCTTCTCATGTTAGCGCAACATGGACATTCACATGGAAAGAATTTACCTCCCATGCCCAACGTGTTGAAGGCTAAAATTCTATCAGATCGTGAGATAGAAGTGTTGTCATTAGTAGCTCAAGGCTACATCAATAAAGAGATTGCCGACCAATTAAATATCGGTATGACAACTGTGATTACACACCGAAAGAACATCCAAGAGAAACTTGGACTCAAGAGCGTGTCGGCTCTGACCATCTACGCAGTAATGCACGGATACGTAGATATCAATAAGATTTAATATTCCTAGCAAGTTACAACTTGACAGAAGATATGTCTACCAAGTTGTTTACAATTGCATAAATAGTAAGTCCGGCTGGACTATGTATCTGCAATTTACGCGCGATATTGCGTCGATGCGTAATAACCGTATTGATAGAGATACACAGATGGTCGGCAATTTCCTTATTAGTCATACCTTGTACTAGACTAATAATAACTTCTTTCTCGCGCTCACTCAACAAATCCCCACTATCAGGATTCTGCTTTATCATATTGGAAATCTTCACCGTGACGTCGCTTTGGCGTGCTTTCTTCTCCAATCTCCTGATAGCCGGCGTGAATATCTCATCTTCCACACGAGCATGTTGAGCCAGCCACTCCTCATTATTATAAATATCGTACAATGCAGCCGTTAATTGGTTGTTGTGCAATCCATCACTCGGCAAATACTTGATGATGATATTCTTCAATTCTCTCAACTTTACATCGGTCTGTCCATGATGCTTCGAGTAAGTCTCAATATCATAATTTGTATCGGCCTCATTGTTCAAAAGAGAATGCACGTATGGGAAAACAGTCTTCTCCTCATACGTCATGTGCGAGCGAATGGCATGTGCATATTCATCGTACAACTTCATGATGAGTCGTGCCAAATTATCCTTCTCGTCCAATGCGTTCATGAGTTGCTGGCGCATAAATGGCAGTTGGAAATCCAGATAGTAAGCATGTGACGCACGCAGATACTGAATCAATGTAGGGATAGATAGTCGGTCGGCATCGTCATAATCCCGATAACCATTAATAGCAAAATTGATAACAGCCAAGAAAGTATAGGTATCGACATTTTGATCTTCACAAACTTCCTGCACAGTCTTGTCTCCAAAACCAAGGTTTATGCCAAAGGCTCCTAGACTTTGGAGTATATTATAATTATCTCTGATAATCGAAATCAGCCGGTCACCGGATTCATACATCTTTTGATTCTTCATCTGTAAAATGCTATTTACATGTTAACAACCTGCTCAAAGACTCCTTTCATCTTCGGCCTATAATGTCTTTTACCTTCAGCATACATCTCGCTGAGATTGCTGCAAGGCTCTTTCACCAATATTGCCATACGTCGGCAGCAATACTGCATAGCCTTAACAGAAATGCTGGCACGGCCTTGCAGCAACATCAGCTCTGTGCCTACCATTTGCTAATTACTTTTGATTACGCCCGCCTCTAAACATCCTCACGGAAGAATACTTATCATCAAACACGTCAAAAGCCATATTATAAATTGCAAAATAACAAAAAAAACACGATTCGCACAATCATTATAATTAGGTAAATTTCTATTACACCTGTTATACAATAGGCCTATTTTCAACTCAGCATACCTATATATGATGATTATATCAATTACCGAGTTATAAGTATTGACACATCTTATAAAAGCTACTACCTTTGCAATCAGATAAATATATGAATGGATTGCAGATGTAACAAGAGATACGGTGATAGTTACCACTATTGATTTACCAAGTCGGACACCCATCAATACTAGAAGACTTGACAAAGAATAAAGCAACTAGAAATCCGTATCTCTTTTTATTTTAACATCTCTACCCTACTCCCTCACGACTATGGTATTAAATAAAACAAGTGAGCTCGGTAACAATACCAAGCCCACTCTCTCATAATTCTTAACTTTAATAAAATTCACACTGTCGCGCTTGACAGCATATAAAAACTTCTATACTATTTTTTTGCATTAAAATTGCCACCAATGCTTTTTCTTAGGCATCTCATCTTCTTGATACATCCCCTGCGACAAACGCTCACGCATGATGTCGTTAAAAGTCTTATGGTCGTGTATCATGTGATAAATCTGCCCCCAATCGGGCAATCCACCGAGGTTTCTATCGTCAATAAACATCTCCACTTTGAGTTTACGAGAGAAATGGTTGTTCTTTTCTTCTTCCTCTTCCGGATAGTCCCGATTGACTGCATAAAACTCCACTCCACGCTCACGACACCAATTAACGGCATCATCTAGAAGTTTTCCCTCTCTGACACTCCAAAGAATCAGCCGATGCTGGTCTTTAATGAGCATCTTGAGCGTCTCTGTTGCGAAAGGCAATTCTTCTCCTATCTCAGGATATTTATGCTCGACGATAGTACCGTCGAAATCTACTGCTATTGTCATCTATTCTATTTAAAGTCTAATTTGTATTATCATATAATTACCGCTTGATGGAATTATCGTCCTTCTTTCCGTAATGACTGTTCGAATAGTTGCCATAACTACCATAAGAACCATAAGTGCCATATTGCCCATAAGAGCCATAGGAATCATACTTACCATTGCCATAACGTGCGTACTTACCATACTTCGCATATTTACCATAGCCATAGTAATAGCCATACTTGCGCTTTGACATATCAATACCATTGATAGCTACGCACATATTCGGCATTTTATTCTCATTATGGAGAGAATTGATAAGGCCAAAGCTTTCTTTTGCAGTATAGTCAGCTCTACATACATAGACTGTAGCATCTCCTACTCTACTGATTTGGAGCGTATCTGTTACCAATCCAATAGGTGCTGTATCGATCAATACATAATCATACATACCCTTCAGAATATTGACAACCTTATCAAGACTCTCGCGTGCTAAAAGTTCAGCAGGGTTTGGAGGAATAGGTCCGGCCATTAATAAATCCAAGTTCTCATGTACTCCCGAACGGAGTGTCTGTGCCTGTATCATCTCTTGGGTCGGCTCTTCCTTAACCAAAATATTGGTTATACCATGGTGATGATCGTCAATTTCGAAGAGCTCAGCCAAACGAGGTTTACGCACATCAAGTCCTATCAAAACAACCTTCTTGCCTAGCAAAGCAAACGAAACGGCTAAGTTGGCAGCCAAGAAAGTCTTACCTTCACCAGATGTAGTAGAAGTAAAGATGATTGTTTTCTGCCCCTCGCGTAGCATAAACTGCAAATTGGTACGCATGCTACGGAAGACTTCTTCCATCAAATTGTTCTTATTTTCATGCACGACAACGTCGCCACGAGTCTTAATCGTATCACTTGACACAGGAATATCACCAAGAATAGGCAAACGAGTCAGGCGTACAACATCCTGATGTCCCTCTATACGATATTTGAAGAACTGCATAACAACCAATACCAAAGCAGGGATACCTATCGCCAATATCAATGATATCAAGAGAATTATGGCATTCTTGGGACTTATCTTGCCTATGGTCTCAGGTGCATCTATCATCTTACCCTTGTCGGCTGTGGCTGCCAAAGAGATAGAGTTTTCCTCTCTCTTTTGGAGTAACATCAAATACAAACCGGACTTAACTTCCTGTTGACGACCAATCTGAGTCAACATACGTTCTTGTTCGGGCGATGCTCCTACCTCACCACTATATCTACGGTACTCAGAAGCCACAGCATTGCGCTGCAACTGCATGTTTCTACGAGCTTGAGCCATAGCCTTTTGGATACTGAGCAACAAATCATCAAGCTGTGCTGTCAATGGAGTTACCGTCGGGCTGGTCTCTGATGCGCTTCTCAACAATCTGTTTCTTTCCAACACAATCTCATTATATTTTTGGATAAGAGCTGTTGTGCTCTCATCTTTCAAACCTACATTAGAAGGCAATGGCTGATATCTATTACCCGATTCGTGTAGAGTTGCATTTAGCTCGTTGAGCAAAGCCATCTGGGTATTAGCCTCTACTAACTTTTGGCTGAACTGATCTTGATTGGCCACAGACTGTGTAGCATTCAATTTTAGTTCCACCATATTGTTGTTACGCTTGTAAGATTCCAAAGCACCCTCAGTATTTCCAAGCTCTGCATTAATCTTTTCTAGACGGCTATTAATGAATTCCTCTGTACGAACAGCAATCTCGTTCTTATCTTCATTAGCCTGTAGATTATAGCATTCTATCAACTGATTCAAATAATCTCGGCCACGTTCGGGCAGTTCATCGTTCAAAACGAGCTGTGCAATGGTGGTCATTTTAGAAGTTGGGCTAACCGCCAATCTCTGTACATACTTGTTAGCTACATTCTTAGGTGACTCTACCACAGCCTTTGATACGGTCATCTTTTTCTTTGGATTCTCCACATATGCATGGTTCTTTTCAAAACGCAAGATACCTACTTTCGTAGAAATTTTAGCAGGAAGTGATTTCAGTACCTCATCAATACTAAATGGTCCTTCCACGACCTCATCTTTGTAGACAGCATAATATTCACCGGTAATATGATAACTTCCATCAGATGCCTTTTCCAGTTCCAACTGAATAGGGAATACCAACTTATCCAGATACTTCCAATCCATATCTACATTGACCGGTTGATTCTTGTATAAAAGGTTATCTTTCACCTTACCTATACTATAATAGGTCGTATATAGCTTCAAATTCTTAACAGTTCGCTCCGCAATAGAATGGGAAGACAAAATCTCCATTTCATTGTCTATACCATTAGAATTGGACATAATACCCAAATAAGTAATATTCTGCAAAGCGTTACCTCCACCACGTCGGTTGTTGTCATCGTCTTTGATGAGCAACTTAGTCTGCGATTGGTAGATAGGAGTAGCATATCTCAGATATACCAAAGCGACACCAATACAGATAATAAGCGACACAAGGAACCATTTCCAATTTAAGACTAATGTCGTGTAGAGGGCTAGAAAGTCAAATGATGACTGTTCTTCTTGTTCCTGTACCTGTGCATTTTCAGGAACAACGGTCTTTTTCTCTTCCATTATTAAATATTATCTAATTATTTTTATTCGTAATTAATTCTGAGAGATTCGCATGAGATACTGTCCGTACCCATTCTTTATCATAGGCTTAGCCAGCTCTGCCACCTGCGCTTTGGTTATCCAACCATTCTGCAAAGCAATCTCTTCAAGACAAGCTATCTTGAGCCCCTGCCTCTTTTCTATAACCTCAATAAAGGTACTAGCCTCACTCAAACTATCATGAGTTCCGGTATCAAGCCAAGCAAAACCACGTTGTAATGGTTTCACCAATAGTTTGTCCTGTCCCAGATATTCTTGATTGACAGTCGTTATTTCCAATTCTCCACGCTCACTAGGACGAATGTTTTTAGCGATTTCAACCACTGAATTAGGATAGAAATACAGCCCAACTACCGCATAATTGCTCTTAGGATACTCTGGTTTCTCCTCTATACTTAGACATTTTCCAGATCTATCATCAAACTCAGCAACCCCATAACGCTCCGGATCATTCACATAATAGCCGAAGACACTAGCCTTGTTACGCTCCTCGGCATCTTTCACACTTTGATGCAACAAACCCGTTAAGCCGGCGCCATAGAATATGTTATCGCCCAACACAAGACACACACTGTCTGTACCAATAAACTCTTCACCGATAATAAATGCTTGTGCCAATCCGTCGGGACTAGGCTGCTCGGCGTATTCAAAATTTACTCCAAGCTCATGACCATCGCCAAGCAACCGTTTGAAACCGGGTAAATCGTACGGGGTAGATATGATTAATATATCCTTAATATCTGCAAGCATGAGCACAGATATGGGATAATAAATCATAGGTTTATCAAAGATAGGAATCAATTGCTTACTGACTCCCTTCGTAATCGGATAAAGACGCGTACCCGAACCGCCTGCCAATACAATTCCTTTCATATTAATATGCTTGTTTATCCGGTATCATGAATCCTATTGCAGTCTTCATGATAATCTTAATATCCAACCAGAATGACCAATGTTCGATATACCATATATCTCGTTTAATACGTTCCTCCATTTGCCACAGTTCCTTGGTCTCACCTCTAAAACCTGTTATCTGAGCCCAACCGGTAATTCCGGGTTTACTAAAGTGCCTAACCATGTATTTATCTATCAAATCACGATACACATCTGTATGGTAAAGCATATGTGGACGAGGCCCAACGATACTCATATTTCCTTTCAACACATTGAAAAACTGCGGTAATTCGTCAATATTTGTCTTGCGCATGAAATTACCAAAGGCAAACTTTCGCGGATCATCCTTCGTAGCTTGCTGCTTATCAGAATCTGCATTAACGTGCATGGAACGGAATTTCAAGCAATTAAAGGTCTGACCATTCTGTCCTGCACGTTGTTGTTTGAACTGCACAGAACCCAGACTCTGTAATTTGATGCACATAGCAATAATGGGATACATCAGCCCAATAAACAGCACCGTACGCGTGTTGCGCCCCATTTGGCGATAATGCTTCAACAACACTCGCTGTATAAGACGTGTTACCATGAGAAAGAAGAAGACCGCGGGGAACAACAGTAGCAAACAATACAAGACCTGCTCCTGCACACCTATCATTCTCAGCATCACGTACATCACTACTGCTTGGCATGCACTCAGTTTGAACACCCTGCTCAATGCGTCTTCAAAGTTTACCCTACGCAAATGAATGATGGTATGATACAACATTTGGCTAACCAACATCGAGAAGTTGGCTACCAGCAATGTCATCTTTGTTGCGACATGGAAAAATGATGGTACAAAATTTGGCATAAGCACTATAAATGCCCATAATGTAACATTCAACACAAAAAAGTCGCCAATCGCAACTAAAATTCTTATAAGGTCATTTCTGTTTCCAGACTGCTTCATACCAAAAACTGAACGAATGATTATTCAATCTCTAATTTGCCGCAAAGATAAACAAAAATACATAAAGATTCATGTGTTCACTTAAAAACTTTTATTCAGAGCATATTCTTTTTATAATACATCACTAGAATTTCACTGCAAAGACACTCCAACATCCCTGCAAAAACGCTTCAGCAAAATTGAAAAAGCTATACAGCATCACTGCCATCACACTGCAACCTGATAGTCGAGGAATTTACAAGTAGCCAAACAGACTAGCTCTTTAATGCAAAGAACCAACCTAAAACCACAGGAAACCTTTGGTCTTTAGCTCAACTTTCACTAACTTTGCAGCAAACAAGAATAACACAATTAGAATCAACAAGATGGGAATATTTTCTAAACTTTTTAAAAGCAAGAATAGTACAGCCAAAGTGGGTGGAATGGAAGACTACATGACCTTGGTACGTGTGTATTTCCAAGCATCGCTTGCAGCCAACCTTGGTATCAACAATCTAGCGATGCTCCCCGACTTGCGCATGTTTAAATCGACCCTACACGTGCCCACAGTCAACAACAAACTCGGTATTGGCGAGCGTAACCAGTGTAAGAAGATGCTCAAAGAGCTGTATCACACTGATGACACATTCTTCAAAGAGATAGACCAAAGCATCCGCAAAAACTGCCACAAGATACAAGACGTGCAGACTTACCTCATCCAATTCCAAGGATTCACACAAGACGTGATGATGCTCATGGGCAATTTGATGAAGTTCAAACTCCGACTCCCCTCCTTCTTCAAGCGCGCTATCTACAGCATGACAGAGAAAACAGTGAGCGACGTGTTCAATAAAAACGACTACACCGATGCCGGTGTGATGAAAACCGTATTGACTATTCGCCAGTACAACAAGCGACTGGGATTCTCACAGAAATGGATTACCGACTTCGTCTACCAAGTAGTGATGCTGGCCAAAAAGGAATCACCGAACAATACAGACGAATATAAGAAATAAAAATTTACGTATTATTTGGAATAACCGATTAATTCAATTAAATTTGTAACCAAATTGTAAGTCTATGGATGCTAACGAGAAGATACTATCTCTCTTTTCTACACGTGTCAGACAGATGATTCTCCAATACATTGAAACCAAGAAGGAGAACGATAATCTGTATGCAATGGTAGACGAAAGGGACTTGCGTATCAAGCAGTTGGAAAGCCAACTGGCTCAAGCAGAAAGGAATTACAACAGCCTTAAGATGGCCAAGATGATAGAAATCACCGATGGCGATATGGAAGAAGCTAGTAAACGAGTTTCTAAATTAATTCGAGAGGTAAATAAATGTATCACGCTGCTCAGTGAAAAATAACAAGTCGTGATGGAAGAAGACAACAAAGAGAAACTACATATCAGATTACATGTCTATGATACAGAGATGTCGGTCAACATTGTTCGGGCCGACGAGAAACTGTATAGAGATGCTGCCAAACTTATCACTGATACGGTAAATACCTATGCTGAGGTTTTCAAGGGCCGTAAAAGTGATAAGGAGATTTTGTATATGGCACTGATAGACATAGCTTTACGATATGAGCGAGAAGCCGATCGCAACGATACGGCTCCTTTTAGTGAAGTTCTCAAGACATTGACTTCTGAAATTGAAGACGCGCTGAAGTAGTTTTGAGAAGCTAACACTAAAAATATACATATATACACATGACAACAATAGTTATTATAGCCATTGTGGCTCTACTGGCGGGAAGCTGTATCGGGTATACTCTTTTCCGTTATGTAATGACTGGGAAATACAAGGAAATGATTAATTCAGCAACAAAAGACGCAGAAGTAATCAAAGAAAAGAAGCTCCTTGAAGTAAAAGAAAAATTCCTCAATAAGAAGTCTGAACTTGAAAAAGAGGTTCAGCAGCGCAATCAGAAGATTCAGCAGATAGAAAATAAGTTGAAGCAAAGAGAGTTGTCGCTGAACCAACGACAGGAAGAACTTGGCCGAAAGAAGCAAGAAGTAGACCAGAACCAGCAGCGCATCGACAATGAGAAGAAATTGTTGCAGGTAAAACAACAAGACTTAGAGAAGATGCAAGACCTTGAACGAGCAAAGCTTGAAGAACTCTCAGGCCTTAGTGCAGAGGAAGCAAAAAATCGTCTTGTTGAGAGTTTGAAAGACCAAGCCAAGCTTGATGCTGCTAGCTATATTAACGAAATCATGGACGAAGCCAAGCTCAATGCCAACCAGCAGGCCAAGAAGATTGTCATTCAGACTATCCAGCGCGTTGCTACCGAGACTGCCATTGAGAACTCCGTCAGCGTATTCCATATTGATAACGATGAAGTTAAGGGACGCATCATTGGCCGTGAGGGTCGTAACATCCGTGCCCTTGAGGCTGCTACCGGTGTTGAGATTGTCGTAGATGACACGCCCGAAGCTATCGTTATCAGTGCATTCGACCCTGTTCGCCGTGAGATTTGTCGCCTTGCTCTTCACCAACTTGTAGCCGATGGTCGTATTCATCCAGCGCGTATTGAAGAAGTTGTGGCTAAAGTCAAGAAGCAATTAGACAACGAAATCATTGAAACCGGTAAGCGTACAACCATCGATTTAGGTATTCATGGACTACATCCGGAGCTTGTAAGAATCGTTGGTAAGATGAAATACCGTTCTTCTTACGGTCAGAACTTGCTGCAACATGCTCGTGAAACTGCCAATCTCTGTGCTGTTATGGCCAGTGAGTTGGGCTTGAATCCAAAGAAGGCAAAGCGTGCCGGACTGCTCCACGATATTGGTAAGGTGCCAGACGAGGAGAGCGAATTGCCCCACGCATTATATGGTGGTAAGATAGCAGAGAAGTACAAGGAAAAGCCCGATGTGGTAAATGCTATCGCAGCTCACCACGATGAAGTAGAGATGCAGAGTCTCCTCGCTCCTATCGTACAGGTTTGTGACGCCATCTCCGGGGCTCGTCCGGGGGCTCGTCGTGAAATTGTAGAAGCTTATATCAAGCGCCTCAACGACTTGGAAGCTATCGCACTAAGCTATCCCGGTGTGACTAAAACCTATGCTATCCAAGCCGGTCGTGAGCTTCGCGTCATCGTTGGAGCCGATAAGATGGACGATGCTGAAAGTGAAAAGCTATCAAGCGAAATCGCTACCAAGATTCAGAACGAGATGACTTATCCCGGTCAAGTAAAGATTACCGTTATCCGCGAGACTCGTTCTGTGGCATACGCAAAGTAAAACATCTATTTATACATACCAAAAAGGCTGCTCTTATGGAGCAGCCTTTTTGGTATTATATGATTGACGAGAGAGGCTTATACACTCCTTCTCAGATAATACTTATATGCAGAATGCCAAAAACGGGCTATAGGACGCCCCCATAAAACCTCCGAAGGGAAATACCGACTGAATCTTAAATTTCGTTTTATCTCCAGTAGATATTGTTTGTAAAGGGGTAATCCAGCAAAATGATAGCGACTATCAAAATGTCCAAAGTTCCCAGCATATAATATTTCTACCAATAGAAGTTGCCCTATATTCTCATCAGGTTCCGTGTACAAATATTGCTTATCCAGTCCTAATACTTCGTGCATAAGCCACATGATTCCCTTTGAAAATTTCAACAGATGAAGTTTTTTTATTGTTTTAGCAATATTTTCCCTATCCTTTGGAGCAATACCATATCTTAATAAATAATAATAATCTATGATTTGTCGTAGTCCTATACCCTCAAAAAAGAAATGATGCATAATATGTGAGAGCTGAAATACACTATCCATATCGGAATTGAGAACATAAATACCTTGCCCAGACGTGTTAGGAAGTTCCACAAAATTTTCAAATTGTTTGCTTTTCTGTTGCTCAAAATAGCGCCTTAATTGGATTTCATGGTATAAATTTCCCATAAATGAGGGAAAATAATGAACCTCAATAGGAGTACGACCGAAGCTAGGCCAATCGATATGATGATATTCCGGTGAGGACATAATATCTTTTTGCTTCACATAGCGAACAATATCTTTGGCACTTTTCATATCCGTCCAAACGTCTATATCACCTGGCATACGATATAAAGGGGTCGGATATAATCGGGCATTAGCCTGTCCTTTTAGTATACATGATTGGATACCATCCTGTTTAAACACCTCTGTCAGTCGACAAGCATCTTGATTTACTTGTATATTTGCTCGTTTAATCTGATCTACGGCTGCAACCCATTTGAAAATGAGTTGCCGTGATGGACGACAAATACTATCCTTAGGTAATCTTTCCAATCCCTGATACAAGATGCCAAGAATGGAATGTCGATTAGCAAATTCGTACAATCCATTCCAATCTAACTTATCTAACGCTGGTAGAGAATACTCAGTATCTAGCGCAAAACGTAGAAAATGGAGATGTAATTTTGATTGATTCATTAGTTGTTGTCTAACTGCTCATACACAGAATTCTTTGACTTAAACTCCGGAACTAATTCCTTCATCTTCTTAACTATCTTCATATCATCAAAAGTCTGTGCTATATCTATCAGATTAAGAATCTCTTGATTGATATTGCCATATTCATATTGTCGAACTTTGGCAATACGAATCTTGGGATTAAATGAAGGTAAAGTATCTTCTTCTTTTGATAACACTTCCTCATATAGCTTTTCGCCTTCACGCAATCCTGTATATTTAATTTGAACATTTTGTGCTCCGGACAGCAATATCATACGCTTTGCCAAATCTGCAATCTTCACAGGCTCGCCCATATCAAAGACGAATATCTCTCCTCCATTGCCATGGGTACCAGCCTCTAACACCAGCTTGCAAGCCTCTGGTATCAACATAAAGAAACGGATAATATTGGGATCAGTTACCGTCAGTGGTCCACCTGCTTTGATTTGCTTTTCAAAAAGAGGTATCACAGAACCATTTGAGCCAAGCACATTTCCAAATCGAGTCGTCACAAACTGGGTCACTCTATCTTTCAAAGATTCTGTCGTCCCTTGCTTAATGGCCTTATCTAGCGACTGAATATAAATTTCGCAAATGCGCTTAGAACATCCCATTACATTTGTTGGATTGACTGCCTTATCCGTACTAAGCATTACAAACTTCTTCACACCATACTTGACAGCCAAATCCGCAATGACTTTCGTACCGCGAATATTATTCAAAACGCTCTCATAAGGATTATCCTCCATCATAGGTACATGTTTATAAGCTGCCGCATGAAACACATAATCAGGTCTGAACCTATTGAATATATATTCCATTCTGTGTTCATTGGTTATCGTTTCGACTACTACAGTCGCTTTAATCTTAGGATAATCGCGAGCCATCATCAACCGAATGTCATGCTGGGGAGTTTCCGCTTGGTCTATCAACATCAATTCAGAAGGATGATACACTGCAATCTGCTTCAATATTCCCTTACCGATACTACCAGCAGAACCCGTTATCAGAATTTTCTTTCCTGTTATCATTCTGCCTATTGCTTCCATATCTACCTGTATCTCATTACGCGGTAGCAGGTCTTCAATACTGATTTCCTTGAGTGCACTTGCAGTATTCTTTTCTGGTGCCCACTCCTCAGATTCAGCAACCATATATATATGGATATTAGCTTGTATCAATCTATCTTGCAAAGCTCCATCTCTACGAAACGCCTTATTCTGTAATGGAGAGACCAATACAACCTGAACATTCATAGATTTCAATACATCTATCAAGTCTTCATCGTTCTTATACACTCGCACTCCCAACAACCTACGTCCAGAGAAATAAGCATCAGGAGCTATAAACCCTTTTAGTTGGAATCTGGCTGGCTTTTCATTTCTAATATTTTTAGCCAGTCCGATACCACCCTTTTGTACACCGTATATGAATGTGCGCATACCAGTGTTAGAACTAAACAGCACTTCATATAATGTTTTTACAAGCATTCTAAATGCCATCATTCCTACCGTTGCAACAAGATACATCGCAACTATTTGGCGACCTTGCAACCTAATGAAATGCAAATGCCAATAATAAATAACATAATGCATAACCTCGGCTACAAACAAAGATAAGAACATGGCACATCCCACTCTCACTAAATCTGTGACAGTAGAGTATCTTATGACACCCGTATAAGTTCTAAAAAACTTAAAACCTATCAAGTTGAAAACCATATACATAAATATAGTCTTCGTCAATAAGATGATATTACCTAGCGTCACAGCTCCATTATAATAAAGCCAAAATACAAATAAGCCAGATAAATAACAAATAATACAGTCTATAATGAACACACACCAATAAGGTAATGCATCTTTTGAAAAATACCAACTAACTAGTTTATCAAGTAACTTCATATCTCGCACCATTTAATTAATCATATTTTCAGTAACCATGGAGAACATCCTTGCTTACAAACACGACTTGATTGTTTCAACAATCCATTCTACATCTTGATCAGAAACACAAGGACCAGAAGGCAGACATAGTCCACATTTAAACAATTGTTCAGACACTCCATTCACATAAGCAGGAGTATATCGGTATACAGGTTGCTTATGCATAGGCTTCCATAGTGGGCGACTCTCGATACCAACATTGTCCAAACAGATGCGCATGGCTTCCACATTGGTATTAGGTTCACAATCTGTATGAACATTATCTACAGAATGAATAACTCCCGCAATTCCACCTACAGCCCCCTTCACCGTTGACTTATATGCATTTCCTTGTCCTCTAACTTGAAGACTTGGATCAAGTAGTATCGTATTAAGCCAAAAGTTAGAATCTATTTCTGAAGAAGGATTACCATGAAACGTTATACCGTCTATTCCATCAAAAGCTTTGGCATATAAATCAGCAATGTACCGATGATGGGCAACATGCTCATCAAGCACTGTCATCTGGCCTCGTCCAATACCCGCACATATATTACTCATCCGATAATTGTAGCCTATCTTTTCATGCTGATAATACGGATACCCCTCACGAGCCTGAGTTGCATAGAACATAATATTGTTGCGACTAGCCTCATCGGGACATATTAAAGCACCACCACCCGACGTGGTTATCATCTTATTACCATTAAAACTCAATACCCCATATTCGCCAAACGTTCCACACACCTGTCCATGATAACGCGAACCAAGACCTTCGGCTGCATCTTCTATAAGTGGAATATCATATTTTTGAGCCACAGCCATGATTTCATCTATTCGAGCCGGCATACCATAAAGATAAACAACGATAATAGCTTTTGGCTTACAACCAGTCTTCGCTATTCGGTCTTTGATTGCCTTATCTAGTAATACAGGATCCATATTCCACGTTTCTTCCTCTGAATCTACAAATACGGGCGTAGCTCCAAGATAAGTAACAGGATGTGAAGATGCACAGAAGGTAAGACTCTGGCAAATCACTTCGTCGCCAACTTTCACACCCAAACCTATCAGCGCAAGATGTACAGCTGCCGTACCGGAAGCCAATGCCACGACCCGTTTATTTTCCAGTCCTGATAAGCTCTCCAACCACAAATTATCAGGATTACTCTCATGCGCTTCTACTGTTTGCGGATAGGTTTCTCTAAGGTACGGATCTTTCAATGCATCATTGCTTGTCGACACAACAAACCGCCTCAGATCTTCCTCAAATGCATTCACATTTGGCCCTAAAGGCACTACCCAATTTGTGTCAAACGCCTCTTGTATATATTTCATTTCATTGCCACTCATATGAGCTAGGCAGAGATTAATTCGCTTTTGCATAACAATGACATTTAATCTATAACAACGAAAAATTTCCTTCCAACAAGTCTGTTTTCTTTCGAATCACTACTGCATCATACATCATCATCAAAATATCTTCATCGTAGTTTCCAATAAGTGACTTATTTTCTTTACCGTCTATATTATTAAGAATCAGTTGTATAAAATCAACCCCTGCACCATAAGCATGAAGATAAGCTCCTCCAAAGCGAGGATTAATTTCTGAAAGATAATACTCTCCATCTTTCATAAAAAAATCCATATCACAAGGTCCACTAAGCTCTAATGCGCTGCAAATCTGTTCCACAAATTCAAAGAGCTTTTCATCCTTAAACGAGATGGTTTTACTTGCTCCGCCAATCCGTGTCTCGATTTTCTTTTTAGAAAAGATAGCAACAGGGCGATGAGATTCCGTATCTACATAAACATCAGCATCACAGTCCCCTTCTTCCATCAATTCTTGAATAATATAGGTAAAAAGCCCTTCGTTCCAGTCTTTCTTCAACTGCTCCAAGTTTTCTACACGATGTGCACCAACACTTCCACTACCAGATATTGGTTTCATAAAAACCGGGAAGGAGATTTCGCCCTTACTTAAGCCTTCCTTAAATACTTCCAAATCATTATAAGTAAGTACAGTTCTTATTCCTTTCTTTTGAAAATACTTAAACATTTCATACTTATCAAAACACAAATGGGCAGACTCCTTATTTGGGCAAAGAGGCAAAATTGACTGATTACGATACACACTAGCATGTCTCGCCATTATTTCTATTTCAGGATCTATCAGAGTTGTAAGTGCCTTAATATCTTCTCTTTTACAAATTTCTAATACTTCCTCTGTATAATGTTCATCCGTAATAAGCGGAACTCGATAAATGCTATCCGCAAAATATAATGCCGGAGCTACTGGGCTACAATCAGTTGCAACAAGTTTACCACAACCTCGCATTGACTCTCTAAAATTCTGTAACAATGTTGCTCTACGACCTACACTACAAAACAATATATTTTTTTCCATTTATATCTATATCTACAATTACATTTTACATTGAGCAATATATTCCTGTGCCGTCCATTCTTGCCTTAATAATTCTCCCGATTCCTTTGAATACACTCTAGGGATATATCTAATAAATAACGGTGATAAACACATTGTATAAGCACCTACATTCTTATAAATAATTTCATCACCAACATCTAAGCGCTGCTGTTCACAAAGCTCAAATAGGCGGTCAAACTCAAGGCAAGTACACCCAGTGATTACTTGATGGGCTACTATATCTTGATTCTTTCCATGGTATACTAATTCCTTTATATAATCAGATTTCTGAAAGAGAGGATCCACATCATTACGTGTACCATCTGTCGTAACAAACAATGTCTCCCCTACCTGTTTAGTATCTATCACTGAAGAATGATATTCAAATACAGATGCTGTAAGCGCATTTCCCGGTTCTACTATTATATTTAGATACTCCAATTTTTGTCTTTTTAGTTCTTCAGCTATAGCACTACAATAATCTTCATAAGTGGGTTTATTAGCAAAGATTCCGAAATACCCTCCTCCAATATCTAGATACTGAAGTTTTAAATGATATTTATCTATTACTTCTGCCCCATATCGTACAAGCTTTTGATAAAAGTTCACACTGCGTGTTTTTGAAGTCCTATGAATATGAAGTCCCTTTATTGTAATATTAGAAATCTCGGATATTTTCTTTAATGCAAGTAAGAACTCCTCATTCTCTGCGGAGAATCCAAATCTGCTATCATCATTGTCATATTTAGCATCCCCTGGAGAAATATGGCTAATATCTATATTCAGCCGAATCCCCACTTGATATTCTTTATTCGTATCTAACAACCTCAGCCACTCTATTTCACGTTTTGTTTCAATATTTACTATTGCACCATGTTCTAGAGCATCAAGAAAAGACTCTTTTGATTTCATAGGACCATTATAGATAATCTTGTCCTTAGCAAATCCACACATCAAGGCTAATTCATATTCCGAGTATGAAACCACCTCTGCATAGCATCCACAATCTTTTGCTAATTTCAGCAAATAAGGAAAAGAATTAGTCTTAACAGAAAAGCCTATTAGCCCATTTGTGAAATAGTGATTAAGCGCAAGTCGAAACCCATCAACATTCCTTTTAAATTCTACTTCATCAAGAATAAAACAAGGAGTATTATATAACATATGCTTAATTGTGTCCATTAAAATCCTCTATTGTTACATTATTTTCCGCAGATATACCTTCCCGCTTAAGTATAGATACCAGAGTTAAATACAATATTTTTAGATCTGTTTTAAGAGAAATATGATCTACATACCATACATCATACTCAAATTTCTTTGTCCATGAAATAGCATTACGTCCATGGCATTGTGCCCATCCTGTTATTCCCGGTCGAACCTCATGGCGACGAGCCTGCCTCTCACTGTACAAAGGCAAATATTGTACTAACAATGGGCGAGGACCAATTAGTGCCATATCACCTTTTAATACATTAACCAATTGTGGAAGTTCATCTATCGAAGTAGAACGTACAAATTGACCGACCTTTGTCAATCGATCCTCATCGGGCAACAACTCCCCCCGCTCATCCCTATCATCCGTCATGGTCTTATACTTGATAACTTTAAAGATTTTCCCATTCTTCCCTGGCCTATCTTGTAAAAAGAATACACCACTCTTTCTATTCGCAAAATAAAGCCATATTGTAATAATCAATAAAATAGGACTTATACAAATCAGACTTATCAATGCTATACTAAAATCTATAAGTCGTTTAAAAAAGAACTTATACACAATCTTAACTTATTTAGATAAAACCCTTCTATATTCTTCACTTAACGCATGCCACACATCTTGTTGCTCATATCGTTTACAGATGAGTGGTCGGGAATAAATCCCCATTTGCTTTATCTTTTCAATATGTTCCATAAAATATTTCATACTCATATACAAAGCCTCCACATCCTTACTTGGTATGATGATGCCATTGATGTTATCCTCTATAATTTCATTACAACCATTAATATCTGTCACTATGGAAGGAAGCTCCATAGCCCCAGCCTGTAATACAACATTAGGGAATCCTTCCCGATAACTTGGGAATACCAAGGCATCAGCCGCAAACAAATAAGGTCTGACATCATTTTGATACCCTACAAACTTAACACTTTGATCATGAGTAAAGAATTCCATATCTTCCGATAGCAAAGGGTCTAATTCCTCTTCAAAGTTACCCACAAGAATTAATTTGCAATGTATATTCTCCAGTGAAAATTTCTTCATTGCACTTGCTAACTCATGCATCCCTTTCCCCCTTACAATACGCCCAATAAAGATAAAACCGAAATCATCATCTGCTAATCCAAGCGATTGGCGAACACGCATTCTAACCACATCAGTAGGAATATCTTCCTTGAATTCCACACTTTGCTTTAAATGTTTAACAGTTACCTCACGCGAGAAATATTCCGTATCAATACCGTTAATATTTCCATGATATATCACGCTCAATGATTTCTTCGTAATTTTATCACTCTGTAAAGTATGTAGAACTCCTTGCCCTTCAGGAATCACTTTAGTAGCAGCCCAACAAGTAATACGCTCCATACCCATAAGTATATCTCTAAACAATCCTTTAGCCCCTTGATAGCGCAGTCCCGTAACCGTATAAATACGATGAGGCACACGAGCACATCTTGCAGCTAGCATTGAGAGTAAACTTCCTTTGGGCGTATTGGCATGAACGATATCCGGGCTCTCTCTCTTAAACAGACGATATAACACCCACAAGCACTTCACATCATCCTTTAAAGAAATCTCACGATGCATCGGCACCTCTATCACCCGAATACCCTCACGTTCACCTATCATCTGTAACATACCGGTATTATTCGAGACCCCTACCACCTCAAACTCATTACTCAGAAACTTCAATTGTCCCTTAATCAGAGATTCAAGGCTGATATCAGATGTTGTTACACGGATTAGTTTTCTTTTCTCCATTTTAATTCCAACTTTTGCAACGAGAACCACTACAAGACTCCATACTTGGTCGTGATAATATCCGTGTCAATTCAATGTAAACACATCACGATACACTCTAATATATCTTTCCACGGTCTTACTTATATCAAACTGGCAAGCACGCTGATAACATGCTTTTGCCACCATATTATAATATATAGGGTCGTCATGTAATTGGCGGATTATATCAGCTAAGGCTTGAGCATCACCATGCGGAAAAAGGATTCCATAACCCTTTGTAACCTCTCGCAATCCATCAACATCAGAAGCAACAAATGGTTTACCTACAGCCATCCCTTCAATATTTGAGAGAGAAAGCCCCTCCCAATGTGAAGACATGACAACAACATCAGCAGACTTTAATATTTGAGCTATATTCGAGCGTATTCCCCACAATTTAACTCTATCACCGACATGTCTTTCCTCTATCTCTTTTTCTAATTCAATTCTACGTACCCCATCGCCAACCAACCACAAATGATAATTCTCTGGCAACAGCTCCATGGCTCTAATAACTGTGTCCTGATCCTTTGCTTCACGAAATCCCGCCACCATAACAGTGACGAATATTCCGTCATGCATAGTCGGGACTATCAGTTTTGCATGATGAAAGGCATATACATCCACACCATTATTAATAACTGTTAGATTTTCCCTCGGTTCATCCAAATATTGCGCAAGTTTCTTTTGAGCCACTTCCGAGATACATACTATCCTTTCATATCGGCCATACATCCATTTATCGATAACAGCATAAAAGGGATTACCCCGCTTCCGATTATTAGTAGAATGCTCAGTTGTTATAAGTTTTTTCCCTAGCTCAATATTAGCTATTGCCACAAAAAGTTGTGGAGCTGAATTGTGCGTATGAATAATATCATAGTTACGCATAATACGCCGTAATCGAGGAATATACCTTAAGTCATAAAAATTAGCCCCATCAGAAAGACTATAAATTTTACATCCCGTGCTCTCCAACTCTTCATAAAACGAAGTTCGTTCACCATCAAACAGGCACACATCTGTTTCTATACCTTGTTCACGTAGCCGCCCCACTAACTGAACCACCAAATGTTCCGCCCCACCAATAAGGAGCGAGGTAATAACTTGTAATATTCGCATATTACCCTTTATGCAAAGATACTAAAATCCGCAAGCAATTGCAAGTAAACAAATCACAACCCTTATTCATGGAAATTATTACCCGCTTTAAAAGCCTTATCTATCATCCGTTTCATAACTACCTCAGGTGCAAGCCATTGCTCATAATAAGCCCGCGCACCACGTTCTAGCTTCTTACGATATTCTTTATCGTGAGAAATCTTAATTACCGCATCATATATTTCATCAGCATGATGAACGAAATGTACATTTTCCCCATGTATTAGTCCCCTACCAGGCATTTCACGTTTCAGCGGTGTTGAGATGATAGCTTTACCCATACATAAATATTCTGCCAACTTCCATCCATGACATTCACAAACACTTGGTGTATTGAATACAAGGACACTTTGCTTTGTCTTCCAAATATAATCATCCATTGACAAACGCTTATCATAAATAAATTCCTTGTATATCTCTTTATATTTCGGATAATCAGGCATTTCTGCCAATACATCTCTCCCCTCTACATAAAATAACCCACCTTCAATCTCCAATCCGGCCTTTTGGCATACTTTCAAGAATTCTCCCCTATATTTATTCGTATCCGTTGCAGCAAACTGATTATACCAAAGAGTTGAAGCATGAAATATATAATTTTCTTTAATATTAACAGGAAGTTCATAAGACTCAAGCGGTCGACGACGGATATTTGTATATAGATAGTCTCTAAGATAATTCTTATATGGGATTGAATTATACTTACTCCCTTGGCAATACCTCATTAAAGACAATACTATATTTTGTATTCTTACCGAGAGAGTCACGCCACATGCTGGACCAATTGCTATAATTTTATCAAAAGTTTCTATTTGCTTTTTCGTAGGATTTACCATTCCATATATGTCACACCATTCATATCTTTCTGGAAATACCTTGGCAACATCTTCTGTATCAACAAATATCTTCACAACCTTTTTAGCATCCTTACATAGAAAAGCAAAACCACTATTATAATCCCTTATCTTATGATAAGGAAGATTTTTAAACGGTTCTACATCATAATGAATACATCGCTTGCCATAGAAGCGCTCTATCCCTAATAAATACCAAGAAGCATAATTGAATTTAAGACGTGGGTCTAATACTATCTCCATTATTTCTTAATTAGCTGTAAATCTCTTAAATGCATCAGCCATCCAATAGGCATCATCAAATTCCAATAATATTTTAGCTTAGGATAAGTCAATTCTGACTGTGTTAAACAAAATCTAAATCTCCAATAATTGATTGCAGCTTTTATCTTCTGAACAAAAGGTATATCATATTCTGTCATCTCTTGGTATGTCATCATTGAACATACTGGACTATTCATCCTTGCCTTAACAATCGTTGCAGTAATACCATCAACTTGATACTCAACACAATATATAACCTTGTTGAAATAATACAATTTATACTTCTGCCCAATTCTAAACCACACCAATTGCTCCGGACAAAAAACTTCTCTTTCAATCTCTGGAAATGGATATTTTCGAAGAATATCTGTCCTAAAAACCTCCTTCAAATCTCCAGTAACATGATGTCTATAACGAATATCCATTGTATTACATGCTATCGTTTCCATAGGCAATCCAGACCCTATTCTGTCTCTATTTACATACGTATCTAGTCCGCAAAGTCCTGCAAAGTTTTTATTCCACTCTATTTTTTTCCATTGCTCTTCAAGAAGAAGAAGGGCATCATGGGCTAAAAAATCATCAGAATCAGCTATAAAAAAGAGTTCACCCTTCGCTTCTTTCACTCCTAAATTTATTGCAGTATGCTTACCACCATTTTCCTTTCTATAATATCTTATAGGGAATGGAGGCCTACCTTTATCTTTGATATTTGAAATAACAGTCTCTGTATTATCTGTACTACCATCATCTACTATGAGCCATTCTAAATTATGATAATCCTGCTGACATAAACTATCATACAACCTCTCCAAAAGAGCTCCCCTATTATACGTAGGGGTGAAAATTGTAATTATCATTCTCTTAGTTTTTGATAATAGTTAGCTAATACTTCACCCCAAAAGCTATTAGCATTATGATTTTGTAAGACAGTTCTCCTACCATTTTCTGCAATCCTCTCATAAACTTTCCTATCATCAACTATCTTTACTAAAGAAGATATTAATTCGTCCACAGTATAATACTCTAAACAAGAATAGTTATTCTTTATTGCTATATTCTCTAAAGAGTATGGAGTTCCTACAAGAAGGAGACCATTAGCCATTGCATCAAGAACTTTCCCTTTCGTTCCAGTACCAATCACTATAGGAGTTAGTTGAATATCGTGCTTGCATATTTCCTCTATATAGTTATCGACATAATCAAGAGACTGTACTTCAAAGCCTTTCTGCAATAATTGATTAATACATTTATTCCACCCATGCCCCAGAAATGTGATATGGTAATATTTATTTAAGAAAGATGAATGACACAATCCCTCACAAACTTTCTCTGCTCCATACTTCATATATAAATTTGCCTGCCCCGCAATAAGTAATTTAATTTTATTTGCATGGAAAACTATCTCCCTATGCTCGTCCATAACCATATAATGTGGATGTCTAAAGAAATGTACATCTAATGCTGGTTTCAACATCTTTAATCTTTTTGCATCAGCATCACCAACTAAATAGTAAGAAATATTTTCTATTCCAAAAGTTTTTTCCATTCTAACAAATTTACGCAACATCAATTGAGATTTGAGACGCGTTATACCATTTATAAGATATCGTTCCTGTAGTAAACGTATATAGAAAAGTGATTCACAGTCTGGTAATATATGTATACATCTAAAATAATTATTAAGTTGGGAAGTTATCTGCGATAACTCTTCTCCATAAACAATCACTGCATCTGCACAACTATTAAGTATTTCAATACGATTTTTCTTAGGAAGCCTCAGATAATATAGTGGAGGATAAGGTAACAAGAAACGCACTAATAATCCTAAGAAAGAAGTAATGAGAAAGGAGATGCACCAAGGAATGGGAAGTATGATTATCTTACAGTTTAATTCATCTTCTACTTCTTTTATTTTTTTCTCGGGCAATTGATTATGATTGAATGAGTAAATGATAATGTCTACATTCTCTCCTCTATTTTTAATTAGATGGTAAGGTAAAGCAGAAGTACCACGAATATTCTCTGATGCCGGAGTAACAACTGTAATTGCAATTATTTTCATACAAAAAATATTTAAGACCAGAATTGATGAATACCTATCTTTTTCCCATTAAAAGATTAGAAACATAAGGTATCTGTCTTTTAAAGAAAATATAGACAAGTACACAAGTATACGAAATAACAAGCGGTATAAGAATCAAACATAAACTTGCAGTCCAACCATTTACTGGAAAAATATATATCCAAAGCTTTAAAGGAATATGAATGATAAACATATGAAAGACAAATACAAAAAAAGAAGCGTCTGCCAATAAAGGAGAAACTAGAATTATATGCTTCTTCACAACAAAAGCTACTAACAATAAAAAACTAATGACTAGCGAAAGATCTTTAGCCTTATCGATTATAAAGATATAATTGTGATAGTTCCAAACAACAAAACAGGCAACTATCAACAATACTGATAAAATCAACCACAAAAGAGAATACTTCTTAAAAAAAGCAATAAAATCCTTGTTATTTATACTAAACCAAGCTCCAAACATATACGGAAAAGCACACCGCATTCCAATCCCAGGTACAAAATGAACCTTGGTAGGAATTATATATAACATAGCAAAAACAAACAAAAAAACTTTACTGTGTTTAGAACGTAACATCAAATAAATTATAGGAGAACATAAATTGACTATCATAAGATCTCTTAAGAACCACAAGGGAAGAAGCCCTTGGCTAGACTCCCAAAAAGTAAATAAGATCTCAAATATACTCATTTGAAATATTGTTTTCTTATAAGTTAGAAGAGCTGGATAAAAAAAACCAACCATACATACAAAAAAAAGAAAAATAATATTCCATAACATATATGGGATAAAGAGTGAGAAAAACCTCTTTTTAAGTTTAATTTGAAATTGTTTTATATCAAAACTTTGTATGCCATTAAAAAAAAGAAAACCTGATAAAAAAAAGAACATCGGAACAGCTACCGTACATATTTCATTCTGAATAAGTTGTTGGAAGATATCAAAGCCGCCAAACTTTCCTCTAGGAACATAAATGACACCAGAAATAGGACGATCAATAATAAACGTGTGTAATATTACGACAAAAACCATCATGGGAAATCGTATTGCAGTAATTGTTTTAGATGTCACTTGATTCATCAATTATCCTAGTTATTTTAAATGGATTATTAATCTATAAAATTTATCCCTATCATAATTAGAATCGTATTCATAACTATCATGAATATGATCATTCTCTCTTGAACCATTTGTCAAAAAAGTCTTATATGGATTAAGCATTTCACCCCACGAGTATACTATACGCAAAAAGAGAAGTGTACAGACTATATATACCATCAGTCTGTAGTTTCTAGCTGTCTTAGACTTCCCTGAAGTAATATAATTTAACGTATAGATAAGCCCTAACATGTAATACCATGTTTGACGTCCTGCAGTAGCAGATTTCACAAACAGCAATAGAATTGTAAAGAATACAAGACTTGAATTAAGAAACACTAAATGATAACGTTCACTAGGAATTTTATCGTATCGCTTTAATATGAAATAAAGAAACACAATTACTTCTATTACGTATTCTATTCTAAAGTCATTGCCAGCTTCTTCATATTGACTAACTCGATGAACAGTATCCGTCATTTCACCATACATTCCATATAATTTAGTAGTAATTCCTGTAATGCCAATAATAAAAGCGATCAATACAACCCATAAAATAGTCCCTCTAGAAAACTTTTTTGCCGGAATAAAATATAAAGGGAAAAATATTATTGCAGAATTATGAAATTTATATGCAAGAAAAGCACATATAAAGAATGGGAAAAAACGCTTCTCAATTACATAACGATAAGAGAACCAAGAGAAAGCAACAGCTAAACTTTGGCGTAAATACGTGAATGTAAAAAAGAAATATAAAGCTAGGAATAAGACCATCGCCATTGGATAGTCATCAAAATAAGTCCTAAAAGAATTAAAGAGTAACGTATAGATGATAATAGTGACAATGAATACAAATATATATCTGTTATCTGTAATGTGTGCTATAAGAATATTTAAATATACATAAGCAAACTCATAGTCTGACTGCATTAATACATTATCTTGCAATAAAAGACTTTGCCCATCAATCAACATATCTACGCAAGAATCAAATAAATCACAATAGATATATCTATCATAACCACCTAACATATCAGCCAATCCCACTATTAGTCCTAAAATAATAATAACAGATAACAGCCATGAGACAGTAGCCTTACGATCTATACTGTTGAAATAGACCATTGAGAGAGTTATAATAATATATGTAACTATATATATCATTGATATAATAATTTATTAGTCCCTAAAAAAGTTTATATAATCTCCGTGAATATAAGAACACAATTAATGCCTGCAAAAATGAAGAAAACAGCGAAATATAAGCTGTTAATAATACAGAATACGGTGTAAATACTAATGACAATATGAGATGTACAATAGAAATTGTAAATGTTATTGCCATCAATTGCCTTGTCTTCTGAAAATAGAATAAGAAATTAGTAAATAATAAATAAACACATTGAAAAAAAGCGGAAAAACATAAAGGAACTAAAAATTTGATTGATTGCCTATAATGTGGAAAAATAAAAGGTAAAAATAAAATACAGCTAATTATAATCAAAGAGGTCAATGCTAAAAATACGAAAAACATTATTCCGGTCTGTTTCCTCAAATAAGTCCGACCAACTTCAGTATCTGTGGATAATGTTTTGTAAATCAAAACAGAATTAGATTGATTGAAAGCTGTACCTGCAATACTAATAATATTAGCAAAATTGCATGCAAAACTGAATAACCCAACTAAAGATGGTAAGAAATGTGCATTAATAATAAACCTATCCATCCCTTGTCTAAGCCATCCTGTTAGGTTGTGAGGAATAAGAGGAATACTAAAAGCTAACGTCTCCTTAAAAATCTTTTGAGTAGGGAAACCAAATATAAAATACCGCTTAGTAATCAATAACCATATCGAAACTATGAATAATATTGTCTCAGCAACAACATTTGCCCATATCCTTCCAGTCCAATCTAGATGAAGAGTTATGACAAAATAAAGAGAAAAAACAACATTTACTAAGGTATTAATAGTTGTAAGAATACCATATGAAATAGGCTTCTCCTCTAAACGAAATATATCTGTTAATAGTGCATATATAACTGACACAAAACATATATAAATACATATCAATTGAAAGGTGAGACTAAGACTTATAGTCTGCTCAATAAAATCATAGAATACTAGTGAGACAAATAAGAATACTAGTGCCATTAAGCTAGTACTCAATAATATTGATTTGATATATTGTAATAGAACTACTCGTGAAACTTTAAAATACTTGACTCCCAAAATACCTTGAGAAGACAAAGATATTAAAACAGAGACGACAGATACTCCTGTATAGAATAAATTAAGCTGACCATAAGAAGAAGGTAAAATATACCATGATAGAATCAAAAGCAGCAAAAAATTGAGGCCTTGATTTAGAAATGAAAAAAAAGCAAATATTCCACCTGCTCTAATAGTTTTATTAGTAAATATTCTACTAATAAAAGCCATACTTAATCTATCCTCTTTCAAATGCATCAATAAATGATTCTGGCGTTTTATTAATAATAGAAACATCACCCAAATAATCTGCAAACTCGCGTATCTGCCAATAACTTTCAAATGTATGTTGAAGCATGCTCAGTACCTCATGAAGTTTCATCGGAGTTCTATCTTTATCAACATGAGTCCAAGGACGTAACTTTGTACCATAATAATGCGTATCTTTTTGCATCACAACATTATGCTCATCTACAAACGTCAAATTCAACCAAGAATGTTCTACCCCATATAGAAAAATGGTTTTATATCCAAATAATAACGCATTAAAAAGGCTTGGAATCATGACATTTTGTGTTCTAGGAGCTAATAATCCCTTTTTAAACCACCATTTTTGTAAACGTTTATTTATATCTAATTGGGGCTCCCAAAAATATTCACAGAATCTTTTGACCTTTACAAAAGTATTTGCTTCCATTTGCTCAACAAAGTATTTCGGAAAAGTATAAGGCAACAACAATGTTAGATTCCAATTCACCTTTTGCAAATTATTCCATAACATCCGCACATCTTCTCTATCAGCCCCACGAAAGAATTCAGGATCCGACATAACATAAATTTTGGGTTTCAATAGAAAAAAGTTTTCTGTATTAGCACTAAAATTAACTGTACACACATCAATATTCATAGCAGGTTTAAAGTTCCTAAGCGAAGGCCCATTTCCTAAAATTGCTAATGCCTTATTTTGTGTCTGAATACAGCCTATCTGACGAAAGTGCTGATACTGCAAATGATATACCAATGGGCGGATAAGCCCAACTATATCGCTAAAAAGCATACTAATATTACCAAAGAAACGCTTCATCACTCAATGGTTATGTGTTTCAAATATCATATCATCATTCATACAAAGGGAGTTTCTGTTCCGAACTTATAATAATATTCTCTACAAACTCCCTAAAGACTCCTTCACCTCCACATTTGCTTAAGTGCATTGTAGCAAAAGACTTCACATATCCTGGAGCATTGCTTGGTACACCGGCAATACCCACATGTTTTAGAACCGCAATATCTCCAATATCATCGCCTATATAAGCAATCTCATTCAGAGATACATTTTGTTCTTTAGCTAATTGAAAGAGAACATCAAGCTTGTCTTGGACACCTTGATATAAGAAATCAATTTTTAGTTTTTTTGCGCGGCGAGCAACAATCTCTGTATTTTCTGAAGTAATGATACCAACTAAGATATTCAAACGATGAGCAAATAAAACACCAGCACTATCGTATGTATGAAATTTTTTCCATTCATTACCTGACTGATCATAGTACATCCCACCATCAGTCCAAACTCCATCAATATCTGTCAAAATAATCTTTGGAAGTTTCATATCAAATTATTTGGATAAATTACCTCATTCTCGGACACAGCATTAACAATCATTTTACCGATGAGTTCATTTTTTTGACTCCATTTAAACCCATCTCCGGGACTGAGCATATGTAAATCATCCTCAGTAATGACATGCCCTGCTTCTAATCTTTTATTAGATGCTATCGAACGCTCTAGTTTAATTTTAGATTCAGTCACACATTTATCTATATAAAGGCTTTCTTCTCCCATCCAACGTTCTACAAGACGAATATCACGAACCATACGGCGCACACCATCCGGTCCTAAGGAGCCTTTTTGGTCAGTCCCTTTCATCTCTCGATCAATTGTTATATGCTTTTCTATAATTTGTGCCCCCATACCTACCGCTACTATAGGTGCTGCTATCCCTATTGTATGATCAGAGAAGCCTATCGTATATTGTCCATAATGTTTCTGAAGATATTTAATAGTAAGTAAATTTAAATTATCGGGCATCGTTGGATATTGTGAAACACAATGTAAGATAGAAATATCGTCATGATATTTTGTTATAATCTCCAACGCATCATCTAATTCTTTTTTTCCCGACATTCCGGTAGAAAGAATAATAGGAATTTTGGTTTCAGCCATAACTTCCAATAATGGAAGATTGGTTAAATCTCTACTTGCTACTTTCAATCTGTCGGGAGTAAATAGTTTTAATAATGACAGGCATTTCTTTGCACATAATGTTTCAACAAATTCTAAGCCAAGCTGCTTGGCAAATTTGTAAACTTCATAGTGCTCTTCATCAGAAAGCTCTAAAAAAGCACGATGTTCTCCATAAGTACGACCAAATGAATTGGGACTATCATAGACACGATTCATTTGTGTCTCAGATAATTCTTCCTCTAAATCCCTTTTTGTCAATTTTACAGCGTCTATAGGTTTTAGTTCCAAACCAAAAGTAGCTTCCCTGATTGGACGTGCTATCAATTCTGTTAACAATTTAGCTATATCAACAGAACCATTATGATTTTGTCCTATTTCGCCAATAATATATGTATGCTTCATATTCTATTTACTATTTATATGAATCTGTTGTTTCATAGACTGTAATAATTCACCATGTTGATCCAAAAAACTCACTACCTGAGCTATTGTGGGATAAATCTGCACTCCTACTAATCTTGAATATACAGTTTGAGCCGTCTTAAAATCTTCAATGGTATCAGTGGTAAGTCGAATATCATCTCTCCCTTTCAACACATCAGGTCCATTTATCCATGATACGACAAAATCTTTTGGATGAGAATAGATAAAATTAGTTACATGTTCATGATAGAGTGAATCCTCTGTTAATACTCGTACTTTTTTAAGTGCCTTCAAAGTAACATATTCTGTCCAAAAACCAAAATGGGTCTTAATCGAAGGCTTACCATCAACCCAAAAACTCATATAATCACATTTCTCATCCGAGACACGATTAACCAAAGTTTGGATAGAAGCTAATTCTAAAAAAGGATTATCAGAACAAACTCTAATAATTTGTTCAGCTCCAACATATTCTGCAGCATCTATAAAACGTTGCAAAACATCATTCTCCGAACCTCTGAAACACTTTACATTATTGCTCAGTGCTATTTCCTCGATAACATCGTTCTTAGAATCATCAGATGTTGCTATCAAAATCTGGGTGTTCGATACGAGTCGAAGTTTTGCTATCAATAACTCTAAAATAGACTTCCCCTCATAAAAAGGTAAAAGGATTTTTTGTGGTAACCGAGTAGAACCTACTCTAGCTTGAACAATAAAAGTTATCATGATACCCGTTGGCGGAATTAAAATGTAGCTATAATGATATACAAGAAGTTGCACATATCGTTGATTTTTAGTAACTTATTGAAGTTTAAACCATTAATTACAAATCCTCGTATGTACAACTTATACACAAAATTCGTCAAAATACTTGAGATATGCAAGCAATTCTCTCAAAACCTTGTCAATGAGCAGGGAAATATAACCCGTCGTGGTCCCATGCCAAAATTTTCAGACTTGGAGGTCGTTGTCTTGTCCTTGACAGCGGAATCAGAAAGCATTGACAGTGAAAAAATGGCTTTTTGATTACAAGCTTCAGGAGTACAAAGACAAATACCCAACCTCATATCTCGCAGGCAATTCAACGACCGCAGGAAGAATACCGCAGGATTATGCGAAGCTATACGAAAGAGGATAGCCGCCCAAATGGACGGAGGGGAAACTCAGTTCTTCGTAGATTCCAAGCCGATAGCCGTGTGCAGGGTTGCCCGAGGGAAGCGTTGCAAGATGGGACGAACGGGAGATTTCCCACAAGCACCGGATTTCGGTTTCTGTGCCTCTCAAAACATGTATTTCTTTGGTTATAAACTCAATGCACTCTGTGGGTTAAGTGGGGTGATACACTCCTATGATTTGTCAAAAGCCAGCGTGCATGACCTCAATTATATGAAAGATGTCAAGCTGGTCTATCATGACTGTAACATCTATGGAGACAAGGGATATATAGGGGCTGACGTTCAGCTCGATCTTTTCCAAACGGCTCACATTAGATTGGAATGTCCATATCGGCTGAATCAAAAGAATTGGAAACCAACATTAATCCCTTTTGCCAAAGCCAGAAAAAGGATTGAAACACTCTTCTCGCAACTCACGGAGCAATTTCTATTCATCAGAAATTATGCGAAAATAACATGTGGTCTGTTTGCCCGAATAATCGGGAAATTAGTGCGCTGACCATATTACAAGATGTCAATTTTATTAATAACAAACCCATCGGAAGAATTAAATACGCACTAAATTAATTTCGCCAACGGGTAAATGATTTAACTTCAGAAAAAACAGTTATTTACTTTTTGCTTCTCAATACGGTCAATAGAGTTTTATCATGCTGTATATATATATCATATCTCCTCAATAATTCCTTCTTTAAAGTACAAGTTTCTATATCCCTAACTAGAATCCATTTCACATCACCATAAACAAAAGTATCGTAAACACGCTTAGACAAAGATGGGCTATTACGCTTCTCAAAATCTTGAAGGCTAAAATATGGATAATAGGGGGTAATCTCGTTATAGAGATACAAGTCAGGAGTGCAATTATATGCTACAAACGAGGTCTTATAATCAGAAGGTAACTCCGCTAAAATAGCCCTAGCTTCTTTTAATTCTTGATTATCTTGATATAAATTTAAATACAACCGATATGAATGGATAGCACCCAAAAGAATGATAGCAACATAAGCAGAAAATACAATAACTAAAACTTTAGATACATTTTTATGTCGATAATACTCATAAATATGCTTCATTTCTAAAATGGAGATACAAAAATATGGAATAGCTATCAAACCATAATGGGCAAATCCCCACCCACTAAGAAGCCACACTAATGTAAAGCCAGAAACTGCCAACCACATCCCTCCAGTGATACGTCTCTTAGGTATAGTTAAAAGTATAAAAGATACAAGTAGCAACACGTATACATCAACAAAATGAACTATAGACTTGAGAAGCTCTACCAATGAGTGATATACAGAATTTGCATCTTTAGCATAATCTATACTATACAAGATGGTACCATACCACATATCATATTCTGCATTGTGGCTTCTAAAATATAATACACATGGAATTAAAATGGAAAAGAAACCTAATAGAAAGTACAAAAGATTTTTAAACAGATTTTTCCATTCACCTTTAATCATCAAATATATTCCTATTACCGCAACTGCTGCACAAACACCTATCGCATTCGTAATACGTGATAGTAAGCTAAAAGATAATACTACACCATAAACTATAGCAAAGATAGGTCTATGCTGCACCACAGATGTTTGTTCCGAAACTTTTGATATCCAACTATATATGCCAACAAAAGAGACTGCCAATAAAGGAAGTATATATTCTGCTACGGCATTTCCCCCTAAATCATTTGCACAGATATTTAATAGTGGAAAAACTATTAATATTAATGAAATTTTCACAGAGAACTCACTACATAACCAACGATACATAATAGCTAAAGTAGTAGTCACTACAATCCATTCTATTATAAACACTCCCAATCGAGTCCCTGCAATGGCATAGCCTAAAGCATTTACTAAATAAATTATTGGTCCTTTCAAATCCCATAGGGTCACATAAGGTAAACCACCATTTAGCCATTCTTTTCCAATAAGTTGGAAAACTGCAGAGTCCATAGAACTCGGTTCCGCATAAAACGGGGAAGTTGTATAAAAATATATTACAAGGAATAAAAGACTAAAAACAGCTATCAAGGCATATGGTATATATATATTATTATTCTTCATCATCTTAAAACCCAGGATTTGTTTATAATGTAGACTTATATACCGACATATTCCGACTTATTTTATAAAAATCAAAAATAGCCTTATATCCTATCATAAATATCTTTTTCAAATTAATAGAATTAACACCTTTCTGACGAGGTTTGAAAGTAATATTTCTATAAACTACTTTTTCATGGAATTTTGTAAAACAAGCTGCTAACACCGCATTAGGCAAATTAAATTCTAATGGCATTAAACCCAAATACTTTGAAACTACAGAAGACTTCATCAAACGGAAAGGTGCATTCGCATCAGGAAGCCAAACTCGAAAGTAAAGCCACACATAGCTACGGAGTATATTTTCTATCATTTTCCTGTTTTTTCCATCACCTCTCACTGGTCTACAGCCCATCACACAATCATAGCTTCTTATTAACTCTAAAAACGAGGAAAATTCATTAGGATTAGTCTGACCATCACTATCAGTTTGAAAAATAAAATCAGCTTGATTAGCAATGGCATATTTATACAAGAATAATACTGTAGAACCATGTCCTCCATTTGGCTTATCTAAAGCTACTAATTGAGGATATTTTCTCTCTATTTCTTTCAAAACAGAGAATGTTTTATCTTTACTCCCGTCGTTTGCTACCACCAAACGACAATCTTCCCCTACACTTTCTACGATTGGATACCACTTCTCCACTGTTTCTGCAATATTCAACTCTTCATTGTATGCAGGCATTACAAAATAGATTTTCATACTGGCATTATTTCTTTGAAGGACTAAATGTAAAATACTTATTTAACAGGAATTGAAAGAACACCACCAAAACAATAGATAAAACCTTAGATACTAACTTAGAAAATAGGAGTTTCTCTATACATACCCAAAGAATGGTATTACTTAAAAACATTCCACACAAACCTACTATTAGAAATATACTAAAACGCTTCTTGATCTTGTCTTTAACCTTAAAATTGTAATTCCTATTCAATGTGAAACTTGTTGCGATACCGACTAACACACTAATACAATTGGATATTATATAATGTTGCCCCCCTATTTGTACAAGAAAACTATACACAAGAAAATCCAAACCTGAAGCACAACATCCTATAGCACCATACAAAATAAGATGGTGAAATTTATAATATAAATATTTTAAACTCATCCAATACATACCAACATGATTGCAATAGCTTTTGCCAAATCCATACTTATATCACGTTGCGCTACCATGTATTTTTGTATGATTACCCTATTCTTCACACACTTAGTAATATAATCTACCCTCCCTTATCAGCGTCCTCTAATACCACTAGCTTTCCATTTTAGGCCACAAGCTTGTACTCCAAAAACAGAAAAAAAATAAAATGGGAAATGGATTTTCGCAATATCCAGCAAGTAAATAAACAGATGTTTTCCTTGATTTTATGAGACGAGACTCCTCTCCTTCATACAAATAGCATGGAGGTTAATATAACGCTACGATAAACGCGCTACTCCAGAGAACTCGTCTCCACATCTGAGCCTGTTATAACTCGCAGAGAACGCATCATTAAAGACAGTCCCATTTGACGTACAAAGATATATATTTTTTATGAAAATATTGCAATGATTACACATCTTTTATAATATAGGGAGAAAAAGAGACTAAAAATGAGGGATTAAGGCTGAAACGATCGTGGTTCTTCAAACAAAAATCTGCATGTAGGGGCGAGTTGGATTCACCCACACAAACAATGATATTAAGTGTATGATAATAGGCGTAAGCAGGCGGCAATCATCGCTCTTTGCATCCAACTTCTCACTTCTTGCTACCAAATCAATAGCTCACGAACTTAACAATTCACACACTTATTTCGCTGCAGAACTTTGGCAACACTGCTGCCCCGCCCTAACAACAATGCTGCCGAGTCTTTACAGCATTCTTGTAAAGACTCGGCAGCAAATCAAGTGAAGTTGTAATATTATGCTATTTGCATCTTCATACGTCCTTGATAATCCACAATAAGTTCAACAACATAACTACTTGGACTATCAGGAATACAAACAGAAGCTGAGAAATGAAGCCCTTCGGAGTCGGACTTCACATATACAATATCGCTCAATACGCTTTGCCTGAGCGCCTGTTCAGGAACTTTCAAACTAAAATCTTGTTTACGAAAATCACGCGAATAGAGTCGACGATTACCATTGAAGACACCTAGATGAACAATATTGTCGTAGTAAACATTCTCCACTTCTACCCCATCATCGTTGAATGAACTCTTAACCACTTTATAGGATGTGGGATTCACCTGCACATAATAATGATACCGCTCATCAGCATGCATCACTATCGAGTCGCGCTTAATAAGTCGTTGTTGGTTGAGCACAACCACTTTCTTGGTTTGAAAGAACCGCAGATAAGCGCTATCCGTCGTCTTCTGCAACGTAATCACGTCGCCCACCTGATTCCGAAAGACGAATAAATGAGCCACTTGCTTAACGATTGGGTAACTCACCACATTTGTTCCACGGAGTACCAACGTATCTTTTACCACTTGGAAATAAACAGGCATTGAAGTAGAATCAGGATAATAGATGGTATCACCTTTCACTCTAAAAGCCGGCTCATCTTCATCTTCGTTCACCCAAACACCCTGCAACATCTTCTTTGCTACACGATTTTCCACCGCCATAGCTTTCTGCCCTCTTTCTTTACAAGATGATACCAAGAGTAGTAAGGTCAGCAATACAGCGCTCGCGAGAATGTAAGTGATATTAATTTGCCTATGCATATTAGTCTAAAATTCTATTCTCAAATTCATTCAATAGCATTGCATACCGCGTATATCAATCAAACAACACGGCATCTTTCAAACTGCTAGCCTTCAAATCTTTCTCCGACGTCAGCACATCTTTCTTATCTATAGGCCATTGCAAGTTGAGTGCTTCATCATTCCACCGTATACCAGCTTCATGTTCAGGTGCATAAATATTATCTACTTTATAAGTAAAGACAGCCTCATCACTCAATACCAAGAAGCCATGGGCAAAGCCACGCGGAATAAAAAGTTGTTGTTTGTTCTCTTCACTCAATTCCACCATCACATGTTTGCCGAAAGTAGGTGAACTACGACGAATATCTACAGCCACATCGAGCACACGACCACGAATCACACGCACCAATTTGGCTTGCGAATATTCACCTTTCTGGTAATGTAATCCTCTTAAAACGCCATAAGACGACTTAGATTCATTATCCTGAATAAAGTCCACTTGTCCCACATGCTCATTGAATTCCGCTAGCTTCCACGCCTCGTAAAAATAGCCGCGAGCATCGTTAAACACCTTCGGTTTGATGATAAAGACTCCTTTTATCTCGGTCTCTTGATATTCCATAATTTAACTACATTGTCCAAACGTTGCTATAATGCCTCACCTCAGAATCATCAGGAGTTAGACACTTAATAGATGTCGCAGTACTAGGTGGAGTTTATTGACATTTGCCTGTCGACTCCTCTCCTCCTAGAGAATTTAACTTCCGTTACCTTCCACTAACTTCCAAAGTTACGAAGTAACAAGCTTACTACAGCAATTGTAACAACGCAAAGATACTACAAATAAAATTGACGACAAAAGATTATTCAGAAAATGACGAAACTATTTTTGCTTGATTCACTTGTCTTTCTCGTAATAAATTGGTAATTTTGCAAACGTGCTAGGAATTGAAAGACATATAGAGATTCTATTGCTGAACAATGATTGTGTGATAATCCCCGGATTCGGTGGATTTATGGCACATCATGTGGAAGCAAGGTATGACGAGGGAGACGGTGTTTTCCTCCCCCCTTCGCGTACAGTAGGATTTAATCCGCAACTCAAATTGAACGATTCGCTTCTAGCACAGTCGTATATTGAGGCATACGACATCAGTTACCCGGAGGCATTAGACCGAATCCAGCAGGAAGTAGCAGAACTTCGGCTCATCCTTGACAACCAAGGAGAATATGAATTCAATGATATTGGTACCCTTTCATTAGATAAAGACGGGCACCTCCAGTTTACTCCTTGCGAAGCAGGTATTCTCACGCCTAGTTTATATGGATTGAATTCGTTCCAAATGAGAGCCTTGGGACAACAGAAAACTCAGACAGAAGAGGCTGCCATTATTCCACTCAAACCAATGTCGGGAGATGTTGGCACACGCCATTTGTCCGAGACTTCCACTGTCATAGCAGAAGATGAGGAGGAAAAAGTTGTCAGTATCAAGGTTAGCATCCTACGTAATATTGCAGCGGCATGCATCATATTGATGGCATTCTTGCTCATTCCGGCTCCGCTCAACAACGATAAGATGCTGTCGAACGCAACTCCCGATACGAGTCTGTTACTCAAGATTATGCCTAGCGATATGACTATTGGCGACATAAACAGCAAGTCCCTTATCACTCCAAAAAACATCCAAGAAGCCGTAGCAAAAGCTGCCGATTCAATTTCCACAGCCTCGCGAGTTCGCAAAAACAAAGCCACTGATGTACCATATTATAGTTTGGTATTAGCCAGCAAAGTGACTCGACACAACGCTGAGGCCTATGTAGCTCGCCTCAAAGCGGCAGGATACAAAGAAGCAAGCGTACTGGAGAAGAGACAAAACCGAAAAGTAGTCTACGGCAAATACGCTACAGAGCAAGAAGCTCGTCAAGCTATGAACAAACTCAACGACAATAGTGAGTTTGCAGATTGTTGGATTAGTAAAATCAACTAAATGAAGAGAGTACGCTGTCCTAAATGCGACAACTTTATCATATTCGACGAGACCAAATACCAGACAGGACAATCCTTGGTATTTGAGTGTCCGCAATGTGGCAAGCAATTCAGTATCCGAATGGGCGTTTCTAAATTAAGAAAGACCCAAAAAGAAGAATCCAACACCGACGAAGTTCCCACCGGAGAATACGGAACCTTAACCGTCATCGAGAATGTATTCCATTACAAACAGGTCATTCCTCTGCAAATGGGCGACAACGTACTGGGGCGATACATGAAAGGCAGTAAAACCAATTGCCCCATCGAAACTGTTGACCCTAGTATTGATATGAACCATTGTGTCGTAACGGTCAGCAGAGACAAGAAAGGCAAGCTGAAATACGTGCTAAGAGATGGCCCCAGTTACACCGGAACATTCGTAGACAACGAAATATTGGGCGACAAGGAGCGTCGAATATTAGAAGATGGGAGTCTCTTTACCATCGGCGCCACAAGCATCATATTGCATACTCCCGAAACAACAGAATAATAGCTATTTCCGATTTTACAATGCATATTTATTCCATCCGGATATGATATTCGGCTGATGTATCTATTTTTTCATTTTTCAATTATCGATTATCAATTTAATATGCTACCTTTGCATAAGATAGGCTGCACTCGGTAATACGTGAGTAAACTCACATTACACTCATTGGCACTATCATTGCATAAGATAGGCTGCATAGCCTTGCAAGGCTAAAGTGCATAAGCTTATTTACGGTATAAATTGAATAATTGAGGATGAAACCGACGGCTATATTGCTCCTTCACTGCCCTGACAAACAGGGGATCATCTCCGAGGTCACTAAGTTCATCACTGATAACAAGGGAAACATTGTGTACCTTGACCAGTATGTGGATCGTGAAGATGGTATGTTCTTCATGCGCATAGAATGGGAATTGGATAACTTCGTGATTCCTAGGGCAAAGATAGAAGACTATATTTCCACTCTATATGCTCAACGCTACCAAATGGGATTCAACCTATACTTCAATGACGAGCGTCCGAGAATGGCAATCTTTGTCAGTAAGATGAGCCATTGCCTATACGACTTGCTTGCTCGGTACAAAGCCGGTGAGTGGAACGTAGAGATACCTTGCATCGTAAGCAATCACGAAGACCTGAGATATGTAGCCGAACAGTTTGATATTCCCTACCATGTATGGGCTATCAAGAAAGACCACAGCAACAAAGAAGAGGTGGAGAAAGCCGAAATGGAGTTGCTCAAAAAGGAGAAAGTGACATTCATCGTGTTGGCTCGTTACATGCAAATCATCACCGACAACATGATTCAGGCCTACCCTAACAAGATAATCAACATCCATCACTCGTTCTTGCCGGCGTTCATCGGTGCGCGTCCCTACCATCAAGCATGGGAGCGCGGAGTGAAAATCATTGGCGCGACCAGTCACTATGTTACCACAGAATTAGATGCCAGTCCTATCATCGAGCAGGATGTGACGCGCATTACGCACAAAGACACGCCCGAAAGTCTGGTATTAAAAGGCAAAGACTTGGAGAAGATAGTACTCTCTAGAGCCGTGACCAAACATATAGAGCGTAAGATATTGACCTATCACAACAAGACCATCATCTTCAGTTAAACAAGAAACAACATGCAGATAGCAATCGTAAAATACAATGCCGGCAATATCTACTCGGTCGTCAATGCCATGTTAAGATTGGGAATAAGCCCAACCTTAACCGACGACATAGAGGAATTGCAACGCGCCGACGGAGTACTCTTCCCCGGACAGGGCGAAGCTCATCATGCCATGGCTTATCTGCGAGAACATAAATTGGATCAAGTCATTGCAAATCTAAAGCAACCAGTATTGGGTATTTGTATCGGTCAACAACTGCTCTGTAAACATTCTGAAGAGGGAGATACCGACTGTATCGGTGTATTCGATGCCAAAGTAAAGCGTTTTACACCTACTCGGCACGAGGATAAAGTGCCGGCCATCGGATGGAATGAGATTTACGACTTGAAGTCGGAACTATATACCGACATACCAGAACATCCGTATACCTACTTCGTACATAGCTACTATGTACCTCTTTGCAAGCATACGATAGCCACAGCTGACTATGTCCAGCCTTTCAGTGCATCCATGCACAAGGACAACTTCTATGCCACCCAGTTCCATCCAGAGAAAAGTGGTAATGCGGGGGCACAGATATTAAAGAATTTCATTGATATTGTAAGAAGATGAACATCGAACTAATTCCTGCCATAGACCTCATCAAAGGACAGTGTGTAAGACTGACCCAAGGCGACTATGCTCGTAAAACGGTGTATGAAAGTGACCCGGTAAAGGTAGCTAAGGGCTTTGAATCGATGGGATTCAAGCGATTGCATATCGTGGATTTGGACGGGGCAAAGTCTAAACACATCGTCAACTCTGAAACACTCAAAGCTATTACGACAGCCACAAAGCTGAAAGTCGACTTCGGAGGTGGCATCAAGACCGATGAAGATATTCAGACTGCGTTTGCTTGTGGGGCTGAAATAGTGACCGTGGGGTCTATTGCCGTGACCCAACCGGAATTGTTTTTGCAATGGTTGGACAAATATGGAGCCGACAAACTCATACTGGGCGCCGACGTCAGACATGGAAAAGTATCCATCAATGGATGGAAAGAAGATTCAGAAATGGAGTTGTTGCCATTCCTAAAGACCTATACCGACCATGGTGTGAAGAACGTACTATGCACGGAAATCAGCAAAGACGGGACACTTGCTGGGCCGGCCACGGAGCTATATCAACAGATAATGGCAACCTATCCACAGTTGCATCTCATTGCAAGTGGCGGTATTTCGGGCAACCAAGACATCATGGAACTCGACAAAGCCGGTATCCCTGCAGTGGTATTCGGCAAAGCCTTCTATGAAGGACGAATTGATATACAAGAACTAAACCGCATGATAAGCGTATGACAAATAGAGGATTGGCCAAGCGAATCATCCCCTGTCTTGATGTAAAGAACGGAGAAACGGTTAAAGGAATCAACTTCGTGAATCTGCGGAGTGCCGGTGATCCGGTTGAACTAGGCAAGGCTTACAGCAATGCGGGAGCCGACGAACTCGTCTTTCTAGACATCACGGCAAGTTTCGAAGGCCGAAAGACATTTACCGAAATGGTGACACGGGTGGCTCGTGAAATCAATATACCTTTCACGGTTGGTGGAGGTATCAACGAATTGAAGGATGTAGACAGGCTCCTCAACGCTGGAGCCGACAAGGTAAGTATCAATAGTGCCGCCCTCGCCCACCCCGAACTCATCGAAGAGATAGCCCATAACTACGGTTCACAAGTATGCGTCTGCGCCATAGATGCACGGCTGGACGAAGACGGATGGCACTGTTATACGCATGGCGGAAGGGTTCGTACCAAGCGCGGATTGATAGAATGGGCACAAGAAGCTGCCGATAGAGGAGCCGGAGAGATACTCTTCACGAGCATGAACCACGACGGAGTGAAACAGGGATTCGCCAATGAAGCACTAGCAAAGTTGAGCGAAGAGGTCAATATACCGGTCATTGCGAGTGGTGGAGCAGGCACAATGGAACATTTCAGAGATGCTTTCATCAGCGGTAAAGCCGATGCTGCGCTGGCTGCCAGTGTATTCCATTTCGGCGAAATCAAGATACCGGCACTGAAAGAATACTTATCCCAAAGGGACATCAATATAAGATTATAAAGAAATAAAAACAAGATTAAGATATGACAGAGATAGACTTTGAGAAGCTAAACGGCCTTGTGCCGGCTATTATACAAGACGCTATAACCCACAAAGTACTGATGTTGGGCTTCATGAATAAAGAGGCCTACGAGAAAACATTAGAATCTAAAAAGGTGACTTTTTGGAGTAGGACTCGCAACTGCCTGTGGACAAAGGGCGAAACATCGGGAAATTACCTAAACGTAGTGAGCATCAAAAACGATTGTGACAACGATACGTTGCTCATCATGGTGCATCCACAGGGACCAACTTGCCACAAAGGAACCGACACTTGTTGGGGAGAAGACAACAACGCAAATCCCCTACTCTTCTTGACAGAGTTGCAAGACTTCATAGAGAAACGCCATGAAGAGATGCCAGAAGGCTCATATACCACCAGTCTATTTAAGGATGGACTGAACCGCATGGCTCAGAAAGTGGGCGAAGAAGCTTTGGAAGCCGTCATCGAAGCAACCAATGGAGAGGATTCACGCCTCATCTATGAGAGCGCAGATATGTTCTATCACCTCATCGTATTACTGACAAGCAAGGGGTTAAGAATTGAAGATATTGCCAAAGAGTTACAAGTTCGCCATGATCCTAACTGGCATAAACACGATTAAAACTAACGGATGATGTTAATAGATTACCAAAACATAAATGTATATCAAGTCGACAACCTCGTTCTACAAGATGTAAACTTGCAAGTGAATGAGGGAGAATTCATCTATATAATAGGTAAGGTAGGAACCGGTAAAAGTTCTTTGCTGAAGTCATTATACTGTGAACTCGACTTAGAACAGGAAAACGAAAACCAGAAAGCAGAAGTGCTTGGTCGAAACCTATTTGATTTGAAGAGGAAAGAAGTACCGGCATTGCGTAGAGACTTAGGCATTATCTTTCAAGATTTCCAGCTGTTGCACGACCGAAGTGTACGCAGAAACCTCCGCTTTGTACTTGAAGCTACAGGCTGGAAAGGCAAAGATGAAATCAACAAACGCATCGAAAGCGTGCTGAAAGAAGTGGGTATGCAAGACAAAATAGACAAGATGCCACACGAGTTATCCGGTGGCGAGCAGCAACGCATTGCCATTGCGCGTGCCATTCTGAACCAGCCAAAGATGATTATTGCCGACGAACCGACCGGTAACTTGGATGCAGAGACGGCCGGAAACATCGTGTCGCTGCTGAAAGACATTACAGGTACGGGAGCAGCAGTTATCATGACGACGCATAATATTTCTATGCTAGACCAGTTCCCCGGCATCGTATATCAATGTAAGGACAAAACTTTACAAGATGTAACAGGCGAACACAACCAGCTTGACCTTATCAACGATGAAGAGGAAGAAAACGAAATAGCTGACCATACAGAATCGGCCAAACCAGAATAAGAATTAGATAATCCATCAACAAAATAATTGCGGTATGAAAGTAATGAAATTTGGAGGAACTTCCGTTGGCTCACCCGAACGTATGAAGAATGTCGCCTCATTAATCACAGAATCAGGGGAACCCACCTTTGTCGTATTATCTGCTATGAGCGGAACTACTAATTCGCTCATTGAAATCAGCAATTACTTATATAAAAAGAACCCCGAAGGCGCAAACGAAGTCATCAATGCACTGGAAAGAAAGTATGCCCAGCATGTAGAAGAACTATATACTACAGCAGAAAAGAAGACCCAAACCGCTGATTTCTTGCACGAAGAGTTTGAATATCTACGTTCTTTCACCAAGGATTTGTTCACAAGTTTCGAGGAAAAGAACATTGTTGCTCAAGGTGAAATCATGAGTACCAACATGGTAGTAAACTATCTTCAGGAGACAGGGGTAAAGGCTAAACTCATTAGTGCGCTTGATTTCATGCGCACAGATAAAAACTCTGAGCCAGATCCACAATATATAAAGGAGAAGTTAACAGAGATTATGGCGAATAATCCGGGCTACCAAATCTACATTACACAGGGCTTCATCTGCCGCAATGCATATGGAGAAGTAGACAATTTGGAACGTGGTGGCTCTGACTATACAGCTTCGTTGATTGGCGCAGCATTGCCGGCAGAGGAGATACAGATATGGACCGACATCGACGGCATGCACAATAACGACCCTCGTATCGTCGAGAGAACAGAGGCAGTAAGGCAGTTGAACTTTGAAGAAGCAGCTGAATTGGCTTACTTTGGAGCCAAGATTCTTCACCCCACTTGCATTCAACCGGCTAAATATGCAGGTATTCCCGTTCGCTTAAAGAACACAATGGCCCCGAATGCAGAGGGTACTATCATTGATAATGTCATCGTTAGAAGCAAGATTAAGGCCGTAGCTGCGAAAGATAATATCACTGCTGTCAAGATAAAATCGAGCCGAATGCTGCTAGCTACAGGCTTCTTAAGAAAGGTATTTGAGATTTTCGAGAGCTATCAAACGCCTATTGATATGATTACAACATCAGAAGTAGGAGTATCAATGAGCGTGGATAATCCTACTCATCTCAATGAGATCGTAGACGAACTCAAGAAGTATGGCACTGTCACAGTGGATTCCGATATGTGTATTATCTGCGTGGTCGGCGATCTTGACTGGAGTAATGTCGGCTTTGAGACAGTGGCATTGGATGCTATGAAAGACATTCCTGTGCGCATGATTTCATACGGTGGCTCAAACTACAATATCTCTTTCTTAATTCGTGAAGCTGATAAGAAGAGAGCATTGCAGAATCTCAGCCGCACTCTTTTCGAAGCATAAGAAGATTATTTTTAAGAGTGTGTACCGCTCAAGTACACACTCTCCTTTCAATACAAGACACTATGAGTAAAGGAATATTTCCTATTGACAAGTTTCAAAAGATTCCAACTCCATTTTATTATTATGATACTGCGGTCTTGAGAAAGACCTTAGATACCATCAAAGAAGAAGCTGGCAAGCACGCCAACTTCATAGTTCACTATGCAGTCAAAGCCAATGCCAATGCCAAAATATTGAAGATCATTTGCCAATCTGGCTTGGGAGCCGACTGTGTGAGTGGTGGTGAAATAAGAGCAGCGATTCAATCGGGCTTTTCTCCTGTTCATATTGTCTATGCAGGTGTGGGTAAAAGCGATTGGGAAATAGAACTCGGACTCGACCATGACATCTATTGTTTCAATGTAGAGAGCATCCCGGAGTTGATGGTCATTAATGAAATTGCCGAACAGAAGGGCAAGATTGCCAAGGTAGCATTCCGTATTAATCCCAATGTTGGGGCACATACGCATGCCAATATTACCACCGGACTTGCCGAAAACAAGTTTGGTATCGCCATGGAGGATATGGAATACGTAATAACTGAGGCCAAGAAACTCAAGAATATCAAGTTCATAGGTCTACATTTCCATATCGGGTCTCAGATATTAGAGATGTCCGACTTCATCGCACTATGCGATAGAATCAACCAATTGCAATCTCAATTGGAAGAACATCACATCGTTGTAGAAAATATCAACGTCGGAGGTGGTTTGGGAATCGACTACGATAATCCCAATGAGAACCCGATTCCTGATTTCAAATCATATTTCGATACCTACGCTAAACATTTGGAATTACGTGCAGGACAGCAAGTACACTTTGAATTAGGACGTGCGGTTGTAGGCCAATGCGGTTCACTCATCACCAAGACACTGTATATCAAACAAGGTACATACAAACAGTTTGCCATTGTGGATGCCGGCATGACCGACCTCATCCGCCCAGCCTTGTATCAAGCTTCGCATAAAATAGAGAATCTCAGCAGCGAAAATAAAGTCGAAACATACGATATTGTGGGACCTATTTGCGAATCCAGCGATGTGTTTGCCAAGGCTATTAAGCTCAACGCATGCCACCGTGGCGACCTGATAGCGCTCAGAAGTGCGGGGGCTTATGGCGAAATTATGGCCAACCAATACAATTGTCGCACACTCCCTCAAGGTTATCTTACTGAAGATTTGTAATTCTATAGACTATCATGCTTACTCTCCTGACCACTATATATATTGGAGGAACCCTCATTTTATTATCTGTTATTGCATCGTTGGCAAGTCCTTTTCTTCGCAAATTGACCATCAATACCGAAGAAGACGATTTGTCCGGTGAGCAAAAACAGCCTTTACCGGGAATCAGTATCATTATTCCGGCTCATAAAGGAGCTGCTTTCTTAGAAGAAAACCTCCCCTATTTCTTACAACAACAATATACCTCACCTTTCCAAGTGGTGGTGGTGGCTGAGAAGGGAGATACAGATACAGAAGATGTACTCAAGAGATTAGGAGCCAGCGACAAACTCTATGCCACCTTCCTTCCCATGTCTTCCCGGTACATGAGCAGACGAAAACTTGCCATAACCGTCGGTGTTAAGGCCGCTAAATACGAATGGTGCCTATTAACCGAGGCTAGTTGCAGACCCGATAGTGACTTTTGGCTTGCTTCAATGGCCACCGCCATGCACGAAGATAAAGCTATCGCGATGGGATATACTCACTTCCCCGACGACAAAGTAACCGACTATCAACACTTCCAACACTTCTCTAAAGCTAGACAGATGTTCCGTTCCATACAACGTGGACATAGCTATGGATGTAATTGTGCGAATCTAGCATTCCGTAAAACAGTCTTTATGGAAGGCAATGGATTCCTTGGCAATCTTCATTTAATACGTGGAGAGTATGATTTTATCGTCAACAAATTCTCCACAGAAGACAACTCTTCCTTAGCAATCTCGCCAACTTGTTGGCTCACCGATATGGACGTGAGTCCCAAAACATGGACCAACAACCGGCTTTTCTATCGTGAATCAAAGAAATATATGCGTGGAAGTTTCAGATATAAATTTCCTATATTCATGGACAATCTGTTGCTTCACTTCTGTTTTTTGGCTAATATTGCATCTATCATCTATGCATCTATCATCAATAATTGGATATTGCTGGGTGCCTCTATCACTGCTTTATTCATCTTGTTTATTTGGCGTACACTCGCCTGCTCTAGCGCTTTAGCTAAATTCAGTACCCATATTTCCCCATTCAAACTCTTTTTCTTCCAGTTGAGAAGTGTATGGACAAACTGTCGATACGCCATCAAACATCACTTTGCTGACAAATACGAATTTACAAGTCATAAACTATGAGAATACAGGTCGTAACAAGTTCTGTTATTAAAAGGGAATCTCTCGCTGCACAATACATCTCTACGATACAGCATGAGTTATCCCGTGAAGGTGTAAACTTCGCGGAAAGCAAGAACGTAGACCTTATTCATGTCATGGGAGAATTGGATTTTTCGAGGCTTCAATGTATCAAAACAGCTAATTCAAAATTGATTCCCATCCTCTATAGTCCACTGGCATCCATGGTTCCATGGCACCATTCCCCGCTTCAACATTCATTAAAACGACGCAATCTCACATTCCATGCCATGGGCAGACATGAGAAACAATACATCCAACAACGTTTCCAAACACATAAAGTATATCTGGTCAAAAACCCCATCATTACAAACGACGAAGCAAGCAACGACTTATACAGGCAATTATTAGACCTATATATAAAGGTAACAACCGCACACGATCAACAGATACGTAGCCAAATCAAGCAACAAGTTGATAAGTTTGATAGTACAGACTCACCAATACATAAACTATGTAGTGAGTTCTTGTACGCCCAATATTTATTCAATAGAGATGGGCTCACCCCCACTTTCGTCCAACAACTAACCAACGAGATGCTAACATCCGATTACGATGAAGACCGAATGGGCGAGATATTACAGCAATTAAAAATACATCCTTTTGTGGCAAGTCTTGAACAAGCCATGCTACAAGAGACTTCTCTCACCGAAGGATTCATTCCTATTCCGGCCATCAACGACCGAAGAGCACAAAAAATAGTAGAAATGATAACACAAAAATATTAAGCTAAAATGACAAAACAAGATACAATTAACAAGGACATGAGATATTTACAGCTGCTGGCGCAATCATTCCCGACAGTGGCTGAAGCCAGTACAGAGATTATAAACCTGCAAGCCATCTTGAATCTTCCGAAAGGAACGGAACATTTCTTAGCCGACATTCATGGTGAATATGAGGCTTTCCAGCACGTACTGAAGAATGCATCGGGTAACATCAAACGAAAAGTCAACGAGCTCTTTGGCAACTCTTTACGCGAATACGAGAAACGAGAACTTTGTACACTCATCTACTATCCGGAACAAAAATTGGAACTTGTCAAGTCCAAAGAGACGGATATCATTGACTGGTATAGAATCACCATCCACCAACTCGTGGCTGTATGCCGCGACGTATCAAGCAAATATACACGCTCGAAAGTAAGGAAATCATTACCAAACGGATTCTCTTACATCATTCAGGAACTCCTCCACGAGCGTACCGAAGACACAAATAAGACGGCATACGTCAATGTCATCATCGATACTATTATCTCTACGGGACGAGCCGACGACTTTATTATTGCCATCGCCAATGTCATTCAACGGCTAGCCATTGACCGCTTGCACATTCTCGGCGACATCTTCGACCGTGGTCCGGGTGCTCATATCATTCTCGACACCATGGCCTCGCGCCACAATTGGGACATGCAATGGGGCAACCACGATATACTTTGGATGGGAGCCTGTGCCGGAAACGATGCATGTATTTGCAATGTCATCCGGCTGTCTCTGCGCTATGCCAACCTGACAACACTGGAAGAGGGATACGGTATCAATCTTATCTCATTGGCTACATTTGCCATGGAGACTTATGGAGACGATGAATGCAAGGAGTTTATACCCAAACTGATAGGCGATAATAAGAATACTGATGATAAATCAGTGCGCCTCATGGCACTCATGCACAAAGCCATTGCCGTGCTACAGTTCAAAGCCGAGGCTCAACTCTTCGAACGAAATCCGTCATGGGACATGCAAGATAGAGAGCTATTCAAAAACATCGACTACAAGAAAGGCACCATCATGCTCACCGGTAAAGAGTATCCACTAACCAGCAACAACTTCCCTACCATCGACCCGGAGCATCCGTGCGACATGACAGAAGAAGAAACTGCACTGATGAGCAAGCTACATCATTCGTTCATGGTGTGCGAAAAACTTCACAAACATATCCGCCTGCTCCTGCAGCATGGTTGTATGTATGCCATTTACAACAACAATTTACTCTTCCATGCTTCTATTCCGCTCAACGAAGATGGTAGTCTCAAGGACGTAGAAATAGCTAAAGGACAAGTATATCAAGGACGTGAGCTCATGCATCACACCGGAATGCTCATTCGTTCTGCATTCCAAAACGACACTCCGCCAGCCGAACGTCAATATGCTATCGACTATTTCCTCTATCTATGGTGCGGTCCCGATAGCCCACTCTTCGATAAAAGCAAAATGGCTACATTCGAACGATATTTCATCGAAGACAAAGCTACACACAAAGAAGAGAAAGGAAACTACTTCAAACTGAGGGATAGCGAGGCTGTAGCCGACCGAATACTGGATGCTTTCAGTGTAAATGGTACAAATAGGCACATCATCAACGGGCACGTACCGGTGCATGCCGGCAGCGGAGAAAATCCCATCAAGGCCAACGGAAAACTGATGGTGATAGATGGCGGCTTCTCAGAAGCATACCACAAAGAGACTGGTATAGCCGGATATACACTTGTATACCATAGCCGCGGACTCCAGTTGGTACAACACGAGCCCTTCACGAGCGCAGCCGATGCAGTACAACGAGGAACCGATATCAAGAGCACAACGCAGATTGTTGAGCTAAGTAGTCAACGTATGCTGGTGGCTAATACTGACAAGGGCGAAGAGCTAAACCGCCAAATCAAAGATCTTGAGAAACTACTCTATGCTTATCGGCACGGTCTCATAACCGAAAGAGAGTCGAAATAAACTTCATCCTAGTATAAAAGGTGGCAATAGCATATATGTTATTGCCACCTTTTTAATATTACAGTATAATATAGTTAACTTATATATAGGAATATAACAATTACTAAACAAGCCTACCTGTCTACTCGTCTACTTATCAACGACATTACTGCAAAGCCCCAACAACATTGCTGAAAAGTCCAAACAGTAAAACAGCAACGGCTTGACAGCGATTCTGCCAAGCCATTGCAATGATTCAACTAGATTGTACTTTATAAGAGATATAGAGTACAAAAACTATTCTAATGACTGCTTATACCAATCAAAAAGGCGTCGAACACCATCTTCTATCTCAACATGATGCTTCCAACCTAACTGATGTAGCTTCGACACATCAATTAATTTCCGTGGTGTTCCATCCGGATTTGAAGTATCAAAATACACTTCTCCCGTAAACCCGACAGTATCAACAACTAGTTGAGAAAGTTCTTTGATAGTAAGTTCTTTACCTGTTCCTACATTAATATGACAATTGCGAATTTCTCCCAATTGCGGTATTGCTCCACCTCTTATCATGTTCTATCATGATACGAATGAGTTCTTCAAAAGATGTCTTGGCAGGATTCCAACCTAATACAGTCTTTGCTTTTGTAGGATCACCCAGCAATTCCTCAACCTCAGCCGGGCGGAAATACTTGGGATCTACTTCTACCAACACTTTACCGGTAGCCTTGTCAATGCCCTTTTCATCAATACCTTCACCTTGCCATTCCAATTCTATTCCCACATGCCGGAATGAGATTGTAACAAATTCTCGGACGGTATGATATTCACCGGTAGCTATTACAAAATCGTCAGGTTGAGATTGTTGCAGCATCAACCACATACATTCCACATAATCCTTGGCATACCCCAGTCACGTCGAGCATCCAAATTCCCCAAATACAGTTTCTCTTGGTATCCTTGAACTATACGGCAAGCAGCCAAAGTAATCTTACGAGTAACAAAATTTTCACCTCTACGTTCGCTCTCATGATTGAAAAGAATACCATTGCAACAGTACATACCATAGCTCTCACGATAATTCTTCATAATCCAAAAGCCATACAATTTTGCTACACTGTAAGGTGAACACGGATAAAAAGGCGTAGTTTCGCGCTGAGGAACCTCTTGTACCTTTCCAAACAGTTCTGATGTACTTGCTTGATAAATCTTACAAGTGTGCTCCAACCCACAAATACGTACGGCTTCTAAGAGTCTTAATACACCTATAGCATCTGTATCGGCCGTATATTCAGGCACGTCAAACGATACTTTCACATGACTTTGTGCCGCTAGATTGTAGATTTCAGTAGGCTTAGTCTCAGAAATGACACGTATCAAAGATGAAGAATCGGTCATATCTGCCCAATGCAGATTGACAAGGCGTTGTTTCTTCATATCGCGAACCCATTCATCCAAGTATAAATGTTCTATACGTCCGGTATTGAAAGAAGAAGAACGACGTAGCAAGCCGTGCACTTCGTATCCCTTTGATATTAAAACTCTGCCAAATAACTGCCATCTTGGCCTGATATTCCTGTAATTTATGCTACTTTTTTATCCATCATTTATTATATTTTTACTCACTATACTGTTTGATTTTCTGCTCTTCAGATAGTTTACATATCAAGAGTGTATTGTCTTTCTCAGCTACAATATAGCCATCAAGTCCTTGGACGACAACCTTCTTTTCTTGCATAGTATGCACTATACAGTTGTGGCTATCAAAAAATCGAATATTTTCACCAATACCACAGTTTCCATATAAGTCTTTATGACTCTTCATCAAGAGACTCCCCCACGTACCTAAATCGCTCCAACCGAAGTTTGCCGGACACACGAAAATTTCTTCGGCTTTCTCCATGATAGCATAGTCAACGGAGATATTCTCACATTCTGCATAACGCTGATCTATGATTTCCTGTTCCTTAGGAGTTCCCAATACAGGCAGCATACTCTCAAACAACTTACCCATCGTGGGTTGATAAACTCTGAAAGCGTTGACTATCGTCTCTACACTCCACAAGAATATACCTGCATTCCAGTAATAGTTATTCTGTCGTATATATTCTGTTGCAGTCTGTAAATCTGGCTTTTCGCGGAACGAGTCAACACGGAATATCTCTTTATTACGCGGCGAACGTGCTGTCAAATCAGCTTGTATGTAGCCATAACCCGTCTCCGGACAGTCAGCTTTCATACCCAATGTGACAATAGCATCGGTCTCACTGGTAAACTGTAAACACGAAGAGATGACCCGTTGAAACTCTATGATATCGGTAACAATATGGTCGCTAGGCGATACGACGACATTTGCCTTGGAAGATTTGGCCTTGATACGCCAACTAACATAGGCAATACAAGGTGCCGTATTGCGCCGACAAGGCTCTAACAATATATTTTCTACCGGAACTTCAGGTAACTGTTCTTTAACAAGTGCTTCATACTTTCGATTCGTAACAACCCAAACATTCTCCGAAGGACAAAGGCCTTTAAAACGATCAAAAGTGAGTTGGAGCAGTGTTCTTCCTACGCCTAGAATATCTATAAACTGTTTTGGAAGTTCTTCGGTGCTCATTGGCCAAAATCGGCTTCCTACACCACCAGCCATAATGACTAAATGATTGTTTGCGATAACCATAAGATTAATTCTTCATTTTATATAGTTACAAATATAGGCAAAATATTCCATACCTGCATCGATACAAAATTTTATTTACCGTTTAGTCTCTGTATTAGGCATAAAAATAGGAGAAACCCGTTCAAAGGTCTCTCCTATCCATGTTTATAGCGTAATCTTTATCGTGCCTTATTTAGAATATAAAGCTACGATAGTCTCATAAAGTTCTTGCTTACCTGACAATTGTTTAGGCTCACCATTCTTCTTTGCATAGTCTACCAACTGCTCCAAGCTGACCTTTCCATCCTCAAATTCCTTGCCCATACCGCTGTCGAAGCTAGCATAACGAGACTTCAACATTTGAGGAAGTTCGCTCTCTTCAAGAATAGCTGCGGCATTCTCAAGCGCACGTGCCATGGCATCCATACCACTGATGTGGGCAATAAATATATCTTCAGGGTCGGTAGAGTTACGGCGAATCTTTGCATCGAAGTTGCTACCGCCATTGCCTAAGCCACCATTACGGATAATCTGCATCATGGCTTGAGTCAATTCAAAATTGTCAATGGGGAATTGGTCGGTGTCCCAACCGTTCTGTGCATCACCTCGGTTAGCATCAATGCTACCCAACATACCATTATCTACAGCAACAGCCAATTCATGCTCGAAGGTATGACCAGCCAATGTAGCGTGGTTAACTTCGATATTTACCTTGAAATCTTTGTCTAAATTGTGAGCACGCAAGAACCCGATAACGGTCTCTACATCTACATCGTACTGATGTTTTGTAGGCTCCATAGGTTTCGGTTCGATAAGGAATGTACCTGTAAAACCTTTAGCACGAGCATAGTCACGAGCCGCTATAAGCATTTGAGCCAAGTGCTCTTTCTCACGTTGCATCTGTGTATTGAGCAGAGACATGTATCCTTCGCGACCGCCCCAGAACACATAATTGGTACCACCAAGTTTGATAGTTGCATCAATAGCATTCTTGATTTGAACGGCAGCACGAGCCACTACGTCGAAGTTAGGATTCGTTGCGGCACCATTCATATAACGCTTATCACTGAACACATTGGCTGTTCCCCAAAGCAACTTAACGTTACTTGCCTTCATCTTCTCAAGAGCATAATCGGTAATCTCCTTCATATTCTGCTCATACTCAGCAATATCATCAGAGGGATCACACAAGTCTACGTCGTGGAAACAGAAATACTCGATACCCAACTTCTCCATGATTTCGAAGCCAGCATCCATCTTATCCTTGGCACGTTGGATGGCACTGTCGGCATGATCCCATGCATAATCGCGGGTTTGTCCACCAAATTGGTCGCTACTTGCGGCTCCGAGCGTATGCCACCAAGCCATTGCAAACTTCAACCAGTCCTTCATTTTCTTCCCAGCAACAACTTTTTCTGGGTTGTAATAGTGGAATGCTAGGAGATTTTTGCTATCTGTTCCTTCGAAAGGAATCTTACCAATCTGTGGAAAATACTCTTTTGTCATCATCTTGTAGTTTCTTAATTTAAGTTCTTATTGATTTATATTTTTGTTCAATATTGATTTCCAACGCTCATAAGCATCGGTATACGAAGTCTTCAAATGCTCTTCCGGTTCAATCACAGCCAGTTTTTTGAGCGTAGCAAATGCCTCATCATGATTCTTATAAATACCTGCACCAATACCCGCTCCTTTTGCAGCTCCAACGCTACCATCGGTCTCGTAGAGTTCAATGGTGGCTCCGCTGACTCCTGCCAAAGTATTTCTAAACAGCGGACTTAGGAACATATTAGCATGACCAGCATGTATCTTACGAATGTCCATACCCATATCCCGCATGATTTCCATGCCATAACAGAAGCTAAAGACGATGCCTTCTTGAGCCGCTCTGACGATATAAGCCTTCGAATGCTTATTGAAATTCAAGCCATGGATAGAACAATCGACTTCTTTATTCTCCAACACACGCTCAGAACCATTACCAAACGGGATGATACTCACGCCCTCTGATCCGACCGGAACGGTCTCTGCCATTTTGTTCATATCGGCATAACTGATGTCAGGAGTAACGTTTCGATGTACCCAAGCATTCAAGATACCGGTACCATTGATACACAACAACACACCCAAACGGTCCTCTTCTAATGTATAATTGGCATGTGCAAAAGTATTGACCCGGCTCTTTACGTCGTAATTTACATCGCCCAAAACACCATAAACCACCCCAGAAGTACCCGCCGTAGAAGCTATTTCACCGGGGTTAAAGACATTCAAACTCACCGCATTATTGGGTTGGTCGCCAGCTCTATAAGATATAGGTGTACCTTTCTTCAAACCGGTTTCGGCAGCCGCCTCACTAGAAACTTCACCTTGTACGGCAAAAGTCGGGACAATATGAGCCAATATATGCTCATCAAAACCATAATAATCCAAAAGCGATTTGGCCGGACATTTGTCTTTAAAGTCCCACATCATGCCCTCAGACAAGCCACTAATAGTGGTGCAAACATCACCGGATAGCTTCATCGCAATGTAATCTCCGGGCAGCATAATCTTATCTATACGCTCGTAAAGTACCGGCTCATTTGCCTTTACCCAAGCTAATTTGGAGGCCGTAAAATTACCGGGTGAATTCAATAAATGACCCAGACAATAGTCTGTCCCCAGCTCTTTGAATGCCTTTTCACCATAAGGTACAGCACGAGAGTCACACCAAATAATACTTGGGCGAAGTACTTCCCGATTCTTATCTACACAAACCAAGCCATGCATTTGATAAGAAATACCAACAGCAAGAATCTCCTCACCAGTGATACCGCTATCAGCCATGACCTGCTTTAAGGCTAGTTTAGCATTGTCCCACCACATTTGTGGGTCCTGTTCTGCCCATCCCGTCTTCACTGCAAGCATGGGAGCTTCGCTTTTAGGATAAAAAGCTGTGGCCGCAGTCTGCCCACTTTCCACCTCTACAAGAGAGGCTTTAACCGAGCTACTACCCACATCAAAGCCTAATAAATATCTATTTGACATAAGATTCATATTATATATATTGTATAATACGAATCAAAACATGTGTTCCCTAAAAATCATTAGAAATCATCGAACACTCAAAACAAGCTCAGCGACAGGTCTTCCGGCGGACAATTCTGCTCTTCTTCTATCTCAACCTCATCGCAAAACTGGAGCATTAACTGCTGATTTCCGACATTATTCAAGTTCAACCGATACTTTCCACGCGTCTCAGTACGCTCTATAAGAGCATTCGTGGTTTTAGAATTTCTAATAAGAAATTGCTGTACATAAGCATGTACGGTAGTATATTCGACTGGTTCAAACAGCGAATTACATGCATTCAATACATGGTGTGCAATCTTCCTGACCGACAAACCATCGTTGCCGGCTTCTGCCAATACCTGTAATATCGCTGCATCGTAACTCATGTACACTATTTACAAAACATAAAAAAGGAGCTGTATTATAACAATGCAGCTCCTTATTTGGTTATTCTTAATCTAAATTAAGCCAACGCTACTAGGCTTTCGTCGCCTTTTACTTTGCCTTCTTTAAGTAGCCAACCTATTCCAAGATAGGTCTCTTCAGCGCTAATCTTTGCTGCTTTGGAAATCTCGCTAACACTAAGAGCCTTTCCAGCAGCTGCCAAAGCCTGATAAACATCGCCGGCGCGGAAGCCCACACTCTCTGCATTAAGTGCTACTACCACCTTGCGTGCAGCCGGTTTCTTTGCTGCTACCTTCTTTGTAGTCTCCTTTTTAGGAGCTGCTACTACCTTTGTTGCTTTCTTTTCTGCCATATTCTTATTTTGATTACAATTTCATCTCAATTCCTTATATTAGGAATCAGATTACTCTATTTATCACTACAAAAGTACGACAATCTTTCCATGTTCGTGCATTTTTTTACACAAAACATCTCAATAACAACTATGTAGCTCTTTTTCTTGATTTACATCAATCTTTCAAATCGACTTTCAAGTTCAATTCGTCCAATTGTTTGACATCTATTTCTGATGGAGCATCGAGCATCACATCCCTACCACTGTTGTTCTTCGGGAACGCAATACAGTCGCGAATAGAGTCCAAACCGGCCATAATGCTAACGAAACGATCGAGTCCGAAAGCCAAACCAGCGTGAGGAGGAGCACCATATTTGAATGCATTGATAAGGAAACCGAACTGAGCCATGGCTCTTTCGGGAGTGAACCCCAATATCTTGAACATACGTTCTTGCAATTTTCCATCATGGATACGAAGACTTCCACCACCTACTTCAATGCCGTTGCAGACAAAGTCGTATGCTTTGGCCCTCACTTGTTCCGGATGTTCTTCCAACAATGGAATATCATCGGGGTTAGGCATGGTGAAAGGATGATGCGTAGCCATCAATCGCTGCTCTTCATCGCTCCACTCAAACAAGGGGAAATCGACTATCCACAGACATTCAAACTTATTTTTATCGCGCAAACCAAGACGGTCACCCATCTCCAAGCGGAGCGCACACAACTGTACACGAGCTTTGTTTGCATTGTCACCACTCAGTATCAACACCAAATCTCCATCATTAGCATTCATCACTTTTTTGATTTCAGCCAACTCTTCGGGCGAGTAGAACTTGTCTACCGAACTTTTGATAGTGCCATCAGCATTATACTTAATATACACAAGGCCTTTGGCACCCACTTGTGGACGCTTCACGAAATCGGTCAAACCATCAAGTTGTTTGCGAGTATAGTCTGCACAACCAGGTACACAGATACCACCTATATATTTAGCTTCATCGAATACAGAGAAGTTTCCCTTACCTGAGAAAGCCTCTTTCAACTCAACGAACTCCATACCGAAGCGTAAATCGGGTTTATCACTACCGAAACGCCTCATCGCTTCGTGCCATGACATCTGCTGTAACTTAGCCGGTAGCTCTACGCCTCTGACTTCCTTGAAGAGCATACGACACATATCTTCAAAGATACCTATCACGTCTTCCTGATCTACAAAGCTCATTTCACAGTCTACCTGTGTAAATTCGGGCTGACGGTCTGCACGCAAATCCTCATCACGGAAACACTTTGCTATCTGGAAATAGCGGTCGAAGCCGGCCACCATCAACAATTGTTTCAGTGTTTGCGGGCTCTGTGGCAGTGCATAGAACTGTCCCGGATTCATGCGGCTAGGCACTACGAAGTCGCGAGCACCCTCAGGTGTACTACCTATTAATATAGGTGTCTCCACCTCCATAAACTCTTTTGAGTCTAAGAAATTACGAATCAAAATGGTCATACGATGACGCAACTCCATATTCTTACGCACAGAGGCACGTCGCAAATCCAAATAACGATACTTCATACGAATATCGTCGCCACCGTCGGTATTGTCTTCTATCGTGAAAGGAGGCGTTGCGCTCTCTGATAAAACATTGAGTTCATGCACCAATATTTCTATATCACCGGTATCCAACTTCTCGTTTTTGCTCTGACGCTCGCTCACCGTACCCTTGATCTGAATACAGTATTCACGTCCCAACTTGTTGGCTCTGTCACAGAGTTCACTATCGTCTGCTTCGTTAAATACGAGCTGGGTAATACCATAACGGTCACGTAGGTCGACGAAAGTCATACCTCCCATTTTCCTCGAACGCTGAACCCATCCAGCCAAGGTAACTTCCTTACCTTGATCAGAGAGTCTTAACTCTCCACAAGTATTGCTTCTATACATATTTTTGATATTTCCTTTGTATCATGCAAAGTTATACAAAAAAAAGCATTACACAAAGAACGTACATTCTTTTATCTACATAATTAAAAGAGGAACTACCTTATTTCCCTTTCCAAAGCAAGCTATCACCAACTCCAAACATATCACTTCTCATTTCTCACTACTAAATATTCATTTCCTGCAAAGGTTTAGCAACGTTGCTGCCTAGCCTTTTCAGTAATGCTGCAAAGCCAAAACAGTACTATTGACACGCTCTTGCAGCGAATGAGGATTTAGTAGTGGGAAGTGAGAAACTGTGCTTTATCAACTGCCAAATCAACAATATAAAGAGCTAAAAGTATTCATCATTTAACGTAAATTAGATAAATATATGACTGAATAGTTGCTTGCTATCACGAAGTTTCATATCTTTGCTGCGAATTTTTAGAATCAAAAACGAGAAGAAATGAAAAAGTTTTTAAGCATCATAACAATGTTGGTAATTGGTTTGATAGCCGTTTCGGCACAAAATCAAGCCGATATTAAGTTTGATAAAGTAACCATAGATTTGGGTACTTTCTCTGAAAACAACCCTGTACAGAAATGTACTTTCACGTTTACCAACGTCGGCCAGGCACCTCTTGTCATCAATCAGGCTGTCGCAAGTTGCGGTTGTACCGTTCCCTCTTACACCAAAACACCGGTGATGCCCGGACAGAAAGGCCAAATTATGATTACCTATAATGGTAAAGGAAAGTTCCCCGGACATTTCAAGAAGAGCATTACTGTACGTTCCAATGGCCAAACAGAGATGACACGCCTATACATTGAGGGTGTGATGACAGAAGCTAAATAGTAAAATATTAATCTTACAGATACACAAAAAAACCATCCCGCATCCGCAGGATGGTTTTTTCATTACAATACATCTATTCTATCAAGGTTCTTGGTGGGCTCAAGAGAAATACTTATTTTTGTAAATGTAATATTGAGAACAAGCGAATGATTTTCTATTTTTCGGCGACAGGTAACTCCAGATGGCTCGCTAAGGAACTGGGACAAGCTACACAAGAAGAGATAATATCTATCTGTGATGCCCCAATGTTCCATTGCTATACGCTCAAAGATGATGAGCGAATAGGCTTTGTGTTTCCTGTCCACGGATGGCGACCGCCAAAAATCATGCTCGACTTTATTGCTACCCTGTCTTTCAAAGGCGATACCGATACTCATTATTGCTATACGGCCATGACTGCCGGTGACGATATTGGACGCAGTGTAGACTACCTCAACGGGTCACTCGGTCGACTCGGACTGCACACCCATGCCGCTTTCTCGCTAAAAATGCCTAATACGTATGTGGGATTACCACTTATGAACACAGATAAACCGCAAATCGTACAGGCTAAAAAGCAGGAATCAGAAAAGCTATTGCGACAATATATCCCTCGCATTCAAAATTGCGAGAACGGTATTACTCCTATCCATAAGAGCCATTGGCCTCGTATCAACTCTGATATCTTGGGAAATCTGTTTGTCAAAAGGCTTCTTACAGATAAGCCATTCAGCGTTGATGAGAGCCGTTGTGTGAAGTGTGGCATCTGCGCTGACGTCTGTCCTACAGACAATATCAAAGGCGGACTCGGCTTCCAACCAACTTGGTTGCACGCAGACAAATGTATCACGTGTTTTGCATGTTATCACTATTGTCCACATCATGCAATCGAATACGGCAGCAAGACGCGCCATAAAGGGCAATATCATTATAAATAAAACAAGTATTAATAATAGATTCTATAATATGAAGAAACCTCTACTCATCATTTTTCTACTGGTTATAACTGTATATGCATGGGGTGCAAAAGTCTTAAGTGAGCCTTTCAGTGTTACTCAATCAGATGGAACGACACTCTTGGTTACCGGACATGGAGACGAACATGTATCATGGTACACAGCTAGCGATGGCGTTATCCTCGTGCATGTAGGCTTCGAGTATTATATCGGCCAAATAGATTCTTACGGCAATTTGACGGCTTCCACCCAATTGGCTCATGAAGTTGGGCAACGTTCGGCCACCGAACAAACACTCATCAACAGTCAAAATAAGGAGGTATTTTACAAAAATGCAACTAACACATGAACTAACAAGATTCGTACACGTGAAGTTATCAAGTCGGGTGGCAGTTTCTTTCCTCATCTAAATAGCCCTAAAGCACTAGTCATTCTTGCAGAATTTCAAGACACAACTTTTAAAATCAACAAGCCCATAGAAGCATATAAGGAATACTTGAATGCTGATAAACTGAGTGATTTTGGGAATAATAACACTGCCAATATCGGCAGTATTCGAGGCTATTTTAAAGCCATGAGCTATGGAAAATTCGGCGTATAGCTCATTTTTCGCTCACTTCTGGTATACTAAGCAATACCGTCAACAATACATTAGGACATCCACGAATGACATTAGTGCCTGCCGATGGTACACTGCTGAATATATCTAATGTCACAGATATTACTTCTCAATATGCATATAAAGCTTCGGCTGCTGCCGATCCATTCCCCGGAACGGGTAACAATACGACTCTAACAGACGAAACTACGGTGAAACCTACAGTTTATAATGGGACAGCTTTAGCTAAACCTATATACAAAATCACTGAAACTGATGGCGTTATCACGTTCAATTTCTTACAAGAAAATAACGACACACCGACTGGAATCATTGGTGTTCTGGGCACAGTGGCAGAACAACTATACAAAGATAATCGCATCTACTCGATTGACGGACGATACTTAGGAACCGATAAGACACGACTACCCAAGGGTATCTACATCATCAACAGAAAGAAAGTTGTAATTCAATAAAATAAAACAATTTGGGCCGGAAGTCTTAATAGACTCTCGGCCCAAATATTGTTGTACCGACTCTAACCATCGTTGAGCCGTGTTTGATTGCCAATTGGTAATCGTGACTCATCCCCCAAGAACGCTCACAAAAGGCATCATCGGTTGGGAAATAGGTCGACTTCACTTCGTCAAAGAACTTGCGAGCAGCCTCAAACTCGCTCGTTATCTGAGTTTCATCGTCTACATTGCTAGCCATCATCATCAAGCCGCATATCTGTACATGCTTCAATTGGCGCCATGTAGAATCATTCAAGAGTTCCCGACAAGCATCTAACGTAAGGCCGTATTTCGTTTCTTCTTCGGCAATGTGCAGTTCCAGAAGTACACGAATGACCCTATCACATTTTGATGCCTGCTTTTCTATCTCCTTCAAAAGCTTCAAACTATCCACAGCCTCTATCATAGAGATGTATGGTGCGATGTATTTCACCTTGTTAGTTTGAAGATGCCCGATAAAATGCCACTCTATATCATCGGGCAACGACGCCACCTTTTTGGAGAGTTCTTGCTCATGACTCTCTCCGAAAATGCGCTGTCCCTCCTGATAGGCAGCCTCGATGTACTCATTAGGATGATACTTGCTCACCGCTACCAGTTTGACAGTAGACGGTAAATGAGACTGTACTTCGTGCAAATTACGAGCTACATCAATATCCATCTCTACTCTCCCTCTTTCTTCTCTTCGGTTGGTTGTTCGTATTCCGGCACATCGTTCACCTCCGGTTTCTTCTTTGTTACTTGATGTTCAAAAACATCCATGATTTGGGTTTCGTTGATTCCGGCTATCACATAGTCTATCATCGTGCCGCCCATAATCTCATCTATGTGCTTCACAGCAACCGGAACATTACCTGCCTGTACCAAATAAGTAACCGTAGAACGCTTTTCTTTCTCGGTCTTTTCATCAATAGTGATGAATTGAAGTTTCGCCTTATACCAGCGATCATCCAAATCTGCATCGCTAAAGAAGATCTCTCCGTACGACGCGGGCTTAATGTCTGTAATCTTAAATTCACCACTTATATAAGAAGACATCTCATTGATAATGGCATTTTCGGCCTCGGTAAAGCTCAAAGCATCAACAACATACTGCTCCGTAACCTTCTTTTGCATGCCATCTTCCATTGTTTTCTCATAACGAATCTTGGTTTCAAACCAAGAAGCTGTCCTTGATCTCATAATCTAATAATATGTATTTCTGATTTATTTTCTTCTTTGCAAAGATAATATATTTTTGACCATGAGGTGAACAATAGTCATAAAAATAAGGCGATACACAACAAAATCCAATCCATAGGTTTTCGTTTCAATTAAATATACTACCTTTGCAATTCAACAAACAATTTAGTAACGATGCCTGAAATATCTGTGCGCGGACTGGAAATGCCGGAGTCTCCTATCAGGAAGTTGGCTCCATTGGCTGCAGCCGCTAAAAAGAAAGGAACCAAGGTTTATCATCTCAATATCGGACAACCAGACCTTCCCACACCTCAATGTGGCTTGGACGCCCTCTCCCATATTGACAGAAAGATATTGGAATATTCTCCCAGCCAAGGTTATCAGAGCTATAGAGAGAAGCTTGTTGATTATTACAAGAAATACAATATTCAAGTAACAGCCGATGATATTATTATTACATCGGGTGGAAGCGAGGCTGTTTTGTTCGCTTTCATGAGTTGTTTGAATCCCGGAGACGAAATTATCGTACCCGAACCTGCCTATGCCAACTACATGGCATTTGCCATTAGTGCCGGCGCCAAGATTCGTACCATTGCCACAACCATTGAAGAGGGATTCTCATTGCCTAAAGTTGAGAAGTTCGAAGAGCTTATCAACGAGCACACACGTGCCATCATGATTTGCAATCCCAATAACCCTACGGGCTATCTATACACTCGACGAGAGATGAATCAAATACGCGATTTGGTGCGAAAGTACGACCTTTACCTCTTCTCCGACGAGGTTTACCGCGAATATATCTACACAGGTTCGCCCTATATCAGTGCTTGTCACCTCGAAGGAATCGAACAAAACGTCATCTTGATTGACTCCGTTTCCAAGCGATATTCGGAATGTGGTATCAGAATTGGTGCACTTATCACCAAGAACGAACAGGTGAGAAAGGCCGTGATGAAGTTCTGTCAAGCCCGCCTATCACCTCCTTTGATTGGTCAAATAGTAGCCGAAGCCTCCCTTGATGCCCCCGAAGCGTATTACAGAGACGTCTACGACGAATACGTAGAGCGTCGTAAATGCTTAATAGACGGCCTAAACCGCATTCCCGGTGTGTACTCCCCCATTCCTATGGGAGCCTTCTATACCGTAGCAAAAATACCCGTCGACGACAGTGAAAAGTTCTGTCGATGGTGCTTAGAAGAGTTTACTTACGAGGGAGAAACCGTCATGATGGCCCCGGCAGCAGGTTTCTACACCACTCCCGGAGCCGGAATCAACCAAGTACGTATAGCATATGTACTTAAGAAAGAAGACTTGGAGCGTGCCCTCATCGTCTTGCGCAAGGCGTTGGAGGCCTATCCCGGTCGCGTAGACGAGGAACTACCATAAAACGATTAAGCTTGAACTTCCCCTTATTCATAGCCAAACGCATCTACAGCGATACGGGCGATAAGCGCAAAGTATCGCTCCCTGCCATCCGAATAGCCACTGCCGGAGTAGCTATCGGACTTGCCGTGATGATAGTATCTGTATGTGTAGTATTGGGATTCAAGCATACCATCCGCGATAAGGTCATCGGATTTGGCAGCCATATTCAGGTAGCTAACTTCATGACACAGCAATCCTCTGAGTCCTACCCCATCCAAATGGGCGACTCGATGATACGTGTCATTAAGACCATTCCGGGTGTCAAGCATGTGGAACGCTTTGCCACTGCACGCGGAATACTCAAGACCGACAATGATTTTATGGGTGTTTTACTCAAAGGTGTAGGTCCCGAGTTCGACTCCACCTTCCTCCATCAGAATATGATAGATGGCAGTATACCCACTTTCAGTGACCAAAAATCGACCAATAAAATACTTGTTTCGGCATCAATGGCGTCGAAAATGAATCTGAAATGTGGCCAACGCATCTTCGCTTACTTCATTGATAACAACGGGATACACGTACGCCGGTTCACCATATCGGGCATTTATCAGACCAATCTATCACAATACGACAACGCCATCTGCTTTACCGACCTATACACAGCGGTGAAATTGAATAATTGGGAAGCCGATCAAGCCACTGGAGCAGAGATTACCGTAACCGACTTCAATCGTCTCTACGAGACCGCAGCAGCCATGGTGGACAAGGTTAACCGTAGCATTGACAAATATGGAGAGACCTACTCGTCGCAAACCATTCAGGAAATCAACCCACAGATATTCTCTTGGCTCGACCTGCTCGACCTGAATGTATGGATTATCTTGGCCTTAATGGTATGTGTAGCCGGTGTAACGATGGTTTCCGGACTGCTTATCATTATATTGGAACGCACGTCTATGATAGGTTTACTCAAAGCAATGGGCGCACAAAACAAGACTATTCGCCACACATTCTTGTGGTTTGCAGCATTCATTATTGGCCGCGGACTGCTCATCGGAAATCTTATCGGGCTCGGCCTTATAGCCCTGCAACACTTCACCCACTTGGTGAAGCTCGACCCAACCACATACTATGTCAACACCGTACCGGTGGAATTCAATTTCCCCCTCATCATTCTCTTAAATGTAGCAACCTTGTTGATAAGCCTATTTATACTGATAACACCGAGCTACCTCATCTCGCATATCCATCCGGCTAAGTCTATGCGATATGAATAAAAGTATTTTTCCAATTGCCAAAGCACCCTTTTATCAGTCATAAATTCTTACATCTAACAGCCAAACAAGTCCACTTGTTTACGCAGAAACTACTCTTTTCTCACTCCAAACAACTCGCTCATCTCACTGCTGAGCTGTGGCAACATTGCTAAACCGGCTTTGCAGGAATTCTGTTCGGTTGTTGCAGCGATGTTGCCACGCCCCTGCAGTCATTCCATACCAATGTATTCTATATCCGAACAAGAATAGTTGATATGACTACATATCCTATATTACCTTTTCAAAGGTTCATAGACAGCCCTAAAAATTGCACATAAAGTTTTGTATTGTGCACCTAAATCATTACCTTTGCACAATATTTTGATTTTTGTGCAATGGAATTAATACCCAGCTTCAATAAGTATATAGAACACAGTATCAAAGAAAATTGGTATAAAGATGCCCTGACCGACTACAAAGGGGCAACATTACAATATCACGATGTAGCAAGAAAGATAGAGAAACTCCATATACTGTTCGAGAACAGCGGTATTAACTGTGGAGATAAGATTGCTATTTGTGGTAGAAACAGTAGCAACTGGGCCGTTGTGTTCATGGCTGTTTTGACCTATGGTGCAGTGGCCGTCCCCATACAAAACGAATTCACTCCCGACCAGATTTACCACATTGTAAATCACAGCGAATCCAAACTTTTGTTTGTAGGTGACGTGGTTTCCACCACGATTGAGCCAAACCAAATGCCCAATTTGGAAGGCGTGGTTTATATACCAGACTTTTCTATCATCGTTTCACGCTCTGAAAAGCTGACGTATGCACGCGAACATCTGAACGAAATATTCGGTCTGCGGTATCCCAAATACTTCCGTCCGGAGCACATTAAGTATTACGAAGACAAGAACGAAGACCTCGCACTCATCAATTATACCAGTGGTACCACAGGATTTTCAAAGGGAGTAATGCTGCCTTTTAGAACTTTATCGAGTAATCTAGAGGGACTTTCGGAGTCTATCTCCGGGCATATTCCAGCAGGAAGCAATGTGCTGAACATTTTACCTATGGCTCACATGTATGGTATGATGGCAGAGTTTATCTTGGAATTCTGCCATGGAAACCATCTCTTCTTCCTCACTCGCCTTCCCAGTCCCTCATTCATTCAGGAGGCAATGATGGAAGTTAAGCCGGCCATTGTGGTTGCCGTACCACTTATTCTTGAGAAGATTATCCGCAAAAAGATATTCCCACAGATTCAAAACAACAAGGTAAAGTTACTGTGGAGAATGCCTGTGATACAGAAAAGACTGAAAGAAAGAATCTGTCAAATGGTGAAAGATACATTTGGAGGCAACCTATATGAGATTATCATCGGTGGTGCACCCATGAACACAGAGATTGAAGCATTCCTTGTATCCATTGACTTTCCCATCACAATGGGTTATGGTACGACCGAAACTGCGCCCATGATAACCTATAGCGATTGGACTAATTTCGTGCCAGGTTCATGTGGAACGGTGGTCAAAAACATGGAGATAAAGGTGAAAAGCAGCGATCCGGAGAACATTCCGGGCGAGCTTATTACCCGTGGAGCAAACGTCATGGTGGGCTACTACAAGAATTTGGAAGCCACAAAGGCAGTACTAGACGATAATGGATGGTATCATACCGGCGACTTAGCGACCGTAAGTGCCGATGGACATGTCTTCATCAAAGGGCGTATCAAGAATATGTTGTTAGGCGCCAATGGCCAAAACGTATATCCTGAAGAAATAGAAGACAAGCTCAACTCGATGGCAATGGTCAGTGAAAGTCTCATCGTACAGAATGGCAACGCCCTTGTAGGATTGGTACATCCGGACTTTGAAGAAGCTGAGAGCATGGGCTTCTCCAACGAAGACATACAAAGTATTATGGAGCAGAACCGCCAAGAGCTCAACTCTGTTTTACCCTCATTCTGCAAATTGTCTTCTATTAAATTACACGAAGAAGAATTTCAAAAGACACCTAAAAAGAGTATCAAACGGTATCTATATCAAAATATCGAATAATCTATGACAGGGAATATTCCAAGCTTTAACGCTTTAATTCAGAAAACAATAGTTGATCATTGGGAACAAAATGCATTGACCGACTTCAAAGGTATGACCTTACAATACCATGATGTAGCTAGAAAGATAGAAAAGCTGCACATCATGTTTGAGAACTGTGGTATCGAACGAGGCGACAAGATTGCAATTGCCGGTAGAAACAGTGCCAACTGGGCTGTAGCTTTCCTTGCTACACTTACTTACGGAGCCGTAGCTGTACCCATTCTACACGAGTTTACGGCCGACCAAATACACAATATCGTCAACCACAGCGAGTCGAAACTGCTCTTCGCAGGAGACGTTGTGACTACCGAGATCGACGCAACGAAGATGCCGGCATTGGAAGGTATCATCTATATACCGGACAATTCACTGATTCTTTCGCGTACAGATAAATTGACATACGCACGCGAACATCTGAACGAGATGTTCGGTAAGAAGTTCCCGAAGTACTATCGTAAGGAGCATGTCAACTACTATATAGAACAGAGTCCCGATGAATTGGCACTCATTAACTACACCAGTGGTACGACAGGATTCTCTAAAGGCGTAATGATTCCTTATCGTGCACTGTGGAGCAATTACGATTTTGCAGAGCATGTACTTGGTAGTCACCTCAAGAAAGGATCAAAAGTCATCAGCATTTTGCCTATGGCACACATGTATGGTATGTCGTTCGAGTTCCTATTTGAGTTCAACAAGGGATGTCATATCTATTACTTGACACGCATACCCAGCCCTGCCATCATTGCACAAGCATTCTCAGAGGTGAAACCGGACGTCATTATCGCGGTACCACTCATCATTGAGAAGATTATCAAGAAGAAGGTATTCCCGAAGATACAGAACAATAAGATGCGCTTGTTGCTAAACATGCCGATGGTTAGCAAGAAGGTAAAAGAGAAGATTTGCGACCTTGTAACCGATGCGTTCGGTGGCAAATTCTACGAAGTTATTATTGGTGGAGCCGCTCTAAACCAAGAAGTTGAGCAGTTTTTACAGCAAATCAAGTTCAAATATACAGTGGGCTATGGCGCCACAGAGTGTGCTCCCATCATCGCTTATGCCGATTATCAGACTTTCGTACCGGGCAGTTGTGGTCGCAGTGTGGTCCATATGGATGTGAAGATAGACAGTCCCGACCCTGCCAATGTGCCCGGTGAAATTCTAGCCAGAGGCTTGAATGTGATGCTGGGATATTATAAAAATGAGGAAACTACCAAGCAAACAATCGACTCAGAGGGATGGTATCACACCGGCGACTTGGGGACAATGGACGAGGAAGGCAACATCTTCATCAAAGGACGTTCAAAAAATATGCTGCTAGGAGCGAATGGACAAAACATCTATCCCGAAGAAGTGGAAGACCAATTGAACTCCATGGCACTGGTAAACGAGAGTGTCGTGATACAAGATGGAGACAAACTGATAGGATTGGTTCACCCGGATTACGAAGAAGCCTCATCGCTATCGTTTAATAACGAAGACCTACAAAACGTGATGGAACAAAACCGTCAAGAGCTTAACCAAAAGCTACCATCATATTGTAAACTGTCGGCTATCGAGATACATGAGGAGGAATTCGAGAAGACACCAAAGAAAAGTATTAAGCGTTACCTCTATACTAGGTAATAAAAGAAAAAAGAGGGTGTGTCAAAATTGATACCCCCTC
>NZ_KQ960597.1 GCF_001553265.1 Prevotella sp. DNF00663 | reverse complement strand
CTCTATAAATGAAGGTTTTGCAGAGGTCTCATTAAGTACATTGTAGAATCTAAATATTATTCCTTAATTCCGCAACACTGTAATTTTATATTTTATAAGAAGCTAAGCTACAAAAGTAGCCTAGGGTTTTGTCATGCCATTAGATTCACCTAACTTAGTGTTGCATAAAACTAGACAAATCTTCAATAGACATAACAAAAATACATATAAAATCCGAGAAACTCACCCTAATTAGAGGAATATTGTCAATTATAGAGTAATTCGATACTCCTTTGTCTAAAACGATAGACTCCACTTTGGGACTACGTAGCACATCGTACGGCTACCAATATAGTAAAGGGCTCCGCTCTCTGATGTACGTGTATATCAGCGGTAGTTTATACATTGAAGACGTGACAATGCACTTGATGAAGCACCTGTACTTGCACCCAAGTATCCGCACATGTATACTATATGCTATGGAAGAGCTGGCATGTGACAATACAACATACACATCGACTACTGGCAAGCAGTACAATTTCAATGTCGCCGATGCTATGAACAACTTGTTAGTGAACGCCTTGCTTTCAAAAGGGCAACTAAAGAGCAACCAAGAATACAGCTTTGATTTCAAGCACCAGTTCATCGAGATCGAAAAGTACGATGCTAAACCAGCTTACAGAAGTTCTTGGGATATGGTCCCAGCATTGCCGTAATAAACGACATGATAGCTGGTATAAAGAATAAGAACACCAATATGCGTTTCAACCAGAAAAATACATTGATGAAAATCTTCAAGAGGCTGGTGAATTCGGACATTTGCGCTTGCCGTGCATGCATAGATTGTGATTCATGGGCGGAGGAAATTGTAGAGACAGTTGAGCAACATTGCAGACATTTCCACATCCGTGCCAACAGATGCGATTCTCTTTACTATTCAAAATTTGCATTGACAGCCTGAAAGAAGAAAGAAATCATTGATATCAAGTTTGAACTAAACTCCATTATTTTCGAAAAACGGAAAACAAAGTCGTTTTGCCTTGTTGTACAGAGGCGGAGAAGGATGGGCCGCAACCTTTACCTTTGGGAGGAGGCATAAACTTATAAATGCATACTGACCAACGACAATGGGCCAAGCACAAAGAACATCGTAGCATTCTACAAGCTCCGTAACGGCAAGGAACGTGTCTCTGACCATGAACAACGTATTTGGCTAGAACTGACTGCTCAAGTCGTTCATGGCACGGAATATGGTATTTTGTTATGACAACTCTCATCAGAAACTTCCACAAAATAATTATGCAGAGGCTGGATTCCAAGAAGTGTGTCTTGCACGCCAACAGCCACATCAATACATTCGTTTTCAACTTTGTATCTGTGCCGACCAAGTAGATTAGGACATCACACCAGCGTGTGCTGAATGTTTACACAAGCAACTACCTGTTTAAGACAGACTTTAGCAAAGACGAGTTCTTTGTGGAATAATCCGTGCATATTGCCTCAAGTCGCTTTGTGAGGTAAAGGGGGCTTATGTCAGAAAAACCGTCATTACACAATTGTACTGATAAAAACAAAAGATACCCTTTCTTACATGCACAAAGTTTTTTACTCTATAAAGTTGCGGGTTGGGGGGTATTAAGATAACCCTTTTGAAATTTACATAAGAAAAGACGTGATATCTTTGAAAGTGAATTGTAATTGAGCATACTCTTTAAATTATCTTTCTTAAAATAGAATTAGTTTAATTTATAATCTGATAAACGAACAGACGTTGTTATACATGTCAACATAATCGTTCCTATTTCCAATTTGAGGTCAATGGATCATAGGTGCATTTTTGGGGTTTTGAATATATATTATTTGGATTTGACAAATGTGCTCTGCAGTCTGTACACACAGGCCTAAGTTCACAATCTTTACATACTTCTATTTTTTCTTTATTAATAGTCCATAGTTCTCTGAACTGCTTTGTCATAATAACATCCTTTATTCTCACATTTTTTATATTCCCATATGAATGTTTAAAAGAAGGACAGTTTTTAATATTTCCGTCATAATCTATTGAAACTTTTCTGTTTAGACAACCATTATATAACCTATTCTCCATATGAGACCTCTGCAAAACCTTCATTTATAGA
>NZ_KQ960596.1 GCF_001553265.1 Prevotella sp. DNF00663 | reverse complement strand
CAATAAGGACGTTCAAGGGCTTAGTTGCGGATATCAGTTTGTCTTTTCACCAATGCAACAACAATAAAGGTTGCAATACTGCTTACCACAACGATGGTAAAGAATGTTTTATAACCCACTTCAGCTTGTATCATTCCCGAAAAGAGACCGGAAATCATCATCCCAAGTGCCATCATGGCCATCAAGAGGGAGTGGTACAGATGCTTATGTTCCCCTTGACTGTAATAAGACAAACATGACATATAAGCCATCAAACCGAAACCATACCCCAACTGCTCTAAGAATACACATAGATTAATCACCATCAGGCTCGTCGGGAGTACATGGCTCAAAGATATATATACCACATCGGGCAATGTAAAAGCCAATGCCATGGGCCACAACCAAGCCTTTAAACCCGATTGACGGATTGCCATTCCACCGAGAAGTCCACCAAATGCCAATCCTATAACGCCCACCGTACCTTGCACAAAACCAAATTCTTGCGGTGAAAGTCCTAATCCTCCATTACGCAGAGGATCTAATAAGAAGAGTGGTGCCATTCGTATCAACAGTCCTTGGGGCATGATATAGAGCAGAGCAAAGAGCATACCTAACCCAATTTCAGGTCTTCGTAAAAATTCACCGACTATCTGTCTGAAATCCATCCATTGTGTTCTAATATCCACTTGCTCTCTTTTTATATACTCACGAAAACCCGGCAATGCATAATGAATCCACAACCAAAAGGCTATAAACAAGCCCGCCACCCCATAAAATACCAAACTCCATGAATAGCTGATGCTATTACGATAGATTACCTGTAGGTTTCCGGCTATCATAACAAGTATACCTTGTCCGAAAATGATAGCCAAATGATGGAATATGGAATAAATTCCTTTCACTCGAAACCTACGCCATTGAGCAGGCTCTTGTTCGTAATAGTTACTGCCAAACACACTATGTGTGGCAGTAGCAAAGGCCATCAACCAAAAGAAAAAGAGCGTTCCCTGCAACCATTCTTTAGATGGGATGAAGAAAGCCACACCTCCAAAGGCAGCCCCCATCAGCAGTTGTATCGTCGAAACATAGACGCGTTTGTCCTTTACAAAGGGGATAAACGGCCTCAACAATGGCTTCAATACCCATGGAAGATAGAACCATGAAGTATAAAAAGTAATTTCGGCATTGCTCAAACCCAATTGTTTATAAAGAATCATAGACAAGGTCATGAGTGCCACGAAAGCCAGTTCGTCTACAAACGACAGCTCCGACACCCACAACCAAGGATTCTTATATCTCGTCATACGTACATTCATGGTATTCTAAAAACGCTTAATAGAGACGACTCACAGCTGCACCGGGATAATAATGTTGTAGAATCTGATTGTAAAGATACCCCTGTTCACCCATCACAGCGGCACCGATTTGGCATAATCCGACACCATGTCCCCACCCTGCGCCGATGATATGGAATCGTTGAGGCACTCCATTGGCATCCATACCCACTCTATCTACCACAAAGGCGCTGCTGTAAAGGTGGCTCTCACTCAATGCTCTACGTATCTCCAATTCCTTTCCTATCGTAAAAGTTCGCTTGGTTCCGACTATACGCAACTTACATATTCGTCCACTCTTTCCACGTTCTACAGCTTGCAAATCAAGTATCTGACCGAAGTCTATCTGCGTTTTCTTCAGTATCAGAGCGCCCAATTCCTGCTGTGTATAGTCCACTTGCCAACGATAGAAGTCGGTAGTTTCTTGGTCATAATCATTCAACACCTGACTCAACACGTGCGTATCGTGCGTATTGCAGAACGATTCCGGAGCCGTACGTATCCATTTATCGGCTTCCTTCTCTATCCTTAAATCAGGAAATACATGCTCGTTGGGAGTATCGGCAAGAGCTACAAGATAATTTTTCGGCGTATCTTCCCAACAATATTGAAATTCTTCCATCACCCCACCACAACTCTTCGAGAAACGCGCATCGCAAATCTCACCTCGTGAAGTAAGCACTTGTCCACTCGTTTGTCGAATTGCTTCTTTCACATGTGGACTCGTTTCTTTTGTTATTCCTTGGTATCTTTGACAGTGGTCATCGGCACATACATCAAACAATGTATGGTCTTCACGATCGTACCAACGTATCAATTCGTCATCGGTCTTCATATACGAAGGCCGTTTTTTGTTTTCTTCGCCTATTCGTTTTCTCTTTTCCATCTGTGCCAAGAGCCAACTACGCGAGATGACAGCATGCGCCTTGAGCAATTCTAGACTTGAGGTGGCACTCATTTCACTTGAAATGACACTTTCCAAATAGCGTTCTACAGGAAGTTCATTGATAGCGTGGATGTGGTCACCATCAACCACAAAGCGCAGAATACCAAGAAAAGTCTGTACCTCTTTTCGTTCCCAATGAAAGTTGATACCTATCGTTACATCCTCCAACGAGAATGAAGCATCAGCCGTATGCGGTAAGAAAGAAAGTCTATCGCATTTTTTCCCATTCCACAGAATCATCCCATCAACCAGTAGCACCTCCTGTTTTCCTATTACAATTTGTCCCTCTACCTCATAAGGAGAATTCAACGTAAAAGCTAACTTCTGCGCACTGACGATGCCAACAGATACATTTGGCTGCTTTTGATGGAAAATAGACAGAACTGTTTGTTCTTCTATGAATTGACGTTTTAATCTTTCAATAATTTGAGACATTGTATCCCGACCAATTCCACACTCAACAATAATAGCCTCAGCATCCTCTGCCGATAACTTCTGAAAGTCTTCCGGACGAGGCGTAATAATAAGTCCCGACATGTCAAGAGCCCCCGGACTTACTAGTGTCTGGGCTTCGCCTTCTGCGAAATAACAGTCAGGGCGATGCTTCTTTCGTGGGATGATTACAAAGATATACTCTTCACCATCGCGCCAAGACACAATATTCATCATTGGTTCTGTTTCGTCTTCACGCATTGGCATGGCCTTATAAAGTTGCTCGAAAAGTTTTTCGTTATTCTCCGACGATTTACATACGATAGCAAACAGCGGGCAACAGAATCCATCAATAGCCCCCAATCGGTCTCCACCGGACAACTCGCAGATGACTTCCATCTGCTCAGAGAGTTTCTTCCAACTCGCTTGAAGTGGCAATACACACCCTGTACCAGCCTGAAGGTGCATATGATCGGGTGCACTCGCACCACATTTAGGTCCATTATAAAACACCGTTAAACCGGGATGCTCCATCAACAACCGGTGCATAGCACCATAATGCCCTTGAATACTCTGCGGTTGATGTATGCGAGCAGGTATTGTAAAATGGATAGGGAGAATAGGGAAAGGGTTAATCAGAATCTCAAAATCATCACCGAAAGGCAACGATGTCTGTACAGCAGGCCGATTCTGCGCACACAAGAAACAAGCTCTCTTTTGCAGAGTCTTCTTATCTATCTTTGCTCCTGTGCTCACCATACGTGCCGAATTGAACTGCAAACGCACCATGCCGAAGTCTTTTACCGTTACATCGGCCAAATCGTGGAAACGTTGCCGAGCATCCTCCCACACCTCTAACTGACCATAAAAAAATTGTTGTAGGTTTTTATCAGACTGCAATTCTTCTCTCATATTCTTCCCTTCCAATAAAATATGACACAAAGATAATACTTTCTCGCCGAAAACAGTTACCTTTGCACGATGATTAGTGAAAAAAAATCACTTCTAGGAATGACGTTGCCCGAACTGAAATCTGTGGCCAAAGATTTAGGAATGCCGGCCTTTACAGGTGGGCAAATGGCCAAGTGGATCTATGGTCAACATGTCAAAAGCATAGAAGAGATGACCAATATCTCGAAAGCTAATCGAGAAAAATTATCCGAAAGTTACGAAATTGGATGTGCAGGCCCGATTGATGCGCAGCACTCTAAAGATGGAACTATCAAATATCTATTCCCTACTCAACACGGTAAATTTGTCGAAACAGTCTACATCCCCGACGATGATAGAGCCACACTGTGTGTCTCTTCGCAGGTGGGATGCAAGATGAACTGTCTCTTTTGTCAAACAGGCAAACAGGGATTTGAAGGCAATTTGGATGCTCGCGACATCCTTAACCAAATCTATTCCTTGCCCGAACGCGAGAAACTCACAAACATCGTGTTCATGGGACAAGGCGAACCAATGGACAATTTGGACAATGTGTTGAGAACAACAGAGATACTTACAGCCGACTACGCTTATGCATGGAGCCCCAAACGCATCACTGTCAGCAGCGTGGGCGTTAAGAATAAACTGAAAAGATTCCTCGAAGAGAGCGATTGCCATGTAGCTATTAGCATGCACACGCCCATAGCCGAGCAGCGTGCCCAGCTCATGCCGGCTCAAAAAGGTATCAGCATTCAAGAGATAGTCGACTTGCTTCGCAACTACGATTTCTCGCACCAACGTCGTCTCTCGTTTGAATATATCATGTTTGGTGGGGTCAACGACTCTATGACACATGCCCGTGAGATTATCAAACTGCTCCAAGGTATGGAGTGCCGCATCAACTTAATACGTTTCCACCAGATTCCTAACGTGCCTTTACACGGCACCGACGAGAAAAAGATGGAGGCATTTCGCGACTATCTCACGGCTCATGGCATCTTTACAACCATCAGAGCTAGCAGAGGACAAGATATCTTTGCGGCCTGCGGATTGCTGAGCACGGCCAAGAAGATTGGCGAAGTGAGAAAGGATGAGAGCACATCTTAAAATAGTATTGCTACTCATGGGAGCGATCTTAACGGCATGCCAAAGTCGCAGTGGTTTGTTACCCAAGAGCGGAGGACGCCCCTACGAGGTATTACTTACGGGCGACCAAGACAGCATCGTGTACCAAATGCTCACGACAGATGTGGAAGCACTCCCGCAACCGGAGCCATCGTTCGACGTTTCTACCACGTCTGCGACCACACTCAATACCATTACACAGAGTGCTCGCAACATCGTAATGCTCTCAATAGACTCCACAGTCTATTCACAAGTGAGACTGAAAATGGAACGTAACGTGTATGCATCACCCCAATTGATACTACATATATATGCTCCATCGATAAGTGCTTTAAGAGCCAAACAAGATCTTTTGGGACGGAAAGTAAGAGACATCTTACTCCAAAATGAGATGGAAAATACCGTGGCACAACTCAAAACCCATCGCAATGTGAAGATGGAGAAGATGCTACAGCATCGACTTGGCATCACAATATGGATTCCGGCCGACATGACGGCTAGTAAATGGGGGCGCAACTTCGTGTGGTTATCCAACAATACCACAAGCGGAATGCAGAGCATATGTATCTATACGCTCCCGCAAAAGATTATAAAGAAGAACATCACATCGGAAGTATTTACTCACATAAGAGACAGTGTGATGCGTGAAAATATCAAGGGCGAGACCGACTCTATGTACATGCAGACAGTCACCGAATCGCTCATTTTCCGCCAATTCATTCGTGGATTGTGGACCATGAAAGGCGATGCCATGGGTGGACCGTTTGTCTGTCGCATCAAAACCGACAGCATCCATCAACGCCTCATCATTACCGAAGCATTCGTATATGCACCCGAAACAAAGAAAAGAAATTTAATAAGACAGTCTGAGGCCGTTCTCTTCACCCTGAAGACGAAAGCCACTAACTGAATAACATCAATATAAAAGACATGAACGAAAATAGAAAAATCCGTGTGGCTATCACACATGGTGACACCAACGGAATAGGATATGAGCTCATATTCAAAACTTTTGCAGAACCAGAGATGCTTGAATTGTGCACCCCTATCATATATGGTTCGCCCAAAACAGCAGCTTATCATCGCAAAGCCCTGAACGTACAGACCAATTTCAGCATCATCAATGGTGCCGAAGAAATAGAAGACGACCGCATCAACTTGATTCCGTGCTTCGACGAAGAAGTAAAAGTTGATTTGGGACAGCCCACCCCCGAAAGCGGAAAGGCAGCCCTAAAAGCACTCGATTGTGCTATGACCGACTACCGCAAAGATCTCTACGACGTACTGGTGACCGCTCCCCTATCATGCGCAAACATCGAAGCTGAAGGCTTCAAGTTTCCCGGTCATGCTGAATATATAGAGACTTCTTTAGGCGAAGGCAAGAAATCCATGATTATATGTGTTCACGACGATCTGCGTATCGCCATGGTTTCTAATCGCAGTTCGTTTAAAGACATTGCTTCAGACATCACTAAAGATAACGTAGAGCGTAAAGCAAAACTCTTCTTTGAAACCTTGCGTAGAGATTTCAACATCTCCAATCCCCGCATTGCCGTGCTCTCATTGAACACCATCAATAAAGAAGGTGAGCTAGGAACTGAAGAGAAAGAAATTATCGAACCGGCTATCTCAGAACTGGCAACCCAAGGTATACAAGCTTTCGGCCCTTATACTGCCACTACATTCTTTGGCAGTGGAGCCTACGACGAATTCGATGGTATTTTGGCTATGTATCACGATCAAGGCATGGCACCTTTCAAAGCGCTCACCGACGAACGTAGCGTGAAGTTTGCAGCCGGTATCCCTATCGCTACCACATCGCCCGACATGACTCCTTGTTTCAATATTGCAGGGCAAGGAGTAACTGATGAGACCGCATTCAGACATGCCATCTTCTTGGCCATAGATGTGTTCCGCAACCGTCAACGCTACGATGAGCCAATGGGCAACCCACTTCCCAAACTCTATCACGAGAAGCGCGATGAGAGCGAGAAGGTGAGATTTTCCATCCCTAAGAAGCATGAGAACGGTGCACCCCGGAAACCACAAAGCAAGCCAAACACAGATACTGACACACAAACTGAGTCATGAACAAGAAATACCAGAACGCATTCTTTGCCTTTGGCATTGTCGTGCTGGTCATTATGGTGACGCAACTCGACTTTGCAGCGGTATGGGACGGACTGAAACATGCCGGCTATTGGTTCTTTGCCGTGCTACTCCTATGGCTGTTCCTCTATTGTTTTAATACGGGAGCATGGTATATCATCATTCATAGTCAAGACAAGGCGACTGGCAATGGTAAGCGTTCTCCTGTATCATTTTGGTGGTTGTACAAGATTACGGTATCAGGTTTCGCACTCAATTACGCCACTCCGGGCGGACTCATGGGGGGCGAACCCTACCGCATCATGTCGTTGGCACCGAAGATAGGAACCGAGCGAGCATCGTCATCGGTCATCCTTTATGCCATGACGCATATCTTCAGTCATTTCTGGTTTTGGACTCTTTCCATCTTCTTGTATATCTTTACGCAACACGTCAACTTCCTGATGGGCTGCCTATTGCTCGCCACAGGTGCCTTTTGTGTACTTGGAATCTGGTTCTTTACTTCAGGATACCGCAAAGGATTGGCCGTCAGAGCCATGAATTTGTTGCGACATATCCCCGTTTTGAAGCGTTGGGCACAACCTTTCATTGAGCAACATCGCGAACAACTTGATACTATCGACAATCAGATAGCAGCCTTACACAAGCAGAATCCTAAGACATTTGTATCGGCAGTATTGCTGGAATTGGGTTGTCGCATCTGTTCTGCATTGGAAGTATTCTTCATATTGTTGGTACTCATGCCACAAGTCAGCTATCTGCAATGTATCCTAATCATAGCTTTCACCACCCTTTTTGCCAACTTACTATTCTTCATTCCCCTGCAATTAGGTGGTCGTGAAGGTGGCTTTTTGATGTCTACCACCGCATTAGGTATCACAGCTAGCGCCGGCATCTTCGTGGCATTACTTGTCAGACTGCGCGAACTCGTGTGGACGGGCATCGGCTTGCTATTCATCAAACTGGAGAAGAAGAAGCCCGAAAGGGGCGGAATGTAGTCCCTACACAGCATACCTTATCAGCAAATAACATTGCTTACTAAGAGACACGGGAGACCTCCCCCTCGCTACTACCCCTATCTTTACCCTCAAAACTCATCATTTCTAACTCCTCACTCATAAACAGATTTAGCCGTCAACCAATCTACTTGTTAACTAAAAACTCTCTCCCTCTTCTTGGGAAAGAATCAACTAGAAGTCTCTGCAAAGCCTTAACAGCAAACCTGCTAAGCAAAGACAGCAATGCTGTAAAGTTGATGCAGTAACGCTGGGGAGCCGTTGCAACAAACTCTTATGTTATCTTTTCACGTACCAAATGGAATAGAAGTGCTATCAACAAATAGTCTTTCAGTTGATTCCGTAGTATTTCCATAACCTTATTTTTATAGCGCTGGACCGTCTTAACACTCACATTCATCTCTTTGGCTATCTCGGTTCGCGTCTTCTCATTGATAAAACTTTCAGTGAAAATACGACGCTGTTCATCGGGCAGTTGCTTTAAGATACCAGTCAACTTCTCGTATAATTCATCAAGAGTATAAACATAATTGGGTGATTCCGCATAGATAGGAGCTCGCTGTTGGAACCATTTGGCATAATCCATTTCGTAATTCTGGTGTTTCAAATGATTTAGACAACGACTCTTTACAGCCAAACGAATATATTCAACAGCCGTTTCTGTTTGGAATTCATCAACATCTATCTTTTGCCAAACATGGAAGAACACATCGGAAACAATATCGTTTCTGACCTCAGTATCGTCTATAAAACGTTTGGCATATAAACAAAACGGTGCATAATAGGTATCGAAGAGTTGTTTGAAATAACTTTCTTTACCTTTACTTCTCTGTGATAGATTCATGTTTTCGAGTTAATTTCCATACGGAAATAGCACGCAAATTTACATAATTATTTATGAATACGATATACTACAAACATATTTTTTCTGCTGTAAATCGTTATATCTATTCTTTTATCACTTTAGCTTAGAAGCACATACCCTATATACCAAAGCCCCCTACTGCCGATACCGTTGGCGTAGGGAGCTGTCATATAGATTAAAAGCTATCCATCACAAGCTTCAAGCTTGTTCTCATATCATGCTCAATACTATTCCGGACAACGCACTGCATCAACGAATGATGGTTCGTCCCAGCCTTTATAATGTGCATCGTAACCATTACCGGTGAGGTCGGTTACCACCATACCATCCTTCTCAGACACACCATCGAAGCGCCAGTAAGCCAAGAGTCCCTCTGTAGTGGGGTCTACCCAGCATACATTATTCTTGAGTTCGGCAGCCGAGCGAGCTGTAGCCCACACACGAGCCTCGCTGATATAGCCTTCCATCGTGCGATTGTCGTTAGCCGAGTTACCAATATAGAAGCCGCTCTGTGCATAGTGATTGGTCATATCGATAAAAGATTGACCGGCAGGAGCCTCACCTTGCAACTCACCATTGAGGTACATGAGACGTTTATTGGCTACTGCATCGTAAACTAAAGCTACGTGTATCCATTTGTCATTGGGTACAGCGTCACGCGAATCGAAGTGTATCGGGTCGCCCGTTTGCAGTTTCCAACCATCCTTACCATTACCACTGGTACGGAAACACAAATTCTCTTCCAAGCCCATGATAGAGAAACACCACTTGCTGTTGTTCGGTGTCATCTTGCGGAAACGCACACGTGCTTCGTACGTAAGTGCTTTCATGGCATGGGTAGGATACTTACCCTCCTTGCCAAAATCAACTACATAGAAAGCTCTACCCCATCCTTGTGTGAGGTCGGCAGCCTTGGTTATGATGACCTGATTGACCACTACATAAATGGTACGCGACGCTTCTATCACCGGCATACCTGTACCTTCTACACTCTTAATGCTGATAGGAACCACATAGGTAGTACCTATCTTCATGGGTTCACGATCAGTAATGCTCAATTTCAGAGCCTTAGTCGTGATGTGTTTACCCTGCTCTATTGTCAGCTTTTCATTGGTTATGCTGTACGCCTTTTCGGGTAACACCTCGTAATTCTTATGATGCTCTTTGTTGAACAGGGCTACCAAATCATTACGAACTTCCATTTGTACCTGCACATCGTTGTCTACAACTGCAGAAGAAGCCACATTGATGCCGATAGCCGATGGTACATCGTCAACCGTAAGGGTAGCTGTTACCGACTTGTCTTCGGTACCTACGATATACACCCCATCGTAGGTAGATCTCTCTTCCTTACATGCCACTGTGGCAAGTGCCATGAGAAGCACGAGAGACAGATTTTTTATACTTATCTTTTTCATATACTTATTAGCTTATTTATGTTCTGACATGATTCGTATAGCCTCGCGTGTGAAGCGATAGTTGGGCGACGAATAATAATCGTTCTCCATGTGATAGGTGCCACATCCACCTTTCCGGGTTGCTTTCTTACCTTCGTATTCAGGTAGGAAATGTGCCATTCCGAGAAGCGAGGGAACGCGGGTACCATCTTCAAGAACATGGGAAACGCCACCATTTTTATAATTTCCTCCCTCAAAAGTCTCAGCAAAGATATACTGTTCAGGCTTCCAACCGCGGGCAGCAGCACTATTAAAGCGCGATTGTAGATTGCCATAACTTGAGCTACGATATGCCTGAACCACTCCATAGTTGAAATATGGAGCCAATTCGGGTTTCACATCAAAAGGCACACCATCAATGATGAGCAAATAATCGGTACCCGATTTAGGTCCAATAAACTCGCCCAGCTTCTTAATAAAGATTTCCATATTGTCGCGATAGTTGGGATAAAGGTATTCCGGACCTACCAACGGACCACGGAAAGGACCACCTGCCGGATCGGAATATCCGGGTTCATAGTCGAGATCAATGCCTTGATACCCATACTTCTTCATCGTATCGACCAACGCAACTGCATAAGCTTCGATACCTTCTTTGGTCACAATGTCGTGCTTTTCGCCACTCATAAATTCATCGGGTATGCCATGTGCAAACTTGGTAAAGGTGACCTTGGTACCCTTTACATTCTGCACATACTCCATATCCTCACGATCATAGGTTCCATTCCAAATTGAGATGATGTCCACACTATCGGGAACGCTCTTCAAAGAACCTATCATATCAGATGATTTAGCATTCCATCCACCGAACCATCCGAAGAATACCTCGTGGTCTTTGCGTTGCTTATAAGCACGCAGATCGGCATAATATTGCTCCGTTTTTTGGTCGGGCTTCACTATTTCTAATGCTTCTATCTCAGTACTGCATGATGTAAAGCCACCCAATGTCATAACACCTAGCAGACCAAGTATCAGTATATTTCTAGTTTTCATACGTATTTATCTTTATTGATGATTGTAAATCGCTGTGTTAGCAGCATTTATTTCTTGTTCCACCATACGCGTGTACCACCCGTATCTTCACCATCAAGCAACTTGATAGCTTTCTCAACTTCTGCCTTATTACCGGTATATTCAGACTCAGGGAATGGCAAACGACGCACTTGTTCGGTGGTACTTACCTTGCCACCACTCAAGTTATCGGCTACAGGAAAGAGACGTGGATAACCCGTACGGCGGAATTCGCTCCATGCTTCCTGTCCTAAAGGATAGATAGCAATCCACTTCTGCGTAATAATACGCTCTAAATTCTCTTCTTCGGTAGCTCCCCCATCCCATGCAGGAGTTATAGTAGAGGGTGCAGGCAAGCTTCTCCAATCAACCCTACCCCTATAAGCTATAGGCGTTTTGTCGCTTTCCAAATAAGCCTCGGCATCTTTTCCTACGCCGTGTTGCTCCATAGAAACGGTAACACCTTTCGCATATAAGTCTTTCGCTTCACCCTTCATCTGCCATTTGTACAATGCACCTTCGGCACGAAGCAGCCAAACTTCGGCAGCATTCATCCATAGATAAGGAGTAGCCTGAGTGATAGTAGGCTGCGAAAGCATGCGATGGCCCATATATCGTTTACCATCTTTGTGACCATTTTGCAATCCGTGGTATTGTCCATCGGCTGCCGGCTTGAAGAAAACAGGTAAACGTGGATCCTCATACCCTACCAAATAGACTTCCATTGAGGCTCCCATGCGATCTTCGTTATAGCCTTCTTCGCTATAGAGATTGTAGAACGGATTGAAGTAAGTGAACGACAAAGCCGAGTTGCTCTTCATCACGGGATTCTCATCATTGGTCTCTATCACACCATACTCATTGTTTACGGCTGCCTCAGCCAGCTGTTTAGCTTCGGGCATAACCTTGCTTACGCGCATGGCAAGACGCAACTTGAGCGAATTGGCAAACTTTATCCACTTGGGAATGTCACTGTTGTAAATCAAATCAAACTTCTCCAGCGGTTTAGCTCCTTTGTTTACTTTGTCGAAAGCAGTCATAATGCCGATGGCATGGTCTAATTCTTTAAAGAATGCCTTGTACACTGTCTCCTGAGAATCATAGGGAACAGGACTCTCCAAACCAAACTTGGTATAAGGAATTGGACCATAAATGTCAGTAGTCTTGTGCATAGCTGCCACTTTTACTACCTCGCCTACTGCGAAAAGAATAGTAGTTGAGTCGGTCTTTTGGCGCAAAACATTCCACGAAGACAAGAAGTCTACATAGGCAACCTTGAATGGGCGGTTAATCCAAGCATCGGGAAAAGCATACGTTGTACCGTTGGCTCCACCCTCCCAACTTTGAGTTCCAGCGTAATACCCGGCATACATGTTGCCCACAAGGTCTTCTGTAAGCTGAAAATCATTCTGATTTTCAGGCGCAACGTGACGTTGCATGGTGGTGAGATAAGTTCCCCAAAGGTTGTCTTTGTTGAGTTCCTTCTCCAGAATCTTATCCGGATCGATGTTAATATCATCGCTCATGCAGCTCGTTAGCGAGCATGTTCCAATGAACAAGCCCATAGCTGTATATATAGTTGATAATAATTTCTGTTTCATTGTATTCATAGTTTTAAGCTCATTAGAAATTAACCTTTACGCCAAATCCCATACTTCGCTGACTAGGTGGCATGAAATAGTCAAATCCTTGGTAGTAAGTGCCAGTGTTAGCAGTCAATTCCGGATCGAAAGGTGCCTTGTTATAGAACATGAACAGGTTGTGAGCTGTAAGCGACAACGACACATTCAGCTTGTTGTTAAACCAGTTTTGAGGCAACATATAGCTGATAGAACATTCGCGCAAACGCACATTGGTAGCACTATAAGCATAGTGTGCCAACAATCCGGTCTTACCTCCGGCTACTACACTGTAGTATTGCTCGGCATTGAGATAACCATTGTTCACACGTACACCTTGACCATCGCGAGCGTCGGCAGTCTGCTTGGACACACCAAACTGGTCCATCAAAGCCTGAGTAGCAGAAACTACAACACCACCAACACGTGCATCAATCAAGAAATCAACTTCCAATCCCTTCCAAGCAAAGTTGTTTCGAATACCTAGATTGTATTTGGGAGCAGCCGAACCCACGTATACAAAAGCATTATCATCCTTAGAAACACTTCCATTACATAGAATATCGCCATGCAAATCCTGCTTTAGCTTGCTGGCATAAATATCAGACATGGTGCCACCTTTCTTCAAAATCATCTTGTAAGACTCTGCTCCCGACACCTCAAACTCTGTTGGAGCCTTCACTGTAGTGTTGGTTTGGCGGTCTGTAACATACTCAGGAAGCAATTCCTTGATTTCGTTTCGGTTCAACGAATAGATGAGGTTAGCATTCCAATCGACCGGACCGAGCTTCTGGTTAAACCCTACAGAGAGTTCAATACCCCAGTTGTTCACCTTACCGGCATTCTCAAACGCGAACGCATAGCCCGTGCTAGGAGGCAAGTTGTATCTGAACAGCTGATTGTATGTATTAGAATTATAATAGGTAGCGGCGATATTAAGCTTGTTATTGAACAAACGGAGATCCATACCCAACTCAAATGCCTTCGTCATTTCAGGCTTCAAATGAGTAGCAGGGGTGAAGCTAGAGCTGGTAGCATTACCATTAGACAGCGCAATCGTAGCATATGGCAGATAAGCCGATGGAGGATTACCTACTTGAGCATACGATCCACGAATCTTCCAATAAGAGATAATGTTCTTAGGTAGGGAAAAAGCCTCGCTCAAAAGTACCGAAAGACCAGCTGAAGGATAGAATACATAGTCCTTAGAAGTACCCTTCAACGTTGAGAAATAGTCTATACGACCGGTAGCATCAGCAAACAAGAAGTTCTTATAGTTCAATTCCGCCTTACCATAAAACGATTGGGTCTGAGTATGAAGGTTGGCATAAGAAGTGCTACTCTCGGCCGAAGAGATGTTAGAAGAGTGGAAGAAATTAGGCACGCGTACCAAGTTGCCTTCAAAAGTGTGCGACTTATAACGCTCGTCGTACATACTACCACCCACGTTAGCCAAGAAACGGAAATCTTCACCAAACTTCTTATCAATGTTAACCAAGAAATCTAGATAGATAGAACGATTCTTATCTTCCTGTGTCATCCAGTTTCCTTGAGGCTTAGAAAACAGACCATCGGTCGAAGCATAGAGTTTTCGTTCGAACTCCATATAAGCATTGTCCACACGAGCACGACCAATAACATTCATCCAATCGGTGATATTCCACTTCATAGACAAACTCATGATGCTGCGATCGCGATTGGTATTGAACATGTTTCGGTTGATAATCCAGTATGGGTTTTGTATTCCAAGACCTAAATTCTTGTAAGGCCAGTTTTGTACTTTAAAGTTTCGACTGCCATTGTGCATCTCATAGACTGTATAACGATTGATGTCATCGCTTGGTGGGAACAGATATATAGGTACCAAAGGATTGAAGTACATACCTTGGCCGATACTATTCTGCGTATTCTGGTGTATATAGAACAGTCCCATATCCATACTTAGAACGTTCTTCACGATGTCCCATGAATTACGGAATGTGAAGTTGTAACGATTATACTGGTTGTTTGGCACGATACCACCCGAATTAACAGCACCTAAAGAGACGTGTGTCTGATTGGTCTCGCTACCGGTTGACAAAGCCACAGAGTTCATAACATTATAGCCAGTACGGAAGAAATCGAGTGGATTATAGCTAGATGGAGTCTCCAGTTTCTCACCCCAGCTGGCAAATTCCCCCTCTTTACGACCATAAGTATTTTGGAACTTAGGTGTAACAAATGGGCTTGTAAAGCTGGTACTATGAGAGAATGAGATGCGAGGCTTGCCTATAGCTCCCTTCTTGGTAGTAATCAGGATGACGCCATTGGCTCCCTTGTTACCATAAAGAGCAGCAGCTGAAGCTCCGGTCAACACCGACATACTCTCAATATCATCGGGGTTGATGTTTGAGATACCGTCACCATCAGCCACTTCCACAGCTTCGTAGAAGTTGTCAGACTGCTTGGTACGCAGACCTTGCATAGGAATTCCATCCAATACATACAGTGCATTATTCTCTCCGAACAGCGATTTTGTACCACGCATCACCACTCGAGAAGAACCACCCACACCCGATGAACTTTGATTAATGGTTACACCGGCTATCTTACCGGCCAAGCTATTGATGAAGTTGGCATCCTTTACCTTTGTCACTTCCTTGGCCTTCAACTCTTGTACATTATATGTCAAAGCCTTGGTCTCGCACTTAATACCCAATGCCGTTACCACAACTTCGTTCAAAAGTTGGTCATCTTCTTCCATAATAAGCACGATATTATGGTTAGAGCCTACTTTCATGGTCTTGGTTGCATAGCCTACATAAGTGGCTTCAACAATACTTCCTTCAGTAGCCGACAATGAAAAGTTACCATCAATATCGGTGATGGCACCCACGGTACCGCGATTTAGTTTCACACTTACGCCTACTAAAGGCTCTCCTTGTGAATCTTTCACCGTACCTTTTAATGTAAAAGTGGCTTTGGGCTGGCTTTTCTTTTCCTTCTTAATAGACAAGATAATTTGCTTGTCTACGATTTCATACGCAATATTGGTACCTTTGAAGATATGATCCAATATCTCCGTTATCTTACCCGACTTGTTGTTGACAGAAACAATCTTCTGTGTATTCAATGTCTTATCGTTAAACAAGAATACATAGTCAGACGCTTTCTCTATCTTATTCAACACCTTCTCTATCGTAACGTTAGATGCCGTTACGGGCGATTTTAACTGTTGTGCTATAGCACTACCAGCATTGAATAAAAATAAGCTGACCAATAGGGCATTCCTTATTCTCATAATTTAAGGTTGATTTTTTATAGACGTACACACCTCTTAGGTCATATCGAGAAAATAATGAACCCAGATGTGCACAGAACAATGATTATTATAGATTAATATTAAAGGGATATGTCGATGTCAGAAACTAAAAGATAGTCTGACTACGACTTGCCGTATAAGAGCCTTCACATAGTATTTATGCGTCCCCTTGCTCTTGTTTGAGTTTCATGTCTTCTTTCTTCTACATATGATTAATAGGTGTCTTAGGTTATTAATAGAGATTATAAATGAATATCTTTATATATGTCGGCCAGCAAGCTGTCGATATTTTAGGTATCAATACAGATCTATCAGCACTTTACGCTGGCCTTTATTTGCTGTGGATGAAGAGTGATAAGGCTCATACTTCCAAGTCAATACTGTGCTTTTCGAGAGATAATCCAATATCTGAGGCAGTGTTTCATCGTGGAATGTAGCACGATAACGATCGTCCCTATTGGTATGATTACGATAAGAAATATCCACATTGAATCGTCGGCTCAGCGCTTTAAACACCTCATCCAATGTAGCATTGCGGAATATCAACTCGCCTTTACGCCATGCTGTCTTCACTTCTACATCAGTAGTCGACTTCATTGCCTGACAGGTGAGCTTATTATACGAAACATATTCACCGGGCCGAAGTGTCAATTGCTGACCCTTATTGGGCAGAATCACATTCAATCGCCCCTCTTCGAGCGATGTTTCAATGCATTCGCTATCATCGTAAGCCTGCACATTGAAGTGAGTTCCATACACATACACACTCATTCCCGATGGGGTATGCACATAAAAAGGATGTTCTCTATTAGCTTTCACCTCGAAATATCCCTCACCTTGCAGTGCCACTTCGCGCTTATCACCATCAAAAGAAATAGGGTAACGCAATTGGCTACCCGCATTGAGCCATACAACAGAGCTGTCCGGCAACTCAAAACGAACCACTGTCCCATCCAAAGCCTTCACTTCAGCAAAGCGAATATCTGCTTGAGACGATGTAAAATGAAGATATGCCAACACCATTGTACTTAATAACAAAGGTAAAGCCAAGATAGCGGCATAGCGCATAAGTCGTCCAAGCACAACATGGCGACGACTTTGGTGACATCGTTCTTGTAAACGGTCGTAAGCACCAGCCACATCTGTCATCTCCATTGTCACTATATCATCGGCAATAGCATCTGCCTGACGCAGCAACTGTTCCATTTCTATTTCTTGTTCTGTCGTATTCAAAGTTCTTTTCTTTCTTCTTTACCTATAATACAAACAAGTAGTAAAAGAGGGACAGCAAATTCCTATTTTTCCATCTCTTTTTCTCAAATTTCCTTTCATCCACCTTTGTAAAGTCAAACATATATGGGATGATAATCAAATTTCAGAAAATAAAAGCACAAGAATTAGTTATCAAGCCCTGCTTATAGAATCAACTAATCGAATAAAGAAAACATAAAAAAGTCCGAAAGTAATCTTATAAATAAACTTTCGGACTATATAGTTGCGGAGGCAAGATTTTTTCCTAGCAAG
>NZ_KQ960595.1 GCF_001553265.1 Prevotella sp. DNF00663 | reverse complement strand
AAAAAAAAGAGACGAACCTAATAGGTTTCTCTATACAAAACTATTATCGTACAGCTCCAGAAAGGAGGTGTTCCAGCCGCACCTTCCGGTACGGCTACCTTGTTACGACTTAGCCCCAATCACCAGTTTCGCCCTAGGCCGTTCCTTGCGGTCGCGGACTTCAGGCGCCCCCGGCTTTCATGGCTTGACGGGCGGTGTGTACAAGGCCCGGGAACGTATTCACCGCGCCATGGCTGATGCGCGATTACTAGCGAATCCAGCTTCGTGGGGTCGGGTTGCAGACCCCAGTCCGAACTGAGACCGGTTTTAAAGATTAGATCGTATTTGCATACGACCGACGCTCTGTACCGGCCATTGTAACACGTGTGTAGCCCCGGACGTAAGGGCCGTGCTGATTTGACGTCATCCCCACCTTCCTCACTCCTTGCGGAGGCAGTATCCTCAGAGTGCCCGGCATCACCCGATGGCAACTGAGAACAGGGGTTGCGCTCGTTATGGCACTTAAGCCGACACCTCACGGCACGAGCTGACGACAACCATGCAGCACCTCCGTAGGCGCCCCGAAGGGCCTCACTATCTCTAGATCGTTCGCCTACAGTTCAAGCCCGGGTAAGGTTCCTCGCGTATCATCGAATTAAACCACATGTTCCTCCGCTTGTGCGGGCCCCCGTCAATTCCTTTGAGTTTCACCGTTGCCGGCGTACTCCCCAGGTGGGATGCTTAATGCTTTCGCTTGGTCACATAGCCGAAAGGCCATACAACGGGCATCCATCGTTTACCGTGCGGACTACCAGGGTATCTAATCCTGTTCGATACCCGCACTTTCGAGCTTCAGCGTCAGTTTTGCTCCCGCAAGCTGCCTTCGCAATCGGAGTTCTTCGTCATATCTAAGCATTTCACCGCTACACGACGAATTCCGCCAACGTTGTGCAAACTCAAGTAAACCAGTATGCGCTGCAAGTCAGACGTTGAGCGTCTACATTTCACAACACACTTAATCTACGGCCTACGCTCCCTTTAAACCCAATAAATCCGGATAACGCCCGGACCTTCCGTATTACCGCGGCTGCTGGCACGGAATTAGCCGGTCCTTATTCATACGGTACCTGCAAATAGGGACACGTCCCTAACTTTATCCCCGTATAAAAGCAGTTTACAACCCATAGGGCCGTCATCCTGCACGCTACTTGGCTGGTTCAGACTTCCGTCCATTGACCAATATTCCTCACTGCTGCCTCCCGTAGGAGTTTGGACCGTGTCTCAGTTCCAATGTGGGGGACCTTCCTCTCAGAACCCCTACTGATCGTCGGTTTGGTGGGCCGTTACCCCGCCAACTGCCTAATCAGACGCATCCCCATCCCTTACCGCTAAACCTTTAATCCTAGTTAGATGCCTGCATAGGATATCATACGGTATTAGTCCGACTTTCGCCGGGTTATTCCGTTGTAAGGAGTAGGTTGGATACGTGTTACTCACCCGTGCGCCGGTCGCCATCAAAGGTTGCAAGCAACCCTCATGCTGCCCCGCGACTTGCATGTGTTAAGCCTGTAGCTAGCGTTCATCCTGAGCCAGGATCAAACTCTACATTGTAAAATTTTGATTTGCTTCTAAAATAGAAGCTTTATATCCTTTGCTCGTACGATAAACTTATCAATGTTTAAAGAACACCTATTTCGAATTTTATTTCGACGGTTCGTTTCTTTTACCCAACTCTATTACCTATATAGAACAAGTAAAGAGTCGACTCTTGTACTACTTATCTGTTTATGTAAATCTTTTCAAAGAACGATTTCTTAT
>NZ_KQ960594.1 GCF_001553265.1 Prevotella sp. DNF00663 | reverse complement strand
ACTTTAATTGTTTGCTATTATTGTTATTATTGGATAATTGCTTTGAGAAATAATCCTTGCCTCGTATGTTCTTATGCGTTTTTGATTTATATTCAGGAGATAGCTCCATATTATCTTCATCCATAGATATATAGGAAGCATCATCACCCTTCTGTAGTATATCCTTTATCTCATTATAGCCATAGCGTCGTCCTTCCGAAGCACAGTTACAAGCTGCTACTAGACGAGCCATGCCATACTTCTTCTCCAGCGACATGATACCACGGCAAGAGCGGAAGGCTTTTGGTGGATATTTCATCTGCGTAGCGACTTCCTTGAGATAAAGCAGAAGGATGTTGTCTATTTGCCCTGCCCGTTGATATATTTCCTCCAAATCCTTTTCAAAGCTACCATGATGACCAGGAAGATTATGTGCATCTTTCTGTGAGTAGGTATAGGGAGTATCATCTCGCTGATGGATGGTAACTAACTTTAACCCATAGTAGATTTGAACATTGTCATTATCGTAAATAAGCTCCATACGTTTGCCGATATACTCTGTTGGAACACTATAACTATGCTTTCTTAGCATAACGAAGCTATTA
>NZ_KQ960593.1 GCF_001553265.1 Prevotella sp. DNF00663 | reverse complement strand
AAGAGGGGGTATCAATTTTGACACACCCTCATGGATATTGCTATCTTTTTTCTAATTAGAATGTCCACTTAGCAGCGATGGTAGGGATGGCATAGAACTTATTGTTTTGCCCTTTCGTGTTCCAAACGAAGTTGTTAGAAACCTCTACCTCTGAACCCAAACTCAAGTTAACATCTTTCATTCCTTTCAATGTATTGAGATTGAACCAGAATTGTGGTTCTGTCAAGAAAATCAATTTACCCTTCACATTGGGGTCGTACCAAACATCACAGAAGCCACTGAAAGTGCAAAGACCTTGTGCAAAGGTGAGTCCCCAAACCTCTGTTAACTGAAAACCACTGAACGGACGTGCATTAAAGTGACGATTCTTGAAATAATATTTGTACATGGCTTGGATAGAGAACGTCTTAGAGAAATCGGCACTATGCCAATTCCAAGCTCCACCAAACAACACTGCATGCTGGAAACGAACTGCATTCCAAGTGTCTTCGTTGCTAGACAAACCACCATTATATTCTATATGTGCAGCCCACTGCTTATTTTTCGACACATTAAACTCGCGTGCAATCTCCCAATATGCACCTGCAACACCGTCTCGCTGATAGTCTATATCGGTGAATAAGAAAGTACTACCCCATCTATCGGGCTTAAACATTTCAACCGTTGTAGTCACACTTGGACGGTTAGAAAGTTCCTTGTAGAGTGAATGACCTAAATCATAATGGAGCTGAACGTTCTGTGCAAATCCACCAAGAACACCGGCCATTGAAAAAATGGCCACAAGAAGATGCTTTTTCATAAGTTGTTTTATACGTTTGATTACTATTTTTTGCAAAATTATATAAAACATTTCACTCTTCTGATATAAAAGTATCAAAAAGATAAGAAAACCTTATGAATCTATCACTTCGACGAGCATAGCAAAGAAAAAACAAAGAAAAATCACTAACTTTGCAGCCATGAGAATAGACATTATCACCGTATTACCCGAAATGCTAGAAGGATTCGTCAATGAATCTATTCTTGCCAGAGCACAAAAGAATAACCTCGTAGAGATTCATTTGCACAATCTGCGCGACTATACGCTTGATAAATGGAGGCGTGTAGACGATTATCCATACGGTGGTTTTGCCGGTATGGTAATGCAATGTGAACCCATAGACCGTTGCATCTCAGCGCTAAAAGCCGAGCGAGATTACGATGAAGTAATCTTCACCAGCCCCGATGGTGAGCAATTCAACCAACATGTGGCTAACGACCTCAGTATGAAAGGCAACCTGATTATCCTCTGTGGTCATTACAAAGGTATTGACCAACGTGTCCGTGACCATTTGATTACGCGCGAAATCAGTATTGGAGACTATGTATTGACGGGTGGTGAGCTAGCAGCTGCGGTGATAACGGATGCTATTGTACGCCTTCTGCCGGGCGCAATCAGCGACGACCAAAGTGCATTGAACGATTGTTTCCAAGACGATTTGCTTGCTGCGCCCATCTATACAAGGCCTGCCAACTACAAAGGATGGAAGGTTCCGGAGATTCTACTCAGTGGAAATGAAGCTAAAATTAAGCAATGGGAACTAGATATGTCGCTGGAACGAACCAAACAGCTACGCCCTGATTTACTGAAAAAGAAATAGTTTTGTCAAGCATAAGTTTGACAAAACTGCTCCCCAAGCGTAAATCCTTCCTCGTAAAGTCGCTCCAGTTTATTGATATCTTTTTCAATTCGCCCCACTTCCAAAGGCCGTTCGGGACGGATACAAAGCAATTGTCCGGATGCTTCCAAGGCATCCACCATATCCAATTGTTGATTATATAGGATATGCCTACGGCTCAATACCACGCGTAAACGTGGATAGCTCTTGTATATAAACTTCGGTACTTTGCGGTCTTTTCCATCATCTCGCCATCCTTTATTACGCGTAAGGATGGCTACATTGGTATGATGTCCGGTTTCCATAGCACGCATCACGGGGATAGAATCGACAATTCCACCATCAAGCATAGGGATTCCGTCAACCGAAACTATCCTACTCACATAAGGCAAACTGCTTGAAGCACGCACTATATCAAGTAATCTTTGTCGGTCATGCGTTTCACTCAAATACATGGGAAAGCCAGTATGACAGTTGGTCGTGACCATTTCGAATATATTGGAGGAGTGAAAGAAAGTGTCGAAATCAAAAGGTAGCAGTTGCTTAGGAAATCTATCATAGAGCAGATCCCTATCAAAGATGCAGCCTTGTGTTACTAAATGTCGAATACCAATGTAATCATAACGAGCCAAATAATCGATATTCGAGATTCTGGCACGACGCGGTTGACGACTCATATACGACATTCCATTGCACGCACCGGCCGATACTGCCACCACATAATGAAAATATAAGCCGTGTTTCATGAACGCATCGAGCACTCCGCTCGTAAATACGCCACGCATACCACCACCTTCCAGTACCAGTCCTGTATTTCGATTAATTAACATACTAGCTGTTTCAATTTCTTACTTATTCCTTTATTTTCATTGCAAAGATAACGTTATTGTAGTAAAAAATGCGTAACTTTGCAAGCAAATCTACAAAATTCGAGATACATGTTCAATAAAGATACATATATACGACGCCGTGATGAGCTTAAGAAACTGGTGAAATCGGGCATTATTATTCTATTTGGCAATAACGAATCTCCTTGCAATTTCCCTAACAATGGGTATCATCCATTCCGCCAAGACTCTTCTTTCCTGTATTATTTCGGACAGAATAGAGACGGTTTAGTGGGTGTTATTGATGTTGACAACGATACTGAAACCTTGGTAGGTAATGATATTGACATCGAAGATATTGTATGGTTTGGAAGCGTAGACAGTGTTTCAGATATGGCAGCACAAGTAGGTATCAGCCAGACTGCACCTATGAAAAGTCTCAAGACTATCTGTAATGAGGCCATGCGTCAGCATCGTACCATCCATTTCTTGCCTCCCTATCGCTACGACATCAAACTTCAGATATTTGATTTGTTAGGTATTCATCCTGTACAACAGAAAGAATCGGCATCCATGACTTTGATTCAAGCAGTCGTAAAGATGCGTTCTACCAAGGAAGAACAGGAGATAGAAGAACTGGAACGTGCCGCTGTCATCGGGTATAAGATGCACACCACGGCTATGAGACTCACAAAACCGGGTGTCACAGAGAAGTTTGTAGGCGGTCAAGTAGACGGTATTGCCAACTCGCATGGTGCCATGGTGAGCTTTCCCACGATATTTACGCAGCACGGAGAAATCATGCATGGCAGCCCATCTATGGCTATTTTGGAGTCAGGACGACTTGCATTATGCGACGCCGGAGCCGAAACTATCAACAACTATTGCTCCGATAACACCCGAACAATGCCGGTTAACGGCAAGTTTACGCAGAAACAATTAGAGATTTATTCTATTGTGGAGGCTTGTCATGACTACGCTTTAGAAGTAGCTAAGCCCGGTGTGAAGTATGCAGATGTTCATTTTGCAGTATGTAGACTCATGACCGAGCGCCTCAAAGAGCTTGGTTTGATGAAAGGAGACGTTGATGAAGCGGTGGCAGCAGGTGCACATGCCATGTTCTTACCCCACGGTTTAGGTCACATGATGGGCATGGACGTTCATGATATGGAAGCTCTTGACCAAATAAACGTAGGTTTTGACGAAGAGGCACGCCCTAATTTAGAGCAATTCGGAACCAATTGTCTACGCATGGGACGCCGTCTACAAGAAGGATTTGTGGTGACCGATGAGCCGGGAATCTACTTTATTCCTGCACTTATTGATAGTTGGAAGGCCAGTGGACATTGCAAAGAATTCCTCAACTTCGATAAGTTGGAAAGCTATAAAGATTTCGGTGGTATCCGTATTGAGGACGATGTACTCATCACGAAAGACGGTTGTCGCTTCTTAGGAAAAGATCGTATCCCCTATCACCCAAAGGATATAGAGGCTTTTATGGCAGAGAATTAAACATAAAAACAATATAGAGTACAATTTATAAGATTGATTTTATCAACAATAAAGACACTTTAATTTCGATGAAAAAAGTATTAATAATGGCACTGTTAGCCTTGGTAGGCACAACAGCAAATGCCGAAGACAGCAAAACAAGCAAAGAGAACAAGAACAAACCAGTCTTCACTGTAGTTAAAGAAAATAAGATTACCAGCATTAAGAACCAAAGCCGAAGCGGCACATGTTGGGATTATTCAACCTTAAGCTTCTTTGAAAGCGAGATATTAAAGAAGAGTGGAAAGACCTACGACCTCTGTGAAATGTTCGTAGCTAATAAGACTTACATGGATAGAGCGACTATGGCTGTGAGAATGCACGGCGATGTATCGTTCTCACAAGGTGGTAGTGCATTCGATCCTTTGTACTGTATACAGCACTACGGCATCGTTCCTGAGAATGCAATGCCTCTCCCCGGCACTCTATATGGTGACTCTTTAGCTAATTTCTCTGAGCTTTTCTCGGTGATGACTCCCTATGTTGAGAGTGTAGCAAAGAATAAAAACAATAAATTATCGACTGCTTGGAAGAGTGGATTGCAAGGTATTTTGGACGCATATCTAGGCAAATGCCCCGAAAAATTCATGTATGAAGGCAAGAGTTATACTCCCCAATCTTTCGCAGCAAGCCTCGGATTGAACTGGGACGACTACGTAACTTTCACCAGTTATACCCATCATCCCATGTGGACACAGTTCGCAGTAGAGGTTCAAGACAACTGGCGCTGGCCATTAAGTTGGAACGTTCCTATTGATGATCTTTGTAGAATCATCGACAATGCCATCAACAATGGCTACACAGTAGCTTGGGGTGGCGATGTATCAGAGGATGGTTTCACACGCAGCGGACTTGGTTTGGCTTACAATATGGAGCGTGTTCGCGACATGAGTGGCACCGATGCAGACCGCTGGTTGAAGTTTACTAAGTCAAAGAAGCGTGATGTTGTAGACTCATTAGGTATCTCAGCACCCGAAGTAGTACCCACTCAAAAGATGCGTCAAGAGGCATTTGACAATTGGGAAACGACCGATGACCACGGCATGCACATCTTCGGTATCGCCAAAGACCAAAACGGTAAGGAGTATTACATGGTTAAAAACTCTTGGGGAGAGACTGGAGATTACAAGGGAATCTGGTATATGTCTAAGGCATTCGTAGCTTATAAGACAATGGATTTCATGGTAAATAAGAATGCAGTACCCCAAGATATTCGTAAGAAACTGAAACTCTAAAAAAACATTTTAGACTATAAAACATAAAAAGGAAGACCATTTGGTCTTCCTTTTTTATTTCCCACACCTTGCTATATAAGCAAAAGCAACAACTTAACTAACGATATTGCTTAAAACGTTTGGTAACTTTATCTCGCTACAATGCATTGATTCAATGAGTGTCTCACCCTTTGAAGTAAGGGCAAAGTGCATTTGTCGCTTATCCGCTTTGTCTAGTTTCCGCTTGATTAATGCTTTCTTCTCAACCGATGTTATCACTTTTGAGGTATTGGAAGGAGTCAAACCAAGCTGTTCGGCAATCTCTCCCGACGTCATACCACTACAATCCCGCAATGTACAAAGCAACATCGCTTCATTGATATTTACATTGTAAGCCTCCTGAAACTCGTTTTCCAGTGCCATAATTGCACGATAAACATTGCGAATACGGCAAATTTTCTGTTTGTCCATAAGTTTTTTTAGATAAACAAGTTCACATTTGCATGTTCGGCACGCTCCATATAAGTAGCCACACCACCTATGTTTACTTCATCAAGGAGTTCTTCTTTCTTAATGCCCATCATATCCATAGACATCTGACAAGCAATAAACTCCACTCCATTATCCAACGCTTGCTGTCTCATTTCTTCGAGAGAATAGATGTTCTTCTGCTTCATGATGTGTCTCATCATGCGGTCACCGATACCCAACAGACTCATTTTAGACAGACTCAAACTGCGAGAACTAGATGGCAACATCCATGAGAACATACGACCAAAAATATCTTTTTTGACAGCAGGTTTATGCTCTTTCTTGAGCAGATTCAGCCCCCAGAATGTGAAGAAGATACTTACTTGATGCCCAGTGGCAGCAGCACCGTTAGCCAAAACAAATGTAGCCAAAGCCTTATCTAGATCGTCGCTAAACATAATAAGCGTCTTATTCTTCTCTATAACAGGCGCACCTGCAGTAGGAGCCGATACTCTTCCCTTACGAATTGTAACGGTATGGAATCCATCTTTGCTATCACTTTGTTCCAATGAATTGCCTGTTGTAGCACACCAAGCTTCAGCATCAGCCGGGAAACCGGCATCGGTGGCTTTCACCTGTAGGCTCTGTCCTTCTTCCAAATTATCCATTGCCTTCTTTAATTTGAGTATCGGACCGGGACATTGCAATCCACATGCGTCCACACGTAATATATCTGCGACTGTATCCACAGTCTCTTTTGAAGTAGTAACCATCTTCTTTTTATTTTTGATTTCTTGCGTTGCCAAACTATAAGTCTTATATCCACCCGACAGATTTCGTACATCCGTGAATCCACGACCCAATAATATGCGCTGAGCTAGGTAACCACGCAAGCCTACAGCACAGAAAACAACAACCGGTTTATTGGTGGGTATCTCGCTAATACGTTCACGAAGGTCGTCTACAGGGATGTTGATAGCTCTTTCTATACTTCCTATTTCGTGCTCGACAGCTGTTCGTACATCAACAAGGGTTATATAATCACGGTCTAGCGCATTCAGTTCACGCCATGTCAGCACCTTCATCGCCCCACTCACAATATTATTTGCTGCATAACCAGCAATGGCAATAGGGTCTTTAGCCGATGAGAATGGAGGAGCATATGCATGTTCCAAACGGGTAAGATCGGCCACCGTGCCCCCATTCTTAATGATAATCGACAACTGGTCGATACGTTTATCCACTCCCTCACTGCCTACACACTGTGCCCCATAGAGCTTCCCGGTCTCAGGGTCAAAAGTTAATTTGGTAGTCAACTGGAACGAATTAGGATAATAACCCGCATGAGCTGCAGAAATAGTTGTACTACTCTGATACGGTATACCCAACTGTTTCAGTCTTTTGGCAGCCAATCCCGTAGAACCAACTGCCAAATCAAATACCTTAGCAATGGATGTTCCTATGGCTCCCTCGTACGATTGCACATTACCCATGACCATGTTATCAGCCACTATCCTGCCCTGTCGATTGGCCGGATTAGCCAAAAAGTTAAGCCAAGGTTGCCCGGTCAACGGATGAACAAACTCAATCGCATCACCCACAGCATACACATCCTTAGCCGAAGTCTCTAGATATTCGTCCACTTTAATACCACGTTCACCCAATTCAATACCTGCTTGCTGAGCCAATTGTGTATTAGCACGCACCCCAATAGATAGTAAAACGATGTCCGCATAGATACTCTCACCGGTATTAAAGAACACTTTCAGGCCGTCACCTTCCTTCTCAAAGTGCTCCACACCTTTGTTCAAATAGAGATTCACACCCTTGTTCATCAATTCACGATGCACATGCGAAGCTATAGAGAAGTCAACAGGAGCCATTACCTGATTCCCCATCTCTACGATAGAGACCTCAGCACCGACATGATGCAAGTTTTCTGCCATCTCCAAACCGATAAATCCGCCACCTACAACCACTGCTTGTTTAACACAATGTGAGTCGATATATTGCTTAATACGGTCGGTATCCTCCACATTACGCAAAGTAAAAATACCATCTAAATTAATACCTTGCAATGGCGGGCGCACAGGTGAAGAACCCGGAGAAAGCAATAACTTATCGTACGACTCTGTATATTCGCTTCCATCTTTACGGCGTATAGTCACCGTCTTACCCTCTGTATCAATACCAACAGCTTCATTTTCCACACGAACATCAATGGCAAAACGACGCCCAAAAGACTCAGGCGTTTGTACAAACAACTTCTCACGCTCGGCTATCGTACCACCTATATAATATGGTAATCCACAATTTGCGTACGAAATATGCGGGCCTTTTTCTATCAAAACGATCTCTGCAAGCTCGTCTGCTCGCCTGATACGCGCTGCAGCAGTCGCTCCTCCAGCAACACCACCAATGATTAAATGTTTCATATCTTATTCTTTTGCTTATTAATTATTTTCCTTTGGAAATTTTTGCAAAGATAAATTATATTATCCAACAAAACAAATTTCCTATGGAAAATATTTATATTAACTATATAAAAAACTTTTCCCAAATATCAATAAGCATTCTTTTCAGACATACACTTTACTTCTATATGAGTCTACATAATACTTTTATCTGTAAATATGAGGCATGATAATACCATGACTCAATAATTCATAAACTCCAAATATCACAAGTTTATACATCAACTCATAAACTAACAAACTCAAAAACATAAAATCCCAACTTTCTGCACAACCTCGGCAAAACTACTGCCTAGGCTCTTCAACATCGCTGTTCGGCCTCTTCAAAAATGCTGCAAAGCCCTTGCAGGAATTGAAGAGTTAGCTATAAAAAATGAAAAGTAATGAGTTATAGAGTTTCAAAAAGCCATTCATAATCTCGCATTCTTTTGTATGTATTTCGTAATTATTTAGTATCTTTGAACACGGTTTTCCCTTTTGTGAAAATAAAACCGTTCTTCCGTGATTCTCACGGCACCTTAAACGAAGAAAATAAAAACGATATAAATGCATTTCAAATGGAATTACGAATCACCTACACCAGACGAAATACAAGCAGCTAAAGACTTAGGGGGAAAGCTCAATATGAGCCCTATCCTAGCTCAACTGCTGATTAAGCGTGGCATAACGACGGAATCTGCAGCAAAAAGGTTCTTCCGTCCGCAACTAGCCGACTTAATCAATCCCTTCATCATGAAAGATATGGACGTGGCCGTCGACCGTCTTAATGATGCGATGGGGCATAAAGAGCGTATCTTGGTATACGGTGATTACGACGTTGACGGCTGTACAGCCGTAGCATTGGTGTACAAGTTTCTACAGCAATTCTATTCAAACATCGACTATTACATTCCCGATCGCTATGACGAAGGGTATGGATTGAGTAAAAAGGGAATAGACTACGCCAAGGAAACAGGTGTAAAACTCATTATCATACTTGATTGCGGTATCAAGGCAATTGAGGAGATTGCCTATGCCAAAAGCCTAGGTATCGACTTCATTATTTGCGACCACCACGTCCCGGATGAAACTATGCCCGACGCAGTGGCCATTCTCAATCCGAAAAGACCAGACGATAGCTATCCCTTTAAAGAACTTTGCGGATGCTGTGTAGGCTTCAAGTTTATGCAGGGATGGGCAAAAAACAATGGCCTGCCATTCTCCATGCTCATTCCCCTACTCGATTTCTGTGCTGTTTCGATAGCTGCCGACATCGTTCCCGTAGTCGAAGAAAACCGTATTCTGGCTTATCATGGACTCAAACAACTCAACCAAAATCCAAGTATCGGGTTAAAAGCCATTATAGATATATGCGGACTGAGCGGTCGAGATATCTCCATGAGCGACATCATTTTCAAAATCGGCCCACGTATCAATGCCTCTGGGCGTATGGAAAGTGGTAAAGAGAGTGTAGATTTATTGGTTGAGAAGAACTACAGCGTAGCCTTGGAAAAGTCGAAACATATAGACGAATACAACGAGCAACGCAAGGATATTGACAAGCAAATGACCGAAGAAGCCAACCAAATCGTGTCAAAGTTGGAAAGTCAGAAGCATCATTCATCCATCGTTCTCTATGATGAAAATTGGAAAAAAGGCGTCATCGGCATCGTTGCATCCCGACTAACAGAAATCTATTATCGCCCTACGGTGGTGCTCACACGCGATGGTGACTTAGCCACAGGGTCGGCACGAAGCGTTGCGGGATTTGATGTCTATGCAGCTATCAAGCATTGCCGAGATCTCTTGACCAACTTCGGAGGACATACATATGCGGCTGGATTGACCATGAGATGGGATGATATTCCAGAATTCCGTCGCCGTTTCCAAGAGTTTGTAGAAGAACATATCGAACCGGAACAGACCGAGGCTATACTCGATATTGATGCCAAAATAGACTTCAAAGACATCACTCGTCATCTGCATACCGACCTCAAGAAATTCTCTCCGTTCGGTCCCGGCAATCAGAAACCATTGTTCTGTACCTGTGGTGTGTACGACTACGGTACGAGTAAAGTTGTCGGTCGCGAACAGGAACATATCAAGTTGGAATTGGTAGACTCACAATCCAGCAACGTAGTCAACGGTATAGCATTCGGACAGAGTGCATCTTCACGCTACATCAAGAGCAAACGGAGCTTTGACATAGCCTATACCATTGAGGATAATGTATTTAAACGCAATCAGGTTCAGCTTCAAATAGAAGACATCAGACCTGACGATAAGGAAACAATCTAACTATATTCGTCACTTGCCAACAGACAAATATACTGATATTTTACGTCAATACTGGGGGTATCCTGACTTTCGCGGCATTCAACGACAAATCATTGAAAGCATCGGTGAAGGACAGGATACACTTGGTTTGATGCCTACTGGTGGCGGAAAATCGCTTACATTCCAAGTTCCGGCTATAGCTATGGAGGGCGTATGCATCGTTATCACTCCCCTTATAGCTCTCATGAAAGATCAAGTGGAGCATTTGCTAGAACGCAATATCCGAGCTGCCGCCATCTATTCGGGAATGACCCGCCATGAAATTATCAAGACTTTAGAGAATGCTATCTTCGGAGGAATCAAGATACTGTACGTCTCTCCCGAACGAATAGGCTCAGAACTCTTCCAAGCAAAGCTCAAACGAATCAACGTAAGTTTCATTACTGTAGACGAAGCTCATTGTATCAGCCAATGGGGATACGACTTCCGACCGGCATATCTGCGGATTTCGGATATACGGAAGCTGAAACCTCAAGTCCCCATCTTGGCACTCACAGCCACGGCTACACCCAATGTGGTAGACGATATTCAACAACAATTAGAATTTAAAAGGCCGAATGTATTCCGCATGAGCTTTGAACGGAAGAACTTGGTTTACGTTGTTCGAACAGCATCCGACAAATATGCGGAACTCATACACATCTTAAAATCGATTCAGGGAAGCGCCATCGTGTATGTAAGAAGCCGCAAACGCTGCAAAGAAACTGCCGAATTGCTTGACGCGAATGGACTAAGTGCCACATTCTACCACGCAGGATTAGAAGCTTATACCAAAGACATTCGGCAGACAGCATGGCAAAACAACGAATACAGAGTGATGGTGGCGACCAACGCTTTCGGTATGGGAATAGACAAACCCGATGTGCGCGTGGTGATACATATAGATTGTCCGGACTCAATAGAAGCCTACTTTCAAGAAGCCGGACGTGCAGGTAGAGATGGACAAAGAGCCTATGCCGTATTGCTTTACAACGATAGTGACACGAGAAAACTGAGCAAACGCATCAACGATAACTTTCCCGAGAAAGACTATGTACGCAAGGTCTACGAGCATCTTGCCTACTATTTCCAACTGGCAGTGGGCAGTGGAGCCGGCCATACTTTTACATTTGAGATAGATAAATTCTGCCGTACGTTCAAACATTTCCCTGTTCCGACAGACGCCGCCTTGCATATATTACAACGAGCAGGCTATTTGGAATACGAAATGGAACCTGATGCGAGAGCCAGAGTCATGTTTTTATTGGAGAGAAACTCGCTTTATCGACTGGAACAAACGACAGAGGATGAAGAGAATGTCATTACCGCACTGCTAAGAAATTACGGTGGTTTATTCTCCGACTATATGTATATAGACGAAGGTTTGCTTGCCCAACAAGCCGGACTCACACAAGAACAAATATATTTAATACTCAAAAATCTTAGCCACCGACACATTCTACACTTCATCCCTAGGCGCAAGACTCCTTTCATCGTGTACACACGAGACAGGGAAGATGGTGAAAGAGTTATACTAAGTAAGGAAATTTACGAGGATAGGAAAGAGCAATTCAGTAAACGGATAGATGCCGTCATTGCGTATGCAAAGAACGATGAAGTTTGCAGAAGCAGACAGTTGCTGGCTTATTTCGGTGAGAAGCGATCTTCAGACTGTGAACATTGCGACGTATGTCTGGCTCACGACCCCAAAAATAATACCGAACAAAGTATCCAACTGGCTCGAAACGGTATATTGGAATTACTTAGTGATGGAGAAAAACATCATATTACCGAACTCAAAAAACTCATTATTCCAGAGCAACAACTGGACAATGCATTGGAAGATTTGCTGGCCGAAGAAGATATTAGAATGGATGAAAATTTCTTAATCAAAGCAAAATAGACCATTTATACAAAATAAAAAGGAGTTTACCTAAGTGGGTAAACTCCTTCTACATATTATATATGTGTAATCATTAATCGTTCTCAGGACGAAGTTTGCGTACTGTCATACCTGCTTGCCACATCTCCTTATTACGCATTGCCTCCAATTCCTTGTTCAATTTCTCACGATAATCGGGCTTAGAATTGCTGTCGATAGAGATTTGAGCCTCGTTACCGGTCTTCACAGAGAGATACAACCACTCCATAACAGGCTTGATCGCTTCACGGAAACGAGGCGCCCAATCGAGCGCACCACGCTGTGCTGTAGTCGAACAATTGGCATACATCCAGTCCATACCCTTCTCACCAAAGAGCGGCATCAGACTCTGTGTCAATTCCTCTACAGTCTCGTTAAAGGCTTCAGAAGGAGAATGCCCATGCTCACGGAGCACTTCGTACTGTGCTTCCAACAAGCCTTCAATAGCTCCCATCAGCGAGCCACGCTCACCGGTAAGATCGGATGTAGCCTCACGTTGGAAGGTTGTCTTGAACAAATAACCAGCACCAATACCAATACCAAAAGCAATTGTCTTCTCTTCAGCATTGCCTGAAGCATCTTGATATACCGCATAAGAACAGTTCAAACCGCGACCTTCGAGGAACATTGTACGCAAAGAGGTACCAGACCCCTTAGGAGCAACCATGATAACATCGACATCTTTAGGTGGAACAACACCTGTACGATCCTGCCAATTGATAGCAAAACCATGTGAATAGTACAAAGTCTTGCCTGCTGTCAGGTAAGGTTTGATTGTTGGCCATATCGCAATCTGACCGGCATCTGAAAGAAGCATGCAAATAATAGTACCTTTCTGGGCAGCCTCTTCAATAGAGAATAGAGACTTACCCGGAACCCAACCATCAGCTACAGCCTTATCATAGGTCTTACCTTGACGCTGTCCGACGATGACATTGAATCCATTATCACGAAGATTACCAGCTTGACCGGGTCCTTGAATACCATAACCTATCACGGCAATCGTTTCATTCTTCAGTACTTCACGTGCTTTTTCTAAAGAGAATTCTTTGTTGGTGACAACTGTTTCTACTACGCCACCGAAATTCATTTCTGCCATATAACTTTGTCATTTATGCGATAGGATACTGCTATCGCGGTTATCTTTTATATAATAAGTTCCTTTATGAGCCTTTATCGCACGCAAAGGTAACATTTTATAACAAAACTACAAAATTTTATTTCAGTCTTTCACAAATTTAACCTTACACCTACAAACTTCAATTCTATCATCCTCTGGCGGTGTCAATTTGTTCACACTGATATTAAACTCGCCCTCTGCCACTTGCTCACGATAAAGTTCCAACTGATCTCCTTGATGACTTTCAGCCACATAAGCAATATCCAATCGATGCAAACGCCGACTCTTATAGTAGCCAAGAGGGAATAAATCGAGGATATGTTCGATGTATTTGACACTGTTAATGTGGCCGTTCATGTCCACATCACTGTACAGTGTATCGACGGTTCTTATTAGTTCCGGGTCGCTACCCATCTTCACTCGTGAGCTCTTATCAATAGGACAAGACTTCTCTGATTCTATATATTGGCTTATCAAACCATCACGAACGGAGAAGATATCAGTCGGTTGTCGAGTATCAGTATCTATCATTGCCCAAATACTTCGGCCATATCCATACACTTTATCATCGGCACCTACTACCTTAAAGTTTCTACTCGTAAAAAACTTCATGGCACTTTCGACCCATGTTTCCACAAAAAACTTATCATAAGCCTGTGGCATTTCCTCCATTTCAATGGCTAAACGAGACAGTACCCAAGTCTTATGTATAGGGTTAAGATAGGTCATTCCATAGCCACGATCATTGCTATGGAAATCTGCTGCATTCAACATGTGATTGCCCAAATGCCCCATGAACAGGTGATGAGAGAAGTCACAATGAAAGGGTTCAGCCAAAAAATCGTATCGTCCTACCTTACTAAGCATGTCCATCTTGCTCCTGTAAAAAGTCAGAAATAGGCTCTTCAAAACTGCGTGTCACTGCAATACGTCCCGAACGAGTATATTGAAGCAAACAATTGAAGCCATCTAATATCGCAAACAAATCTGCAATCTCTTCTGTCAAACCTGCTAATAGCACCGTACTATACGTTGGATTCACCTCCATCATACGTGCATTGTGCTTACGGATGGTTCTAGATACCTCCGGATTTTCCATCAATACAGGTGTCGAAATCTTAAACAAAGCCACTTCATGAATGAACAAATCATCATCGGTATAATAGTCTGCCTTGACAACATCAATCCTATTCTCTATTGCTTTGGTAATTTTCTTAATCTGCGCATCATCACTCCAGACCGTAATCGTGTATTTATGGATACCCTTAATGCTCGAAGCCGACACGTTAAGGCTCTCAATATTCACCTGACGACGAGTGAATACAGCAGTAATCTGGTTTAGTATACCGGCTATATTTTCTGAATATACCAGTAAAGTATATAATTTCTTTTCGTTGTCCATATTGCTTTTTGCTTCTATCAATAACCGGTTATTCATCTATTCCCAGTATCATTTCGTCGACACTCTTACCCGGAGGAGTCATTGGCATGACATTATCTTCCTCCCTCACAGCACATTCTAGCAGATAAGGGCCGTCCGTTGCCAACGCCTTAGCTACTTTCTCACGAAGTTCTTTGCGATCGACGACCACATCATACGGGATGTTATATGCCTTACAAATGTCTTCATAATGTGGATTTAGCATCTTGGTAAAGCTCTTACGGTGATTGAAGAACATATCTTGCCATTGGCGAACATTCCCCAAATAGTTATTGTTTAACAAGAACATCTTAACCGCTGAGCCCTGCTCCATAATTGTTCCAAACTCTTGAATACTCATCTGTAAGCCACCATCACCCATGAAAACGCACACCGTACGATGCGGTGCTCCGAACGTAGCTCCAATACCTGCGGGTAGTCCAAAGCCCATTGTACCAAGTCCACCACTGGTTACTATTGACCTCTTCTTATTGTATTTGAAGTATCGACTAGAGAACATTTGGTTCTGACCTACATCATTTACCAATACAGCATCACCTTTAGTTTCCTCCGCTACCACATTGGTAACCTCGCCCATCAGCAACGGTCCCTCTGTAGGATGAATAGCCGGCTCAATGACTTTGGTCATTTCCATTTCATCAAACTGCTTGAATGACTCTTTCCATTCGACATGTGAGTTCTTTTTCAACAATCTAGTTATAGCGGGAAGCGACATCTTACAATCGCCAACTACAGCCACTGTTGTTTTGATATTCTTGTCTATCTCCGTGCGATCAATATCCAAATGGATTATCTTTGCTTGCTTGGCATAAGTCGATGGCAATCCTGTTACACGGTCACTAAATCTCATTCCAATAGCAATCAGCACATCACACTGTTGCGTTTGCATATTCGGAGCATAGTTACCATGCATACCTAGCATACCCATATTCAAAGGATGATCAGTCGGTAATGCCGACAATCCCATCATGGTACGTCCCGTTGGGATATCAGCCTTCTCTATAAACTCAAGCAATTCACTTTGAGCGCCACCCAATTCTACTCCTTGTCCGACAAGCGCAAATGGTCTTTTACTTGCATTGATAAGCTCAGCTGCCGCCGATACAGCCGCTTCGTCAATATGAGGATAAGGTACATACGAACGAATATGGTTCACCCGAACATCTTCCCATTCGCATTTATGGGTCTGAGCATTCTTCGGGAAGTCCAAAACAACAGGGCCGGGACGACCTGAACGTGCGATATAGAAGGCACGACTAACAGCCCATGCCACATCTTCGGGACGCTGAATCTGATACGCCCATTTCGTTATTGGCTGGGCAACACCTACCAAATCCACTTCTTGAAAGGCGTCTGTACCCAATGCTCCCACTGCTACCTGTCCGGCAATCACCACAATTGGCGTACTATCCATCATGGCATCGGCCACTCCTGTCAGCGTATTCGTAGCACCGGGACCACTTGTTACCAAGCAAACACCCACTTCACTGCTTACACGAGCAAATCCTTCTGCGGCATGAGCAGCAGCTTGTTCGTGACGCACAAGGATGTGATCAAACATCTTTTTCTCGCCACGTGTATAGTCATATAAAGCATCAAATACGGGCATAATGGCTCCACCGGGATAACCAAATATGGTCTTTACACCTTCATTGTGCAAAGCTCGCATGAGAGCCTCAGAACCTGTTATTACTTCTTTCGCCATAATCTATTTCCTAAACTTAATCTATCATTCTTACTCCGCCTTTATCTGCCGAACTAACACTTTGCGCATAAGCCTTTAATGCTTTGCTAACCACACGGTTACGTCGTAGTATTTGCTGTTCACGAGCGTCAAGTTCTGCATCCGAAAGCTTCACATTGATCGAGCGAGATGGTATATCTATTACAATAATATCGCCATCTTTAATCTTTCCAATGTTTCCTCCGGCAGCCGCCTCAGGCGATATGTGCCCGATACTTAGTCCGGATGTGCCGCCCGAAAAGCGTCCATCGGTAATCAGCGCACACTCTTTGCCCAAATGCCGACTCTTTATATAAGAGGTGGGATAAAGCATCTCTTGCATTCCGGGACCACCTTTGGGGCCTTCATGTGTTATCACCACGCAATCTCCCGACTTCACCTTACCGCCCAAGATACCATCGCAGGCATCGTCTTGAGAGTCGAATACCACGGCCGATCCTTCAAAATGCCACAAGCTGGCATCCACTCCGGCAGTCTTAACCACACATCCATTTTGTGCAATATTTCCAAACAAGACAGCCAGACCACCATCTTTTGTATAAGCATGGGCTATATCGCGGATGCAACCATTGGCACGGTCGGCATCCAAACTCTCCCACTGCGTGTCTTGACTACCCATTTGTGTAGAGAACCGATGGCCCGGAGCACTTCGATAAATACGATTAGCTTCCTCATCGACAGACTCACCTGTAATGTCATATCGCTTCATTTGCTCTGCCAAAGTCTTACCATCCACGCGCTTCACTTGCCCATCTATCAATCCGGCTTTCTCTAATTCGTTCAAGATTCCAAGGATTCCACCGGCACGATTGAACTCCTGTACACTGTATTTCTGGGTGTTAGGAGACAATTTACACAAACAAGGCACACGACGACTCAGCTCATCTATATCCTTCATCGTGAAGTCTACTTCACCTTCTTGAGCCACAGCCAGTAAGTGAAGTACAGTATTTGTACTTCCACCCATGGCGATATCGAGTGCCATAGCATTGAGGAAAGCTTGGCGAGTAGCGATATTACGTGGTAAAACACTCTCATCACCATCCTCATAATAAGCCATTGCATTTTTCACAATCTGACGTGCTGCGTCTTTAAACAAGCGAATACGATTCTTATGCGTAGCCAATATAGAACCATTACCGGGTAGAGACAAGCCGATAGCTTCGGTCAATGAATTCATAGAATTGGCCGTAAACATGCCCGAACAACTGCCACATCCCGGGCATGCTGACTTCTCTATTTCCATCAAGTCGGCATCGCTTACACTCTCATCACCGCCATTAATCATGGCCGTAATGAGGTCGGCATTCTCCCCTCTCCATCGTCCTGCCTCCATCGGTCCGCCCGAACAGAAAATTGTAGGAATGTTCAAACGCATCGAAGCCATCAGCATTCCCGGCGTCACTTTATCACAGTTTGAAATGCAAATCATGGCATCGGCCTTGTGAGCGTTCACCATATATTCTACAGAGTCGGCAATAATATCGCGCGAAGGCAAGGAATACAACATACCATCATGCCCCATAGCTATTCCGTCATCTATAGCAATAGTATTGAATTCGGCAGCATAGCAGCCCATAGCCTCAATCTCTTGCTTGATAATCTGGCCAATCTCATGCAAATGAGTATGCCCGGGAACAAACTGCGTAAAGCTATTTACGATAGCAATAATGGGCTTTCCTATCTGCTCGTGTTTCATACCGGCAGCTACCCAAAGCGCTCTTGCACCCGCCATTCTTCTACCTTCTGTACAAACAGCACTTCTCAACTGATGTTTCATTGTATATACTTGTTCGCTATAAATCCAATATTTCAAAAAAGCCTTGCCAACAACTATATCGAAGACAAGGTATATAAAATTGAATACAAAGATAAATAGTTTTTGTGTAACGGCCAATAAATAGTACGCTTATTTTGGGAATTATTATTTAATTCGTAAGTTATACAGGGCTTATAGTTTCGTTTTTAAAGTTATTAGACACATATTCTTAACTATCAAGTTGTCATTCAATACTTTCATAGGAACCTATACAACAAGAAGAAGGGATATACCTATATAGGCATACCCCTTCTTTATCTTAAATCAGTAATGTTACTGTTGATTACTTCGTCTTAGCATTGTCGTTGAATGTAGCAACACGGTTGAACTCTACCTGCTCGAAAAGCTTATCGGTAGCACCCATACCCTTGGTAGTCAAACGGCTAGCTGCAATCTTATACTTCTTAATAAGTGCAGTCTTAACAGCCTCAGCACGAGCTTCAGAAAGCTTTTGGTTCAACTCTGCAGAACCCTCTGGAGAAGCATAACCCTTAATCTCCACGTTTGCTTCAGGATGATTCTTCATATAAGAAGCAATCAGTTCGATAGGAGCATACTGTGCTGGATCGATAACACTCTTACCTTGACGGAACAAAACAGTAGGCTGTAAGTTGGTAGCAGTAACAGGCTTCACATACTTAGGCTTCTTGTTGCAAGCATCAAGGGCATTCTGCAAGTCAGCAATCTGGCCATCCTTAGCTGCGAGTTGAGCATCCTTATCGTTCAAATCACCACGCAAGCTATTGATTTGAGCATTCAAACCATCAATCTCAGACTGGTCACGGAGCTGTGCAATCTTGAAGTTATGAGTTCCATTAGAGTTACCAAACTTGTAAATCAAACCTGCGTTCAACTGTACAAAGCTGTGGTTGATATTGTACTTGATGCCGCTGTTAGACAAGTTATAGTTAGCAGCATTGGTCTTATCGTTAAGTCCCCAAACCATAGCAGGCTCGATATAAAACTGCCAAGCCTTTGAAGCACCGAAGTTAAATGCGAAGTCGATAGCAGCCTTAGAGGTCAAGTTGTTGTGATAATGAGAAGCCTTATACTGTGCAGTATTGCCAAAAAGGTGTCCCCAACCAAGTCCGTACAAAGCGATAACCTCAAAAGCACGAGGCTCACCTTGATAACCACCAAACCAATTGCTCAAGTTTACAGTTCCCAACACGCTAGTGTTCAAGAAACGAACTGCTGTTCCGGTAGAAGCAAAAGGCTTATTAGAGAAGTAAGCATTGCTCTCAAGAGCCAAGCCAAATACAGGAGTAAAGTTACGACCCAAGCGTACACCGAAGTTTGGATCCAAACCTTTCATCCATGAATGGCCAGTTGTCTTTGTTGCAACACCACCATTAATACCAATGTAGAAGTTGTCGAATGTTTTGCTTTCTGTTACAGTCTGTGCTGAAACAGATACTGCCATAGCGGCAGCTGCAAATAGTAATGCGATTTTTTTCATTTCTCTCTAAAATTTAATAATTATATTTTATGTTTCTTTATTTATCCTCTCGAATACGCATGCAAAGTTATTAAAAAATATTGTAACTTCCAAAGTTTTCGTATATTTTCCATGTTTTAGAACATAAAAATACCCAAAAGTCTCATTCAAATACTTAAAATACAATAGTCAACCAAACTATACAAAAGTTTAATCTAGATATTCAAGCACTCTAAACTCATCTACCCATCTACCTGTAAACATATTTATTCGCAGACTGCAAAGGGCCAACAGTATCGCTGCTTCGCCTCTTCAGCAATTGTGCAAAGTTGAGACAGCAATGTTGCCAAGCCGCTGCAGAATATTAAGAGTGAAGAACTTAGTAATGAGAAGTAAAGAGTTATGAGCGGAAAACAAAGCTCTTTACGACGTTAAATAATAGGACAAACGCTCTAAATTGGGCTAAAGGCTCTATCAATATATGGTTGTTTTTTAGTATCTTCGCAACATGAAACGCATTATTCTTATTACCGGCGGACAACGATCGGGCAAAAGTATGCATGCCGAACAGTTGGCTTTAAGCCTTTCACCTACCCCTGTATATTTGGCAACTGCCCATATATGGGACGAGGAATTCCGTGAACGAGTAAATAGACACCAACAACGGCGGGGCGATAATTGGACCAATATCGAAGAGGAAAAATATCTATCGCACCATCAACTATATAATAAGGTGGTGGTCATTGACTGTATTACGCTGTGGTGTACCAACTTTTTCTACGACAGCGACAAGAAGGTGAAAGAACAACCGACAGTAGATAGTGCACTGAAAGAATTACAAGATGAGTTCAACCGCTTCACTTCGCAAGATGCCACCTTTATCTTTGTGACAAACGAAATAGGCAGTGGCGGAGTCAGTAACAACGAGATACAACGCAGATTCACCGACCTTCAGGGATGGATGAACCAATACGTAGCATCCAAAGCCGACGAAGTAATCATGATGGTATCAGGTATTCCCGTTAAAATCAAATAAGATGAGGACATTCAATATACTCCCAACAGATAAGGATATGCGCCAAGCTATCCAACAAAAAATAGACAATCTGAACAAACCAAAAGGTTCGCTGGGCATGCTTGAAGACTTGGCCATGCAGATAAGTCTCATCCAGCACACGTTCACTCCCACTCTCTCACATCCTTGTCACCTCTTATTAGGAGCCGACCACGGCATTGAGCACGAGGGCGTATCGGTATCTCCACGCGATGTAACATGGCAACAAATGCTGAACTTTGCCAATGGTGGCGGTGGTGTCAACCTATTTTGCCGCCAGCACGGGTTCGACCTTAGTATCATAGACATGGGTGTCGACCATGACCTATCGGCATGCCCACAAATTACCAATCGCAAAATAGCTTGGGGAACAAGTAATTTCTTGCATGCGGCAGCCATGACTGAAGAGCAATTCAATCTGTGTATTGAGACGGCTGTGCAACTTGTAGACGAGTGTAAAGAAAAGGAATGCAACATCATTTGCCTTGGCGAGATGGGTATAGCCAATACATCTCCATCGAGTATCTGGATGAGTCTGTTTGGCCAAATACCTTTGGAAGAGTGTATCGGAGCTGGTGCCGGACTCAACAACGAAGGCATTTCACATAAATACAAAGTACTAAAAGCGGCAGTAGATCTTTATCTCGAGAACAACCGGAATACTCCTCTTAATGCCATCAGATACTTTGGCGGTTTTGAAATGGTGGGAGCCATCGGAGCCATGTTGCGTGCAGCCGAACTCCACATGGTCATTTTGGTAGATGGTTTTATTATGACTGCTTGTATGTTGGCGGCTTCACAGCTATATCCAAATGTGTTAGACTATGCCGTATTCGGGCATTGCGGCGATGAAAACGGGCATAAACGACTGTTGCTACTCATGAATGCAAAGCCTATATTATTGCTCGGTATGAGGTTGGGAGAAGGCACCGGAGCACTTTGTGCATACCCGATTATAGAGTCGGCAATAAGAATGATAAACGAAATGAACGACTTCGACCGTGCTCATATCACTAAATACTTCTAACAAATGAAAGTTTCCATTGACCACAACCTCAAATGGTACGACAAAGTTTGGGCTGCTCTCATCTTCTTTACGCGGCTTCCTTTCTGGCGAATCTACCAACCGCCAAAGACTGCATACGAAACAGTTGTGGAGCATTGGCCGCTGACTGGGTGGCTCACGGGAGGCATCATGGCTCTCACGCTCTATGGTTGTTCATTCATCATGCCCTATATGGCGGCCGTTATCGTGGCCGTTATCGTTCGCTTACTGATAACGGGAGCATTGCACGAAGACGGATTAGCCGACTTCATGGATGGATTTGGAGGTGGCGGAAGAGACCGCGAGCGCATTTTGGAAATTATGAAAGACAGCCGTATAGGGTCTTATGGAGTACTCGGTCTCGTCTTTTATGCCTTGCTATTAACAGCCTGTTTGCATAGTCTTCCACCCGTAATAGGTGCCTTGGCCATCTTTGCCGGTGATACATACGCCAAGATGTTGGCAGCCCAAATAGTACAGATACTAGCCTACGCGCGTAGTTCTGAAACGGCCAAGAACGGTGTAGTCTACCGCAAATTCAGCATTCCGGCCGGCATTAGTCTGTTCATTCAAGGCATTCTGCCACTCGCTTTACTGCTCTATTACCTCAACTTTATGAAGTGGGACTTACTCGTTTTCGTCCCATGCTTGGTGATGTATGCACTCTATCGACTCTTGTGGAGCCGCATCAAGGGGTATACCGGCGACTGCTGTGGCGCTATCTTCCTGCTCATCGAACTCAGTTTTTACCTAACACTCAACATCATTCTACATACAATATGAAAATAACACTCATCAGACATACGCGTGTCGGAGTGCCCAAAGGCACTTGCTATGGTTGGAGCGACGTACCTCTAGCCGACACTTTCGAGCAAGAAGCTACTATTACAAAGGGCAACCTGCAAGCCGACGCACCTTTTGACGCCGTGTATTCGTCACCATTAACACGTGCTAGAAAGTTGGCAGCATACTGCGGTTACACCTCTCCTATAGTAGACGAAAGACTTAAAGAGATGAACATGGGAGACTGGGAAATGAGGTTATATGATGATATTGCCAAGGTCGATCCACATATAGAAGCATGGTATCAAGACTATATGAACTTGGCAGCAACGGGTGGTGAGAGTTTCCCAATGATGTATGCACGCGTCGCAGCATTCTTAGATGAGTTGCGAAAGAAGCCCTATGAGCGCGTAGCTATCTTTGCGCATGGTGGTGTACTCATCTGTGCCGGCATCTATGGCGGCCTCTTTGAAAAAGAAAATGCTTTTGAAAACCTGACGGATTATGGAGGTATTGAGCGCATAGAAATATAATACCATCATCTATCTACAACGCTATAACTCTCTAAAAGAAAATAGGACCATCTCTCATCACTGAGAAATGGTCCCCCAAAAATTAGAGAGTTATAAAAAAAATCAAGTTTTCTTTGTTTGTAATGGCTTAACGGTAGAATTCTTTTTTGCCTGCTGCCAAGGTGTTCTTCATCAATGAACAAATGGTCATAGGACCAACGCCACCCGGTACGGGAGTAATGAATGAACACTTGGGGGATACTTCGTCGAACTTCACATCCCCATTCAGGCGGAATCCACTCTTGCGAGTAGCATCAGGAACGCGGGTTGTTCCCACATCAACGATAACTGCACCGTCTTTTACCATGTCGGCCGTCACAAAGTTAGGACGACCAATTGCAGCAATGATAATATCTGCTTCTCGACATTCCTCTTTCAAGTTAGCCGAGTGACTGTGGCAGACTGTCACTGTTGCATCACCATATTGTTTCTGCATCATCAACTGTGCCATGGGTTTACCCACGATATTACTGCGTCCCAACACCACACACTTCTTACCGCTAGTCTCTATGTTATAGTGCTTCAATAGCGTGATGATGCCAAGCGGAGTGGCACTGATGAAACATGGAAGACCAATAGCCATACGCCCCACATTAACAGGATGGAATCCATCCACGTCTTTGCGATAGTCTATAGCCATGATTATCTTCTGCTCATCAATATGTTTCGGCAGAGGCAACTGAACGATAAAGCCGTCTACATCGGCATCTTTATTCAGCTTATCTACTGTTGCCAGTAGTTCATCCTCTGTCACTGTATCTTCAAAACGAATCAGGGTTGACTTGAAACCACACTGCTCACAGGCGATAACTTTGTTCTTTACATAAGTCTCAGAACCACCATCATGCCCTACCAAAACAGCAGCTAAGTGAGGTTGTTTGCCACCTTCGGCAACAATTCTCTTTACTTCTTCTGCTATTTCAGCCTTTATAGCCGTAGCCGTAGCCTTTCCGTCAATCAGCTGCATATCGTCAATTATTGTTCTATTAGCTTTTTACTATAATCTCTTAACTTCCGTCTTACATCTTAGGCATACCCGGAATATTCATTCCTTTCATTCTGCTCATCATGCCTGCCATACCATTTCCTGTCACCATCTTCATCATCTTGCGAGTCTGGTCGAACTGTTTAATCAGTCGGTTTACTTCTTGTATATCAGTACCGGAGCCTTTTGCAATACGTTGACGACGACTTTGGTTCAGTATTTCGGGGTTGGTACGCTCCTTAGGAGTCATACTCTTGATGATAGCTTCAATACCTTTGAAAGCATTATCGTCTATATCTACATCCTTGATAGCCTTGCCTACACCCGGAATCATGCCTGCCAAATCCTTTAGATTACCCATCTTCTTGATTTGCTCTATCTGTCCGAGGAAATCATTGAAGTCGAATTTGTTCTTTTGAATCTTCTTCTGGAGCCTGCGAGCTTCCTCTTCATCGAACTGTTCCTGAGCACGTTCAACAAGCGAAACGATGTCACCCATGCCCAAGATACGATCGGCCATACGCGAAGGATGGAACACATCAATAGCTTCCATCTTCTCTCCTGTACCGACAAACTTGATAGGTTTCGTCACAACCGTGCGGATAGAGAGAGCCGCACCACCACGAGTATCACCATCGAGCTTCGTCAATACGACGCCATTGAAGTCCAAACGGTCGTTGAATTCTTTTGCCGTATTCACAGCATCCTGACCAGTCATGGAGTCAACTACAAACAAAGTCTCATCCGGATTCAACGCTTGTTTCAAATTAGAGATTTCGTTCATCATCTCCTCATCGACCGCCAAGCGACCCGCAGTATCCACAATGACAACATCATAGCTCTTAGCTTTTGCCTCCTTGATGGCATTGTTGGCAATCTCAACGACATTTTTGTTCTCCGATTCTGTATATACAGGTACGCCCACCTGCTCTCCAACGACCTTCAACTGTTCGATAGCTGCCGGACGATATACGTCACAAGCCACGAGCAAAGGTTTCTTATGCTGCTTGTTTTTCAACAAGTTGGCCAACTTACCACTGAACGTTGTCTTACCGGAACCTTGCAAACCGCTCATCAATATGATAGCCGGATGACCGGACAAATTCAATTCAGAGGCCTCACCTCCCATCAAATCAGCCAATTCATCGTGCACTATCTTCACCATCAACTGGCTTGGCTTCACAGCTGTGAGTACATTCATACCCATCGCCTTGGTCTTTACCGTGTCGGTGAATGTCTTAGCTACCTTATAGTTTACGTCAGCATCAAGCAATGCACGACGCACATCCTTCAAGGTTTCGGCCACATTTATCTCTGTGATTTTGCCTTCACCTTTTAGTATTTTAAACGAGCGCTCAAGTCTGTCGCTTAGATTTTCAAACATAATTTCTTATAGACTGCAACTACATGTTATAACTCTCAATCTGTCTTATTTGCAGAGTGATAACAAGGATTCTTTATAAAATTCACTGCAAAATTACCTTATTAATAGGCAAAAAAAGAATAAAAAACAATGTTTTAAATTATTTTAAAACACTAAAAGCGACATTCTGCGCATACACCCCTATTTTGAGCGTATTTAAATAAGAATTATTTTATAAGTTCATCATATTCATCTGATGAGATAAAAGAATTACTCTCAACTGACTGCAAAGGCGAGGCAACATTGCTGTAAAGCCTCTGCAGTAAAACTGAAAAAGCCCTGCAGTAACACTGTAGAGACTTTGCATTAAATCCATATTACCAATACGTTACAGCTATTATATTTACTTTATTCTTCAACTCCGACTCTAAAGCGAGCTATCAAAGGCAGATGGTCGCTGAAACCATTGTTATATTGGCCCCCATTGAAATTACGTCGAGGTTGCAGTCCGCCATACTTCTCATCATCGGTCAATAAAAACGGGGCATCAAAGATGTAGCAACTATCCAACAACAACTGCATCGAGAGGCTACAAAATATATGGTCTAGACTCCCCCACTTGCCTTTATAACGGTATGTTCCTTTTGCTCCGTGCATGCCGATAACATTCTCTGACACGTCTTGTAACCCTCGTTCACCGATATACATCAGACTTTTATCACCCACATAGTCATTGAAGTCGCCTGCCACAATGATACGTACACGAGGAGACAGAACACGAATGGAATCTACAGAAGCCATCAATCGCTCAGCTACAGCCATGCGAAACGGACGAGAATGCACCTCACCACCCGACCGACTAGGCGCATGTACTACGAACACATGGAGCGTATCATCGTCTATCAATAGCCCCGAAACATAAAGAATGTCGCGTGTCGGACGCATATTCTTTATTGGTTGGATGCGGATAGAATGGTGATTGATGGGACGAAACGCAAAAGGTGAATACATCAAAGCCACATCAATACCTCGCTCATCGGGCGAATTGGTCATAATATATTCGTAGCGTGCTTTGCGCAAAAGTGACCGTTTGGTGAGGTCGCGCATCACCGTATCGTTCTCTACTTCGCACAATGCCACCATATCGGGCAACGTCCAACCTGCCGAATCGCCTCCACAAGCAATGATTTCCTGCCCAATGTGATTAAGTTTACGCCAGTATCGAGCATTGTTCCAATAATGATAACTATCCGGCAAAAACTCCGTATCGTTCTTGAGAGAATCGTGTTGCGTATCGAAAAGATTCTCCGTATTCAGCTCTACAAATGTGAAAATGCTCAGTAAGAGGGTCAACAACGCCATCTTTATGCTAAATCTTGCTTCAGATTTTTACGAATCTTGGTGAGATAGGACTTCATTCCACTCGCATCTTTCTTATCTATTATCTCCAATAATTCCTTTAATTCCGTGCGAATTTGCGACACTTGGTCGTGTGTATAAGGGTTGAAAAGAATCTCTTGTAATAGATAATCGTCCTCAGAGAGCACTCCACGAGCTATGCGCATGTGGCGTTTAAAGGTAGTACCCGGTGCATCTTGATGCTTCATCACAGCCGCAAAGACAAACGTACTCACAAAAGGAATACTCAAAGAATAGGCTACCGTCTCGTCATGTTCTTGGAAAGTGTACTCGTAGATATTGAGTCCCAGTCGCTGATACATATCCTTAAAGAAGATACGTCCCATGTAATCGCCCTCGCTAATGATGATGGCGTTCTCCTCACTCAGTTGATTAAGGTTGGCGAAAGTAGGTCCGAACATCGGGTGAGTGCTCACATACGGGCGCCCACACTGCTCATAAAACTCTTTCAGTCCGGTCTTAACACTAGCTATATCACTAATGATACAGTCATCATTCAGGTAAGGTAATATCTCTTTAAAAGCACTGATGGTATACTTTACGGTCACCGCATTGATGACAAGTTCGGGATTAAACGCCTTCACCTCATCCAGTTGAGTGAACCGTTGACAGTTATAAGTGAAGCGCATACGTTGCGCATCGCGCTCATATACAGCAACCTCGTGCTCAAAACTAAGCAGGTCGATGAAGAAACTCCCCATCTTACCTGCACCCATGACTAATATTCTCATTTCTGATTGACTATTTCAAGTTGCTGACGAACACTCTCTTCATGTATCTCTTCAAAGATATGAGCCACACTTTCAGCGCTCAATCCACACAAAACACCCTGTGCTCCACGCTTCTCTAAGATTTCGTTGTAACGATTAGACTGCAATACTGTCATGTTGTGTTCCTTCTTATACTGTCCTATCTCGCGACAAACACGAAGTCGTTTGGCCAAAAGTTCCATCAATTGGTTGTCCAAATCGTCTATCTGACTACGTAGTTGGCGTATTCCTTCGGTCGTAGTATGCTCGTCACGGATAACCAACAAGTTCAGAATATAGTCGAGTACATCGGGCGTAACCTGTTGCAATGCATCGCTCCAAGCCGTATCCGGCGTGCAATGGCTTTCTACTATCAAGCCGTCGAAGCCCAAATCCATAGCTTGTTGGCACAAAGGAGCAATCAAATCGCGGCGTCCTCCGATGTGACTGGGGTCGCAAACGATTGGCAATGCAGGTATGCGACGATGGAGTTCGATGGGGATTTGCCACATCGGAAGATTGCGATAAATCTTCTTATCATAGCTGGAAAAACCACGATGGATAGCTCCCAACCGTTTAATACCAGCTTGATTGATACGCTGTAAAGCCCCTATCCATAGTTCTAAGTCGGGGTTTACGGGATTCTTAACAAACACCGGGATATCAATACCTTTCAAACTGTCGGCCAAAGCTTGCACAGCGAAAGGATTGGCACTGGTTCGTGCGCCTACCCACAAAATGTCTACACCATACTTCAAACACAATTCTACATGTTCAGGTGTAGCAACTTCGGTTGCTATCAACATACCGGTTTCTTCCTTAGCAGCCTTCAACCAAGGCAAAGCTTGCTCTCCACATCCTTCGAAACCACCCGGTTTGGTACGAGGTTTCCATACTCCGGCACGGAACATGTGGCAACCTTTGGCAGCCAACTGCTTGGCAGTGGTCATCACTTGTTCCTCTGTCTCGGCCGAACAAGGACCAGCCATCACTATCGGACGTTCTTGATCACTAGGCAATGTAAGGGGTTCTAATTCTAATTCCATATTTTATTGTATTTTAATTCGTTGTTGATAATGATATTCTTTGGATTCTTTCCAATGCTTCCTGTATCTTTTCGTCCTTCGCACAAAGGCTGATTCGAATATAACGTTTACCGTTGTTGCCAAAGATAAAGCCCGGAGTGATAAACACCTTTGCCTCATGTAGTACTCTTTCAGTGAGTTCTTCGACATCCTGATACGTCTCAGGTATCTTGCCCCAAAGAAACATTCCCACCTGTTGAGAATCGAACTCACAACCTAACGTGGTCATGATTTGCTCGGCAATATGGCGACGGCGACGGTAAACATCTATATTATATTCTTGATGCCAAGCCTCATCGTTAGTCTGATAAGCCTCGGCTGCCGCCATTTGAATGCCTCGAAAGGTGCCGCTATCGATATTGCTTTTCACCTTAAGTATCCAATTGATGAACGTAGAATTGCTTGCACAGAGCCCTACACGCCACCCCGGCATGTTGAAACTTTTACTCATAGAGTTGAATTCTATGCAACAATCCTTTGCTCCGGGAACCTGAAGTATGGACAACTTCTCACCCTCATTCAATATAAAAGAATAAGGATTGTCGTTCACAATGACGATATTATGCTTCTTAGCAAAAGCGACCAAACGCTCAAAAGTTTCCCGACGAGCATTTCCACCTGTCGGCATGTGCGGATAATTCACCCACATCAACTTAACACTTTCAAGGTTCATCTGCTCCAACTCATTAAAGTCGGGCTGCCAACCATTATCTTCTCGCAGATTATAATTGCTGACGTTGGCACCCAACAGTTTGCTCAATGAGGTATAAGTGGGGTATCCCGGATCGGGAACGAGCACCGAATCACCCGGATTGACAAACGCCAACGTGGTATGAAGTATCCCTTCTTTACTACCTATCAAAGGCTGAATCTCGGTTGCCGGGTCTAATTCTACATGATACCATTTGCGATAAAAGGCAGCCATAGCGTTGCGTAGCTCCGGTATTCCCACCGTAGGTTGATAACCATGTGCCGATGGTTGTTGTGCTACCTCTATCAGTTTATCCACCGTTTGCTTCGATGGTGGCATGTCGGGAGAACCGATTGCCAAACTGATAACATCCTCACCATTGACATTCATCTTTGCAACTTCTTTCAGTTTACGACTGAAATAGTATTCTTGTACTTCGTTTAATCTATCTGCCGGTTGTATCATTGTCTCTATATTTTTATTCTTTTATCACATAAAACTTCTCACTACTCACTCTTAACTCCTAACTTTCACAATATTCTCCCAGCACGGTGAGTTCTTTTACCAAGGGAGTTATGGCATCTATCGACTGTCGGTATCGTGTCAAATTGTTGAATGTGAGGTCTATATAGAACAAATATTCCCACTCATGACCGATAATTGGCAACGACTGTATCTTCGTAAGATTGATGTTATAGAAACTCAATATCGTCAGTATCTTACTCAGACTACCTTCTTCATGAGGCAGAGAGAATACCAAGTTCGACTTGTTCGACTTCTCCAAAGAGCGTAGGAAATCAGCCTTCTGTGGCGTACTCACAACCAAAAAGCGCGTATAGTTGTGCTTATTATCGTGAATATCTTCTTGTAAGATACGCATTCCGTACAGCTTGGCAGCATACGTTGAACAGATAGCAGCCCATCCATGGACTTGATGCTTGGCTATATATTCGGCCGAGCCTGCGGTATCTTCCGCCTCAACAGCTTTCATTTCAGGATGATTAGCAAGGAATTGTCGACACTGAGCAAGGGCAACCGGGTGGGAATGAACCTCTGTTATGCTGCTCCAATCGTCGTCAGGCAAACAACATATAGCATGTTCTATGTGCAGCTTATGCTCACCAACAACCGTCACACCTGAGTTACGAAGAAGTTCATAATTATGTAGCAAACTGCCGGCAATGGTATTTTCGATAGCCAACATACCAATAACAGTAGGGTCACGACGAATGTTTTCAAACACTTCTTCAAACGTTCCACAACATATTAATTGTATCTGTTCGCCTTCAAAGTATTGATGTGCGGCAATGTCATGAAACGAACCACGCTCTCCTTGTATTGCTATTCTCTTCATATCTGGTTTTCTCTATACTCCGGATAAGTTTATTCCGGTAAAACAAAAACGGTCCTCACTCTGATAAGCGGGACCGTTTCGTTATTTCGTTTGTCTTTTTTCTTAAGTTAAAATCTACACGCAACTTCCCGCTTCACAATTTCTTGCAAAGTAAAAATAAAAGTAATAAAAAGATGCATAAGACTTATTCATGCTTTATTTCTTTATTCTGTTGCGTTTATATTTGCCTACAAAAGTAGAATAATAATTTTATCTATCCAAGAAAAATGCTCAAAAATATGGCACACAAACTACAATTCGATATTTAGAAGCCATACGGATTGTTCGCCCGATATTTATTTTCCATCTTCTGTTGAAGTGTTCCCGGCTCATTTTCATCAGCTTGCTGGGATATTCCCGATGCTACTGCCAGTTCCTGAGCCTGCTGTTCGTCGGCTTCAGCCTCAGCTATCTTACCTACCAATCGAAGCATACCTGCACGTTCTTGGAATGCTGCTTGACAGAAAGGATTAACTCCTATTACCTTATTATAATAAATAATAGCATCCTCGGTATTTTCTCGCTTTGCCTCTATTCTAGCTTTCAAGAGCAACACATCTTCATTTTCAGCCACATGCTCCAGCAACCATTGCACGTCTTCATCGGCTTCGGTGAGTGCATCTTCTTTCAAATGTATTTCGCCACGAAGCAAGTAAGCATCGCCATATTTATCGTTCAGACCAATAGCCTTGGTCAACATAGCCACCGCGTTTGAGCTATCTCCCTGTCCCATACAAGCCTGTCCATAGAGATAATGTACCTCTGCACTGTCATTATCTATCAACAATGCCTTCTCACAGGCATCACCCATAGCCTGATAATCGTCCATCATATAGGCCACATTTGCCATTCTCAAAAGAATCTTTTGGTTGTCGGGCGCCTTCTCAGCCATCTTTTGCAATTGCTCATAAGCCTGTAATGGCTCATTGACCATCATGAAAGTCTGCGACAGGTAATCCCTTATCTCCAAGTCTTCCTGTCTCTCCAGCGCATGCTCGAAACAACGAATGGCATACGAAGCATTCCCTGTCTTCATAGCACGAACACCATCATACTTCAGCACCTCGAAATCTTTCTCTTCTTGGTGCTTCTTTTCTTCCTCACTATCTTCGGTCTTTCCACCGAACAAAGCCCTTAAAAAATTCATTCTATTTTAGTTTTTCATAAGCACTTACAGGCACAATATCGGTGCGTTCCCACTTAGGCCAACTGCTACTCTCAATATATTTTTCACCTGCTTTACGGTACGACATAAAGAAGAAACGTGCATTGATATAGCCATCAGTGCCATCCTTAGCCAGTACATAACAATAAGCACGCTTGCGATATCCCGTTATCTTGCCTCCTTCTTTTACCGCCGTATTCAACCATTCCACCTGTGGAACAACAGCGCTAACAATTGTTGCATTGGGATATTTCTTCTTAAAAGCAGCCGTTGACAAGTCTATCAAGGTCTTATCATCACTGGGATTACCCTTCGCAAAGAGGTCGGTAGTATAGATTGGCATATATTTTACGCCATCAATTTCCTTCAAATCAGCATCTTTATCCACTCTATCATCAAATCCTATGGCGTCACCCAACTCGTGTCCGGCATTTACCATTGTCGTCTTTGTTTTCTTCCAGAACTTTGAAACCTTCTTACCAAAGTTCTCCTTCTGCGTCGTATTCTGTGCATGCACCGGCATACCAATCAGTAAAAGTGCTGCTAAAAATCCCATCACTGTTTTCTTCATCATTGTTATGCTTATTAGTTAGTTGGGCAAAAATAGCAAAATCCACCTGATACACCAAACTTATTCAATTTTATTAGGAAAAACTTCATTTGTATAAATTTAACACCTCGGAGTCACATTTGTTACTCATTCCTATCCAACTTTATACTTATATTTGCATCATCAAACATCATAAACGTCAAAAAAGGAATATAACCGTATGGCAAATTCAATGAAAGAACATCTTCCGGAGATTGAACAAGAAAGGATGAAGGCGTTGCTCGACATCGAGGAGAAATACGAAACCGGTGCATTATCGCTCGAAGAGGCTAAAAAAGAACTGGCTTTGCGCGTGGGTAAAATACACCCTTACCACATCGCCTTCGTAGAACAGAACATGATGGAAGCCGACGATGACGAATGCGTACGCGTGGATATGCGCATGACACTGCAACTACTAGATGGCATCCTTGACACTTCGCGCCCCGAACTTCCACCTTCTCATCCGCTCATGCACTACTATCGGGAGAACGACGAGATGCGCAAACTACTCTTGGCTGTAGAAGATTTGATTCAATATCCGATGATTAAGAACCAATGGCTGGAACTTTACGACCGGATAGGGCAGTACCCTATTCACTACAAACGTAAACAAAACCAGCTCTACCCGATGTTGGAGAAGAAGGGATTCACACGCCCTACAACCACCATGTGGAACTTCGACGATATCGTAAGAGACGAGATACGCGACTCACAGAAGCTCCTTAACGAAACAGACGAGGATAAATTCATCGCACTGCAGCGCACGCTCATCGACCATTGTCGCGACTTGATGGAGAAAGAAGAGGCCATCCTCTACCCCACTTCGCAGGCTCTGATTACCGAAACAGAGTTCGAAGAGATGAAAGAGGGCGACCAAGAGATTGGGTTTGCATTCTTCCAAGTGGAACATCCTACTGCAAAAGCAGAGCCGAGACACGCCGCTGCCGACGGATTCGCAGCCGAGTTACAGCAACTCTTGGGCAAATATGGCTACAATTCGGGGAGTAATGACAAGCTCGACGTGACTACCGGAAAGCTCACACTCGACCAAATCAACCTCATCTATAAGCATTTGCCCATCGACATATCGTTTGTCGACGAGAACGAATTGGTTTGTTTCTACTCGGACACCGACCACCGCATATTCCCTAGAAGTAAGAATGTGATAGGCCGGGAAGTGATGAATTGCCATCCACGCAAGAGTGCCCACATCGTAAGAGAGGTGATAGACAAGTTGCGGAGCGGCGAGCAAGACCGCGCAGAGTTTTGGATTAACAAGCCCGATTTGTTTATCTACATCATATACATAGCTGTGAGAGACAAAGAAGGAATGTTTCGTGGCGTGCTAGAGATGATGCAAGACTGCACACACATACGCTCGCTCGAGGGTTCTCAGACACTGCTTACATGGGCCGGAGAGACGCCTGAACCTGCTACACAAACCGTGGAAGATGAGGCAGACGACACAGAAGGGGTGGACGAAATCACTCGCAAGACCAGACTCAAAGACCTGCTGAAACAGTATCCCGGCTTGAAAAAACGCTTACCGGAGATTGCACCGGAGTTCAAAATGCTCAGTTCGCCGCTCGGAAAGATTATCGCCGCCAAGGCCGATGTACAGATGATGAGCGACCGTTCGGGTCTGAAACTAGACTACTTGATAGCCCAATTGGAACGTCTCACAAGCGAATTGAAACAATAGTTTCTCACACTTGGTCGGTTGCAAAGGCCATGCAGCGTCATTGCAAGAGCCTGACAGCAATGCCGCCAAGGCTAGACGGCGATGCTGCCAAGGCTCTGCAGAGAATTAACAGACGCGCTGACAAGCTGACGAATTAACGATTCGGGGCAACAAGACGACCTAGCCGAGATTACGATATAAGAAATGATAAAAACAAAAAGAGGGGGCTTTGCCATTTGCTACCAAGCATCCGGCATAGCTCCCTCACTGTTTTTGGACATTCAGTCCTTATTCTTCTTAATCTATATTGATAGTCAATCCCAAAGAAACTTGTATCTTACGCGTATATAAACTTGGAAAATCAGTTATGCGCTCAAACGTTCTTAGTATATTATATTGCGCTTGTGCATACAGTCCAAAAGTTTCATTGAGACTATAACGAAGCCCACTGTGCACATCAAATACACGAGACCCTATGCCCACACCGGTATAGAAATCTATTGTGGAAGGCAGCTTGAGTGCATCGTCCCAATGTATATCGACAGGAAAAGACAGGTCAACACCATTAACAAAGTCTGGTTCGTCGTCAGATTCAGACTTTCCTATAAACAACACAGAGCCTTTCATACCCACTGATACCCAATCACTCATGCCCCAATCATAGCACAATTCTACACCCGAACGGCCACCTACATTGAGATAACCGGCCGAAATCTTTCTGTCCAAATCGCCATCATAGGCTTGGGCAGATGCAGAAATCGAGATTCCTAAAAGCAGTATGATGAAAGCTATATATCTATACCAAGTTCTCATTTGATGGTGTATTTATTCACGTAAACAACCTTACGACGATCCCCGGTCTGCGTATTTTTAACCACATGTGTGCCGTATACCAAGAAGTTGTCGCCATACCAGTGACTCGAATTAGCATATTTGCCCTTCTTTACTTTTTCGTCTTCATTGTCGGTTTCGATGACTTCCTCCGTACGATCTTTGACTACCGCACCGGTTTGGTTATTAAACAGCTTCATCACAATGCGTTTCTTATCAGCAAATAGCATCTTAGCTCCGGCATCACTCAGACTAGTCGAAATAAATCTCTTGACGTAATATGGTTTGGTACGAGGTGCCATCTCAAAGCTATTATCCCACACCACATCACCTTGAGGATTGAATTTCACAAGAATAGCATGCGTATAGGCATAGCCATCGAACTCTCGAACCCATGTCCTACCAATCATCACCATTCGATAAGTGGGGTAATAAGCCTCACCAAGATAGAAATAATCCTTCCCATCGCTCATAATCTTGTGCGATGCCATGAAGTAGTTCCGCGTATATTCCTTACCCTCTTTAGCTTTCTTCTCTTTCTTTCGTTCTATCTTTTTCTGAGCCCTTTCACTCATATAATCAGCAAAATGCTTCAAATCAAGATAGTTATAGAACTTCAAGAAGCTAAAATTCCAGTCCTTCAGCTCACCGAAATAGATACCCTGCGAGCCCACTTTCTTCGTAGCATAGGTTCCTGTAACAAAGTATTTGTTACCGACTTTCGAGATAGAAGCAGACACTAGCTCTTGGTCGATATCCTTTGTAAGCAGCGTAGCACCCAACTGTTTACCTTGCATATCGATACGTGAAAGATACACTTCGCGTTCCGCACGCACGAAAGCATAGACGATTCCATCTATCACCTGCGTCTCCAAGATAAACACATTCTTGTCTTTTACTCCCTCAAAGTGAATATCGGCATACTTGCAATCACCCGTCTTCATATCGATAATACCCACACGCTCCAGTTTCTTCACGGTAGAACTGAACACCGCATAGCCGTCGACAATCTGTATATTACGCATGGTACCCTTCTTAGCATACTCACCTTCAGTCATTTTAACCTTACGCGTTTTAGCATCAAAAGCCAAGATGGCAAATTCACCACTACGTTCTCTCAACACCGTATAGAGAGTTCCGGCATCAAATATATTAGAGTGGATGTACATACGCTTATCTACCAACAGCGAATCAGTGCTGATTGGCTTCATTGCTGTAGAGAAAAATTGCATCTTAAAAAATCGCTTCCCATCTTTAGAATCTTTGGCAAAAGACTGTACCATCAATCCCTTATCCTCCATCGGGACAATGTTCTCGTCTTCATAATCATCTTTTGCGCTGAACTCCAAACGCCCTGTTATTTGCGCAAAGCTACAGCCCAAGGAGCCAAACAGCACCATACACATCAACAATAAAACCTTTTTCATGTCTACACTTTGATTTAGTTATAAATTTCATTGGCAAATATAGGAAATAAAAGAATTGCATCCAAGCAATTCTAAAACAATAATTTACATCTTCATCTAAATGTCGTATGATTAGTTCCAAATAAGTGCAAATTATCACTAAAGTTGTTTGTAGGTCTTGGTTTTTATTTTCTAAAAGTCTAACTTTGCCCATGATGAAAAGAAAGGTACTCATAGTAACTATCCTACTTGGACTTTGTACTATTAGCAAAGCCCAACAGACCGCAGACACCACAGCCACCGTGCTGCAGCCGCCTGTACCAATGTCATACGCCATGACACCTTATCATTATTATGGGTGGGGCCTCCATAAGGGACTGAACGTCCAATTAGGCCTTTCCGCTTTTGCTACTTTTGGCAAAAATGTACCCCATCGTGGAGGCTTCACACAAAGCTTGAGTGCAACTTACCTGACTCCGCTGACCAAGAATAATAAACTTTGGCTGGCAGCAGGAGGCTATGTTCAGAACATCAACTGGGGTAGCGACTCCTATAGAGATGGGGCTCTTTATGCTGCATTAGGCTACCGTTTCAACGAACATTGGGAAGCTTGGGTGTATGCAAAGAAGAATATAGCCAACAATTATGGTAATCGTTACTCTTCATTCTACCATCCCGGCTATTGGTATCATGGTCCCATGGGCGGCATGGGAATGTTTACCGGTGACGCAGATGTAGTTGGAGCAGCTGTGAAATACAACATCAATCCAAACATTTCTATCCAAGTGAATGTGGAAGGAGCGCATTACAACAACAAAGACTTCCAGTATTTCGACCAATACAACTACCCTTTAAGCAAGCCTTAAAGCCAAAATAATATCAATTATTCATCGCTCCACAAGACGGACAGCGCCCTTTCTTCGACATCAGAGCACCACAATTCCCGCACGTATAACGCACATATCCCGTCTTCAAATAGCATTTGAGGGCGAAATAGAAGTATAGTACAAGCAGTGGATAGCCTATATAATATAAGGTAGTAATGCTAAACACGATGTAATCGGCAGCACAAACTGCAGCCAATCCACTTAGATATGTGAGCGCAGCTCCAAACTTTAACTGGTGACGAGTATCGTCAAAAGCAGCCAATCCCACTATCAACATGGCCCAAACCAAAGCAAGAAAGATGCCAAGGATAGGCGGAACAGAGAATGGATTCAACGTGGGATGGAAATAGAAATGCCTCCATGTATCGGGCGCAAAGAGTTGAATACTTGCATACAGAGTCGCAGCTGTAGCCACAACAAGTGTCAACAATGTAGGATAAAACGAATTAATATCACGCAAATGTACGATACGTGCTCGCTGACGAAGTATCCTCCGCAACCAATAAACGACTCCGATGATACTGATGACGACCAAGAATATGAGCAAATGGACATCGGAAAAAGTGGAGATAAATTGTGAAATGGGATCATCGGGCACCACCTTTGGCATGAGTTTCGACTCATGTATCCATCCAAACGTATTCTGATCACGTGCCAACTGTACCCATACCGAGTCGACAGAATCATTCGGCAGCACCCGAATATCAGCTACAACCAAATGGTCATGCTTATATACGACCACTGAATCTGTCATCAAATCGGACATAGACTCTTCAGGTTGCTGCTGTATCAAGACGATAGAATCGCTCTTAACTACGAAGTTATAGTTGTTGGTATAGTGGTGTGTGCTCTGAAAAGAGAGCGAATCCAGTTGTCGCGCACTGTATTGTACCATTGCATCGGGCTTAGTTCTCTTCTTATGATAGCACGAAGAGACCATCATTATCAATAATAATGGTAATACACTGGCAATGATTCGATGTACCGATTTATTCTGCATAGATGTTCATTTGGCATTCCTTACAATTAAACTCCAACTCAAACCGTCGGCCATCTCCCAACACCAACTTGAGCGGTTCTTTCCATTCGGGTTTTCGTCCGCCATGCTTGACACAATAACCAAGCGAGAAACGAATGCAATGACGGCATTGCATGATCAGCGCATTGGACTTTGGCTCCACTTCAAAGGCCTTCCCTACCCTTGTCATTCCTTGCTTTTCATAAAATTGTTGAGCCAAGTGGTTGCTCACATTATATAAATATAAATGCTTCTTATATTCCGGTGTCCACGCCAAAGAGCCTATTCCTACTTCTTGCTTTTTCTTATTTTTTGCAGCAATCGGCACTTCGGCAACTGATAACTGTTCTACCAATTGCCTACGCATATCAGTTAATACACTCGAAGGCAAGAAGTAACGATCGACTCCATCGGCCACTGTCACCTCATCACAAAGATAGGGTGTATTGCCTAACTTGGATAGTTGACGAATAATATTATCTCGTTGTGGCTTCTGAGCCTCCTGATGTGCGAAGTCTACTGTAACGGTTTTACCTTCGGCCATCAACGAGAAACCATTCTCAGTAAGTCCAAACGACATCTTTATTTTGATTTTCCGCTCGGCTGTTTGTCCCGATAATGTCTTCTCAAATACCACGTCGTTGTTGCGATACAACCGCATTCCGGGCTTTAAATGAGTCGGCATCTTCAACGGGTAAAGCCTGTTTCCCTCTGCTCGATTTACTCGGAAACCTTCCAATTCCCTATTCGTATTGATGAAACAGAATCCGTCTCCATTGGCAAAGTTGGCCGTTCCAGCCACATTGAAGCTGTTATGACGTATTTCTTTCACCGTCCCGACAAACTCCCCCATAGCTTTGGGCGTATCAAAACTAGCTATAGCAGACTTTCGGCCATTCAAGAAATAGTTGGTAAAACCACGATTAAAAGTCTTTTGTAAGTTGGGCTCAAAGTTGTAACTCACCTCACCTCTTGACGCCCTACAATACTTTTCAGGATATTTCTGTACCAATTGATTGAGTCGTTTGCTATAGGCAGAGACCACATTCTTTACATATCCCACATCTTTCAAGCGTCCTTCTATCTTAAACGAGCATGCACCAGCTTCAGCCAAAGGTTCAAGTTGCTCGATTTGGCACATATCTTTAAGCGACAACAAATACCGCTGATGCTCTATCTCACGACCTGTCGCATCTACCAAATCAAACTTCATACGACAAAATTGTGCACATTCGCCACGATTAGCACTACGATTAAAACAATGTTGAGAGGCATAACAAACACCCGAATAACTCACACACAACGCACCATGTACAAAGACTTCCAACTCTACATCGGGATTCTGTTCATGAATAGAGACTATTTCGGCCACCGAAAGTTCGCGTGCTAGCACCGCACGCTCGAACCCAATAGCCTGCAACCACTTCACCTTCTCGGCCGTACGAGTATCACATTGTGTACTGGCATGCAATGCCGGCAACCTCAAATCGGGTTCTTCCTCATGTAATTGTCGGAACATCTCTACCATTCCCATATCTTGCACCAAGACAGCATCTACTCCAATACGAGCCAATTCGCGGATAAGCGACTTTGTATCGGCTAATTCCTGTTCATAAATAATGGTGTTGACTGTCACATAAATACGTACCCCAAACTGATGGGCATACCTACATAATTGTGCAATATCGTCTATAGCATTGCCGGCAGCAACCCTCGCACCGAAGTGAGTGGCTCCGATATAGACGGCATCGGCCCCATGTGCAATGGCAGCCAAGCCACACTCCAAGTTCTTAGCAGGTGCCAAGAGTTCCAACGTACGTATTTTTTCCATCAGCGAATATCGTCTATATTATAAGGAGTCTCCTGATATACGTAATAATTTATCCAATTGTTATAGAACAAGTTGGCATGTGCACGCCAGCTCACAATAGGCTCTAGTGCCGGATTATCATCATGATAATAATTCCGGGGTAACTCTACATCATCTCGAATATTCTTATCTCGCTTATATTCTTTGTCCAAAGTGTCGGGTGCATATTCCAAATGTCCGGTGATAAAGAATTCCCGTCCGCCACGCGCCATCACCACACTAACTCCACTCTCGGCCGATTCCGCGATAATATCCAGTTCGGGATGCTTCTCTATATCTTCACGATGCACTTCTGTATGTCTGCTTTGAGGCATGTTAAATTCTTCATCGAAGCCTCTAAAGATAGGCAATTGCGGTGCTATAGTCTTCTGTTTGAAGATACCGAACATTTTCTTATCCAACCCATATTTGGGCACATCGTAGAAATGGTATAGCCCTGCCATTGCCCCCCAACATAGGTATAGCGTACTCGTAACATGCGTACGAGCCCAATTAAAGATACGAATTATTTCCGGCCAATACTCTACTTCCTCATAAGGCATGGTTTCAATGGGAGCTCCGGTAATTATCATTCCGTCGAACTTCTCGCGAGACAGAGCTTCAAAATCGCGATAAAACATCATCATGTGTTCCACCGGCGTATTCTTCGGAGTATGACTTTTCAACTTCATGAAGTAGATTTCAAGCTGCAAAGGTGTGTTTGATAGCAACCTGACTAAATCGGTCTCGGTCGTTATCTTGAGCGGCATCAAGTTGAGTACCACAATCTTTAGAGGTCTGATTTCCTGATTGTGCGCACGCGTCTCATCCATCACAAAGATATTTTCTTGCTTTAATATCTCTATCGCAGGCAGTCTGTCTGGTAATCGTAACGGCATTTATGTTCCTTTCAATCTATAAAACTCCTCGCAAAGATAGTGCTATTCATAGATATAACCAAATAAAATTGCAGCATCTGAAAGCGCATATTACAATCCAAACTCATTTACTAGTCTACTTAGTAACTTATCCATTACTTCGTTGCAGAGGCACATCAGCGATGCTGCAAAAACCAAACAGCAAGACTGCCTCGACTTGCCAGCAATCCTGCCGTAGCCTTGCAGTAACCTCACCCCGTCCCTCTCGCAAGGAGAGGGAGACTGGTTCGAGCCACTCATTGGATGCTCCATCGCCTTGATTGACAGCAAACACCATATGCTGGAAGCAACAATCTTTGACTGCACCGTGCTAATGTTTCACCTCAATAGAGAATTGAAAATATGAAAAACAGAAGCTATGTATTGGACAAAAACAAAATATAACTATCTTTGTAGAAGCAAAGACTGCACTCGACAATCTGAGAATACATTTTCATTGCGCTCGTTTGCACTTCCTTTGTAAACATATCATGATTATCAGTAATTCTAAAAATCAATATCAAATGAAAAGACTATCTATTTTATTATTAGCATGTTGCGCCACACTTCTATTGTTGGCACAACCTGCACGACCGAAACTTGTGGTGGGACTTGCTATCGATCAAATGCGGTGGGACTACCTTTACTATTATTACGACCAATATGGTAAGGGCGGATTGAAGCGCTTGCTCAACGAAGGGTTTAGTTGCGAAAACACTATGATAAACTATATCCCGACAGTAACAGCCATTGGCCATACATCCATCTATACCGGTTCTGTGCCTGCTCTTCATGGTATTGCCGGCAACAACTTCCATCTAGGTAATAAAAAAGTGTATTGTTGCGAAGACAAAACTGTGCAAACCGTGGGTAGCAATAGCAAGGAAGGGATGATGTCGCCACGCAATATGTGGGCTACAACTATCGGAGACATGCTCAAAATGGCTACCGATGCCAAGTCGAAAGTGATAGGCGTAGCACTCAAAGACCGCGCTTCCATATTCCCAGCCGGTCATGCTGCCGATGCCGCTTATTGGTGGGACCACAGCTCTAGAGGCTATATCACCAGCACCTATTATATGAAGCAACTGCCAGCATGGGTAGAAAAGTTCAACAAGGCCAACCGCCCGGCTAAGGATGTAGACATTACCGGCATTCCCGATGGAGTGACCAGTACATTCAAAATGGCCGAAGCTACCATCAAAAACGAGCAGATGGGTATGCGTGGACAGACCGATATGCTCTGCATAAGTGTATCATCGACCGACATCATCGGGCATAAATACGGCACACGTGGCAAGGAAAACCACGATGTCTATATGCGCTTAGACAGGGATTTAGCAGAGTTTTTCAATTATCTAGACCGCAAAATTGGTCGTGGCAACTACCTCTTCTTCCTCTCGGCCGACCATGCCGGTGCTCACAATCCAAACGTATCACGCAGTCACAACATTCCTGCTGGTGGTTGGGATTATAAAGCTACCATGACAGCACTCAACAATCATCTGCAACAGAAATTCGGTGTAGCCGACCTCTTCAACGACATTTACTCCACAGCGATGTATCTAAACCACGATGTTACCAAGAAAGCCGGCCTTGACGAAAAGGCTGTTAAGGCTGCAGCAGTAGACTATTTGAAGGCCGATTCACAATTTGTATATGTGGTAGATATGGATAACATTGCCTCAGCTCCTATCAATTCCATTGTGCGCGAACGTGCTATTAATGGCTATTGCCGCGGTAGAAGTGGTGAGCTATTAGTTATCCAACGTCCTAACATGCTACCTTTCAAGGTTGCAGCCGACTACATCGGTACGTCACACAGTGCATGGAATCCCTACGATTCCCACATTCCACTTGTATTCATGGGATGGAACGTGAAACATGGCCAGACCTCTACGCCGACCTATATCACCGATATTGCACCCACTGTCTGCCAGATGCTTCACATACAAATGCCTAATGCTTGTGTTGGCAACGCTATATTGAAAGTTGTAGAATAAGAATCTTACGGTATATAAAGAATAAAACCGGCATCTCAACAAGGGATGTCGGTTTTATTATATTGTTGAAGTTTCGCTATCATGCTCAACTTCAGCATTATTTGGAGTAAAACGCCTGTCAGGCGTTGGAGTTACAAAGGGGAGTTAATAGACATTTGTCTGTTTACTCCAAGGCTTTTTGAGGCTTTTACTTCTACTAACTCCTGATGACTCCCGAACATGTCATACTTGAGCTATATTATAGTAGGTATATCTTACCAAAGCTGCAAACGCTCGCTTTCAGGGATAAACATCTTATCTCCCTGCTTCACATCGAAAGCCTTATACCAAGCATCAATATGAGGAAGAGCACCATTTACACGCCATTCGCCCAGTGAGTGAGGATCGCTCTTCACACGGTTACGAATTTCTTTCTCAGTGATATTCTGTCCCCATACACCGGCATAAGCAATGAAGAAACGTTGATCTGCGGTGAATCCTTCTTTAGTTTTCAAAGGCTTCTTGGCTGTAGCATTCTTGTAAGCATAGTAAGCTAACTGAAGGCCTCCGTGGTCTGCAAGGTTCTCACCCAATGTTAATCGACCGTTACCTTTAAGGTCTGGCAACACATTAATATTGCTAAAGAAGTCGGCATACTTATCTGTACGCTCCTTGAAATTGGCTGCATCGCTGGCTGTCCACCAGTCTTTCATATTACCATCCTTATCATATTGACGTCCCTGATCATCGAATCCGTGAGTCATCTCATGACCGATAACCACCCCGATAGCACCATAATTAAAGGCATCATCGGCCTTAGGATCGAAGAACGGATACTGCAAAATACCAGCCGGGAAGCAAATCTCGTTAGTCGTAGGATTGTAATAAGCATTCACTGTCTGCGGAGTCATACCCCATTCGTCACGGTCTACCGGTTTGCCGGCTCTCTTTTCGATATGGCGAGCACTCCAAAATTCGGTACAAGCCATCATATTTTCGTAGTAAGACTTAGCCGGATCAATGATCAATCTTGACATATCTTCCCACTTATCAGGATAACCTATCTTCACATAGAAGGCATCCAACTTTTCATGAGCAGCAGCCTTTGTTGTGTCGCTCATCCAAGTTTGTGCATCTATACGCTGTCCGAGAGAGATTTGTAAGTTGCGAACAAGTTCCTTCATACGCTTCTTGCTTGATTCCGGGAAGTAACGCTCAGCATACATTTTGCCCAACGCCTCGCCCAGAACACTCTCTACTTGATTAGTAGCTTTCTTCCAACGAGGATAATCAACCTTACGTCCACGCATGGTTTTACCAAAGAAATCGAAATTGGCAGCAATCACCTCGTCGCTCAAATAAGAAGCTGACGATTGAATAAGATCCCACTCCATGAGGGCACGAAGGTCGTCGGCAGAGAGCACTGCGGTCAATTTATCGACGCCGGCCATGAATGCTGGCTGTCCTACAACCATCTCTTGGATATAGTCGGCCTTCACACCACGAGCCTTAGACATGGCTTCCAAATCGATACCGGGATAGTTTTCCTTGAACTCGGCTAATGTCATCTTATTGTAATTAGCCTGTGGATCGCGCAGTTCTGTATTACTTTTGGATATCAAAGCCACTGCCGTTTCAAAACGCATGATAGCATCTCGGCGACTTTCGGCTTCTGTCTGAGAGAATCCGAAGAGCTGGAACATACGCACAATGTGCTTCTTATAAGCTTCACGAATATCGGCTGTGGCCGCATCGTTGTCTACATAATAATCTTTCTGACCCAAAGTAAGACCACCCTGATAGATGCTCAGAATATTCATCTTGGCATTTTTGTCATCAGCACCAAACCATGTACTGAATGGAACACCATATCCGAAAGTAGCATACTTGAGTTGCAAAGCCTTCAAATCGGCAATAGTCTTGGCACTTTCAAACTCCTTCATACGGGGCATCACAGGACTAACGCCCTCTTTGTTACGACGAGCAGAGTCCATAGCCAGCTTATAAAGATCGCTCAACTTCTGCTCAGTAGTACCCTGCTTGAACTTCTTCTTGAGGAGTTCATCCAAGATAGAGTTGATACGTTTGTTGTTATCTTCTTGCAACTTGTCAAAACTTCCGTAACGACTATAGGCTGCCGGCAGTGGATTATTCTTCTGCCAACCACCTGTTGCAAACTCATAGAAATCGTCGGCAGGACGCACGGTCTTGTCAAGATTGGCTGCTTTAAGTCCCGTAGCATTCTGTGCCATACTCAATTCGGGCATGGCCACGAAAGCCAACATGGGAACAATCGTTTTTAAATTCATCATTTCGTTATTTGGATTATTGATATATTCGTTAATCATCATGCTTGCAATTCCTCCAATTTCTCGGAGAGTTCCAACCATTTCTCATTCTCTTCGTCGAGCTTACGCTTCACTGCCGTGTACTCAGTAACCAACTCCATGTTGGAAGCATTGGCCGGATCGCAAAGCAAAGTATCCAACTCGGCAATACGCTTCTCCATGGATGCTATTCTCGACTCGCTTTCCTTAACGGCTTTTTCTGCTTTATTAAGTCGTTTTTGTAGCTCTTTACGCTCAGCGTAACTCTCTTTACCGCTAGACAGAATAGGGGTAGTAACTGCTGTATCTGCTTTAGTTGAAACCGTTCGTTCAGCCATCGAAGCATTTTGCAAAGCCTCTCCTACGGTCTCGGCTTGGTATGCTTGCAGATAATCATAGATGCCTCCCAAATGCTCTCTCACCTGTCCACCGCGGAATTCATATACTTTCTCGGCCAATCCATCAAGGAATTCACGGTCGTGACTCACAATGATAGCCGTACCGTCGAAGGCACGTATAGCCTCTTTCAACACATCTTTAGAAGGCATATCAAGGTGATTGGTAGGCTCGTCGAGAATCAACAAATTGACAGGTTCGAGCAATAAGCGAATCATGGCTAATCTGCTACGCTCGCCACCACTAAGGAATTTCACCTTTTTATCAGAAGCCTCACCACCGAACATGAATGCTCCAAGAATGTCGTTGATACGCAGACGCACTTCGCCTTTAGCCACATGTTCTATCGTATCGTACACCGTCAGTTCCTCATCAAGCAACTGTGCCTGATTCTGAGCGAAATAACCAATCTGCACATTGTGTCCGACCTTAAGCTTACCTGTGTATGGTATCTCGCCCATTATACATTTAACAAGCGTTGACTTGCCCTCACCATTCTTGCCAACAAAAGCAACTTTCTCGCCTCGTCGAATGGTTAGGTTAACATGATTAAACACAGTATGAGCGTCATAATCCTTACGTACATCCTCACAAATAACGGGAAAATCACCACTACGTAAGCATGGTGGGAACTTGAGGTGGAGCGCAGAGTTGTCGACTTCGTCTACTTCGATGGGCACAATCTTCTCTAATTGCTTGATACGGCTCTGCACTTGTACAGCCTTCGTGGGCTTATAACGAAACTTTTCAATAAAGTCTTTGATGTCGGCTATCTCCTTTTGCTGGTTCTCATAGGCACGAAGTTGCTGTTCTCGGCGCTCAGTTCGGAGCGTAACGTACTCATTGTACTTAACACGATAGTCTTCGGCACGACCACATGTAATCTCTATGGTGCGATTAGTGACGTTGTTGATGAACGCTCTATCGTGACTTACAAGTACCACAGCACTTGAACTTTGGATCAAAAACTGTTCGAGCCACTGAATAGAATCAATATCAAGATGGTTGGTCGGTTCGTCTAATAGCAATACATCAGGCTTCTGTAACAAGATTTTAGCAAGTTCGATACGCATTCGCCATCCCCCAGAGAACTCGCGAGTAGGTCGTTCGAAATCACTACGTTCAAAGCCTAAGCCCACTAAAGTACGCTCAATTTCAGCCTCATAGTTCTCGCCTCCAAGCATCATAAAGCGTTCATGCTCCTGCGTAAACTTATCAACCAAGGCAGCATAGCTCTCACTTTCGTAGTCGGTGCGGTCGGCCATCTCTTGTTGCATCTTCTCTATACGAGCCTGAAGATTGGTCGTACTCGCGAAAGCTTTGCGTGTTTCTTCGCGCACAGTGGTGTCGTCTTGCAGCTTCATAACCTGCGGTAAATAGCCTATCGTGCAATCATTAGGCACAGAGACAGTCCCGTCAGTGGGCTTCTGAATGCCACATAGAATCTTAAGCATGGTAGACTTGCCTGCTCCATTCTTACCTACAAGGGCAATACGATCATGATCGTTCACAACAAAACTAACATCGGTGAATAGCGGTTTCACACCAAATTCAACCTTCAAACCTTCTACTGAAATCATTATTTAGTACACCTTATTATATTGCAAAGTTACGCTGAAATAATAATATTACAAAATAAATAGTTTGAAAGTTCCCTTTATCTGTTGCATTGAAGTATCTTTGCAGATACTATAAAAAACAATTAGACATGAATCTATTTACAAATATCATAGCCCAAGCACTTTCTTTATCTGCAAGAAGTGTCGAGCATACACTTCAACTATTGGATGAGGGCTGTACCATCCCGTTCATCTCGCGGTATCGTAAAGAACAGACCGGCTCATTAGACGAAGTGCAAATAGCTGCCATCAGCGAACTAAATGACAAATACAAAGAACTCGTTAAACGCAAAGAGACCATCAGTAAGACCATCACAGAGCAGGGGAAGATGACCGACGACCTACTGTCGCGCATCAACAATTGTTGGGATGGCACGGAATTGGAGGATATTTACCTACCCTATAAACCCAAGCGTAGGACGAAAGCCCAAATAGCTCGCGAACAAGGATTGGAGCCTTTGGCCACTATTATCCTGTTACAAAGAGAGCAACATCCCCACCATGCCGCAACTAGATTCGTCAAAGGAGACATCAAAAACAGTATAGAAGCTATCAAAGGGGCACAAGATATCATCGCCGAAACAGTGAATGAGGACGAGCGTTCGCGCCAACAACTACGCTCACTTTACCGCCGTGGAGCGGTCATTACATCGAAAGTGGTCAAAACAAAGAAAGATATAGAGGAAGCACAAAAGTTCAGTGACTATTTCGATTGGCAAGAACCGCTAAAGCGTTGTTCCAGTCATAGATTGTTAGCAATGCGTAGAGGCGAGAACGAAGGGATTCTGCGAGTTAACATTTCGGCCGATGACGAAGAATGTTTGAGCGGTTTAAAACGACTATATATCAAAGGTTTTGGGGCATGTCAAAAGCTCGTTGAGAAGGCTGTAGAGGATGCTTATAAGCGCCTACTCAAACCTGCTATGGAGAATGAGTTTACGGCTTTAAGCAAAGAGGTGGCCGACCAAGAGGCTATCAAGGTGTTTGTGGGCAACTTGAGGCAACTTTTATTAGCTGCGCCTTTAGGGCAAAAGAAAGTCATGGGAGTTGATCCGGGCTTTCGGACTGGCTGTAAAGTAGTTTGTCTAGATGCTCAAGGAAATCTTCTCTATCACACGGTTGTAGACATATTACCACCCAAAGGTAATCAACTTTCGGCTTCGAAACAGTTCGCAGAAGTCGCCAAGAAATTCTCATGTGAGGCCATTGCTGTTGGTAATGGGACGGCCAGCCGAGAGACAAGCGATATTATCAAGCACACAGAGTTTTATCGCTCAGACTTGCCTGTGTATGTTGTGAGCGAAGATGGGGCCTCTATTTACTCAGCATCAAAGGTTGCTCGTGAAGAATTCCCAAATGAAGACGTCACTGTTCGAGGCGCAGTTTCCATCGCCCGACGCCTCATGGACCCACTGGCAGAACTTGTTAAGATTGATCCAAAGAACATTGGCGTGGGGCAATATCAGCACGATGTCGACCAAACACAACTTAAAAAGAGCCTTGATCAAACTATTGAAAGTTGCGTAAATACGGTTGGTATCAACCTCAACACGGCTAGCCAGCAATTGCTTACATACGTAAGTGGGCTCGGTCCGACACTTGCTAGCAACATCGTTGAATACAGAATGAAGAACGGTCCTTTCGCTACTCGTGCTGAATTAAAAAAGGTTCCACGTCTCGGACCGGCAGCATTCCAACAATGTGCTGGCTTCCTACGCATCCCAAACAGTAAGAATCCACTTGATAACAGTGCTGTACACCCTGAAAGTTACGGCATTGTTGAAGCCATGGCCAAGGACAATCGTTGCACCGTAGCAGAACTTATCAAGCATAAAGACATACAACAAACCATCGATTTGAATCGCTATATCACCGCCGAAAGAGGCCTACCGACACTCAACGACATTATGAAAGAGTTGGAAAAGCCCGGCCGGGACCCTCGAAATGAGATTGAAACATTTGAATTCGACGAGCGAGTGAAAGACATCAAAGATTTGGAAACAGGCATGGAACTACCGGGTATCGTTACCAATATCACTAATTTCGGTGCCTTTGTAGATATTGGCGTGCACCAAGACGGGCTTGTACACATCTCTCAATTGTCCCATCATTTCGTCAAAGATCCCAATGAAGCGGTGCATTTACACCAGCATGTACGGGTGAAAGTATTAGAGGTAGATTTCCAACGAAAAAGAATCAGCCTCACAATGAAATTTTAATCAATTAAGATATTAAAATAATAACAAAATAAATTCGCCTATATTATCAAAAGTTACTATATTTGCAATTCAAATAATTTACCGTTAAAAACTAGAAACCAAACAAAATGAAACTCACAATGAGAAGAAGTAAAAGGTTTATGTTGGCCACTATTTGCACGTTAATGGCAACTATGTGGTCCGTTCAAGCATTTGCACAGTTCGACTGGCACTACACCATTAAGAACGGTACTGCCGTGACTGATGTGCCTACACGCCCTGAAGGCCAAAAAGATGTAATCAATTTGGTAACACCTAAATTGAAAGTTGTACGTGTAGCATTCGTAGGTTTAGGTATGCGTGGACCCGGTGCTGTAGAGCGGTGGACTCACATTCCCGGCATCCAGATTATGGCTTTGTGCGATCATGAGAAAGAACGTGCAGAGAAATGCCAAAACATTTTGAGAAAAGCTTCAATGCCTGCTGCCGATGTTTACTATGGAGAAGAGGGCTACAAGGAACTATGTCAGCGCAAAGACATTGACCTCGTGTACATTGCAACCGACTGGTTACACCATTTCATCGTTGCAAAATACGCTATGGAACATGGCAAACATGTTGCTATTGAAGTACCTTCTGCTATGAACATGAACGAGATTTGGACTTTGATTAACTTGTCAGAGAAAAATCGTCTCCACTGTATGATGCTGGAAAACTGCTGCTATGACTTCTTTGAGTTGAATACTTTGAACATGGCACAGCACGGTGTATTCGGCGACGTACTCTATACTCAAGGTGCTTATCGCCATGATTTGAGTCCGTACTGGTCATATTACTGGAAAAAAGATGCTAACGACAAGCTTGGCTGGAGGCTTGATTACAATCAAAAGTTCCGCGGTGATGTATATGCAACTCACGGTCTAGGCCCCATCGCTCAAGTTCTTAACATCCACCGTGGCGACCGCATGCGTACCTTGATTGCCATGGATACCAAGTCGGTTAATGGTAAGAAGAAGGTTGAAGAAGCTACCGGTAAGGCATGTACTGAATTCAAGAATGGCGACCACACTACTACTCTGATTCGTACTGATAACGGCAAAGTGTTGGAAATCCATCACAATGTCATGAATCCACAGCCTTACAACCGTATGTATCAGCTCACCGGTACTGAAGGATTTGCTAATAAATACCCAGTAGAAGGCTATGCTGTATCTTCTAAGAAGATGCAAAGTTCGGGTGTAGCTCCCTCTTCCGACAACCTCTCTGGACACGAATACCTCTCGGCAAAAGATGCTCAAGCACTCGTAGAGAAGTATACTAGCCCCATAGTCAAGAAGTATGGCGAAGAAGCAAAGGAAGTTGGTGGACACGGCGGTATGGACTTTATCATGGATAGTCGCTTAGTTTACTGTCTACAAAACGGTCTTCCACTAGATATGGACGTTTATGATCTCGGTGAATGGTGCTGCCTCGCCGAACTAGGCGCTATCTCTATGGACAACGGCAACATTCCTGTAGAAGTTCCAGACTTCACTCGTGGACACTCCAACGACGTCAAAGGATACGCCCATGCATTCGCTAGTCCGGAGCAAGAAGCTCTGACTGCCGCAGAAGCTAAGGCTTTCACAGCGAAGCTCAAAGCTCAAGGTAAGAAGTATTGGGAAAAAATAGACAAGAAATCTAAGAAGTAATTACTTCGTAACATAGGAGGACTCCAATCCTCCTATGTTCAATTTCAAGCTATCATATCTTATCACGAACGTTATTAACTCATTGACCTACACCTTCTTATGAATAGAGAAACAGACTTAACAGTATCCACTTACGGCATTGCCAAAGACTTAGATTACGAAGTGATCGTGTTGCCTTGGGGAGCAACAGAGCCTCACAACTGGCACTTACCTTACATGACAGACTGTATTCTCTCACATGCCGTTGCCGCAGACGCAGCCCAATTAGCTTTTCAGAAATATAATGTAAGGTGTATGGTAATGCCTCCTATCACGCTAGGTTCACAAAATCTGGGACAACGCGAACTTCCTTTCTGCATTCACGGACGCTATGAAACGCAGAAAGCTATCCTCACCGACATCGTAAGTTCGCTCCATCATCAAGGTTTCCGTAAACTTTTTATTATCAACGGGCATGGCGGAAACAACTTCAAGAACATGATTAGAGACCTATCAATAGACTATCCTAACTTTTTAATAACGGTTAGCAACTGGTTCAATCATATCAATCCTAAAGACTTTTTTACCACACCGGGCGACCATGCCGATGAGGTTGAGACCTCTGTCATGATGCATTATCATCCCGAACTTGTCCGTCTTGATGAGACTGGGAACGGCAAAAGCCGTGGCTATGCCATCAAAGCGATGAAGACTGGCAACGTTTGGATGCCCCGACAGTGGGATATGGTATCGCATGATACAGGCATTGGCGCCCCTCACCTATCTACGGCTGAAAAGGGAAAGAAGTTTGCTAATGCTGTATGTGAGAGCTATGCCGAGTTTTTACGCGACTTTGCTAAAATCGAAAAAACAGAAGATTTCTACGAAGCATGGCCTTAAGATTTATTTTGTTATTACTAACTGCCTGCCTCACATCGATGTGTGGAGCAAGCCAACAATATACGCTACAGATGAATATCCAACAATTAAAAGGTTTTCCTACTGCAGAAGCTGGTATAGAAAAGGGAGTATCGGCATGCTTTGCCGGACTCATTCAAGACCATCTTGTTATGGTCGGAGGATGTAATTTCCCCGAACGACCAGCAGCAGAGAAAGGAGAAAAAAGATACTATCAAGGTATCTACGCTACAGCTGTCAATGGTTCTGATACCAACGTTTGGGAAAAAGTGGGAGAGCTCCCTACCCCAATAGCTTACGGCGTAAGCATTGTGAAGGGCGAAACGCTCTATTGTATCGGTGGCAACAACGCAGAATCAAGCCTGAATACCACTTATGCCATCACGTTAAAAGGCGGTAAAGCCGAGATAACCAATCTTCCTACACTTCCTGCCAAGCTAGACAATCATGCCGGATGTGCCATTGGCGACAGTTTAATTGTGCTAGGTGGCAACTGGAACGGACATGCTTCTAATCGCGTATTGATGCTGGAACTGTCGGCACTTGATAAAGGTTGGCAGCAATTACCCGACTTTCCCGGAATTCCACGCGTACAACCAGTTTGCGCCTTCGCCGAAAATAGCATTTGCCTTTGGGGCGGTTCGTCGCCAAGGACGGAAGCTCAAGACACCCAATTAGGCTTAGAAGGTTGGCAATACGATTTCAATACTGCCACATGGACTGCTCTCCCTGCTGCTACCGACAACACAGGAGAGACCGTTTTCCTAGGTGGTGGATGTGCCACAACCCTGTCCGATGGAAGCATTATCGCCATGGGTGGTGTCAACAAAGACATATTCCTCAATGCCGTAAACCATCCCCAACCGGGCTATATGACCCATCCTGTAGAATGGTATCGCTTCAATCGACTCGTCATGCAGTTTAAAGATGGACAATGGAAAACTATCGGAGAGAGCGAAGCAACAGCTCGTGCTGGTGCAGCATTATTCACCGACGGTACTCATCTCTATGAGATTGGCGGCGAACTCAAGCCGGGCATCCGCTCAACAGGCATTTACAAGATAACGATTAAATAATATCGATGAGGCCAATAAGCCCCATTGACTAATAAAACCAAAACCTAATGACAAATAAGAAATATTATCCATGGGTAGTCGTAGCCCTACTATGGATTGTAGCTCTACTCAACTACATGGACAGACAGATGCTTTCCACCATGCAGGAAGCTATGTCGCTAGATATACACGAGCTCAATAGTGCCGAGGCATTCGGTGCTTTGATGGCAGCATTTTTATGGGTCTATGGCCTTGCCAGCCCCTTCTCAGGCGTCATTGCCGACCGCGTAAGTCGTAAATGGCTCATCGTAGGTAGCTTGTTCGTATGGTCTTTAGTCACATTCCTTATGGGCTATGCCAACGATTTCCACACTCTCTACTGGTTACGTGGCATCATGGGCATCAGCGAAGCACTCTATATACCCTCTGCCCTATCGCTCATTGCCGACTGGCACGATGGAAAAACGCGCTCACTAGCTATTGGAATCCACATGACCGGCCTCTATGTGGGGCAGGCTATTGGTGGTTTCGGTGCTGCCGTAGCCTCACTATTCACATGGCACACAGCCTTCCATAGCTTCGGATTGATAGGCATTGCCTACGCCGTTGTACTATTGTTGCTCCTCCACGAGAAACCCGAACATGCGAAAGCTTCGGCCGAGGAAGGCCAAAAACGTGGTATATCCTCAGTCTTCAGTAGTCTAGGTATCGTCCTCTCTATATGGACTTTTTGGATAATCCTCTTCTTCTTTGCAGCCCCAAGTCTGCCGGGCTGGGCTACTAAAAACTGGCTACCGACACTCTTCGCTACCAATCTTGGTATTTCAATGGAACAAGCCGGCCCCATCTCTACCATCACTATAGCCGCTTCTTCGTTCTTAGGAGTCATCTTAGGTGGTATCTTATCCGACCGATGGGTGCAACGATGCCTGCGTGGTCGCATCTATACTAGTGCCATCGGACTTGGTCTTACCATCCCATCGCTCCTGCTTTTAGGCTACGGACATAGTCTGTTGGCCATCGTCGGAGCCGGCTGTCTCTTCGGTATTGGCTTTGGAATGTTCGACGCCAACAACATGCCGATACTTTGCCAGTTCATTTCCTCACGTTATCGTGCTACTGCTTACGGCCTCATGAACATGACCGGTGTGTTTGCCGGAGCTGCCGTGACACAGGTACTAGGCAAATGGAAAGACGGTGGAATGCTGGGTGAAGGCTTTGCTTGGCTCAGTTTGGTCATGTTGGCTGCCCTATTATTGCAGCTCATCTTCCTTAAACCGAAGGCCGACAACTTAGAATAAAACAGATTCAAACATAAAAACATACATATAATTATGAATATGGAAAAGATTATTGGATTGATTGACGCACCATTTACTCCGTTTTATGAGAATGGCGACGTAAACTTAGAACCCATCGGAGCATATGCTCGTATGCTGCAAAAGAATGGGTTAAAGGGTGTTTTCATCAATGGTTCTTCCGGTGAAGGCTACATGCTGACTACCGAAGAACGCAAACAACTGGCCGAAAAATGGATTGCCGAAGCTCCCGAAGGATTCAAGGTGATTGTCCATGTAGGAAGCTGCTGTCTGCGCGACAGCCGAGAATTGGCTGCCCATGCACAGCAGATTGGAGCTTTCGGTATCGGCTCTATGGCGCCTCCATTCCCTAAAATCGGACGCATTGAAGAACTAGTAGAATACTGTGAAGAGATAGCTGCCGCTGCACCGGAGTTGCCTTTCTACTATTATCACATCCCTGCTTTCAACGGAGCATTCCTCCCCATGCTCGACTTATTGAAGGCTGTAGACGGTCGTATACCTAACTTCGCCGGCATCAAATATACCTTTGAGAGCCTGTATGAGTACAACCAATGCCGCTTGTATAAGAACGGTAAGTTTGATATGTTGCACGGACAGGACGAAACCATCCTGCCTTCACTTGCTCAAGGTGGTGCTCAAGGTGGTATCGGGGGTACAACCAACTACAATGGACGCGAATTGACAGCCATCATCGACGCTTGGAAGAAGGGCGATATTGAGACAGCTCGCGAACATCAGAACTTCGCTCAGGAGGTCATCAACGTCATTTGCCATTATCGCGGAAACATCGTTGGAGGCAAACGTATCATGAAATTAATGGGCTTCGACCTTGGTCCTAATCGTAAACCATTCCGCAATATGACAGCAGAAGAGGAAGATGCCATGCGCAAAGAACTAGAAGCCATCAACTTCTTCGAGCGTTGTAATCAGTTCTAAAGATTAATATGAGGATTCCAAGGAATCCATTACTAATAATTGCAAAGGCCTTGCAGCGATGCTGTAAGGCCTTTACTGTAATGCAGACTAATTGAGACAGCAATGCTGCCAAAGCTTGGCAGCAACATCAAAGTATTATATGTAATACTCGGCAGAGTCTATCAAGCCTGCCCGAAGTGCATATTTAGTGGCTTCATGCACATTATTCACGCTTAGTTTACGGAAGATATTCTTGCGATGGGTATTGATGGTGTGGAAACTGGAAAACCTTTTTTCAGCAATCTCCTTGGTCGTCATACCGAGCGCTATATCCTTTAATATTTCGGTTTCTGTCTTCGTAAGCTTCACTCTTTCTTCCATCTGAGGAACCGGAGCCAGCAACATCTCTGCCATACGTTGGCTGATGAAACGTTGTTTCCGAATAGCATAATCTATCGAAGTCTTTATCTCTGACAAGGGAGATTCTTTCATAACGATACTGAATTCAGGGCCGCTTGCAATCAAATAGCGTACAAAATCCAAACTCAAATCTTCACTGAAAAGTATCCAATGGACTCGTTTGAAACGCTGGCTTAGAATCACCAATTCCTCACCATCATTAATATCGAACAGCGTATAATCGAGAATAACAATGCTGTCGGGATATTCGTGCAAACCCAACAATAGTTCTCCCTTATCCTCTATATACTTATAGTCTGCATCCGGTAGTCGCTCTATCAGATACATGAGGCCTGCGCGGGTGATATCTTGCCTGTCTGCGAGGAATATTTTCATATTGATTGTATTTTAAGAAAGCCTCTAGAATGTCATACGCAACATGAAACGAACACCGTTTTTCTTTGCTGTAGGCAAATTGTTGTAGTTCATGCGATGTACGAACTCCACATGCAGAATCTTGAAGATATTGTGAATACCGGCCACCAACTCCACATATGGCCGTTTGGAATCCATCACATACGTACCTTCGGGGAATGCCATCAAAACATGATCACCGGCATTCTTTTCAAGCAATGGATTATTCTTGTCGGTCAATTTGCCCCACAATGTCTTCACACCAAGGTACTCTCTCCACTTCAACTTTTTCAGCAAAGGGATACGATTGAATATCTTACCATTCAAATCCCAACTTACATCGAGGCTCGCATAACGGTCGTTCAAGAACTCCATGTTGTTAATCATGTTGAAAGTTCCCTCTTGTACTATGTAACTAAGGTTGGCCGCAGGCATGATAAGCAGTGGATAAGGCACCTTGTTCCATTGTGCTCCAGCCCTCAATTTCACATCTACCTTACCCCAAGAATTCATCCAGAAGCGCTTATAGACACCAGCTTCGGTGAAGTTATAGTTATACTGACCACCCAATACTCCTTTAATACCCATCGTATGGCCAAGGGTAAATACCGGTGCATCGAGATTAATAGGCAGTCGACGTTGCTTGGTATTAATATAGGTACGTCCCGGTGCCAAATTAAACTGTATGCTCAATTCTGTCGTGCGAATCTTTCCGTTGTGTAAATATCGTCCAACCTCACTATCATCCAGCACTGACAAGGTAGGTAACATAGAAGGATTAGTGGCCGAAATCGCACTAAGAGGCTCGAAAAACAGACGTCCCACAGCTTCATTGGCTTCCGTTTTGAGACCTATAGTGGTCTTCAATCCCCACTCTTCTTCGTATTCAAACTTCAATTGTTGGCGATTGTAGAACATCATTTTATCTACCTTTGCCCACTTGAATGCTGTAAATACATTATCCTTATCGGTTTGCATGAAACGGTCGGAAGGCGACATCACATCATAAGCTGAGGTAAACGTAAGGGTACGCTTGGGGAATTCGCGCGGCAAATAGTCCTTCTTATTGAACGAATAAGTAAGATTTCCCTCGTAATAAATCTTCTTACTGCGCCATCCACGAGCCAAATATCCCGATGCAAACCAATGCTTATTCAGGTTAGCAGTGGTCTGTGCGCTCACGCGAGTACGCAATCCATCAATGAAATTCTTGGTCAACATAGTGTTGATGGGGCCAATATCTACCTTGCTCGGATGGTTTAAATCGCCAGTTTCAACAAAATTTTCAATGAAAGCTTTGGCTCCGAAGATGATGTATTTGAATCCTTTGATTTGCTCAACTCGGTGGATAAACGCATCCATAGAACTTTCGCTCTTTGTCAATTCCACCCCTCTGTACCTGTTCCAGAAAGCTTCGTCGCGCATCATAGAGTTGGCCTCACGCCGCTCCTTGCCCTTACCTTTAAACAATTGTTTTGGCAATTCATCGAATGCATAGTCGCTTAAACGGGTTGTCCGCACCACGAGGAACTTGGAAAGAAAGCTAGCTAGCTTCATCTCCACAAACATATCGTCGACGCTCAACACCCATTCGCCATTCTCCAATTTCTTGAATTCCTGCGTTACATGTAGATTCTCGACGAAGTTTACATCGCTTCTTTTCGGGATAGTAAGTTCACATCGTTTCACATGCAGGGTAGAATCGGCCAATACATACAGCTCTCCACGGAATCCAAAATCTTGTTGATTGTTGGGTAGAAACTGTAGATGATAACATAAATCATGGTCTACATAGACCGTATCTTCTATATAATAACGGTAAAACGACACGGCATTCTTACCTATAGGACTTGTGAACGGATACTGTAAAAGCCTGATTTGGTCATCGTACAAGTCGACATCGGTGAACACATCCTTCATGGCTGTATTCAGAATATCACCGGTCTGGATAAGTTGATTGATACCATTGGAGTTCTGACCGGTGATAATATCCTTCTCAGACTTCGGGTCTTTACGATAAATATGCTGCGAAACGGTCTCGTCTACCGATACAGGAAGAATCAGTTTGTTAGTATATGGGCTCGTCTCTATTTGGTCTATGAGCCATTGTTTCTTCGCAAAGAAACCGCTATCTATGTCTAATGGCTTAATATCATTGACTGCTAGAGTTATCTTCTGATACTTATTATACTGATAATAAGGATGATTATCCAAGTCTGTCTTCTTCTTGGCAGCAACCACACGCCTCATCAATTCCACTGCAGGATTATTCTTTCGAGAGTACTTACCACGACTACTTTTAACCACAACTTCGGTTAATGTCTTCGTATCCTCGCGCAGTTTTACATTCAATACCGACGGGGTATTTGCCTTAATCATAAAGGTTCGTGGCTGATAACCTACTGCACTGATGGTCAATACCCATCCTTCGTGCCGCTCAATACTGTACAATCCCGAAGCATTACCACTTACTGCGATATGGTGTCCTTTGTAAGATGCACTGGGATAAAACAGTGTATCGCCTGTCGCTGCATCGGTAACGGTACCCGTTATCTGCGCTTTTATTCCTGAAGAGAATAGCAACAGTCCTATTAACAATATGTATATCCTGAATATTCTTTTCATAACTGCTCTAAATCAGTAATCACTTTGTCGGGCAACGACTCGTCATATTGCTTGTCGGTCCACCCCTCTCCCTTAAACCATACGGTCTTACAACCGATCTTCTGTGCGGGTTCTATATCTTTATAGAAGCTATCGCCTACCACAACTACGTCTTCGGTGTTCAGCCCCAATCGTTCTACTCCAATCTTAAAGATACGTGAATCGGGTTTTCTGATGCCCACAACAGCACTCTCTACCACACTCTTAAAGAATTTCTCAAATTCAAATTCGTGCAATACAACTTCTACATTACCATAGAAATTGCTCACCAATACCATGGGATAAACCTTTGACAGGCGGGTCAATACCTCACGGCTGTGCGCCGTATTACGCTTTACAAGTTCGTAAACATCGTTTAATACGGCATCGTGTGCTCGGTTAAAGGCTTCAAGATCAGCATCCCAAGCCCCATGTTCGCACAACCATTCCATCTCTAAGCGAATCTTTACATCAAGCGTTCGGTAGAAAGTAAAGTCCGGTTTGATAATAGGACTATTGCCTAATGTACGCTCTCCATGCACATAAGCATCTCTAAACTGCTGCTCGGTCACCGGGACTTGCTGCCGTTGATAGGCATACCACAAGACTTTTCCCCAATGACAACCAGCAGTATCAAGCGTTCCCCCATAATCAAATATATATCCTTTTATCCCGTCCATCATCTTTTTACGCTTTAAAATATTAAATAACTATTGAGCAAGTTTAGCGGTCAGCCGACCACACAGGCTCTCGTGACGACTGTGCATATAGATATAAAGACAGGTCATCACCGACAATTCAAACAACGGATAGGCCCAAGGACAATTCAACAAACACGTAATGTAAATGACAATAGCACGTGTATTGAAAGTCAAAATATTGGTATAAGCCATCAATGGGCGGCTTCCTGTTAAGAATTCTTGCCTCACCACCTCGTTAGGCTGCTCTTGCCAACGCTTGAAGAAAGCCTGAAATTTAGGCGTACGACGCTCTTGACTCTTGCAATAATTGGCATAATTGTAGTAGAATATGCGTCCCAAGAGATTACCATCTCGCTTCATCTGCTCGTAAACAGCACGCTGACTGGCATAATTATCTAGCTCGCTACCACTCTTACCTTTCAAGAAGAACAGATGTATCTGACGATAATAGTCGCTTAAAGAGCTTTGTGGAGAATGACAAACAAGCCCGGCAACAATATTAAGAAGCCAAATCCATACGCCCCACTTGACATCTGTATAAGGCATATACTCATTCATGAGGCGCAAACTAATCGCTATATAAATACAAGCAAACCATACATCGCCCGAAAAACCATCCAAAACACGACCTACCAAAGTCTTCTTACCGGTGAGACGAGCCATCTGTCCGTCGGTAGAATCACAGAAATTGGCAAACATCAACAGCAATACGCCCATGATATTATGCGTCAAATCTGTGAAATAGAACATATATCCGGCACCTATCCCTAAGAAAATAGAGAGGATAGTAATTGCATTTGGATGGATATTCAACTTATTCCAAAGGAGCGCAAACACCAGTCCTATGGGACGGGTAAAGTGTACATCCAACCACTCCTCGGTATCTTGGGATTTAAACGATGCCTGTAACAGCTCTTTAAAACTACTTTCCATTTCTTTTATCTATCATTATCGACGGCCAAACGTGCTATCTCTGCAGCTGCTTCCTCGCGACAACGAGAGAAGCTAGGCCAGTCATTAAAATCTATAATATAATAATGTCCGGTAGCATCAACAATGGCATCACCACCATAGACAGCCAAACCGGTAATATCAGCAACCTTTGCCACGGTCTCTTTCAAATCGTCTAGAGCAAACGGATAATGCTGGGCTTGCCCGTTAATCGCCTCTGCTCCAAACTTACTGATACCATCATCACTGGGATAATAATACTTGAAAAAACCTCCTCTAACGCCATAAAATTTAATCAAATCGCCCAGAACATGTGCACTCACCACCCAGTTTGTAATGCCACGGCGCTCAAATTCAGTCTTAGCAGCAGCCAATTCATCGGCATCTCGACAATAGACGACATCGCTTTTTTGTTGTGCTGCGGCATCGCCACGCTTCAACCAATAACCGTTTCGTCCCGTTTTTTCCGGCATAGGAACACCCATTGCCGCCATCATTTGCTCCAGTTTGGTACGCGAACAGTTCTCCACACTAACCGGAGAATTAATAACCAAAGTTCCCCGTTGCTCCAATAAGCGAAGCACTTGTAGCGTCTTGGGTAGGCGAGCCATAGAGAATATGATGTCGGCTTCAACACTCTCATCGAGCAATGATTCATCTATTACGACCATATCCATAGCCAAATGGTGTCCGACAGCCTCTAAAATCAGCCGATCTTTCTCCACAGAATTAGGTGAAAAGCGATCGTCTCGACGAACACCTACAACTTTTAACTCTCTCGTGTTCAACTCTTTCAAGTTATTGATTAGACAAAAACGTCTCTGCTTTTACTATATCCGACGCATGATCAACATCCATTACCTTCGAAAAGGCAAATGCTTTCAACCGGCGACCATCTCTAACCAGTCCGCGTTGGAAGTTGCGCATACGACTTTCTCCTCGCTCCATGCAGTCGGCAAGTGTATTGATTGCGCTCCCCGTCAAGCCATATATACCACCCGATATATACCGACATCCCTCTACAGAGTCATCATAGAATCCTGTCACATTCATCTCTTGATCGGTTCCTACATACAGCGGTTTCTCGTCATCAATGTAGTCTGTTACTCCCATCAGCCCATCTTCTCCCACTTCGATAGTCTTTTTAAAAGCTTGAATATAGTCAGAAAACTCATCCTCACGGAAGATTGTATCTACTGTAGTCAGCACGAACGGCCCATGAGTTAGATGCTTACTCAACTCAAAGAAGCTATGCATCGAACTTGGGGTAGACTTTACCAAGAAGTTCAAAGGTATAGGGCGCCCATTCAAACCATCCCTCTCAAGATTAACCAAATGTAAACTTACATCGGACATTTTGCTATTACAGATGACAAAAATCCTCTCTGCATCATTCGCCATAAAGATTCTTATCAGTCTATCAATCAAATGTTCATCCTGAATTCTAACTAGAGGCTTCGGCGCTTCCACCCCCTCTTGGGCCAAACGAGAACCTTCGCCGGCTGCAATAATTGCATAATCCATTAAAACTGTCAATATATTAAACAGTGACAAAGTTAAGCATATTCACTAAAAAGCAAAAACTTTTTAGCACATTTTTGTTTTTCACGATACACATTATGCACACCTAATCTAATAAGTGTGCATAACATACATTCTATTTCACTTGTGTTCTAGTCTATTTCCCTACACGCAAATCAGACACATCAATATCTCCTGTACCACGAAGTGATTGCTTCAACTGCTTGACTTGTCCCTTTAGGGTGATGTCACCCACACCCGCAAGTTCGCAATCTACCGTTCCACAACGATCTAAATTGGCATCTATATCGCCCGTACCATGTACACTAAAATAGGCACGAGCAGCATTTCGTAGGTTCATATCAATATCACCTACCCCCCGTACCTGCACATCGCTGCTCACTGTTTCTACATGTCCGAAGCGCATATCGCCTGCTCCATGAAGCTGAGCTGCAAAATAATCGCATACAATATCAGGCACATTCATATCTCCAGCACCCCGCAATATCAACGATAATGTATCAGTATCCAGTTTGCCATCAACTTCAAAAGAGCCGGCTCCCTTTAATTCGACAGCCGTCAAATCGGGAGATGAGATATAGATAGTAAGTTTTCCATCTTGATTATTGCCAAAAGGGAAAAAGTTAACGCTGTTCTTTTGACTCAAGACAATACGATTTCCGTCGTACGAAACCAATACGTTATTAACCCTATCTTTATCCCCTTCCAATCGTACTCCCAAAGTATCAGCCTGCTGATAAACAACTTTTCCCAACAGACGGGTTTCTATTTGTTCAAAAGGACGAACCTGAATGCGTCGTCCTATCTGCTCTTTCGAGCTGCTATTGCTATACGAACGACAACCTACTGTACCTAAAATAAAGACAGCAACCAATGCCAATGTCAATAATTTCTTCATCTCTATCCGTGTATTTATTTGATTCTAGATGTTTGACGTAGACTTACTTAGAAAAGTTGCAAGCCGATATAAGAAAATAGGATAAACTCATATGCAATCTTCATGGCAATCACCCATTTTACTGCCGAGTACAAACAGCAATGTTGCAAGGGGCTTTCAGCATTTCTGCAGGGGCTTGGCAGCAATATTGCCAAGCCCCTGCAGAAATCCAACTTATCTATCCTAAAGAAATAACAGTTATTGGATTGTAATGCTATTCGACTTACACCACTTCTTCAAATAAAAACAAGACTACACTTGTGCAGCCCCTCTTGTGAAATCTGGAACGCTTACTGGCATCGCCCCATGGGATATGGAGAGAGCCGACAATTCACTCACACAACACCATTCGGCCATATCATACACATCCATATCGAGCGGCAAGCCACGATGTAGACAATAAGCCAACCGATAATCCATATAAAACGACATACCACCACGTGGGTCTAGCTTGTGAGCCAAGGCTTGTTGCTCGCCGAAATAAGTAGGATAATGCACTTGAAGCAGTGGTTCCATCACATCGTTACTCAACACCTGATTAGCAAACTCCAATGGTAATTGCAACTGTTGGAGGCTACCCTCTGCCAACACTACTTGTGGATGAGGATATTTTGAAGCATATCCTTGTGTGCCGACAACTTTATATCCACGACTATAAGGGCGTGGATTCATCACATTATGACTGAGCGTAATAGTTTTTCCACACAATGTTCGAATAAGCATAGTGGTTTCGTCGCCATTCGAGAACTCCTCACATGGTTTATCCATCAGGCGCTGATACACTGCTCCACCGGTATAAGCATCGCTCTGCATAGCCACCAAATAATCGAAGCGATCAGTGCGATGAATATCAAGCAACTGGCAGAGTGGTCCCAATCCATGCGTGGGGTACACATCACCACAATGTGTTCGGTTGTATTCTATGCGCCAAGTCGTCCATTGGTCGGTCATAAAATGAGTGTAACCACCCTCCACATGCACAACATTACCGAATATTCCACGATGATATAACTGCCGAATAGCAGTTTCAAAATAATCGTATACAGAATTCTCCAACATCATACAATGCCGTCGAGTCTGCTCCGCCTTGTCTATCAACTGCCATATATCGGTCAGCGACAAAGCTGCCGGCACCTCTATGGCCACATGCTTGCCATGCTCCATAGCACATAGTGCTATCTTGGTATGGCTCTGCCAATCGGTACATATATATACAATATCGAGACTAGACAATGCACATAGCCGGGCATAACCATCTTGCCCAGAAAATAAAATCACGTTTTCCTTCCCAATGACAACAGCACATTGATTGACAAAATCGATATTAGCATCGCATAATGCTACGATTTCCACTCCATCAATATGCGACCATCGTTTGACAGCCGACTGTCCACGATACCCTAATCCTACAAAACCAATGCGTATTCTATCTAAAGGTTCCGTAGCCAACTGCAATACATCCTGTTGTCCTCTCTTTCGATTTGGTATGATAGTTGAAAGGGGTTGGGAATTCATCTTCATCTTTTCAAATGTTGATTATATGCTGCAAAGATATAGAAAAATAAGAATCTGACAGACAGTTCTGACAAATATGTGATGGTGGGACAAAGGATTACATTGTCTAAAAGTTGCTAAAAATCATAATTCACACATACAAAAAATAGCACATTCATACACTTATGCAGACAAAAAATGATTATCTTTGTTCCCAAATTATTGATACATCAACATCGGAATGAGTCATGAACATCTTACTCGTGTGTTGGCACAGACAGTAGAAGAGCTATCTGAACCACGCTCATTGAAAGGTTTGTTCCATCAACATCGCGACGGCGACCCTATTCCCTCAGGCAAGGTGCTTGAGGAAATCATCGATTTGTCACGTGCAATTCTATTTCCCGGCTATTACGGAAAATCTTCCGTAAATACCAATACCATCAAATTTCATATCGGTGTAAACGTCGAACGCCTTTATAAACTATTGTCCGACCAAATTCTGGCGGGCTTATGTTTCTCCGATTGTGATAAACAAGAGGATGAACATGTGATGGATTCACTTCGCCAATCGGCCGAAGACTTGGCCATGAAGCTCATAGCTAAGTTACCAGAAATCAGACAAACACTGAGCACAGACGTCATAGCTGCTTTCAACGGAGACCCTGCCGCTGACAGTTATGCAGAGATTATATCATGTTATCCGGTGATAAAAGCGCTGACAAACTATCGTGTGGCTCACGAACTATATAAATTAAACGTGCCTTTGATTCCTCGTATGATGACAGAGATGGCACACTCCGAGACCGGTATCGACATCCATCCGGAGGCCACTATAGGCCAATATTTCACCATAGACCACGGTACGGGTGTGGTTATCGGTGCTACCTGTATTATCGGAAATAACGTAAAACTCTATCAAGGTGTGACGTTAGGAGCCAAGAGTTTCCCACTCGACGAGAACGGAAACCCCATCAAAGGCATCCCACGCCACCCCATCTTGGAAGACAACGTAATAGTTTATGCCAACGCTACCGTATTAGGTCGCATCACAATCGGCGACAGTTGCATCATCGGAGCAAATGTATGGGTGACCGAGGACATGGAACCGCAGACGAAGAAATATAAGAAAAATTAAACATAGCAAATTAAACAATGGAATTTGAACTCATTGCCAAGACCTTTATGGGATTGGAAACAGTCTTGGCACAAGAGCTAACCCAACTGGGAGCAAACAATGTACAGATTGGTAGACGCATGGTTTCGTTTACCGGCGACAAGCGAATGATGTATCGTGCGAACTTCCAATTGCACACAGCTATTCGTATATTGAAACCTATCGCACACTTCAAAGCGAAGTCGGCTGACGATATGTACGAGGAAGTAAAGAAGATAGACTGGAGCAAATATATAGAAGAAGGTAAGACTTTCTCGGTTGATTCGGTGGTTTATTCAGAAGAGTTTAGAAACTCACGTTTCGTGACTTACAAGGTGAAAGATGCCATTGTAGACCAGTTTCGTGAGAAAACCGGCAAGCGACCCAATATCAGTGTAAGCAATCCGGACATCAGATTGAATATTCATGTAGCCGAAGATAAAGCCACACTGTCGCTCGATTCCAGTGGAGAAAGTCTTCATCGCCGCGGTTATCGACAAGAGTCGGTAGAGGCACCGCTTAACGAAGTACTTGCAGCGGGTATGATATTGATGACTGGATGGAAAGGCGATACCGACTTTATAGACCCAATGTGCGGTTCAGGTACCATCGTTGTGGAAGCCGCTTTAATTGCTAGAAACATCAGTCCGGGTGTATTCCGCAAAGAATATGCGTTCGAGAAATGGCCCGACTTCGACCAAGAAATGTTCGATGAGATATACAATGACGACTCACAAGAGCGCGAGTTCACACACCATATTTATGGTTACGACATTGATATGAAGGCCGTAAACACAGCAAGACTGAATGTTAGAGCTGCCGGACTTACCAAAGACGTAACGATAGAACAGCAAGATTTCAAGAATTTCACAAAGCCAGAGACCCCTGCTATCATGGTGATGAATCCTCCATACGGCGAGCGTATCTCCACACCTAATCTATTAGGCACTTATAAAATGATTGGTGAACGACTCAAGCATCAGTTTACAGGCAACGAAGCATGGGTATTAAGCTATCGTGAAGAGTGTTTCGACCAAATTGGCCTCAAGCCTTCTATCAAGATACCTGTATACAATGGAAGTCTGGAATGCGAGTTCCGCAAGTATGCTATGTTCGATGGTAGAATGAAAGAATTCCGTTCTGAGGGCGGTATCGTGAAGACTGAGAAAGAAAAAGCAGAAATGGCAGAGAAGCATCGCTTTAAGAAAAACCGCGAATTCAAGAAACGATTGGACGAAGAAGAAGAGAATGAAGCAGCCGATATTCGCTCCTTTAAATTCCATTCATTGGAACGTCGGGAACCTCGCCGGGCTGATGATGACGACTCACGTCCACGTAAACGCTTCACCAACGACCGCAAAGGCTCGTTCGGAAAGAAAGATTTTAAAGGTGGATTCGGTAAAGGTGACCGTCGCACAGGATTTGATAAAAGACGTAAAAGATTTGATAATGATGAAGATTAAGAGTTTACTTACCATTCTATTCATAGCAACCACGACCATGAGTCAGGCGCAATTAAAGCACTTTACCCTTGAAGATCTCAACTTCGGAGGTAACAATTATTATAATATGGTGCCCCAAAACCGTTACACAACATGGTGGGGAGACCAATTGGTGCGACTTGATGCCGACGCATGCAAGACTATTGATGCGAAGAATGGTAAAGAGAAGATACTCTTTAATCTATCAGATGTGAACAAGCATGTGGCCGATAGCTTGGGCAAAGTACATAGTTTATACTATGCAGAGTTCCCCTATAGCGGTAAGACGATAGTTCTATTGACCAACATGAAAAGCCGTCTTCTCTATGATTTTCGGAAGAAATCGGTTGTTTGGTCACAGTCTTTGACTGGACAAGAGCATGCAGATTGGAATGCCATCAGTAAGGCCGTAGCTTATGTGAAAGACTCTCAGCTCTACGTAAAGCAAGGAAATCGCACCGTACAACTAACCACCGATGGCAGTAATGACATCGTTTATGGACAGAGTGTACACCGCGATGAATTCGGCATATCAAAGGGAACATACTGGAGCAACGATGGTAATAAGTTGGCATTCTATCGTATGGATCAGAGCATGGTGGCTTCGTTTCCCCTCGTTGACATCCCCGAAAACGACTGGAAGCCCCAAGATGGGCAATCGCGCATGGCTACCCCTGCTCCGCTAAAATATCCTATGGCTGGCGAGACATCGCACAAAGTGACCGTCGGAGTATACGATTTGCAGAGCGGCCATACTGTTTATTTGAAAGCAGGTGACCCTACCGACCGCTATTTCACGAACATTTCATGGAGTCCAGATTCCAAGATTATCTACATGTTTGAGCTCAATAGAGACCAAAACGATTGTCGATTGGTGAGCTACAACGCCACTACAGGTGATAAGATTGCCGAACTTTATCGCGAGACAGATAGCAAGTATGTAGAGCCTCAACACCCTATCGTCTTTTTACCATGGGATCATTCTAAGTTCATCATGCAGAGCCAAAAAGACGGTTACAACCACCTATACTTGTTCAGTAGCGATGGTACGCAACTCAAACAAATTACCCAAGGCAATTGGGTGGTCATGGATGTGCTCGGATTCAATACCAAACGCCGCGCGATTATCATCTCTAGCAATGAGTGTAAGTCCATTCAAAAGAACACATGGCTTGTAGATATTGAGACAGGAAAGCGTGCTTTGATGGACAATGGTGCCGGTTGGCACACCGCAAAAATCAGCACTAGCGGACAATACATTCTTGATAACTATTCCGAACCGACTGTTCCACGCAACATCGACATCATGAATACGGAGAATGGAAAGCACATCCGCTACTTCACTGCGGTCAATCCATGGAAAGATTACGATGTTCCGGAATACAGTTGCGGCTCTTTGAAAGCCGCAGATGGTACCACCGACCTTTATTATCGTATGGTGAAACCTACCAATTTCGACCCAACGAAAAAATATCCGACTATCATTTACGTTTACGGAGGGCCTCATGCACACAACGTAGATGCCCGTTGGCACTATGCAAGTCGTGGTTGGGAGACTTTCATGGCGCAGAGTGGATACCTTCTTTTCATTCTTGATAACCGCGGAAGTGAGAATCGTGGCAAGGCTTTCGAGCAGGCTACATTCCGCCAACTTGGCCAAGAAGAGATGAAAGACCAAATGCAAGGCATCGCATACTTGAAGACATTGCCCTATGTGGATGCCGATAAGATAGGCGTACATGGCTGGAGTTTCGGCGGATTTATGACCACCTCGCTCATGACCAACTATCCCGACGTGTTCAAAGTGGGCGTTGCCGGTGGTCCGGTTATCGATTGGAAGTGGTACGAAGTGATGTATGGCGAACGCTATATGGACACTCCACAGAACAATCCGGAGGGATATGGCAAGACGAGCTTAATCAAACAAGCCAAGAATCTCAAAGGAAAATTGCAGATAATCATTGGCGAGAACGACCCCGTAGTGGTGCCACAACATGCCAAAGCATTTATCCATCAGTGCATATTAGATGGTACTCAGCCTGATTTCTTCATGTATCCGGGCGAGCCACACAACATGCGTGGGCATCAAAGTACCCACTTACACAAGCGTATCAGCCAATACTTCTTTGACTATCTGCCCGTAAATAAATAACAAGCATATTGGTGTAAGAATCTACATAACCCTTTAAATCCAACAACAACGATGAATATATTATTACTAGGAAGCGGAGGTCGTGAGCACGCCTTGGCTTGGAAGATTGCACAAAGCAACAAAGTAGACCAATTATATATAGCTCCGGGCAATGCCGGAACGGCCAACTGCGGCACCAATGTGAATCTCAAAGCCGACGATTTCGACGCTATCAAAGACTTCGCTTTGCAGAATAATATCCACATGATAGTCGTTGGACCGGAAGATCCATTGGTAAAAGGAATCTACGACAACCTGAAACAGGATGTAAGAACGGCTCATATCCCAGTTATCGGTCCCTCTAAAGCAGGAGCGGTACTTGAAGGTAGCAAGGATTTTGCAAAGGGTTTCATGATGCGACACAACATACCTACGGCTCAATATCGCACTTTCAACGGTACAAATATTGAAGAAGGAGTGAAGTTTCTTGAGACATTGAAAGCACCATACGTGCTCAAAGCCGATGGATTATGTGCCGGAAAAGGCGTCTTGATACTCCCTACACTCGATGAAGCCAAGCAAGAACTCCGCGACATGTTGGGTGGAATGTTCGGCGATGCCAGTGCTTCCGTGGTTATAGAGGAATTTCTCAGTGGTATCGAATGTTCTGTATTCGTACTGACGGATGGTAAAAATTACAAGATTTTGCCCGAAGCCAAAGACTACAAACGCATTGGTGAGCACGACACGGGGTTGAATACCGGTGGTATGGGAAGCGTTTCGCCGGTTCCATTTGCCACTAAAGAGTGGATGCAAAAAGTCGAAGATCGCATCATCCGCCCCACTGTTGAGGGATTGGCTACCGAAGGTATCGACTACAAAGGATTTATCTTCTTTGGCTTAATTAATGTTGATGGCGAGCCAATGGTTATAGAATACAACTGTCGTATGGGTGATCCAGAGACCGAAAGCGTCATGCTGCGGCTCAAGAGCGATATTGTCGAACTGTTCGAGGGCGTTGCCGAGGACAATCTAGACCAACGTTCGATTGAATTCGATGACCGTTCGGCCGTCTGTGTCATGCTTGTTAGCGGTGGTTATCCACAGCAATATGTCAAAGGTTATCCCATTTCAGGCATCAAAGATGTAGAAGATTCCATCGTCTTCCATGCCGGCACAGCTCTTAAAGAAGGCGAGGTTGTCACCAATGGTGGCCGTGTTATTGCCGTTAGCAGCTATGGAAAGGACAAAGAAGAAGCTCTCCAAAAGAGTTTCCGAGGTGCTCAAAAGATTATATTCAAGGATAAATACTTTAGAACTGACATCGGTCAAGACTTGTAATTCAATAACTATTATTCACTAAAAACATAACAAGGAAGGTATAGCAGATTGGTAAACAAGAGTTTACAGAGAAAAATTGCAACCAGTAGATACGCGCTCCCATTGACCAGCATCTATGCTTTGGGAGTGTGTGCCTATGCATTGATGGAGCATCAATTGTGGATTCAAACGGCTTGTTTGGCATTAGCCTCATTCATGATGGTACAACTTAACAATGCATATGCACTTATCCGTATTTATAGTCGTATGGTTTCCTGCTCCTTCCTCGTGCTATGTACGATGGCAGCTTTCTTGCTTCCATCCTTAGAAGGAAGCCTTTTACAGTTATGCATCATCGCTTTCTTCCTGTTTTTCTTTAGAGGATACCAAGATAATAGAGCCACCGGCTGGGTGTTCTATGCCTTTGCGATGTGGGGCATTGCCAGTATCTTCTTTGTTCAAATACTCTATTTTGTACCCATTCTTTGGGTGATACTCTACACCAACATCCTTGCCGGAAGCGTGAAAACCCTATGTGCCAGTCTGCTCGGACTGTCAGTCCCCTATTGGTTCCTAGCTGGTTATGATGTATGGATGGATAACCCTACGGAATTGATTTTGCATTTCCAGCAACTAGCCCTATTCCAACCTATAGGACAAATCCAGCAACTTCCATTCAACCAACTACTCACTTGCGGTTTCTTAATCATTCTTGCCATGACCGGAACTATCCACTTTTTCCGTCATAGCTACAACGATAAGATTAGAACCCGCATGTTTTATGAAGTCTTTGTCGTGATAGATGCAGCCGCGTTTATTTTCATTTTTCTACAGCCTCAACACTATTCTGAGCTACTACGCATCAGCATTATCACCACAGCACCACTCATTGGGCACTTCTTAGCACTCACTCGTACGCGGATAACCAACATTGCTTTCTGTATGATGTTGGTCATAGCACTCACTCTAACAGCCATCAATCTATGGGTTCCATCACTGAGTTTCTAATCAATTGGGGCAATTGGGGCATGCTGTTGGCTGCCTTTTTGGCCGGTAGTTTCTTACCATTCAGCAGCGAAGCCGTTATGCTAGGACTGTTGGCTGCCGGTTTGAAACCTTGGCCTTTAGTATTTTCTGCTACCATCGGCAACGTGATGGGCGGACTCTTCAACTACAGTGTAGGGCGCTTAGGGCGTCTCGACTGGATAGAGAAATATCTACATGTAAGTCCAGAAAACCTTAATCGTGCCACGAAATTCATGGGTGGACGAGGCGCTTGGATGGGATTCTTCGGTTTCATACCTTTCCTTGGAAGTGCCATCACCATTGCATTAGGGCTCATGAGAGCCAATTTTTTTATTTCAACTATTAGTATGAGTATGGGAAAGTTTCTAAGATACGTCATCCTTATCCTGTCAGTGGCCTCACTGACTTCGTGTACGGGTGGCAAAGTAGACAATCAACGCACCATCATGGTGTCCATAGAGCCCCTTCGTTATTTCACAGAACAGATAGCAGGCGATAAGTTCAAAGTCATCACCATGGTACCCAAAGGTGGCAATCCCGAAACCTACGAGCCCACGCCTAAGCAAATGATGGAGCTCTCGAAGAGCGATTTGTTTTTAAAAATAGGCAATATCGGATTTGAGCGCACATGGATGAAGAAACTCATAGCCAACGCTCCGCACACCATCATGGTAGATACATCAGACGGTATAGCCCCTGTGAAGACCCTTAATGGCTTCGACGACCCCCATACATGGATGAGTGCAACCAATGCCCGCATCATTGCCATCAACATTTTCAACAAGTTAAAAGAGATAGATTCGCGAGACAGCCTCTATTTCAAGCAGAATTTGGAAAATCTACTAGACCATATCAGCATGGTAGACAACGAGGTGAGAGAGCATATCACTCAGGAAAAGGCCAACGCTTTTCTCATCTATCATCCCATTCTCACCTATTTTGCCCGCGACTATGGGCTTACTCAAATACCTGTTGAGGAAGAGGGACACGAGCCAAGTGCTGCACAACTGCAACAAGTCATTCGATTAGCCAAGCAAAAACAGGTAAAAGTCATCTTCGTACAAAAAGAGATAGCCAATCGAAATTTGAACGTTGTTGCAGCTGGAGTAGCTGCAAAGCAATCTATCATCAATCCACTAGGCTACCATTGGGATCAAGAGATGGTTCATATTGCAAAACTTTTGAAGTAAGACATGGCACAACCAATCATCGAACTCAACCATATCTCAGCCACCTACGGAGCTGTCATGGCATTGGAAGACGTGTCGTTGAAAGTCTACGACCACGACTATCTAGGCATCATAGGGCCTAACGGGGGTGGCAAAACTACGCTCATGCGCGTCATACTCGGCCTGATGAAGCCACAAACAGGAGAAATTATCTACCGACGCGAAGGCAAAGTTGTAAATGAACTTTCCATGGGTTATCTGCCACAATATAACAAAATAGACCGCAAATTTCCTATTTCCGTATACGAAGTGGTACTCTCCGGACTCAGCAGACAGAAACGTTTTCTACATCCCTACACCAAAGAACAACACCAACAGGTACGTCACGCCATTGAAAGGCTGGAGCTCGAAGGACTCGAAAAACGACACATTGGACAGCTCAGCGGTGGCCAATTACAACGTGTATTATTGGCGAGAGCCATTGTTTCCAATCCCGAAGTCGTGGTATTAGACGAACCCAATACCTACATCGACAAACGTTTCCAAAAACAGATGTACGAGATGCTGCACCGCATCAATGACGATTGCGCTGTCATTGTGGTAAGTCACGACATCGCCGAAATCATTGAGAACGTGAAACACGTAGCTTGTGTCAATCGCACACTGCATTATCATGAACACACCGACATACCCATAACCAAAATAGAACAGCATTTTCTATCTATCAGACCATAGAAGTGGTCTATAAAAACTCACCATTCCTCACTCCTAAATCCCCACTCTTAACTCCAGACCTCGTCAACTTGTCTACTCGTTAACTTGTCAACGAAATGACTGCAAAGCCTCGGCAACTTTCCTGCCTAGCCTCTTCAGCATTTTTGACAAGCCCCTGCAGCAATACTGCCTAGACTCTGCAACAAAATAAGTTTGTGAGTTTATAAGTTCATTAGTTAATGAGTTACGCCATAAGAGAGCCTAAATAGCCATACAATAATGTTTAAAAACGCAAGCAATATTTTGCAATATGCTTGATTTAATCTATCTTTGCAATCATTATTCACAAACAAATTTATGAGACAGTACAAATTAGTGGACAATATACTTGGATGGGTTGCATTCTTTATTGCGGCATTCGTATATTGTTCAACAATTGAACCGACAGCCAGTTTCTGGGACTGTCCAGAGTTTATCACTACTGCATTTAAACTCGAAATCGGACACCCACCCGGAGCACCATTCTTCATGCTCACCGCAAACTTGTTTAGTCAGTTTGTCAACGAGCCTTCACAAGTAGCTCGAATGGTGAATACAATGAGCGCATTATTGAGTGCTACGACCATCATGTTCCTCTTTTGGACCGTCACACACTTAACCCGTAAGCTCATCATGAAGGACTGGGACGAGCTCACAACAGCCAAATTGATCATCATTGAAGGTGCAGGTTTGGTCGGTGCATTGATTTATACATTCAGCGATACATTCTGGTTCTCAGCCGTAGAGGGTGAGGTTTATGCCTATTCATCGGCCTTCACAGCCATTGTATTCTGGCTCATATTGAAGTGGGAAGACCACGCCGACGAACCTCATAGTGACCGTTGGCTCGTGCTCATAGCCTATATGACCGGCTTAAGCATTGGTGTACACCTGCTCAATTTGCTGTGTATTCCGGCTATTGTACTGGTTTACTGCTACCGCAAGTTCCCCAATATCGAACTTAAAGGTTCACTGTTCGCACTCTTAGGAGCGTTTGTCATTGTGGCAGCCGTTCTTTATGGTGTCGTTCCGGGAATCATTACCGTGGGTGGATGGTTTGAATTGTTGTTCGTCAACGTACTCGGATGCCCATTCAATACAGGTGAGATTGTCTACATCATTCTCTTGGTAGCTACCGTCATTTGGGCTATTTACGAGAGCTATACCGATCAAAGTGAGAAACGACAAAATCTGGCTTTCATGCTTTCTGTTGCCATGTTGGGTATTCCTTTCTTTGGTAATGGTGTGGGCGCAGCCGCAGTTGGTATCATCGTATTGGCAGTATTGTGGTTTGCCCTCAACCTCAAAAAGACAGAGGGAAAAGCAAAGGTGAGCTACGTCTCGGCTCGTATAAAGAATACAACCTTACTCTGTATGCTCATGCTGATGATTGGTTACTCCAGCTACGCGCTTGTTGTCATCCGCTCATCGGCCAATCCACCGATGGATCAGAACTCTCCTGAAGACATCTTCACGCTCGGAAATTACCTGAGTCGCGACCAGTATGGCGACCGCCCATTGGTTTATGGACAGGCCTACACATCGCAGGTGGCATTGAAAACAGACGGCAATATGTGCCGACCTGTTACCAAACAGGGTGCACCTATCTATAGTCGCAAGGAAAAAGCCAACAAAAACGAGAAGGATTCTTACTTCATCGTAAGCCATAAAAACAAGTACCAATATGCACAGAACATGTTGTTCCCACGCATGTATGATGCTCCCCACGCCCAAGCCTACGAAGACTGGATGGGCGGTGTAGACGGTTACGACGTGGCATATGATCGTTGTGGGGAAGCCATGACGGTGAAAATGCCTTCACAACTGGAGAATATCCGCTTCTTCCTCTCCTACCAATGCAACTTCATGTATTGGCGTTACTTTATGTGGAACTTTGCCGGAAGACAGAATGATATACAAGGTAACGGAGAATTGGAGCATGGTAACTGGATTACCGGTATTCCTTTCGTGGACAATGCACGACTGGGCGACCAGAGCAAACTGCCCGATGACTTAAAGAATAACAAGGGACACAATGTGTTCTATTGCCTGCCTTTGTTGCTCGGATTGCTCGGATTGTTCTGGCAAGCATGGCGTGGACAACGTGGAATACGCCAGTTCTGGGTGGTATTCTTCTTGTTCTTCATGACTGGTTTAGCTATCGTTATCTATCTGAACCAAACACCTATGCAGCCACGTGAGCGCGATTACGCCTACGCCGGTTCGTTCTATGCATTTGCAATTTGGTGTGGTATCGGTGTCGCAGCAATCTATGACCTCATCAAGAAGTACCTGCATGTAAGTGGAACTGTCGTAGCTGCCGGCGTATCATTGCTGGCATTGCTCGTTCCAATACAAATGGCAAGCCAGACATGGGACGACCATGACCGCAGTGGAAGATACACTTGCCGCGACTTCGGACAGAATTATCTGATGACATTGCAAGATAAAGGCAACCCCATTATCTTTACCAATGGAGATAACGACACCTTCCCGCTATGGTATAATCAGGATGTAGAGGGTGTTCGCACAGATGCACGCGTCTGCAATCTCAGCTATCTACAGACCGATTGGTATATCGATCAGATGAGGCGTCCGGCTTACGACTCCCCTTCTGTGCCTATCACATGGCCTCGACTCGACTACTGTTCAGGTACCAATGAGTATGTATCGATTCAGCCCGAAGCAAAAAAACAGATTTTGGAGTTCTATAAGACCAATCCAGAAGCAGCCAAGAAGCAATTTGGCGACAACCCGTTTGAATTAAAGAACATTCTGAAATACTGGGTACGCTCAAAGGATGCTGATATGCATTTCATCCCTACCGATACCGTATATGTAACGGTTGATAAAGACGCTGTGCGTAAAAGCGGTATGTTAATGGCCAGTGATACCATCCCTGATCGCATGGTTATCTCTCTAGCTAACAAGGATGCGCTCTACAAGGGCGACCTGATGATGCTCGAAATGATAGCACAATGCGACTGGAAACGTCCTATTTACGTGGCTCTGACAGTAGGTGAAGACAACTATATGAACCTTGGTGACAACTTCGTACAAGAAGGATTGGCCAATCGTATTACTCCTTTCACCACCAATAAACCCGGTGCTAAGCGCTACGATACGGAGAAAGTGTACAACAACTTGATGAATCGTTACAAGTTCGGAGGCCTCTCCAAACCCGGACTTTATCTCGATGAAACGGTCATACGCATGTGTTATACACATCGAAATCTATATGCCGAACTGGCCAATCGACTCATTGCCGAAGGACAAAAGCAGAAGGCTTTAAAGGTATTAGAGAAGGTTGACAAAGAGATTCCAAGCTATAATGTACCCTACAGTGCATCATATAACGGGTCTTATCTGTATGCCATAGGGGCTTTGGATTTGGCTCGTGCATATGCTCTTTTGGGCAAAAAGCAGCAATCCATGACCATTATGAATGACGTATGGAAGCATTCTAAGCAACTCATGGAGTGGTACTTGAGCCTCAATGCCGATCGATTTGCACAATCAATGAGCGAATGCCTCCGCGAGATGACTATTATGCGACAAATTGCAGACGACGCTCCTATGGTTGATAAGAAGCTGGCTGGCAAGTGGAACAATATGTTTAACACCGTATTTGCACGTTATCGAGCAAAAGGTGGAATCTTACCAAACAGGGATTAAAGGCGCATGCTAATTGAACAACCTGCTAAATGGCTGCGCTGGTTATATCCCGGTGCTATTTGGAGAATGGATCCTAACGATCATTCAGTGTATCTGACGTTCGACGATGGACCCATTCCCGAATCAACACCTTTCATTCTTGAGACCCTGAAGAAGTACAATGCGAAAGCCACTTTCTTCATGGTTGGCGAGAATGTGTTGCGCCATCACGATCTCTACAACCAAATATTAGAGGACGGACATCAGGTTGGAAACCACACATTCAATCACATCGGAGCTTTCAAACATTGGACATTCACTTACGCTATCAACACGCATAAGGCCAATGAATTGATACATGCCCATCTATTCAGGCCTCCCCACGGTTGGTTAAGACCCAGTGAATACTGGTGGTTGAAGCGTGGTTACAAGATTATCATGTGGGACTTAGTCACTCGCGACTACTCTAAATGGCTGTCAGGCGAGGATGTTTTGAACAACGTAAAGCGTTATGCGCGTAACGGTTCCATCATTACTTTCCACGACTCTCTTAAAAGTATCGATAAATTAAAGTATGCTTTGCCGAGAGCTTTGGAATGGTTGCAAGAGCAAGGATATGAGTTTAAAATCTTCGAATAAGCAAGAATTAAGCGAAATAATAAAAGCCGAGGCTAAAAACCTCGGCTTCTTTGCTTGTGGCATTGCGCAAGCCGACAGAGTAGACGAGGCTACAGCATGTCACGTCAGACGCTGGTTGGATGCAGAATATTATGCCGGTATGGCTTATATGAATAACTATACCGACAGGCGACTCGACCCTCGACTGCTCATGGATGGACTCAAGAGCATCGTATGTGTGGCATTAAACTATGCTCCGGCACATGATTTTGAGGACGGAGAACTTCGTTTTGCCGCTTACGCATTGGGGCAAGACTACCACGATATCGTGAAAAATAAACTCAGAGAGTTGGCAGATAAGATAGGAGTAGAAAACTATCGTGTGTTTTGCGACAGCGCTCCTGTGCTCGAACGATACTGGGCTGCGCAAGCAGGATTGGGCTGGATAGGCAAGAATCATCAATTGATTATTCCCCATGCAGGCAGCATGTTCTTCCTTGGAGAGTTGTTTTTAGACATTGAGTTGGAATACGATGAACCAGCAAAGAACCGATGTGGAAACTGCCATCGGTGTATAGACAACTGTCCGACAGGCGCTCTACAAGAAGGAAAGGAACTCAATGCACTTGCTTGTCTGAGTTATCAGACCATTGAAAATCGCAATGATATACCACAGAAATATGCATGTAAGATGGGAGAAACCATCTATGGATGCGACCGTTGTCAACAAGTATGCCCATGGAATCGCTTCGCTCATCCCAACGATACACCCGAATTGCAGCCCAAAGAAGAACTTTTGCGTATGAAACGGGGCGATTGGATAAATCTAAGCGAGGAAGATTACCGCAAACTTTTCAAAGGGAGTGCTGTCAAGAGAGCCAAATATGCCGGACTCATGAGAAATATCAAGGCCGCTACTTGCGATTATGAAGGAAATGAATTAACTTTGGATACCAAACAACAAGACGATGAATAGCAAACACGTAAACAGTTATCAGGCCACAACCGCATTGATAAGGGCATTCTTCGAAGCCTTTACCATGGGCATCATGGATAGTCTCTACCCTACCGACGACACCGACAAGAAATACAACCCGCGTAACATCAAGCAAGCAATGCTGGAACATTACGACCAGATTGCAGACGCTTTCTTCATGATAATGTTCACCATGTTCATCCGATTGAACTACCGTGACGTAGCAGATGCACAACAACGACTCACCAAAGAGTTTGAAACGAAAAAGCCAACAATGCAAGATTACCTGCGTTTTGCATGTAAAACACAGAAGTTGTACGATGCTATGGTCACTGAATACAAGCAAAATTTCGACTACTTACTGCGTGGAAAGTTCTATGATGTAGCCGAATACCTGAAGCAATATACGCATGGCAACCAACTGTCTGTAGCCAACGAGCCACTTGCTATCAACTTGATGGTGCGCACAATCCTTAAATCCTACACTACAGGCATCAAACTTTCAAAAACCAAGAAAGCCTCACTCCATCAGCCAACTATCCTCCGTTTGCTGATTATCAACATCCATTTACTCATCAATGACAGCCAACTTAAACCCGGAGAAGCCAATTTAAACGAGCTATTCCTCACTGCTTGTGGTAGCGAAACCAACATGAACGTGATGTTGAACACCCTTGATGAAACCTATCAAGAGCTTATCAAAGAAGAAGGAATCGTCTCTACCAATGACCAATCAAATTAGAAAAGAGAACCTCAAAAAGACAGCATTGTATGGCCGTATGAAACAAATAACGCAGTATCTAGACCAATATTATCTAGACGCGGTGATTGGTTTCGTACCCGGCGGAATCGGAGATACGGTCGCAGCCCTATTTTCTCTCGTCCATATCTACTTCAGTTTGTTCAAGCTACGGTCCATTCCACTCACGCTTGCAATACTCAACAACACGCTGCGCGATGTGCTATTGGGCTTGATTCCTTTCTATGTTGGCAACGTAATAGACTTCTTTCATCGCGCCAACAGCAAGAATATGCAACTTCTAGATGGCTTTATCAACGATGATAAAACCGTTATAAACGAAGTGAACAGAAAGGCTGCCCTTTCTGTTCTAACCCTCGTTGTATTAATCTTGATGATTATTGGTATGATATGGAGCCTCATTTGGCTCGCCAAACAGATTTACCTCATTTGGTAATTCCATTTTTATTGCATATCATAAACCACCTGCATCAGTTTCTTACCAATGGCATCGGCCTCTTCCATTGTTGCAGCTTCACTGTAAACACGGATAATTGGCTCGGTATTACTCTTACGTAAGTGAACCCACTTATCGGGGAAATCAATCTTGACACCATCAATATCGGTCACTTGTTCGTCTTTAAACATCTCCTTCACCTTCTCCAAGATAGCATCAACATCGGTAGATGGAGTCAAATCAATGCGATTCTTAGCGATGAAATAGTTAGGATAGCTAGCACGAAGTTCGCTCACCTTGCAGCCCTTATGAGCCAATAAAGACAAGAAGAGGGCAATACCTACAAGTGCATCACGACCATAATGGCTTTCAGGATAGATAACTCCACCGTTGCCTTCGCCACCAATAACAGCGTTCACAGCCTTCATCTTGGTTGTAACATTTACCTCTCCAACAGCAGCGGCAGCATACTGACAACCATATTTCTCCGTAACATCACGCAAAGCACGCGTAGAACTCAAATTACTTACGGTGTTACCGGGTGTATGCTCGAGCACATAATCAGCCACAGAAACAAGTGTATATTCCTCGCCATACATCTTTCCATCCTCACAAATGAACACCAAACGGTCTACATCGGGGTCAACCACAACGCCCAAATCGTATCCGCCCTTGGCTACTTCGGTCATGATACCCCCCAAATTCTTCTCCAATGGTTCCGGATTATGAGCAAAATCGCCATTTGGTTCACCATTCAATAAAGTGTATTCCACGCCTAATGCTTCAAACAAATGAGGCAGGATAACACCACCAACACTGTTAACTGTGTCGACAGCTACCTTGAAATGAGCATTCTTAATGGCTTCTACATCAACCAATTTCAATGCCAGCACCGACTCTATGTGTCGCTTATCAAATGTAGAATCGGCTGTATACTTACCTAAGTGGTCTACATCAGCATACTCAAAGTCTTCTTTCTCAGCCAAAGCTAACACTTCATTACCATCGTCTTTGGTCAAGAATTCACCTTCATGATTCAACAATTTCAATGCATTCCAATGACGTGGGTTATGACTGGCAGTCAAAATAAGGCCACCAGCAGCACCACTCATACGGACAGCGAGTTCGGTTGTTGGAGTCGTTGCCAATCCAATGTCAAGCACATCGTAGCCAATACCCATCAAAGTACCGCATACTACGTTCTTAACCATCTCACCAGAGATACGTGCATCGCGCCCAACCACAATCGTATTGCTGCTAGACTGCTTGCTACGACGAATGAAAGTTGCATAAGCTGAAGTGAACTTGACGATGTCAAGTGGATTCAGTGTGTCGCCCGTAGAACCACCAATCGTTCCACGGATACCTGAAATAGATTTTATTAATGTCATGGATTAAGGTTTTAACTATGTTGTTTTTATTAGATATCTCGTTGGAATGTCAACTCAAAGAGACTGGGATAGACCGCACGAGAAGCCGCCAATGTACCTCGATCACTAGGAACAATAATCTTTACTTTGGCTATTTCTTCATTCTCTTTAGTTTGGCGTCCCAACTTAATATAGGGGAACACCGACATCCAACCAGTCGGAACTGAAGTGCTTTTATAAGCAGTAAACATCACACTATTGCGACTATCAAACACACCGGTGTATGTTCCACTGGTATTCCAAACCGTCATTTTATCCGAAATCATCGAATAATAAGCTACATTATTACTCAAGATGACAGAGTCGGTCATCAAGTTTGTCTCTGTAAAACGACACAACACATTAGCAGTCTCACCTTTCTTAATAGGCTTACCTGCTCCCCTCCTGACTATCTGCAAATAGATTCCGGAGCTTTCAAGTAGCACAAATTCGTTCTTACTGACATCGGTAGTTGTATCTTTAAAGAACTCCGATTCATTAATAACATTGACTTTTTCCTTCGCAAGATACTGAGATATAGCTGTACGTTCTTTCTTCTTCTTATCTGCATACGTCTCATGATCGCGACAAGAAGCAAAGATAATGACACCTATCAAGGCGAGAAAGAGGAATGTAAATTTCTTCATTGTGTTGTATGTTATCGCACAAAGGTACAAAAAAGATTACTATTTATGATTGACCTTACATGTTTTATAAAACTTTTAACCTTTTAAAAAACTCTCATAATGGGCTATGGCGCGACGTGCTATCTGCTCTGCTTCGGCCATAGAGCAATGTAGTTTTCCACCTGCAGCATTCATATGGCCGCCACCATTGAAGAATTCAGCAGCCAAAAGGTTACAAGGGAAGTCGTCGACCGAACGTGTACTCACCAAAACAGTGTTCTCGTGACGGTCGTCTTCACGCAGAGAAATAGAGAGTTTCAGCCCCTTGATACGTAAAGGTTCGTTCACCAAGCCTTCCAAATCGCCCTTGATGAAATGGTAGTCTTCCATATCTTGCTTAGTAACGGCAAAATAAGAAGCATGCAAATCTTCAAAGACATTTAGCTTTTGACTCATCAAATAGCCTCGGAAACGAATGGCCCAAGAACTATAGTTGTTGAATACTTGCCGATAAATCTTATCCTTATCAAATCCTTTGGTCAAAAGTTGACCAATGATAAAGTAAATTTCCGGACGCGAAGAATTATACGTAAACCCACCCGTGTCGGTCATCATGCCACAATAGATAGGCACAGCTATCTTCTTGGTCATCATATCGAAGGCTCCCAATTGCCATATAATGCGGAATATCATCTCCGAAGTACTGCTCATTTCCGGATGAGATACCGTCAAAACTGTGTCCATATCAGGATTCAAATGATGGTCTATCATAATCTTCTTGGCAGGTGATGCCGTGAGCACTTGTTCCATATCTTCCACCCTACCCGGCACATTGAAGTCGAGACAGAAGACCAAGTCGGCCTGTCCGAACAACTTTTCCACACTCTTTGGATGGCGATCATGGCGCACAATACGCTCCACACCGGGCAGCCATTTCAGGAAATCGGGGAAGGCATCGGGTATAACCAACGTAGCTTCTTTGCCTGCTTGACGCAGATACTCGGTCCATGCCAGCGACGAACCGATGGCATCTCCGTCCGGTCCTTTATGACAACACACCACTATATGATTCGATTCTCCAATAGCCTGCTGTAATTGTGCAAGTTCAATGTCGTTTAGAATGTTCATTTGCATAGTGCTGCAAAGGTAATAAAAAAAAGAGAATGCCATAGCCGGAGAGCCACACATTCTCTTAAAACAGAATACTCCTATCACTCCAAACTATTCACTTCTCACTCCTAACTCAATAAATTCTCACTCCTAACTCATCACTCTTAACTCCCTGCAACGCCCCTGCAGCATCACTGCCAAGGCTTTTCAACAAAAATGCCAAGGCTCGGCAGCATCGCTGTTAAGCCTTGGCATCAAATCAAAAGAAGCATCCTCATGCTCGAATAGTAATCTTATCAAGTAGCAACCTTGATACTATCACGAGCCAAGGAGTATCTCATTTAGAACAATTTATTAGGGTATACGCCTTCAGAAACAAGGCTCTGAATGCGATCTACAGTAGCTTGACGGTCAGCAGCATAGGTTACACCGAACCATTTACTTGTAGTATCAAGTACCTTAACGGTAGCAGTACCTTCGTTCACGAGCTTATTGACCATCAATGGAATGAAGAACTCAGCCTTCAAGTTTTCCATGTTCTTGGGGTCGCTAAGGAACTCTTTGAAGTAAGCATCGCTATGTTCGAAGTAGTCGGGAGTGAATCCCCACATGTTCATAGACACAGGTGTGTTGTCTTCAATGGCTACCCATTCACCATTTTCATCTTTATAAGACACCTTACCATCCACACGCATAATCTCAGTACGCTCTACTACAGTAGTCAGATTGCCTTCCTCGCTCTTGGCACAGACTCCACGAGCCACCGTACCATTATCGCTCAACGTGTTACCTACACGGAAACCTACCATAGAATACTGATTCTTAGCTCCCTCAGGCAGGTCGGCCAAGAACTTACCAATAACCATAAAAGAGTCACGATTGTAGAAATCGTCGCAATTGATAACACAGAAAGGTTCGTTAATGATTCCCTTAGCCATCATCACAGCATGGTTTGTACCCCATGGTTTTTCTCTTCCTTCGGGTACACTGAACCCTTCGGGCAGACTATCTAGTGCTTGATAGCACAGTTCGGCAGGTATATGACCTTCGTATTTAGACAATATTTTCTCGCGGAAATCCTGTTCAAAGTCCTTACGAATCACGAAAACAATTTTTCCAAAACCGGCTTTCATGGCATCATAGATAGAATAATCCATGATAGTCTCACCATTAGGACCTAATCCGTCTAACTGTTTCAGTCCACCATAACGACTGCCCATTCCGGCAGCAAGAAGCAACAAAGTTGGTTTCATACTATTGATTTTTATGTATTTTGGTATATATAGATTTTCTTTTATGCAAAAGTAAACAATTATAATGAGAACCCGAACATTTCCACAAAGGTTATTTTGCTAGAACGGATAGCCCACAGCAAGATGTATACTCTGTGCATCCTTGAAGCTGGAGACATTGTAGAACCCGCTTTTTCCGGTATCATAAGGCACGTGGAGACCTATTCCCCAGTCCACACGAATGACAAACATGCCCATATCATAACGCAAGCCAACACCTGTTCCCACCGCCATATCGCGGTAAAAGCGATTCAACTTGAACCGGGATTGGGGACGTGCCTCATCTTTTTTCAGTGTCCAGACATTGCCGGCATCCAAGAATACAGCACCATGAAGGCTTCCGAAGAGTTTCGTACGGTATTCCGTGTTGAACAAAAGTTTCAAATCGCCCGTCTGTTCTATGTAAGAATACTTGGAAGACGTAGGTTTGTAACGTCCCGGTCCGATGCTCCTGACCGTAAACGCACGCACACTATTGGCACCACCTATGTAGAATTGCTCGTAATAAGGGGCTTTCGTAGCATTTCCGTAGCTCCATATTGCACCGGCAGAAGCATGTCCCACGATATAAGAAGACTCTGACAAATGCCACAACTTCACAAAGTCGCCCTCCAGCTTAAAGAATTGTGCGAAAGGATTCTTAAACATCTTCTTATTCTTATCGTCCCATTTCTTACCCGCAACCATATATCCCAACGAGATTAGATTGCCGGCCTCGCTCACTGTAGCCGACCAAGTGATAGGATTACGATAAGTAGATGGGCTGGTATACTGATAAGTATAGCTCATCTTTGGTACGAATTGGTCGCGCATAGAAACCTGCAAATAGGCATTTGTATTTAACAGGCTGTCAAACGCATGTGTCGTACTCGTCATGTATTCATAAGAAAGTATCAAGGGACTAAAGCTGTGATGAGACTGTGCACTGGTCCAAAAATCATACGTAAGTTCGCCGGATACCACATGTCTTTTGTAGTATCCGGCTCTGTTAAGCACATCTGATGAAGCTTTAAGAGTTGTTGTCGGCATGAAATAATAATGTCGACGATTGCGGTCAAGCAGCTTGGTATAATCTCGACGGAATCCAAACAGATTCCTAGGTGTCAACAATCGAGGAAGTACCAAAGCCACGTCTGCACCATAATAATAAGAGTTTATCTGCGCAGCAGCACCTTCAGAGCGATGGGCTGTCTGCCATTCGTAAGAACCATGAACGTTAATATCGAGCTTTTCACCGCCACGGAAAGTGTTCAACTTGGTAAAACCTAGTACGAGTTCAGGCCCCATCCGCCCCGTAGTCTTACCTTTTGCATTGGCTCCAACATAGAAGTCATACCTCTTTTCCATCACACAATTGACAGACAAATCGAGGGTATCCGTCTCCGTATCTTCGCTTCTTTTAGTGAAAACCAAATCGCTATTGGCAAACAATCCTGTGCCTTGTAGATACTTGGTTGTCTCTTCTTCATCGGCCAAACAGTACAACTTACGTGGACGAAGACGCAGACCACGTAGCAAAACACCTGTTCGTATGGGCGATTTACGACCGTTATAGTTAATGGTTATAGCTCTTCGGGTAGTCGAATTGTATAATGTATCAAGGAAAGAACGTCTCAGATTATATGTCACCTTGCCTATATACCATTTCGTAAGTACATCGGTATCCAAACTATCTGCCATCTGTAGCTTGAGTGCAACCTTGCCTTTAGCATTCAAAGTATCTGCCAAATAAGAGCTATAACCTGCTTGTTGGTAATAGAAACCATTGTTACGGAGCAATCGGGCAATGCGCTGACGCTCGCCATCCAGTGTAGATACACTGAACGGATACCCCCTCTTGATGAGCGCATCGGCTCTACTAGCACGTATAAGACTATCTGTTGTCATCGGAAAGTTTGTGTATTGCAGTGTATCTACTGTCCACAAATGTCCCATATCGACCGTATAAGAGAGCTTGGCTTTCTTTGGATTATGTCCGGTTTTGATGTTATAAGTCACCTTTCCATTGAAATAACCGAACTTCTTGAGCTGAGATTCGGCCACCGAAGAGCGCAAATCAGGATTCACTTGGCTCATTAGTTTAGGCTGAGTGCCAAATGTTTTCGTCATCCATTTGCCTAAAGTAGACTCCGATTGAGAAAAGGCATTCCATATCCAAAGGCGTATTGGGAAAGGCGTACGGTAATAACTGCTGCCAAAAAGCGATCCATTGGGAATGGCAGCAAGTGCCGATTCCATTTCCAACTGAGTGGTTTCAGCATGCAAATTCTTTTCGTAATTGGTGTATTGTATCTTCTCTAACCCCGTATAAAGTTGTTCACCATCGGGGATAGCGCTTGTTGAAGAACATGAAGTCAACTGTGTTGCTAACAGAACAATGGCTCCTAACAACACTTGCACGACTATCTTATTGGCATTCCTTTTCATTTTTTCTTCTTCATTTTTACTGAATCGGCAGGCAATGCAGGCAGTTCATTCCCCTTAGGAGTATTGAATCGGAATATATCTTTGAAGTGATCAAGTTTCCGACGCCACTTAAAACCGACCCCATATTCCCCGATTAATCCTTCCAACCAGTCGTAGGTGCTGTTGTTATAGAACAAACGGAGGTACTTACTCGACTTTTGGTCAAGTCGATATTGCATTTCCACGTTGTCAAAGAAAGTATTGCTACGAGTTTGTTCCAACTCCGAACCAGTGGAAACTTTACCTCCTACGATGATTTTCAAACGATTATTCCACAGTCGTTTAGCAAAACGGAAGTTATAATCAGTATGCATTGCACCACTCGAAGTAGTGGCATTGTCGACACTCATGCCTATATCAAGACCCATAGAACGCATGGCTGTGCCGGTAATCTTGCTGATTTCACCCTGTAAGAATGAACTCAATGCACTGTTCATAGAGAACGCATTGGTGTTTCCATCGACCAAATACATACCCGAAGCAAGCATGGTAATGGCCACTTTACCCCTACCTTCGGTCGACATCGTGTTCAATTCATTAGCTATTGTCATATCATTGGGGGCATCAATAATAAACTCTACGCCCGGTTTATTGAGTGTTTTACTCAACTTCACACCACATGTAAAGTCCACAACTCGCCCATTGCTGCCCGATTCATTGACCGTTGCTTTCACGGTTTCGGTCGCCGTAATATGAAGATTCGGGTTCATTGGATCGCCCGTAAAGCTTAGATAACTCCCATCTTGAATGTTAAACGTCTTCAAAGGAATAACCGGTAACGAGTATTTCATCTCACCGCTGTTAAGCGTATAACGCCCTTTCAGCCCGACAAAGTCTACTGCATTATACGTCATTTGTAGGTCGCCACCCCCCATTAGGTCTATATAATTGGTCTTATCTGCGTTTAATGCACACACGACATGGGCTCCCTCATCGATACTAATGCCCAATGCCATATTGAAACCTTCGGGCTTTGGCCGTTCAACAACTTCTTGTATAGAGTCTTGAAGGTCTGTAAACTTCACGAGTTCATCTAGTTGTGTGTCGGTAGAAAGCTCTGAATCACGGAGTATATAAGTCATATCCGTAGAGCCAAGAACATTCAATTTGCCTCTCAACTGTAGGTTCTCAACACGTCCATTCATTCTTCCGAAGAAGTCTACATAGGCTTTACCAAAAGTCTCGGAACGCAAGTTTTCCTTAGCATCTATCAATAAGAAGTTGTCCGCACGCATTCTTACATCCATCAACATGTTGTCTAAATCGGCGAAATCCAGATACCCTGACATTATTAACGGACTATCGTTATGCGAATACATCATGAAGTTTTCGAAAAGTAATCGACTGTTTGTGATGGTCACAGGGTCATTATCGAATCGCATTTCCACTCCATACGGCTGGCTAACCAAGTAAGCAGAATCCACATACAGTTCTCCATTGACATTCGGTTTGCTCAAACTTCCCTTGACATCTAGGCTTCCTTCGGCATATCCTTTGAACCCAAACAACTGCTGAGGGATAAATCCATTCACCATCAACAAGGGCAATTTATCGAATCCAAGCGTTGCATCTAGATAGCCATCTCCCTTAGATAGATATGTACCTTTGACCGTTGCCACCTCCGAACCATTGTGCATGAGAATGCCATCTACATAATGACTACCATCAGCCTTAGGCATATAGACGAACTCAGCACCCACATTGCCCATCGGACTCTTTTCATATACCATATTATCTATGGTCATATTAGATGATACCGACAACTCATCTTTGGTCTGTATCAGGTGATAATCGCCATTCAAGATACCCGCTAAATCAGGCGTATAAGGCACTACCGAGAGTACTTTCTTTAAATCAAACTGATTCAAACTGAACGTTATGTCCTGCAATGCTTCCTCGTTTTCGTCATCAGAATAAACCTGTACGCCCATTCCATCAGCCGAACGTAACTTCAAATCAGCCCTTACGCGTCGGTTATCACCCAAGAATACGAAGTTACTATCGTTCACCGAGAAAGTCTTATAGCCCAATACTGGCTGGTCATCCAAATGCAATTGAATGCCATTCGACTCCATAGAAGCTGTCAAACCGACCCCTACTCCAAGATTATCTTTGGCATCATAGAGCCTTACTTTGAGGTTAGCACCCCGTTCATGTAGCCCTCCATCGAAGAGCGCATTAAATACATACTGTGGATTTCTAGCATTGTTGCGCACCTGAGCATAATATGTAAAGGCATTATTCGTAGAATAAATATTAAACCGAACAGTATCTAATAGCATACTATCAGCTACCAATGAGTCGATTTGCAAGCGACCATTAAGCCCTGTTACATGCGAAGACACCACATTAATATCAGCACTTGCGAACTGATAACCATAACGATTGAGCATATGTACAAAGAAGTTATCCTTGCCACTCACCAAATACAAGTTGGCATCGGGCAATCTTTGCCACAACTTCACTTGGTCTATCCGCTTGTTCTTGAGTTGCAATTGCACTTCTTTCATGAAACTGTTAGCCTGCGCCATCAATCGCTCATAACCTCCACGACCATTCATCTTCAAGTGGAAATCACCGCAATTGAGCACAGCATGAGTTGTATCACGGCGCGTCAACATATCTATATCCAAGCCACCGGGTCGATATATCTGCTTCCCATCGTCTATGACAACATCTTGCATGGTACCTTTGACCATATAAAAGTGCTTCATATCGATCTGCAAAGCTACATTGGCACGCATTGAAGCAGTCAAAGGCGTCTCGGCAATGCGTAGATGATAGAAGTCGGCTTTATCTAGATTGCACATCACTTTAGCATCCACATGCTTGCTATTCAATTTTGCATCCAGATGTATATTACCTTTCAACAAGTCGTTTTTACTCACAATATCGGCACGAGCAAGCCCACGATTCACCGTAGCATCAGCCGTCGTGTTGTCTAGATTATACTTCCCGTATCTGAATTTCTGTATACGTGCCTTGGCCACAAGATGTGTTCGGGGCGAAAGCATGTCTGTCCCGACACCCGAAACATCTACAAATCCGGTAAAAGGATGTAAATCCATGTTGGGAACAAAGTTCTGAAGTGGTAGCTGCGAAGCCGTGAGACGAGCCGTATAAGACATTCTTGACGCGTCGAAACGAGCAGTTCCGCTCAATCTACCGCCTCCTTGACCGGCCACAAAAGTTGATGCATAGCTCTGTCCATTCACTTCTACATGCCCATTAAACGTGATTCCACTCGGTACTCGAACCGTTTTCATCAGTTCCCTGTCCAATAATGCGGTCAGGAAGTCCATCCGATAGCTCGCAGCTTTCAAGTCCAAGCTAGCTTTCATATGCTTGGCATCAGTGGGATTCTGTATATATCCGGTAGCTCGGACATCGAAGGCAGAAGGTAATTTTACGTTCAGACCCGCCAAAACAATACGTTTCATATTACCTCGCACCACTCCATCGACAGATAAAGGATAGCTGGGCCACGCCCTACGGAATGCTGGCGGCATGTCGTTCATGAATATCATAAGGTCTTGTTTGCCGAATCTTCCATGCACGGTAGCATTGAATTTCCCGGGGGAGGGATCGGCAAAAGTATTCAAGTCCATATCCAAATCACCATGAAGCGATGATTCCGACGTCTTAAATGTAACCTTTGAGAGATACAACTTCGTCGAATCCATCAGCACACGCCCAGCTATTTGCTGCACTTGCAAGCCACTTTTCTCGTCGAACTGGCACTCACGTAAGTTCATAACAAGCTTCGGATTGCAATAATCCAAGGAATCTAGGCCCAGCGATATATTACTGATTGATAGATGATTATAATCTAATCCTTTAGCGAATATTTCAAAATTGTTATCATATTTCAGCCGTCCTGCTGTCCAATCAAGTTTCCTTACCTGATACAACTCTTTGTATAAATCAAAATACCCCCCTTCAGCCACAGCCTTACCCATATAAGCTTGCACTTGCAAGGTGTCGCCCGGCATGTGTACAGTCACGTCTGTACGCTCCACATTAAGCCTATTCACTGATATCTTCCAGTAGCTTTTCTGCTGTGAAGTGTCCGGTGGAACAGTATCACTCAACTCAATATTCACTCGTGCATCTTTCAGATTGGCATCGTCAATCTTCACAGAATCGGCCTTCAAATCTATACCATGAGCTTTCAGATTGAGTTCTCCGATCGTACCTTTCACCCTTGCCTCGTGAATAAAGTTAGTCGTATTCACTTTTAATTGGATGAATGCGAGTTCGTCTATCTGCACTTGTTGCTTGAGTAAAGGCCAAAGTTGAATATCGGCTACAACCTTACGGATGTCTGCCACCGTATCTTTTTGCTGTGGAAGAGAATCATTCTGCTGAATCACCTTGATGCCTTCGACTCCCAAATCAAGCGGAAACTCCAGATTCACATGCTCTACAGAGATTTCCATACCGGTTTTTTCAGAAGCATAGGCAGCCACTCTAGCTACCGCCCAATTCTGAAAGGGAGGGAAATAGAGCAACAATGCGAACACGACAAACAAGAGTATCGGCGTCAGAATAACGACAGCGACCCACTTCAGCTTCTTTTTCATAGAAATCTAATACTGTTTTCGGGCAGCAGACAGCCCATTCTTAGCTACATGCAAAGTTAGCTATTTTTTAATAGAATGGCGAATGCCTTCAGCTATAATTTTCAAAAAGGCCTATATTATAATAGGTGGGATAAGCCTATAACTGCATTATTTAAGGTTCTCGATACTGATCTACCGATTCCAACTTACCATCTCTGAGCTCCAAAGCCTACATTAATTACAGTAGAGACGAGCGACCTCCCATCTCTACTACAACTACCAGTATCTTTCACCCATTCACATCTTTTCCCTAATATTTATTTACTTGTCTACTCGTCAATTTGTCAACACATCATTACCATTACTATTTGTATCTTCCAAACTCTTCACTTCTCACCCCTAGCTCCTCACTCTGAAATTACTGCAGTGGCTTGGCAACATTCATGTCTAGGCTCGGCAGCAATACTGCAAGGGTTAGTCAGCAAAACTGCCACGGCCTTGCAGTCAGGTAGTAGACAAGTTAACGAGTAGACAAGAAACAAAACTTTGAAACGAGGAAGGATAAGTTTAAAAGGCATAAATGGCTACTTTCACGGCGCAATAGCACTCCACAAACGGTCTTCGGGTAATGGAGCTACAACACACAATGACTCTTTAGACACAGGATGAACGAACGCTACTTGATGCGAGAGCAGTGAGATACTGCCGTCGGGATTGCTACGCTGAGCCCCATATTTCAAATCGCCTTTGATAGGCCACCCCATTGCTGCGAGCTGACAACGTATCTGATGATGTCGTCCAGTGAGCAATTCTACCTCTATCAACGTATAGTTGTCCGACCTACCTATTACCTTATAATTTAAAACAGCTTTCTTCGAACGTGGCACTTCATGGTCGTAAGCATAGCTTTTGTTCTGCTTTTCGTTGCGCACAAGCCAATGTGTAAGGGTTCCTTCGAGCTGTTTGGGTACGTTACGAGTAATAGCCCAATAGGTCTTATGCACCTCTCCGGTACGGAACATCTCACTCATTCGCGAAAGAGCCTTGGATGTTTTGGCAAAGACAACGAGTCCCCACACAGGCCTATCTAGCCTGTGTATCACACCTATAAATACATTACCCGGCTTTTGGTATTTCTCTTTGATGTATGCTTTCACCGTCTCGCTAAGCGGTGTATCGCCAGTCTTATCGCCCTGAACAATCTCTCCACTACGTTTAGAGACGATGATGAGATGATTATCTTCGTAAACTACTTGCATCGTTTTATTTGTTTATACGAATACAAAGATACAAAAAAGGATGAGAATGCGAACAATTCTGCATCCTCATCCTTTTATCCCTGTTGCATCTGCCGAAGCAATTGCTTCTGTCGTTCGGTCAATCCCGTGGGCAGAGTGACGTTGTAGGTGACTATCAAGTCGCCGAAAGTACCGTCTCCCCGATTCATTCCCTTGCCACGCAATCGCACCTTTGTGCCATTCTGTGTTTCGGGTTTAATCTTCAACTTAATCTTAGTTCCATCACCCAACTGTACGATTACCTCGCCACCAAGCAAAGCTGTATAAAAGTCTATGTTCACTTCGGCATTCACACTACCCGAACTTTGCCGAGCCGAACGACCAGTATTGGCAGTTCGACCACTTCCAAAAAGGTCTTTAAAGAAACTGGAGAAACCGCCTCCACCAAAGCTATTAAAGTCGAATCCCTCGAAAGGATTACCACCACCGGCCGAAGACCACTGGTAGTTTCCACCACCTCTGCCACCATTAAACATATCGGCCTCGCGCCACTTCTCACCATATTGGTCGTATTTGCGGCGTTTCTCAGGGTCGCTCAACACATCGTAAGCCTCGTTTAATGCTTGAAACTTGGCTTTCGCTTTCGGATCATTGGGATGCAAATCGGGATGGAACAGCTTTGCACGCTTCCTATAAGCCGCCCTGACATCCTTTTGTGGGATGCTCTTATCGACGCCTAGAATCTTGTAATAATCTATAAATGCCATAATTTCTGTACTCTTTTATTCTTTAATAAGAAGTAAGCAAAAACCATGCCGCATTCATAAAAAAACGCTATCTTTGCACACATAAATGAAAAAGCAAAATGAAAAGAATCTTCATTGCATGTCTCATGGCTCTCTGCCTTTCCACATACGCCATGGGAAAGAATAAAACCATCAATATCAGAGTGATTGAAACGAGCGATGTACACGGAAGTTTTTTCCCTTACGATTTTATCAATCGCAAACCAAAAGCAGGTACATTGGCTAGAGTGAGCAGCTATGTGAACTCGCTACGCAAAGATTATGGCAACAACGTAGTGTTGCTCGACAATGGCGATATACTCCAAGGACAACCTACATGTTACTACTATAACTACATAGCTACGCAAGAACGGAACGTGGCAGCAGACATTATCAACTACATGAAGTATGATGCCGAGTCCGTAGGAAACCACGATGTAGAGACAGGACATGCTGTGTACGACAAATGGATAAAAGAGATTAACTGCCCCATGTTGGGTTGTAACATCATCGATACCAAGACTCAAAAACCGTATGTAAAGCCTTATACCATATTAAATAAGGATGGTGTGAAGATTGCTATCATCGGTATGCTGACTCCGGCTATCCCCAGTTGGCTCTCTAAGAATCTATGGTCGGAACTCTACTTTGAAGATATGGTAGTTTCGGCACGTAAGTGGGTGAAGACAGTTCAAGATACCGAGCATCCCGATATCATTATCGGCCTCTTCCATAGTGGTAAAGACAACGGTATCAAGACAGACGAATACGAGGAGAACGCTTCACATCGTGTAGCCAAAGAGGTACCCGGATTCGACCTCATATTGTTCGGTCACGACCACACACGTTCTAATGAGACTATACAAAATGTGGCTGGTAAACTGGTAGTTTGCCTAGATCCAGCTAACAACGCTATTACTGTGGCTGACGCAGAGATTACCGTCACCCTCAACAAAAAGGGTAAGATGATTGACAAAAAGGTCGTAGGAAAACTGGTAGATATGATTAATCAACCTGTTGACGAGGCTTACATGGCCTACTTCAAAGATCATATAGACAAAGTGAATACCTTTGTTAATCGTGAAATAGGTAGCTTTAAGAACACCATTTATACACGCGATAGCTATTTCGGCAGCTCTGCTTTTACCGACTTAATACTCAATTTGCAATTGCAGATTACCGGTGCCGATGTAGCCTTCAACGCTCCTTTGGCTTTCGATGCAAGCATCAAAGCCGGCACGTTGCATGTATCTGATATGTTCAACCTGTATAGGTTTGAGAACCAACTCTACGTGATGCGGCTCACAGGTGAAGAAATTCGTAAGCATTTGGAGATGAGTTACGATCAATGGGTGAACACGATGAAGAGCCCGAACGACCATCTTTTACTTTTGGCCGATACCAAAGGAGACCAACAACGACTTGGTTTCAAGAACTTTACATTCAACTTTGACAGCGCTGCAGGAATCATCTATGAGGTAGATGTGACTAAACCCGACGGACAAAAGGTACGTATTATCAGTATGGCCGACGGCCGTCCGTTCAAAGAGAATGAATGGTATAAGGTAGCTATCAACAGCTATCGGGGAAACGGTGGAGGCGAGTTGCTCACACGAGGAGCAGGTATTCCGCGTGATAGCTTGGAGAGTCGTATCGTCTGGAGAAGCGAGAAAGACCAACGATACTACTTGATGAAGGAAATAGAAAAGACGAAGGTAATGGATCCGAAGCCCAATAACAACTGGAAATTTATACCGGAAGCATGGACACGTGAAGCTGCTAAACGCGACAGTATGCTACTCTTCGGCCGCGCACAAGATCCGAAAGACATTAAATAATGAAGACTTATTGGTTTGTATTTTGTAAATCAGACATTCTATTAGAGTGTCGGGAAGACGGTAGTTGTTCCATCCCATGTGAAGAAGAACCACCTGTTGCCCTCAAACCATGGACACATGTAATCAACATTCCAGCCTTAGAAGACGGTACACCGGCCAAGGCTTTCAGCGTTGATGCGCCAATAACAGATTATCCGGGATTCAAAATGTGCGGATTACGCGCATCGTATTATGAACTAAGCATGGAACTTTACCTGAAAGCAGGTAAATGTCATGAGCTGTTATATTGGGATAAGAATACGCAATTCTGTGGTGTTTGTGGTGCCCCAATGCGCATGCATACCGACATCAGTAAGCGTTGTACATCGTGTGGAAAGGAAGTTTGGCCCCAGTTGGCAACCGCTATTATCGTGTTGATACATCGCGATGATGAAGTCTTGTTGGTTCATGCGAAGAACTTCAAGACCAATTTCTACGGTCTTGTAGCCGGTTTTGTGGAGACAGGTGAAACCTTGGAAGAGGCAGTTCATCGCGAAGTGATGGAAGAAACTGGCATCACCATCACCAATCTGCGCTATTTTGGGTCGCAGCCGTGGCCCTATCCCAGTGGATTGATGGTAGGTTTTAATGCCGACTATGTGTCCGGTGAAATCAAATTGCAGACCGATGAGCTGAGCAAAGGGGCTTGGTTCACTAAAGAGACCTTACCTACCATCCCCGAAAAACTAAGTATTGCCCGCATGATATTGGACGACTGGCTAACTAACAACAAATAAATCCTTTAACATAAATAATCAATATGAGTTTTCTTGAAAAAGCACTTGGATTCAATCCACAGACCATGAAGGTAAAGACGGAGCTTATTGCAGGCGCCACAACCTTCTTAACGATGAGTTACATTCTTGCTGTTAACCCCGCTATCCTAGCTACAACAGGTATGGATAAAGGTGCATTATTCACCGGAACGGCCATAGCTGCCGCCATAGCCACGCTCTTGCTGGCTTTCATGGCAAAGCTTCCATTTGCCCAAGCACCCAGTATGGGACTGAATGCATTCTTTGCCTACACCCTATGTCAGGCTATGGGATACACTTGGCAACAGAGTTTGACCATCATGTTGATAGAAGGTATCATCTTTATCTTGATTACTTTCTTAAACGTCAGAGAAATGATTCTCGACTCAATCCCGCTGAATCTGCGTTACGCCATCAGTGCCGGAATCGGTATGTTCATCGCTTTTATCGGATTAAAGAATGCCGGTATCATCGTAGCCAAGGAAGGAACATTCGTTGGTCTAGGTGCTTTTACACCTGAATGTATATTAGGGCTCATCGCCATCTTGGGCAGTGGAATCCTCATGGCAAGGAATGTGAAAGGCTCTTTGTTCTATGGCATCTTGGCAGCAACCATCATTGGAATCCCCATGGGAGTCACTCAAATGGAGTCAGGATGGTCTCCCGTCTCCACTCCACAGGATATATCACCTGTCTTTTGGAAGTTTGATTTCGACGGATTGATGAACTTCAACACGGTCATCGTGGTGTTCACACTTCTTATTGTCAACGTTTTCGATACCATCGGAACACTCGTTGGCTTATCAGAAAAAACCGGTATCGTAGAAAAGGACGGTAGCATTCCACATGTAAAAGAGGCCATGATGAGCGACGCTATCGGTACAACTTGCGGTGCAATGCTAGGTAGTTCCACTATCACAACATACATTGAGAGCGCTTCAGGAATTGCTGAAGGCGGTCGAAGTGGACTCACCTCGTTCATTGTAGGATGCCTGTTCCTGCTCAGTTTGTTCTTGAGTCCGTTATTCTTGGTTATTCCCAGCGCAGCTACCAGTGGTGCATTGGTACTTGTAGGAGTCTTGATGATTGACTGTGTAAAGAAGACTAACCTTAGCGATGTGAGCGAAGCATTCCCTGCTTTCATCACAATGATTACGATGGTACTTTGCTATTCTATCGCAGATGGTATCTGCTTAGGTATCCTTGCCTATGTCATCATCAAGTTATGTACAGGACAATTCAAGGCGCTCAACCCCATGTTGATAGCTCTATCCATTATCTTTATCCTGAAATTTGTATTTGAATAAATAATCAAACAAGCATAAAACAATAAAGCCCGACACTTGTCGGGCTTTATTGTTGGTAAATATCAACCTCCATTTTCATCTTTCAAAATAGGCAATGATATATGGTATCGAACGGCCAAGAAGCGAATGACGCAGATAATCAAAAACGTAACAATAGACGCTATACCCACATTTACCTCTAAAGAGACAAGCCCCCAATACACCAAACCGCCTGAGATACTAGCCATGGCGTAAATATCTTTCTGGAAAATAAGCGGTTCTTTATTGAGAAACACATCTCTTATCACTCCACCAGCGGCTCCGGTAATGCATCCCATGATGATGGCAACCCAGAAAGGATAACCGAATTGCAAGGTTTTCTGCATACCGGCAATGGTAAACAGAGCCAAACCTATGGTGTCAAAAACCAACCACGCATTGTCCAACTTATTAAGTGACCGTGCAAAAACAATCACAAACAACTGCGCAATAACCGTACAAACGATATAAATAGACGATGTCATCCAGAAAGGAGTGGTTCCTAACATGACGTCGCGCAGCGTTCCGCCACCAATAGCAACAGCAAATCCACACACAAAACCGCCAAACCAATCGAAATGTTTAGCCGCCGCCTGACGGATACCTGATATAGCAAACGCGAAAGTACCGACGAATTCTAGAACTTGTTGAACCGTACGAACAACCTCAGGATCTTGATAGAACATGTTATTATGAGTTTACTACATGAATAGGATGGCCATCAATAAAAGCTTTCACATTCTCTACGCAAATATCAACCAAGCGTTTGCGTGCCTCAAAAGTGGCCCATGCCACATGCGGAGTTATAAAAGCATTGGGCTGACGGAGCAATGGATTGTCTTTACGAGGAGGTTCCTCGTACATCACATCAGCCCCATATCCAGCCAATTGGCCACTTTCCAACGCGTCAGCCACATCTTGCTCATCAACCAACGGACCACGCCCGGTATTGATAATAATAGCACCTTGCTTCATCATCTTGATGGTTTCCTTATTAATCATCTCCCTTGTTTCGGGCGTAAGTGGACAATGCAAAGTCAGAATATCGCTCACAGAGAGCAGTCCATCAAGCGTTGTTTTCTGAATGCCATCAGGTAAATCAGCCGAATTCTTGCTTGTATAAGCAAATACATCCATTCCGAATTCCTTAGCAATCATTGCTACTTTCATACCAATATTGCCTAATCCAATGATACCAAGCGTCTTACCGGCAATCTCATGTAACGGACTATCCCAATAACAAAAGTCGGGATTGTCGCTCCATTTGCCTTGTCTGTTAAGCTCAGCATAATGGTCTACCCGATTCATAATATTAAGAATATGGGCAAAAGTCATCTGCGCCACACTATCAGTGCTATATGCCGGAATATTTGTCACGACAATACCACGTTTCCGAGCTGCCTCCAAGTCTATGGTATTATAGCCTGTTGCCATCACACCAATATACTTCAACTTAGGCAATTGGCTCATTTCTTTCTCACGAATAGACACCTTATTGGTCAGTACCACGTCAGCATCTTTGGCTCGTTCTACAACTTCTTTGCCCGTAGAACGTTCATATTCCACAAATTCGCCTAATGATTTCAACCCTTCCCAAGACAGATCTCCGGGGTTGATAGCATGAGCATCCAATTCAACGATTTTCATTTTATTAATATCTTTATACCTTTATATATATTACTTCTCATATCTATCACCCCAAAAACGAGTCATGCGATCTTTCAACTTCGTCTCTACCGCATTGGGTTGTGCATGCCATAACCTGTCGTTCACCAGTTCATCGGGCATATACTGTTGCTGTACGAAGTGCTCAGGATAGTCATGACTGTACTTATAACCATCATGATAACCCAACTGTTTCATCAGTTTGGTCGGAGCATTACGCAAATGTAGCGGCACAGGAAGGTTTCCTGTCTGTCGCACTTTCTCCAGCGCTGCATCAATACCAAGATAACTTGAATTGCTTTTGGCACTCGTAGCGAGATACACAACAGCCTCCGCCAACGGGATACGCCCCTCAGGCCAGCCTATTTTCATGACCGCATCGAAAGCCGCATTAGCCAATAACAAAGCGTTGGGATTGGCTAATCCTATATCTTCGGAGGCACTAATGACCAGTCGACGAGCGATAAATTGAGGGTCTTCACCGCCTTCTATCATCCTAGCCATCCAGTATAAGGCTGCATCAGGGTCGCTCCCACGGATGCTCTTGATGAATGCCGAGATGATATCGTAGTGCATTTCCCCCTCTTTATCATAGGCCAAAGGGTTCTGTTGCAGCCGGTTTACTACCAAGTCGTCGGTAATCACCACATCGTTCTTCCCCTCAGACTCTACTACCAGTTCCAATATATTCAGCAATTTACGCGCATCTCCACCACTATACCGCAACATGGCTCCGGTCTCTTTCAGTTCTATACGGCGCTCTTTCAAATATATATCCGTCGTAATAGCTTTATGGAGCAGTTCCAATAAATCGTCTTGCTCCAACGATTTCAAAACATACAACTGACAACGTGACAACAACGGCCTAATCACTTCAAACGAAGGATTCTCCGTCGTAGCCCCGATCAATGTCACCACCCCCTGCTCCACTGCACCAAGCAAGGAGTCTTGCTGCGATTTACTAAACCGATGAATCTCGTCAATAAACAAGATTGGCGATGCGGTATTGAAGAATCTGCTTTCCTTGGCCTTTGCTATGACGTCGCGAACGTCCTTTACTCCACTTGTCACAGCGCTTAAAGTATAGAACGGAGTGTCTAACTTATTGGCAATAATACGTGCAAGTGTAGTCTTTCCAACACCCGGTGGTCCCCATAACAAAAATGAGGAAATCCTACCTGTGTCTATCATTTGGCGCAATACGGCTCCCTCTCCTACGAGATGTTTTTGGCCGACATAATCGTCCAAAGTTTTGGGTCGCATTCGCTCTGCTAACGGTTCACTCATATATGTATGCAAAAATAGAGAATAAGGAGGAGAAATACAAAAATTCCTTTTGAAAAGTTTGTGAATATGATACAGAGTATGTACTTTTGCAGCGCTATCCAAGACTGAGTTTAAGGTAAGATAAATAGCAATCACACATATGAGACAACAGAAAGTATTAACCCTAAAGACGCTAAGCAAAAGCAATGTATGGGATATTCAGGAGAATGACATATTCCGTATGTGGGAGGCTGCTGAGAAAGATGCAGACCTCAAGGATAACACGAGACATTACATAGATGTCATCAAAAGCGCATTCGATGCAGAAGAAATTAAGATTGATAAACCAGAGGTCATCAGGAAGTATGAAGACCGCGGATTCAAGATTGGACGCATCAGAATAGACGAAAACAACAAGAACAAGTGGGCATTGAAGAAACGCACCATCATGCGTGTATCCGATCTTACCTACGAAAATATACACCATATCTCTGCTACAAAGTTGCTAGAATGCATCGACCGAAATTTTGGCGGTGGCTGGGATTCACTTTCACAAAGCATCAGAGACATCATCGAACATGGTTTCGACATCAGCACTACTACTCTTCCCAAAGACAGACTACACAAGAAAGGTGGCATGTATGAGAAGAAGGTAGCCGACGGATTTGATGTGCTTGAAATTCCAAAGGGTGGATGGATTGAAGCCATCTTCGCTAAAGAGAAGCCTGAATTAGAAAGACCAAGGGTAAGATTTGATAGTGATGACGATATGGATAAGTTGGATTTAGATGGAGATACCATTGATACCGATGATGAAGACTTACCGGAAATCAAGGATAGTTACAACGAGCCCGATGACGATGAGGATGTTTTCGACGAAGACAAATTGACAGAAGAGAGTTATCGCACGACCTTTGAGGAAAATCCGGACGACCTCAATATGGAAGCCGAGGATATGTCTGACGACGACAACTATTAAACAGAAAGATATTACAAACGACCATCAGGGGAATCGGGCTAAACCCGATTCCCCTTTTATTGTGCCTATCTCCCATCCTCAAGTTCCTTATTTCCCACTCCTAATTTCTCCCCCTTAACTCGCTGCAAAGTCGAGGCAAGCATGCTGAACAAGCACTGCAGCAACGCTGTTCGGCCATTGCAGTAACGCTGCCGACACTTTGCAATAAGACAACTATGGCTATCGAAAATACTAATAACAGCACTCTCTGAATATAATTACCACCACTTGATGTTCTATATTAAATGTAATAACTTTGCAATTGCAAAATCAATTACGATCAATCATGGAAATTATCGAGCACTTATTTCAAGGAATGCCCGGACTATGGGGTGGCGGTGTAGCCCACTCCGTACTTATTCTATCCCTTGTTATAGCAATGGGATTGTCGCTAGGAAAAATCAAAATAGGTAATGTATCGCTTGGACTGATGTGGATACTCTTCTTCGGTATCCTGTTCGGCCAATTCAATTTGAACCTCGATGAGCATCTATTGCACTTCATGAAAGAGTTTGGACTAATTCTCTTTGTCTACTCTATCGGTATGCAAGTAGGTCCAAGTTTCTTCTCTTCATTCCGTAAGGGTGGTAAAACACTTACCATGCTAGCCATCATCACGATATTCTTGAGTGTGATTATCACCATCACGCTGCACTTCACCACGCAGACTCCTATCACCACATTGGCCGGTATACTCTCCGGAGCCGTGACCAATACACCGGGACTAGGTGCTGCTCAGCAGGCAAACAGCGACTTGAACGGTATTGATGCACCGGAAATCGCACTAGGTTACACCGTAACTTATCCATTAGGTATATTCGGTGTCATCTTAGCTTTCATGCTTTTGAGATACATCCTTAGAATTAATAAGGAAGAAGAAGATGAGGATGCACGCACCGGATTAGGACACTTGGAGGAGTTAAGCGTAAGAACATTCACTGTAGAGGTGACCAATGAGATGATTGATGGCATGACCATCAAACACATTCGTCCTATGGTGAAACGCCAGTTCGTCATCTCGCGTATTGTCCATGCCAATAATGCAGCTCACAATGCACTCGTCAACGGACAAACAACCATTCATCTTGGCGACAAATTGCTGATTATCGCCAACCCTAAAGACATTGAACCTATCATCGCACTGATGGGTAACTCCATTGAGATGGACTGGTCTCCATACGAGAAAGAGTTGATTTCGAGAAGGATTCTAATTACCAAACCGGAACTAAACGGCAAAAGTTTGGCTCAATTAAGAATCAGAAGCAACTTCAATGCTAACATTACGAGAGTGAATCGTTCGGGTGTAGACCTTGTAGCCACACCACAATTGCAACTCCAGATGGGCGACCGTGTGACGGTTGTCGGCTCAGAATTAGCCATAGGACATACCGAGAAGATACTCGGTAACTCCATGCGACGCCTCAATACACCAAACATTATCTCCATATTCTGGGGTATTGCATTAGGTTGTATACTAGCAAACGTACCCTTCGTGATACCGGGTATTCCTGCACCTTTGAAACTTGGACTGACTGGTGGACCGCTTGTCGTAGCCATATTGATGGGATGTTTCGGTCCTAAATATCGCATCGTGACCTACAATACCATCAGCGCCAACCTCATGATACGCGAGATTGGTATCTGTATCTTCTTGGCGTGTGTGGGCTTGGGAGCCGGTAACTCGTTCGTAGAAACTGTTATCAGCCGACAAGGAGCTACTTGGATAGCCTTCGGTTTCATCATCACACTGCTTCCAATCTTAATAGGTGGACTCATAGGTCGCTATGTATACCATCTCAACTACTTCACGTTGCTGGGCGTATTATCGGGTGCCAACACCAACCCGGCAGCACTGGCATACAGCAACGATTTGACTACGACCGACTCGGCTGCCATAGCTTACGCGACCGTATATCCGTTCTCGATGTTCTTACGCATCGTTACGGTACAGATAATGATATTTGCAATGGGGTAAAGAAGATTAGTATTTTAGATTTAGACAAGAATTAACCCATTCTACAAGTCTGCTATCTACAAAATCGATAGCAGACTTTTTATATTTCTTCAGAAACATATTTACGTCAATATTTATTTGACTAACTTTGCACAGAAAATTCAGATAACATCATTTCAAAGACTACAAAAGAAGCATGGATAATAATTGTAATTCAGAAGCAATCGTCATTAAGAAGTTAGAACTACTCTTAGACACAGGATGTCTCCTCATGTCGAGTAACGCCGACACAGCTCGTATTTCGCGCAATATGAAGCGTGTTGCCGCATTCTTAGGCATCATTGAGGAAGACATGCATATCTACTTTAACTTTAATATCTTGATGGTCAACGTGTGTATCGACGGCCATTTATACAGCAAATACAAGCGTTGCGACAAACACGGCATCAACATGGCCACCATCACTGCCATCAGTAAACTATCATGGCTGGCTATAAAGGAAGACTATTCGCTCGAACAATACGAGGAAGCATTGAATGAAATCAAGAACAAGAAGAACAGTTATACCGATTGGGAAGTAGCAGCTTGCAGCGGATTTGCCTGCGGTGGCTTCTGTATACAGTTCGGATGCGACTGGACCGCCTTCTTCTATGCTTCAATAGCAGCCATGTTTGGCATGCAACTGAAGACATACTTGAATAAGAAAGGGTCGAACACGTATGTGAATATTGCTATTTCGGCTTTCGTAGCAACACTCATTGCTTGGCTATTTGCCAACTTCTCACTCTCTACAGAAGTTATGGCTGCTATGCCTGATATGCTGGCTTCGGTACTTCATACAGACACTCCGTGGCATCCATTGATGGCATGTACGCTATTCATAGTGCCGGGTGTGCCCATCATCAATTCAGTAAGCGACATGCTGACAAATTACGTCCAGATAGGCATAACACGTGCTGTCATCACGCTTATGTTTGTTCTGTCTATGGCATTTGGTATCGCATTAGCGATAGAAGTATGTGGTATCGACAACTTTGTCAAAGACCTGAGTATGATACCTCACCACACTTATCTTGAATTCTCTATTGCCGCAGCCATCTCGGCCATGGGATTCGCAACCATATACAACTTCCCCAAACGTCTGTTACCGGTATTAGCCATAGGCGGAATCATCGCTGTCTGTACACGAAACTTCGTGAATCTAGGTCCCAGTACTGATAATATAGGATTGGATATGGGCTTGATTACAGGTTCATTTGTGGGTTCGGCACTCATCAGTATCATCTGTACGCAAGCCATGCATTGGTTCCACATGCCTCATCACTGCCTGTCTATACCCTGCGTTATCCCTATGATTCCGGGCGTATTGATGTATCGTTCACTGTTTGCATTCATCGATATGCACGGTATTGTGGGCGAGGTAACGGTGGCTATGTACAATGGTATCAGAGCTACACTGATTATCTTGTTCATCGCCATAGGCTTGGCTATTCCCAACATCTTCGTTCGTCGAATGGTAACACCGAAGCGCAATAAGAAGCTTCTCGATATGGTGATAGAGCGACAGCGAAAACACGAAGCTGCCACAGAGTTGAAACAAGCATAAGGAAACTACTGATAAAGCACAAAGAAAAAGAGCGGATGCCCTACCGGACATCCGCTCTTTATATATTATATGGCCTAGCTGATTAATATTCAGACCAACTCTTAATCTCTATTTCATCCAAAGGTACGCTACAGAAAGCATGAATGAAAGCACTTGCCAAACGACTGTTGGTAATCAATGGAACGTTCAAATCAATAGCTGCACGGCGTATCTTGTAACCGTTGGTAAGTTCATGAACCGTCAAGTTCTTAGGAATATTAACCACCATATCAATCTTATGCTCATGTAACATGGTCAAGGCTTGGGGCTCTTGTCCTTCTTCTGACGGCCAGAAAACGCGTTCGTTTGCCACTCCATTCTCTGCAAGATACTTGCTGGTACCACCCGTTGCATAGAGTTTATAGCCATGTTCGACCAATTCTCTAGCAGCATCAAGCATACCGGCCTTCTCCTTTGCACCACCCGTAGAGAGCAGAACGGTCTTAGCAGGGATACGATGGCCGACGCTAAGCATACTCTTGAGCAATGCATCATTGGTATCGTCACCCAAACAACCAACCTCTCCAGTAGAACTCATATCCACTCCTAAGACCGGATCGGCCTTCTGTAAACGGCTGAAAGAGAACTGACTGGCCTTAATTCCTACGTAGTCGAGGTCAAAAAGGTTCTTATTTGGTTTCTCTACAGGGAGTCCCAACATCACTTTGGTAGCCAGTTCGATGAGATTAATCTTCAACACTTTGCTGACAAATGGGAACGAACGTGAGGCACGAAGATTACATTCGATAACTAAAATATCGTTATCACGAGCCATAAACTGGATATTGAAAGGACCGCTAATATGCAGTTCTTTAGCTATCTGGCGACTCACATGCTTGACACGACGAACAGTTTCAACATACAACTTCTGCGGTGGGAAAGCGATGGTAGCATCTCCTGAGTGCACACCGGCAAACTCTACGTGCTCACTGATGGCATATGCAAGAATCTCACCATTGCGAGCTACGGCATCCATCTCGATTTCCTTGGCGTGCTCAATAAACTTCGATACAACCACAGGATGGTCTTCACTGACGTTAGCAGCAAGTTGTAAGAACTTCACAAGTTCCTCTTCGTTAGAGCAAACATTCATCGCTGCCCCCGAAAGAACATACGATGGGCGAACCAATACCGGAAATCCTACACGCTCGACAAACTTTCCGATGTCGTCCATACTGGTCAAAGCACTCCATTCGGGTTGGTTGATTCCATTGCGAGTAAGCATGGCTGAGAACTTAGCGCGGTCTTCAGCGCCATCAATATCTTGCGCCGCCGTACCAAGAATAGGTACATTTTGCTCGTCGAGCTTCATGGCTAAGTTGTTCGGAATCTGCCCTCCTGTGCTGACAATGACACCATGCGGAGTCTCCAATTCAATGATATCCATGACACGTTCAAACGTCAATTCATCGAAATAAAGACGGTCGCACATATCATAATCGGTAGAAACAGTCTCCGGATTATAGTTAATCATCACCGAACGGTAACCTTCTTTGCGAATAGTATTCAAAGCTTGAACACCACACCAGTCGAATTCTACTGAGCTACCAATACGGTATGCTCCCGACCCAAGCACGATAATAGAGCGCTTATCCTTCTCAAAGTCAATATCATTCTGTACTCCTGCATAGGTCAGATAGAGATAATTAGTCTGCGCCGGATACTCTGCTGCCAAAGTATCTATCTGTTTTACCACCGGCAATATGCCATAGTTCTTACGCAGATTTCGTACCAATAGCTGTGCCTTGAACATGTTATGGAGTTCTCCTTCAAGCCCTACGGCACGCGCAATTTGGAAATCTGTGAAGCCATAAACTTTGGCTTTCTGTAGCAATTCCTTATCAAGTGTATTGATATTGCATGTCTTCAACTGCTCATCAATATCAATAATATTCTTCAATTTCTGCAAGAACCACTTATCAATCTTCGTCAATTCATGAATCTGATCAACAGTATAGGCCTTGTGCATAGCCTTTGAGATGACGAAGATGCGCTTATCGGTAGGTTCTTTCAAAGCTGCATCAATGTCTTCTATTTCCAATTCCTTGTTCTCGACAAAGCCATGCATGCCCTGCCCTATCATGCGTAAGCCTTTTTGGATGGCTTCTTCGAAGTTTCGACCGATAGCCATTACCTCTCCGACAGACTTCATGGAAGAACCCAATTCCTTGTCTACTCCACGGAATTTTGACAAGTCCCAGCGTGGAATCTTGCACACTACATAGTCCAATGCAGGCTCAAAGAAAGCGCTGGTAGTCTTTGTAACAGAGTTCTTTAAGTCGAACAAACCATATCCAAGACCTAACTTTGCAGCGACAAAAGCCAAGGGATAACCGGTCGCCTTAGACGCTAATGCAGACGAACGGCTCAATCGTGCGTTCACCTCAATGACTCTATAGTCTTCGCTCTTGGGATCGAATGCATACTGAACATTACACTCTCCGACGATACCGATGTGTCGAATGATGCGTATAGCCAATGCTCTCAACTTATGGTATTCGCTGTTTGTCAATGTCTGAGAGGGCGCAATGACGATACTTTCACCCGTATGGATGCCCAAAGGGTCAAAGTTTTCCATGTTACATACGGTAATACAGTTGTCGAAACGGTCGCGTACTACCTCGTATTCTATTTCCTTCCAGCCCTTCAAACTTTTCTCAACAAGTACCTGAGGTGAGAAAGAGAATGCCTTTTCTGCAAGCTTATCTAGTTCTTCTTCGTTATCAGCGAAACCACTACCAAGTCCTCCAAGGGCATAAGCAGCGCGAATAATCACCGGATAACCGAGTTCGCGAGCAGCTTTACGAGTCTTTTCAATATTGTCACAAGCCTCACTCTTGATAGTCTTGACATCTATTTCGTCCAGTTTTTCAACGAAAAGTTCACGGTCTTCTGTATCCATAATGGCCTGAACGGGAGTTCCTAGTACCTGTACATTGTACTTTTCTAAGATGCCACTCTTATAGAGTTCCACACCACAATTGAGTGCTGTTTGACCTCCAAACGACAGTAAGATACCATCAGGACGCTCCTTTTCGATGACACGTTCAACGAAGTAAGGCTGCACAGGCAGGAAATATATCTGATCGGCAACACCTTCCGATGTTTGAACAGTTGCAATATTAGGATTGATTAATACGGTATAAATACCCTCTTCACGCATGGCTTTAAGGGCTTGTGAACCCGAATAATCGAACTCACCGGCCTCTCCAATCTTCAAAGCACCAGAACCTAAGAGGAGTACTTTCTTTATCTTTTCATCTTTCATCTTCTCTTTTACTTTAAGGTTGCAACAAAATCATCAAATACAAACTCCGTATCTACGGGACCGGAACATGCTTCCGGATGGAACTGACTAGTAAACCAAGGATTCGTCTTATGCTTGATTCCCTCGTTACTTCCATCATTCATATTCACAAAGAGTTCTTCCCAATCTTTTCCGATGGTCTTGATATCAACGGCATAGCCATGGTTTTGACTGGTCACAAAGCACTTATTCGTGCCTACCATACGCACCGGCTGGTTGTGAGAACGGTGTCCATATTTCAATTTATAGATGGATGCACCACCTGCTTTAGCCAAGAGTTGGTTACCCATGCAGATACCGCATATCGGTTTACGGCTCATACTGATTTGCTTACGAATCACATCGACAGCCTCGGAACACATATCCGGGTCACCGGGACCATTACCCAAGAAGAGACCATCAAACTCCATTCCGGTATAATCATAATTCCAAGGCACTCGAATCACTTCTACTCCGCGATTAATCAAGCAACGAATAATGTTGGCTTTCACGCCACAATCCACGAGAACAACCTTCTTTCCAGCACCCTCATTATAACGAATAATCTCCTTACACGAAACCTTATCCACGAAGTTTACGCCTTCATAATCAGCTTCAGGAATATTATCGGGCTCATCGTCAAAGATAATTTTCCCCATCATCACCCCATGAGAACGCAACACTTTGGTCAACTCTCGCGTGTCAATGCCCGTTATTCCCGGCACATGTTCGCGTTTCAACCAGTCGGATAAACTCTCTACGGCATTCCAATGAGAGTACTCTTCACTATAATCAGCAACAATAATGGCAGAAGCATATATCTTATCACTCTCCATAAAAGTGGGCAAACCGGATGGCTCAACCGTAAATGCAGGCACACCATAATTACCTACAAGCGGATAAGTCAACGTCATCAACTGCCCGGCATAAGATGGATCTGTAAGACTCTCCGGGTATCCCATCATGGCAGTATTGAATACAACCTCGCCCGCTACAGGCGCATCGTAGCCGAAAGACTTGCCATGAAACTTTGTTCCGTCTTCCAATATTAATGTTACTTTCTTCATTCTATTCTCTTTATTGAATATTATTCACTCTTATACACATTCTCAAAGTAATCCACAAAGGCCTCATTACACAACTTTGTACCACCGGGAGTAGGATACTTACCAGTAAAATACCAATTACCTCTGTGATTAGGTATAGCCATCTGCAAGCCCTCTATAGACTGATAGACCAACTCCACAGGAGTCTTCATACCCTCAGGACGCAACATCTCAACAATCTTATTGTTGATTTCTTCGGTCGTGAACGGACTATAAATTTCCCTCACTCCATTCTTCATTTCATCCTTCGACTTCTCTAGTTCGGCCTTACATGAGCGATATACATCCTCTATCACATGTTGCAAACCACGTTCCTTAAGCAATTGAATGGTTGCGCGGAACACACAGAATTCCTCCAATCGAGGCATATCAATACCGTAATAATCGGGGTATCTAATCTGTGGAGCACTACTAACAATAACTATCTTATGAGGATGAAGCCTATCCAAGATACGCAAAATGCTCTCCTTCAACGTCGTACCACGTACTATACTATCGTCTATGATAACGAGATTGTCTACATGAGGTTCAATACTTTCGTAGGTAATATCATAAACATGTGATGCCAAATCGTTGCGCGAGTTACCCTCAGTAATAAAGGTACGAAGTTTAATATCCTTCCATGCCACCTTCTCACTGCGTACATCTTCTTGCAGAATACTCATTAACTCTTCATGACTTGGCGTATGTCCAAGGTTCGACAACCTTGCTATCTTCTGCTCGTTAACATAGTTCTTGAATCCATCAAGCATACCATAGAAGGCAACCTCGGCTGTATTCGGAATGAACGAGAACACAGTGTGCTGCGTATCGTTGTCGATGGCTTTTAAAATAGGTTGCGTAAGCTGCTCACCTAGCTTCTTACGCTCCTTATATATATCGCGATCGGAGCCACGACTAAAATAGATTCGTTCGAAAGAGCAGGCTTGACTCTCTTTAGGTTCCAACACTTGTTCGATGGAACACTCACCATTCCGCTTCACCAACAATGCGGCACCGGCTGGCAGCTCTTTCACATCGTCACATTCCAAATCAAATGTTGTCTGCAATACAGGGCGCTCACTGGCCAATACAGCAATCTCGTCGTTGATATAATAGAAAGCCGGACGAATACCCCAAGGGTCGCGCATAGAGAACATCTCGCCCGAACCGGTGAGTCCACAGACTACATATCCACCATCAAAGCCGGTCATGGACGTCTGCAACACGTTAGACATCTGCACGTTGTTCTCAATGTATTCTGTAATATCCATGCCCTCTAAGCCTTGCGCTTGAGCCTGAACGAAATTCCGTTCAACTTCTCTATCCAGCCTATGACCTAGTAATTCGAGCATGATATAACTGTCACTATAAATACGTGGCCACTGCCCTTGTGCCCTCAAGCGACCGAAAATCTCATCAATATTAGTCATATTGAAGTTTCCACACAGGCACAGATTCTTCGCACGCCAGTTGTTTCTACGCAAGAACGGATGCACGTACGAGAGACCACTCTTGCCAGTCGTAGAATAGCGGAGGTGTCCCATATACATTTCTCCCGCAAAAGGAACGTGACGTTTCACGTATTCCACGTCGTTCAACTTCTTCGGAGAAAAGTCTTTAAACGAGCGATGTACCTCGCCAAAGATCTCTGTAATGGCTTTCGTACCTTCTGCTCTCTGACGAAACATATACTCTTGTCCGGGCTCAGCTTCCAGACTCACGCAGGCCATACCGGCACCTTCCTGCCCTCTGTTATGTTGTTTCTCCATCATTAAGTATAGCTTGTTCAAGCCATACATCCATGTACCGTACTTTTGCTGATAATATTCCAGAGGTTTCAGCAGCCTCACCAAGGCTACACCACATTCATGCTTTAGAGTTTCCACTATTCTATATTCCTTTTAACTACAGTTTCCCTATTATACAAATGGCGCGACAACATGGTCGCACCTTATGCCTCACAGAAGCTCAAATCAAAAAAGTGAAAGACTGAAACCATAACCTTATCAATCTTTCACTTTCTCTTTGTTTATCTTACAATATTTATTACCAACGATGCTAAACTAGTTAGAATACCAATAACCGAGAACCAAATGGTTGTCGAAGAACCAATAGCAGCATTCTGTGCCTTCACCTTATTGGGTTCAACATACAGAATATCATTTTGTTGTAGATAATAATATGGAGAATTAATCAAGTTCGCATCATTCAAATTGAGGCGATGAGTTTCCTTTCTTCCGGTAGCATCTTCTCGGATAAGCATCACATTGTCGCGCTTACCATAAATGGTCAAGTCGCCCGCTTGCGCCAAAGCCTCTACCACACTCATCTTTTCAGTAGACACCGGCACTACTCCCGGATGGCCGACTTCACCGATAACAGTAACTCGATAACTAGCCATCGAAACCGTCACAATTGGATTTTGAGATTTAGCCAAGTAAGGAGCTATCTTCTCTTTGATTAAGTTCTGGCACTGATACTTCGTCAATCCTACAACATGCAACTTACCAACAACCGGAAAGTTAATGTTACCTTCATTGTCTACCAAGTAGCCTTGAAGCGAGCCATAGCCGCTGCTAATTTGTCCGCCCGAACCGATCGTGTTCTGAACAGAGAGGTTGAAAGGTGCAGCCACATCGGGATCGGTCGTGATAACCGTAATAGTAAGCATGTCTTTCGGCATGATTTTCGCATCGTAAAGACCTTGAGAAGCCTGCAAACTTATAGAATCAATGTTCTGAAAATAAGCTACATTCTTCGCACCAGAGCAACTACCTAATACCAAGACAGCCGCAATAAAGAGTAGAATCGTTAGAGTTTTTTTCATAACTACAATAATAGCATAATTATCGTTTAATATTGTGCAAATATAATTGTATTTTTTTAATTTGACAAGTTTTTATTCCAATAAAATGTTTGCACCTTTTAAGTTTAATGACTACACCCACATGAGCCTTCATTAACATACATGTAAAAGCATGAAAATAAGAATATCAACTCACTGCAGGGCGTCGGCAACATTGCTGCATAGCCCTAACAGCATCGCTGCCAAGCCTCTTCAGCAAGCTTGCCAAGTCCCTGCACTAATACAACTTGAAATAATTGCGTGCATTATTATAACTAATGTCTTCCACCATACGAGCCAATTCAGCTTGGTCATTAGGTATCAATCCACGCTCAACATCATTACCAATGATGTTACAAAGCAACCTTCTGAAGTACTCATGTCGGGGATAACTCAAGAAAGAACGGGAGTCGGTGAGCATCCCAATAAACCTACTTAGCAGTCCAAGGTTCGACAAAGCATTGATTTGGCGGGTCATTCCGTCTAACTGATCATTGAACCACCAACCGGCACCAAACTGCATTTTCCCCGGCACACTGCCGTCTTGGAAGTTTCCCATCATCGTTGCCACCACCTCATTATCGCAAGGATTCAAGCAATAAACGATGGTACGCGTCAGCATTCCTTTCTGATTCAGTTCGTCAAAGAAATGACTCATGGCTCTCGCCGTGCTAAAAGTACCAATGGAATCAAATCCAGTGTCAACGCCAATTCTACCAAGCATCAGTCCATTATTGTCGCGAATAGCACCATAATGATATTGTTGTGTCCAATCAGACGCAGCATCCATTTCTGCACACATGGTCAAAAAGGCATGCTTATATTGCCGTATTTCAAGTGCAGAGAGCATTTGTCCGCGCATCGCCTTCTCAAAAATGGTCTCTACTTGGCTATCCGTATAAGGCTCATCATAAAATTCTTCGATACCATGATCGGAGAGTTTACAGCCGTTTTCGGCAAAGAAATCATGCCTTTTTTGCAAGGCATCGACCAAATCGGAGAATCGTCTGATGTCTATACCCGATACCTCAGAGAGTTGTTTAACATAGCCAGCATACTCCTTTTTCTCTATATTCATGGCCTTATCCGGGCGCCATGCGGGTAACATTCTCACTTCAAAGTCGCTCTGGAGAGTTGCTTGATGATACCGTAAATCATCTATCGGGTCGTCGGTAGTACATACCGTCTCCACATGGTAATGTCTCATCAGTCCTCTAGCACTATATTCCGACGAAGCAAGTTTCTCATTACACTCGTCGTATATCTCACGTGCCGTCTGCGGAGAAAGTAGCTTCGTGATACCAAAAGCGGTCTTCAACTCCAGCTGACTCCAATGAAACAGGGGGTTACGATAGGTATAAGGCATTGTATCGGCCCATTTTTCAAACTTCTCCCAGTCCGAAGTCTCATCGCCGGTACAATACTTTTCGGGCACTCCATTGGTACGCATGGATCTCCACTTATAGTGGTCGCCACCCAACCACAGCTCCGTGATACTGGCGAAACGATGGTCTTCGGCTACCATCTTGGGATTCAAGTGACAGTGATAGTCTATGATTGGCTTCTGTGCAGCATGATTATGATACAATTCTTGGGCGACAGTGGTCTCCAACAAGAAGTTCTCATCCATAAATTCTTTCATCGGTAATCGAATATTCTTTATATGTTATGACAACGAGTTCGTCTGTCTTAGATTGTAATGCAAATATAATTCATTTTTTTTGTGTAGCTAAGTAATTTAAGCTATATTTGCATTTCAAACGAAAGAAATAACGACACATGAAAGATTCAAAGGTTCTTTTGATATATACAGGCGGGACTATCGGCATGGGACAAAACCCGAAGACAGGCTCACTGGAGCCACTTGATTTCAACCATTTCATTGGTAAGATTCCCGATTTTGCCCTGCTATCGGTTGGCGTAGATGTATACCAATTCAGCGAACCAATTGATTCTAGCGACATGTCTCCACATCTTTGGAGCACACTTGTACAAATTATCAGTGAGAAATACGGCGAGTACGATGGCTTCGTCGTGCTACATGGTACCGATACGATGGCTTATACAGCCTCGGCATTGTCCTTTATGCTGGGCAATCTTACCAAGCCTGTGATACTCACAGGTAGCCAATTGCCCATCGGACTGCTTCGTACCGACGGCAAGGAGAATCTCGTTACAAGTATCGAGTTGGCCTCTATGAAAAACATAGATGGGCGCCCGGCTGTCCCAGAGGTGTCGATATATTTTGGCGGGAAGTTGATTCGAGGCAATAGAGCGACCAAGCAGAATGCCGATGGATTCAATGCTTTCGACTCATTCAACTATCCCCACCTGTGCGATGCAGGCGTAAACTTCACCTTTCACGACCATCATATCCTCACGCCCGACTACACTAAGCCCATGATTCCGCACATTTCGATGAACCCGAATGTTATCGTATTCTCGCTCTTTCCGGGCATACAAGACAGCATTGTGGGACACGTCATTGACGCACCAGAGCTAAAAGGTATCGTCATGAGGAGTTACGGGAGTGGCAATGCTCCACAAAGTCCATGGCTTGTGGAGCTCCTGACCAAAGCATGTAAACGTGGAATAACAGTCGTAAACATCAGTCAATGCATTTCGGGAACAGTAGAAATGGCTAGATACGACACGGGATACCAACTCAAGGAAGCCGGTGTCATCAGCGGATATGATAGTACTGTGGAAGCAGCCGTCACCAAATTGATGTATCTGCTAGACATCTACGACAACCCAAAGATAATAAGAAAGCAGATGAATACCTGTATTGCAGGCGAAATAACAGTCAAATAAACAAGCCGACTAGACGATAACGCGCGTCTTATGATAGTTCTCTCTGAACCCAGAAGGAGAACAGTCTTTGCGCTTTTTGAATATTCTATTGAAATTACTAAGATTGTTGAATCCGCATTCATAGCTGATTTCGGAGATGCTCTTTGCCGTATCTACCAGCATACGCGAAGCATATCCTAAACGAATATCGATAATGTAGTCGGACAAACTACGCCCTGTATGCAACTTAAAGAAGCGACTGAATGCACTCGGACTCATACCAACCATCTCTGATAATACCGACAATCGAATCTCATCCATGTAATTCTTACTGATGAAATTCTTCACCTTGAGGATGCGACGGCTATCATCTTCCACTGAAATTTTGGCGAAACTAGACGACGAAAGTGTACGGGCATCAGAGCATTTTGAAAGTTCGTAGAGGATTGAAAGGAACTGAGTGACAGCATAAAATCCATCTTGTATGGCACTCAAACCGTCCAACATCTTGTACACGCGTACGATAGCACTCATCGGAAAGCATAGCCCTTTACGCGCCTCCACCATCATCTTACGCATGCTAACAAACGGATTTCGACCAAAGAGATTGTCTTCCGTCATATTAAAATCGAACTGAACGGTAATCTCACGAATATCCTCACTGCGACATTCATGCTGTTCCCAGACATGTTCCAAGTCGGGACTAGTGATTAAGACAAGGTCATATTCACCTATTACTTCGCTGGAATCGCCCACCACTCTCTTCACTCCGGCAGCGCGTTCCACAAAATTCAACTCGTATACTTCGTGATTGTGGATAGGGTATGTGAATTCTTTCTTATGGCGATCGGCAATGTATAGCACGTCTTTACCCATAAGAGGAGTTATCTCATGAATTACTCTCCTATCCTCACTCATACCATATAGAGTTTAAATTCGTAAATCTTTCAAAATTGCAGACATCTTCTGTCGGGTCTTAATCGTTGTTGGAACCAACGGAAGACGAAGCACATTCTCTATCATTCCCATATCACTTAGCAAGGCTTTCACACCGGCCGGATTGCCTTCTACGAACAGAAGACTGTACAATTCGGTAAACATGTGATGGATTTTGCGTGCCGGTTCAAACTCACCCTTGAACTCCAAACGAATCATTCGTGAGAATTCTTTAGGCAAAGCATTACCGATTACCGAAATAACACCGGCTGCCCCACTGGCTACCATAGAGAATGTCAGGGCGTCATCACCACTGATTATATCGAAATTATCGGGCTTTCCTTTGATGATTTCGTCCACCTGCTCAAGACTACCACTTGCTTCTTTGATACCCACAATGTTGGGAAAATCCTTCGCTAAACGTATGGTTGTCTCCGCTTTCATATTGATTCCCGTTCTTCCGGGAACATTATAAAGGATGATTGGCAACGGACTTGCTTCGGCAATAGCCTTGAAATGCTGGTACAAACCTTCTTGTGAAGGCTTGTTATAGTAAGGGCAAATACTCAGAATACCATCAATCCCACTCCAATCCGTGGTCTGAATCTCTCGTACTACAGCCGCCGTATTATTACCACCGCAATACTTCACGATCTTCACACGGCCTTGATTAACAGTCTTGACAAGCTCGGTTATTTTATCTTTTTCCTCTTTCGACAAACAAGGAGACTCACCTGTAGTGGCCAAAATACACAGGAAATCAGCGCCATTGCTAATCTGATATTCAACCAAACGCTTCAATGAGGGGTAATCTACCTCCCCTGTTAATGTAAAAGGAGTTATCACAGCAACGCCTAAACCCCTGAAAATATTCTGTGCCATAGCTTCTATATATTCCTTAGATGTTCCGTCAAGTTCTCATTGCAAAGTTACATGATTTCAATAAATGTGCAAAGAAAAACACTCAAATTATATCAATCTCGAAATAGAAGTATTGTTTTATGCAACAATGATACACTTTCTACTTCGATCCGATATACAAGAATATCATGCCGAGCAGGACAAAGAACAAGTCTAAAGCCTTAGCCTTAAGGTTCTTTTCATGGAAAATCATCGCACCAAAAAGGAAACTTACCAACACACTTCCCCTTCTAATCATCGACACAATAGATATCATGGCATCGGGTTTAGACAGTGCATAGAAATAAACAAAGTCGGCTATAGACAGGAAAACAGATATCATGATGATACTCCAATCCCAATGAAACGGTGTCGTATGCTTACGAGTGGGCAGCCAAATGAGCAACATCATCGCTCCCATCATTCCCATTTGATAGATATTGTACCAACTTTGCACCACCATCCGATTCAAACCGACTCCGCTGTCAGCTATTCCGGCCATCAAATATTTATCATACAAGCCACTGACAGCACCCAATATGGCAGCCAAAAGCAATGAGACCACCCACTTGTTATGCTTAAAATCGATACCTTCACGCTTCCCACTTCGGCTTAACATCCACAATGAAAAGATGGCTAAAAGCACACCAGCCCACTGCCAAACGTTCAATCTTTCCTGAAAAACGAGCATTGCTCCCACCAACACCATCACCGGACGAGTGGCATTAATAGGCCCTACAATGGTGATAGGGAGATGTTTCATCGAGAAATAACCAAACACCCAGCTTGATAATACAATACAAGATTTCAGCACAATATACTTATGTACGCTCCAATCGGATACCGGAACATAAAACATATTGTCGTCCAATACATGCGTAAATGCCGAAAATAAGATGAAAGGAAGGAATATACAAGAACAGAAAATAGTGTTCAGAAACAACACTGGAATAACCGCATTTCCCCGCAATGCTTTCTTTTTAAACACATCATAGAATCCTAACAGCGCAGCTGATAGGAATGCAAACATTAACCAAGCCATCAATATACCACCTTTTCTAAGAACAAAGCTTTGGCCGGCATACTCTCTCCGGCATTCGAACGGTTACCTTTCTTTACCACTTCATCAAACTCTTCAAGTGTCAAACGATGCTTCCCAACATCCAACAACGTGCCCACCACGGCTCTCACCATGTTACGCAAGAACCGATTAGCGGTAATAACAAACATGTATTGCTTATCGGGTAGCTCCATCCAATGGGCTTCAGTCACATCGCACAACGTCGTTTTGACATCGGTATGCGTCTTACAAAAAGCTGCAAAATCTTTCACCTCAAGCAATCGACGAGCCGCTTCATTCATCAAATTGAAATCGAGTGGGTATCTCAATTCACAGGAATAAGCATTCAAAAAAGGATTCTTACCTTGATGAATGAAATAATGATAGGTGCGACTTTTGGCACTAAAGCGTGCATGCAAGTCATTCTCTACCTCCTCTATCTTATCTATTGAAATATCACGGGGCAACAAACTGTTCATCCGATAGGCCAATTGGGAACATTCAAACACCGCTTCGGTATCGAAATGTGCTGCCATCATGCGGGCATGAACGCCGGCATCGGTCCTTCCTGCGCCCACTATCTCTACCTGTTCGCGCAATAATAGCGACAAAGCTTTCTGTATTTCGTTCTGTACAGAGTTGCCATTAGGTTGTATTTGCCATCCATGATAACGCGTGCCATCATATCGCAGCCATATAAAATAACGTTTTTCCATCATCTACCCCTAGCTGCTCGTCTGAAAGCCTGCCTATGAAAGCGTGCTTCGGCCTTAATTATTTGAAACACTTTTCCAGCAGGTAACACCTTCATAAACTTACGATGATACTCTTGTTGCAACTCTTTCATCTTAATATCGAGCGCGTCTTGCTGGGCAATAGCATCGGCACACGCCTCATTATCTTGCACATCGATGAAGCGATAACGCTTCATCTGACCGAAAATAACACGCTGTTTCCCCATCATCTCTCGATACAAAGGGAAAAATACAGACGATTCATACACCGAAAGACTAGCTTCTTTCGTGATATACTGTTCCATTTCGCGTTCAAACTGAACCGGATCAAACTTCCGTTTCGGCCCTTGAGCATTCACTGCAAGCGATATGATGAGTGTCAGCGCAATGATAGCAGCTTTCTTCATGACTATAATCTTTCTCATATTCATTCGTTTACCAAAGACGCATAGATGGCCTCATTGTCCATCATGGTATAATCTACCACTTCGTCTGCCGATATTTCGCCGGCATTTACATTGGCTATCCAATGTTCAGACGGTACAGTTGGCGTCTGCTCTGACTTAGATAAATACGTCCACAAGGCTATTCCGACCACACCAACACACGCTGCAGCAGCTATAATAGAGTTAACACGACGATGCACCCGACGCTTGAGTGGGACTACAGCAGCTTGTTGAGGCTCCTGTATCTTGCTCATGACATCGCTAGCCAATTGGTCGAAATAGCCATCGGGTGCGCGAAAGCCGGTTGCTTTCCCGTATTTCCGTTTCAATATATCCTCGTCTTGGTCTATCATTTTATTTATCTCCTTTTTATACTCGTTTCTCAATTATGCCCTACTTCGAAGTTATCGGAAGTTAAACGCCTTGTAGGCGTTGGAGTAACAGGTGAAGTTAACGGACATTTGTCTGTTGACTCCAAGCCGCAAAAAGGCTTTAACTCCTATTGACTTCCGTTTATCTTCAAGCTTGAAAATTTATCTCTTTTTATTATTAAGACGTAAATTCACCGCAAAGGTTTAATCCTTATCCCGTAAATATTCCGTTATTTTCTTCACAGCCAAGTGATAACTCGCTTTCAAAGCCCCTTCGCTAGTTCTCAACACCTCACTCATCTCACTATATTTCATCTCATCATAGTAGCGCAAAGTAAAGACGGCACGTTGCACTTCGGGCAATTGTGCAATGGATTCTTGTAATAAAGCCTGTGTCTTATCGCCATCAAAATACTCATCGGCAAGCAACGTATCGACCACCGCTGTATCCCCATCCTGACTTATAGACGCCCTTACTTTCTGCTTACGTACGAAGTCCAAACTCTCATTGATAGCGATCCGAAACAACCAAGTAGTAAACTTAGAATTACTCTTAAATTTATCCAGATTGTTCCAAGCCTTGATAAAGGTGTTTTGAAGTACGTCGTTGGCATCCTCATGGGTCAATACGATACGACGAATCTTCCAATACAAGGGTTCACTGTACTGGTGTACCGCCTTCGAAAAGGTCTCTCGTCGCTGGGCAGGATCGGCCAACTGGCTTTGCCACATATCTACTTGAACACTCATTGGACGCCGTAATTTTTAAGCATTCCATATATCACGCGATCGTAACCATACACATCGGGATATTCTTCCAATACTCCCCAGCGACTGGGATAAAGCGTGTAATAAGTGATAAAAAGTGGGACTTTCGGGTTCACAGAGACCGAATGAATGAGCATACGTTTATCTATCTCTTTCTTCTTGGGCTCTTCTGCATCCTCATCATCAGTCTTTTCGCTCTCCACACCTATCGGTGCCAACATCGAATATTTGATTTTATCAATCACCTTCTCGTCCTTATCTCCTAATAAAAACACGGCTAAATCAAACGGTTTTTCCACTCGCACGCATCCATGAGAGACACCGCGGTCGTGCAAATTGAAGAAATCTCGCTGCGAAGTATCGTGTAGATACACGGCAAAATTGTTTTTGAAGCGGAAAATGATTCTACCTAATGAGTTGCCCACACCACCGGTCTGCACCACATAATAACTACCCGAAGTGAGCATATCGGCTGTGACATGGTGCACAGAAACCTTCTTTCGCGTATGCCGGTCAATCACCGAGAAGCGTTTACGAGCAAAGTAAGCACTGTCACCGGCATGATGTGCCACGCTTTTTTTGATGATACTGGCCGGCAATACCCACCGAGGATTCACATCCATTCGCTCCATTTGGCTCGACAACAGTGGCGTCTTAGTCTCCAAACTACCGCATCCCACACGCATCGTAATAGTGTCTTTACCATCCACACCCATCAATCTAAAAGCCGGAATATTCACCATTACATACTTCTGATGCATTGAGGGATTATCGTGCGTACGCCATCGTGCCCGTTCCAGATTACATAAAATCTTAGCGCGTTCAAATCTGTTATGAGCATCGTTCAGTTGCTTGAGATACAGCGTGTAGAGGGCACTGCTCGGCGTAATCTCCTTTAAGAAGATGGCAACACTATCTTGGTGCACTTTACGCAGGGCTAGACGATAAAACGATTTATCAACTTCGTCTTGACGAACATCAAACAGTTGACGGTAACTGACATGTATAGAGTCGCTATCGCGCACGTCTAAAGCATTTAACAAACGGCGCGGATTGACGTAACCAAACCGTTGTCCGACAGCAAAACGGAAATAAGCCTTGGTCAAACGATACTCCAATCGACCAAACACTTGATTGATTTGATTCTCATCGGAATCGAATTCGAGTTCACGGACACGCGCTAAATCGTCCTCAATCTGCTTCACACAGAACTTTTTCTCGGAAAATCCCATGCTCGACACTGTCTTCAATTGCTCCAACAATTGCATAGCCCGATGGTCTACACCAAGCCTATCTATCCACACAAATACCCCTTTATTTCGATAATAGCGACGTGCTTCATAGTCGGCTTTCATCGAGTCTGCATCATTTCTCATAGCCACATCAATATATTCACGTATGCGATGAGAATTTAAGGAGAAAGCACTAGAGTCTAAACTTGAAAAACTATCCAAGCTCAAATTTCTATTTGGATTTACCGCCTTCTCGTTACAAGCTTCCAACAACAAGAAACTCATTGCAACCAAAAGACCTAATTTCAGACACTTCAATTAACAGAGACTTTACGAACAAAAGTTCCCACCTTGACAATATAGCAACCTTTGGGCAGATTCAAATCGTAGTGGAAGTTGTCTACATCAACCTTATAGCTAACCACACACATACCGGTAAGGTTATAAACACGCACCACCTGACCGGTTGCGCCCGTAATTGCCAAAACATTACGGTTCATAATTGATATAGAAATCTTAGAAAATTCATCGTCTATAGAATATTCCAACGACGAAGCATGCACCGACTGGGGTGTTGTCATTGCCAACATCCCGACAGTCAATACTGTAAACAATCGCTTCATCATACCATTACTCTATTTATAAGACAAAGATATGAAATATCAAGTAATTAAAACCTCTTGTTTATTTTTCGCACATTCATTTTAATCTTTTTTCACAATGTTGGCACAATAAAAATGCTTTCAGTTTAAAATAAGCACTCGCTTATCCAACAACTCATAAACTTACGACCTTAGAAACTCACGAACTCACTTTGCTGCCAAGCCACGGCAACATCACTGCCTCGACTCTTCAGCATCGCTGCATAGGCTTAACAGCAATACTGCCATGCCCCTGCAGCAAAGTAAGTTCATGAGTTTTTAAGTTCTTTTGTTTGTGAGTTAGAGTATAAGTCTTTGAGATTGTGTGTTCTTGAGTTATAGAGTTGATAGATAAGAATTATCACTCATGGTGATAAGGTTCGCCCTTGATTATAGTACAAGCGCGATAAATCTGCTCCACAAAGATGAGTCTTATCATTTGATGGCTGAACGTCATCTGCGAGAGACTAATCTTTTCATCGGCTCGTTGATACACTGCCGGAGAGAAACCATAAGGTCCACCAACCACAAAAAACAATTTGCGAGCAGTCGATTGCTTCTTGGCTATCCACCGTGCAAACTCTATGGAGCGGAATTCTTTACCATGCTCGTCGAGCAATACGACGGTATCGCCGGGTTGGAAACGCCGTAACAATAATTCGCCTTCGCGTTCCTTCTGCTGCTCTTCGGTGAGGCTCTTTGTATTTTTAAGTTCAGGTATCACGGTCATCTCAAAAGGCATATAATGGCTGATACGCTCCGTATAATCCTCAATACCGGCTATAAAATGTTTGTTGACGGTCTTCCCTACCACAAGGAGTTCTGTTTTCATCGGCTTATCAAGACTTAACGACGCACTCCGTCTTTAAATTTATACTCATTGATACGCTTAGGGTTGGCCGGGAACCAGCCTTTCTCTACACGTTCTTTTTGGCTGAATATCTCGCCAATACTCCACAACAACGATGCGCCTAAGACACCTAACAAGCTACTCCAAATAACATCGGCCACACAAATGGAACAAATGACAGCTACGATACCAAGTAGAAGAAACACCCACCAATATCGCGTGCCAAAATAATACTCGACCTTGATAACGACAGGATGAAAAAAACCAATAATGAGAAAAGTTCCTATAGCGATGATTAAACCGGTAAAATACATAAGTTTTTAATTTTAAATGCGCCCGTACAGCATATCCCTTGCAATTCCACAAGCTGCTGCAAAAGGGCTATAAACGCTGTCAAAGATACGAAAAATTAATGGATTTGTAGAGATACATTCAAATAATTTGATTATCTTTGCCTTATCATAGAACTGACACATTATTAATATATATTATGGCAAACAACGCAGAACTTATTGCACAATGCGAAGCCAAGGCTAAGCAATGGTTGTCTCCGGCTTTCGACGAAGACACTCGTAAAGACGTACAAGCAAAACTTGACGCCGAAGACAAAACAGAACTCATTGAGAGTTTCTATAAAGATTTAGAGTTTGGAACAGGAGGTTTACGTGGCATCATGGGCTCTGGCTCCAACAAAATGAATATCTACACCGTGGGAATGGCTACCCAAGGTTTTGCCAACTACCTCAAAATCAATTTCAAGGATAAGGAACAAATCTCTGTAGTAGTATGCCATGACTGCCGTAACAACTCTAGAAAGTTTGCCGAGACCGTTGCCGACATCTTCTCAGCTAACGGTATCAAGGCTTATCTATTCGATGATATGCGCCCCACACCGGAGTGTTCGTTCGCTATTCGCCACTTCGGTTGTCAGGCAGGTGTGAACATTACAGCCAGCCACAACCCCAAGGAATACAACGGATACAAGGCTTATTGGGAAGACGGTGCACAGGTATTGGCACCTCACGATAAGGGTATCATCGACGAAGTAAATAAGGTTACCGTAGACGACGTGAAGTTTACAGGCAACAAAGAACTTATCGAAATCATCGGCGAAGAGGTAGATAAGATATATTTGGAGCAGGTTCATACGCTCAGTATCGACCCAGAGGTTATCAAACGTCAGCACGATTTGAAGATTGTCTACACTCCATTGCACGGTACAGGTATGACGATGATTCCTCGCAGTTTGAAATTGTGGGGCTTCGACGAGGTACATTGTGTAGAAGAACAGATGGTAAAGAGTGGCGACTTCCCAACAGTGGTTAGTCCAAACCCTGAGAATGGCGAGGCTTTGACATTGGCTATACGCGATGCTAAGAAGTTGGATGCCGACATCGTAATGGCTAGTGACCCCGATGCAGACCGTGTTGGTATGGCTTGTAAGAACGATAAGGGCGAATGGGTATTAATCAATGGTAACCAGACTTGCTTGATTTTCTTGTACTACATCATCACCAATCGCAAGAACAAAGGCCTGTTGAAACCTACCGACTATATCGTAAAGACCATTGTAACCACTGAGGTTATCAAGAAGATTGCCGATAAGAACAACATTGAGATGCGCGATTGCTACACCGGCTTTAAGTGGATTGCACGCGAAATCAGAATCAGCGAAGGCAAAAAGCAGTATATCGGTGGTGGCGAAGAAAGTTACGGATTCATGGCCGAAGACTTTGTTCGCGACAAGGATGCTGTTTCTGCCATGTCATTATTAGCTGAGATATGCGCTTATGCTAAAGACCAAGGCAAGACACTGTACGACTTATTGATGGACATCTACCTGGAATACGGTTTCTCTAAAGAGTTTACCATCAACGTAGTACGCCCCGGTAAGAGCGGAGCTGACGAGATTAAGCAGATGATGAGCAACTTCCGTAACAATCCACCTAAGGATTTAGGCGGCAGTAAAGTTGTATGCTGGAAAGATTATCAGACTTTGGAGCAGACCGACGAGAACGGTAATGTAACCAAACTTGATATGCCTGATACCAGCAACGTGCTACAATGGTTCTGCAGCGACGGCACCAAGGTTTCGGTACGTCCATCGGGCACAGAGCCTAAGATTAAATTCTATTTGGAAGTAAAAGACCAGATGACAAAGAAATCTGATTACGTAGAACTTGACAAGAAGGGCGATGTGAAGATTGCAGCTATTAAGAGATCACTGAATTTGGATTAATATTCCAGCGTGAAAATAAAAAAGAGACGAGGAAACACCTCGTCTCTTTTACTTTTATATCTATTCGTGTGTAGCCTTCCACCAAGCAGTAAGCTTCTTACTCTCAATGGCATCATCGTTCAAACTAGGGTCACTAATCGTGATACCCGAACTCTTGGAGACGGCAAAAGGACCACCATTATTACTATTTAGATATGCACTATATATATAAGGTGTACAAACAGTATAAGGCACCAAACTCTTTAATAGCATTGCAAACTGCTCTTTCAATGTCTTATCTTGGCATAACAAGTTCACATAGCTCTCCATGTCGTAGAACACATGATTGTTGAAACCATCCAAAGTAATCAGTTTGACAAGGTCCGATGGGGCAAACGAATATTGTTTATTGATGGTCTTCATAAACAGAGCCATCTTCTCCACCTGACTACAATCTATCGCCGAGAGCGTACCATAGGGATATGGCGTACCACCATACGTGTAATCTAAATAGAATTTGTAGAATGTTTGGCAGATATTATTATAATCCGGCGTATTCAACAAGTATCGTAAGACAAGCGCATAAGGCATTCCTGCACTCATAATCTCGCTCGTCGATGCCACCATATAGTCGGTTGCATCTCGCATATCGTATGCCGTCTCTACGTTAGAGAGATAGCAATCATCAAAAGCAACATACTGCATTTTTCCTATTTCAGAGTTTTTAATAGCCGCAGCATAGTCAACTATGTTAATTTGAGTGGCTGCAACACTTCCTCCAAAAGCTCGGCTTCCAGCCGGATAACTCCCCTTTGGCAACCACCCCATACCATGACAACCCACAACAGTGGCATAAGTCTTCGATTGAGAAAGCGAGTAAGCATCATTCAAGATACTTGTGACACCAGCCGACTCACCCAACGTAGGCAGTGGTTTCAACTTTGAAGAAGCATCAGCTTTGGTTCCGCCATAGGTAAAGAGCGTATCACAAGTCACTTGCCCTTTGTCATAAGAGATTTCAAACATGTGAGCTTTCTTGTAACTTTGGCTGATAAACACTATCAAACGGTTGTCTCCAAGTCCCCCCATCGTCTTGATTGCCGCCTTCATATCACTGATATTCTGCAAGAAATCAGTATAAAGAGAGTTATTTTTAACCGTTCCAGTCGTATTAGCCGACCATGGCATATAGACAAAAACTGTTTTTGAAGTTGCTTTTGGCTCTTTCTTCTGCTCATCATCTTCAGGGTCTTTATCATGACAAGCAGCCACCATGAAAAGCAAACTAAAAGTTAGTGACAGATAGAATAGAAATTTCTTATGCATAAAAATAATTTTAAAAGAAAACACTCCTTCCGTAGTTTACAAACAAGAACTACGAAAGGAGTGTTATAATTAGGCTTGAGTCTTTTTCAAATCAGCAATGGTGAGCTTGAGCGCAGCTATCTTTTCCTCAGAGTCACTTTGCTTTTTACGTTCCAATTCTACTACTTGAGCAGGAGCATGAGCCACGAATTTCTCGTTAGAAAGTTTCTTCTTGATACCTGCCAAGAACCCTTCTAAGTGCTTCAACTGTGCTTCTGCCTTTTCAATTTCAGCTTCCACATTTATCAACGAACCGATAGGAACAGCATATTCATCGATTCCCACCATGAATTGAGCGGCATCCGAAGCCTTCTCATCTACCACTTCTACCTTCTCAAGGTTACCAATCTTCAAGACAACAGAGATGAAGTCGGCCTCGTTGAAAGCCTTCACTGCCTGCAAAACAAGCTGCTCACGCGGAGAAATGTTCTTCTGATTGCGAATCATTCTAACTCCACCGATAATCTGTTTTACGTTCTCAATAGATTGAGCCAACACATGATCAGACTCTGTAGGAGCCTCGATTTCGAGTTGTTGAGTCATGATTGACTCGCCATCTTTGCGCTTATAGATATGTTGCCACAGGTCTTCCGTAATGAAAGGCATGAATGGATGGAGCATCTTCAGCAAGCTTTCAAACACCTCAAGACTTACTTCATAGGTGGCTTTATCAATGGGTTTGCCGTATTCTGGCTTAATCATTTCAAGATACCAACTAGAGAATTCATCCCAGAAAAGGCGATAAACAGTCATCAATGCTTCGCTAATACGATATTGACGGAACTGCTCGTTCAACTCGGCATTGACTATCTTCAACTTCGATTTGAACCATTTCACTGCGATAGCACACTCCTCCGGCTGTGCAATATCAGCAACTTCCCATCCCTTTACCAGTCGGAAAGCATTCCAAATCTTATTATTAAAGTTGCGTCCTTGCTCACATAAGCTCTCATCAAAGAGTATATCATTGCCCGCAGGAGCCGACAACATCATACCCATACGCACTCCATCGGCACCATATTTCTCTATCAATGCGAGTGGATCGGGAGAGTTTCCGAGCGATTTGCTCATCTTTCTACCCAGCTTATCACGCACGATACCGGTGAAATAGACATGCTTAAACGGCATCTTACCACGGTATTCGTAACCAGCCATAATCATTCTGGCCACCCAGAAGAATATAATATCCGGACCGGTAATAAGGTCGCTGGTGGGATAGTAATAGTTAATTTCTTCGTTATCGGGATTATTCACACCGTCGAAAACAGATATTGGCCACAACCAAGAAGAGAACCATGTATCCAAACAGTCGCTCTCTTGCTCCAAATCTGCAGCTGTCAAAGAGGCATCTTTGACCTGTGCTGCCGCCAAAGCTAGCTCTGCCGACTCTGCAACAACGAAGTCTCTCTTACCATCAGAAGTCGTGAAATAGTAAGCAGGAATGCGATGTCCCCACCAAAGTTGGCGACTGATACACCAGTCTTTGATATTTTCAAGCCAGTGACGGTATGTATTTTTATACTTCTTAGGATAGAATTCAATTTCATCATCCATTACCGGAGACAGTGCTAAATCAGCAAAATGCTGCATATTCAAGAACCATTGAGTAGACAACTTCGGCTCTATTGGCACATTGGTACGCTCGCTGAAGCCCACTTTATTATTGTAGTCTTCCACTTTCTCCATCAATCCAGCAGCCTCTAAGTCCTCTGCTATCTGCTTACGTACGTCCATTCGGTCTTGTCCTACGTACAATCCTGCAGCTTCAGAGATGGTTCCATTGTCGTTAAAGATGTCAATTGTCTCCAGATGATGCTTGAGTCCAAGCGCGTGGTCATTGATGTCATGAGCCGGAGTAACCTTCAAACAGCCCGTTCCAAACTCTATATCTACATACTCATCTTCGATAACTGGAATCTCTCTGTTAACCAACGGTACGATGACATGCTTACCTTTGAGCCATGTATTCTTTGGATCATTGGGATTAATACACATTGCCGAGTCTCCCATAATAGTCTCCGGACGAGTCGTAGCAACCACAGCATACTTGCCGGGTTCCTCTACTACCATGTATTTAAGGTAATAAAGCTTCGAATGTTCTTCCTTATATACTACCTCTTCATCGCTCAATGCCGTCTGAGCTTGGGGATCCCAATTGACCATTCGAGCCCCACGATAGATGAGACCTTTATTATATAAGTCGCAGAAAACCTTGATAACACCCTTTGAACGAGTCTCGTCCATGGTGAAAGCAGTACGCTCCCAATCGCAACTAGCGCCTAGTTTACGAAGTTGTTTGAGGATAATTCCACCGTGTTCGTTGGTCCAATCCCACGCATGTTCCAAGAATTTCTCACGCGAAAGGTCGGTCTTCTTGATACCTTGCTCAGCCAAACGAGCCACTACTTTAGCCTCAGTAGCGATGGAAGCATGGTCTGTTCCGGGAATCCAACAAGCATTCTTACCCTCCATTCTAGCCCTTCTCACGAGAATATCCTGAATCGTATTGTTCAGCATATGTCCCATATGAAGCACACCTGTCACGTTAGGTGGAGGAATAACCACCGTATATGGTTCGCGCCCATCGGGTTTAGAACTAAAGAGTTTGTTATCCAACCAGTACTGATACCATTTAGACTCCACTTCCTGTGGGGTATATTTGCTTGCTAATTCCATCTATTTTATAGCGTAATGTTGATTTCTATCTTGTTTAATAAACGTTGCAAAATTACGAATTTATAATTGAATTTCATTATCTTTGCAGAAATATTTAAGGACATGCATACACGCGAAGAGAAACTAGAAGCATTCGGTCGACTGCTCGATGTGCAGGATAAATTAAGAAAGGAATGCCCTTGGGACCGCAAACAAACCAACGAGAGTCTCAGACCGAACACCATTGAAGAAGTCTACGAGCTCTGCGATGCGCTCGCAAAGGGTGATTTCCAGAATGTATGTAAGGAGTTGGGAGACGTCATGGAGCACGTACTTTTCTACTCTATCTTGGGAGCTGAAGATAGCCATTTCGATGTTTCCGATGTATGTAATCAGGAAGCCGACAAGCTGATGTTCCGTCATCCGTTTATAGATTGGACCGGTTGGCAGGTATCAAATCCCGATATGACCATCAACGAAGCAGGCCAAGTGGTGAGTAAAGAAGACACCAGCGTCACATCAGATCGCCCCGAAACCGCCGCACAAGTGGAGGGAACATGGGAACAAATCAAGCAAAAAGAGAAAGATGGAAACCGCACTGTGCTCTCAGGAGTGCCGGGAGCACTGCCCGCTCTCATCAAGTCTTACCGCATACAAGACAAAGCTCGCAATGTAGGATTTGATTGGGAGAAACGTGAAGACGTATGGGATAAGGTGAAAGAAGAACTTGCCGAGCTAGAGACAGAACTTAACAAAGGGAATAAGGAAGCTGCCACCAACGAGCTGGGAGACTACATTTTCAGTCTCGTCAACGCTGCCCGACTCTACCATCTGAATCCGGAAACAGCTCTAGAACGCACCAATCAGAAATTTATAACCCGTTTTGAATATATTGAAAAACGTCTCAAAGAACAAGGGAAAGCATTCGACGATTGCACTTTATCAGAGTTGGATGCACTTTGGAATGAGGCTAAGACACAACTAAAGAAAGGAGAATAACACGTATGAACAAGACATTGATACTGGCCTTTGTAGCCATAAGCGCTGTCATTATCTCTGCTTGCCACCAGCAAAAAGGCAAAGTGACAACACCGCAAATCACAGATAGCTTGACAATATCGACCGTACCAGACAGCACCATCTATGGTGTATGTGGCGAATCTACAGCCATGCACAATCTAGAAATCATCTCGGACAGTGGCGATACACTCACCTACGAGATGCTAGATGAAGGAACCGACTCTGCTATTGTGCGCGGTGGACTCCTTGCCGGAGACCGTATGGCCGTCATTGCGAAGAAATCTGTGGAGGGAAATGTGGCTTTGAAAGTCATCAATCTAACCACACTCCTAGGCAAATGGATCAGCCTCGACAAGAACTTCGAGATTCTTGAGGGTGGCATTGTCAACAGTAATGTCAAGGCCGAGAGCAACCCTTGGACCGAATGGAAGATTTGGAATGGCCGTTTGGTGCTCAATAAAGACACCTTCGATATTGACAATCTAGGTGCCGACAGCCTGTATTTGGGAAACAACGATGGCATCTTCACCTACAAACGTGGCAAATAACAAATGGAGCCTTTCCGCGTTTACATACTCGGTTGTGGCAGTGCACTGCCCACAATGAAGCACCAGCCCTCTTCACAAATAGTGGAAGTGAGGGGCAAATCTTTCATGATAGATTGCGGAGAGGGCACGCAAAACCAATTAAGAAAGCTGCATATTGGCTTCACAAAAATCAATGCCGTCTTCATATCCCATCTCCATGGCGACCATTGTTTTGGACTGATAGGCATGATTTCCACTTTCGGCATGCTGGGACGAACCGCTCCTTTGCACGTCTACGGGCCTGCCGAGCTGGGCAAACTGCTAGATGTAGAGTTGCCAATGTTTTGCAGCGGATTGGAATATCAGGTGACATTCCATGCCGTAGACACCAAAGTCGCACAGATAATCTATGAAGATCGAGGCGTCAGCGTGGAGACTATACCACTGAATCATCGCATTGATTGCTGCGGTTTCTTATTCCGTGAGAAGCCCACTCTACCTCATATACGTCGCGATATGATAGATTTCTACCATATCCCCATCAGCCAAATCAACAACATCAAAGCCGGTAAAGACTGGACAAACGAGGATGGCGACCTCATCCCTAACACACGCTTGGTAACACCAGCCGACCCTCCAAGGGCTTATGCCTATTGCAGTGATACCAAATACATGCCAGAATTACATCGCCGTGTAGCCGGAGTAGACTTGCTTTACCATGAGAGTACGTACGATGCTTCGCAAATAAAACGCGCCCGTCTTTACTACCATAGCACGGCCGAACAAGCTGCCACGGTAGCCAAGGATGGGCAGGTGAAGAAGTTGTTGCTAGGGCATTACAGTGCCAGATACAACGATGAATCGACTCTACTCAACGAAGCCAAAGCCATATTCCCCAATACCGAACTGACAACAGAGGGCATGATAATCAATGTTTAATGCTGGTGGAGACCTACCATAAAACGATACAACATATGACACAATGTTTTATCATCGTCGGCAACGAGCAAAAAGGACCTTACACACTTGTTCAATTGCAAGACCTGCACATCGGACAAGAGACATTGGTATGGTCGGCCGGACTAGACAAATGGACACCGGCATGGGAAGTAGAAGAACTAAAACCACTCTTTAAATTATCTTCTGCCTCTACAGTTCCGCCACCCATCCCACCCCAAACAGAACAAACAACACAAGAAAAGACGACACAGGCGGAGACTGAAAAGCCAACAAAAGCCGTTACTATCGTCGAAGCAAAGAAGCAAAGTCGTTGGGGAAGCATCGTATTTGTAGCTATTGCCATCATCCTAGGTATCTTGGCCATCACCAATCCCAGCCGTGAAGACCATAACGAAGCTATTCAGAAAGCGGTAAAAGAAGTCATAGACGACCAGCAAACCAACAATGATGATGACATTTTCTCACAAGGCATGAGCATCATCAGTGGCTTCATAACGAAGCACGTCACTGCTGCCATCGTCGACAAAATGCTCGATGTAGACAACTACGGTCTCTTCTCTATCGGCAGCATCCGCCTAGACGGCAAATCGCACACCGTCTCATACGGCGTTTTAGGACACGTCTACACGTTCGACAAGAGCGATATTCAGAAAGCATTAAAGAAGAATGGAATCCCTTCCGAAGACTCCATCGGTGATAGTAATGATAACACCGAAGACCTGCAATCGCTCTGATAGATAAATAAAAAAGGCTTCAACATTTATCAATATAAGTTTGTGTGCTTTACAATTTTATCTTACTTTTGTAACGATTCATCTAAACTAATATAGAATATGACATCACCAACCGAACAAACTCATCTGCAATTAGAACGTTTTCTCAACAAGATTGCCCATAAATTGTCACCTTGCGAGACTCCCACAATGATGACCGACATCCACATCAAGGTCTCTCAAGACTCCGGCGAAATGTTGGCTCTAGACGATAGCGATGTTGAGATAACAAGATGCGTGGTTGAAGAATGGATAGACAACAAGGATGATAACTTCTATCAGTGTGTGACGAAAATCTTACGAGACTTCCTTCACAAGAACGCAGACATAGCCAATAATCTAGGTCTACTCAAACCTTACAGTTTCGTATTGGAAGACGATGAGAACGAAAATATAGCCGAACTTTATGTGGCCGACGACGATACTATTATTATAGGTGGCGACTTGATGAGTGGGCTAGACGACGATTTGGATAATTTCTTCAATGACCTTATCAACAAATAAGATCTCAATCCACCTATAGAGAAATATTAGTAATCAAGCAAATATAGCCTAAAGGGCTACCTATTCATAGCCGGAGACAGTTGAAATAAGCGTAAACTGTCTCCGGTTTTTGTATATATTATCAACTCGTCAATACACTATTAACGCACTGCAAAGCCACGACAACATCGCTGCCTCGCCTTTTCAGCAATGCAGCAACGTCCTTGCAGCATCCCTGCCGAACCCTTGCAGTAAATCGAGTAAAGAAAGTTAGAATGACAATACAAAAGAACTTATCCTCCAACTCAGCAACTTACAAACTTAAAAACTAAATAACTCATTTATCATCTCAAAAACTTACGAATTCAAAAACTTATAAACTCAAATCATTGCAATGTCCTTGCAGCGGTTGCTAAAAAATTCCGATTTAATACACATAAAGTCCGTTTTGAGCAAAAAAATAGTATGAAACATTTGCAAGTTAAAAAAATTAGGTTAACTTTGCAATCGTTATCCTGAAAACAATCTTTTTACCTTAAAGAGACTAATACCTATTGAAGATTTGGAGCGGTTGCCTGTGAAGGTTATCGCTTTTTTTATATCTGAAAGCGATTCCGCCTTTTTGCTTTCTTCGGAGTAGCTCCGATAGACATTCCCCCCATAGAAATACCACCGCCGGCAACACCCCGATACTGCGCCCATCGCATTCTAATGCGGTCGACATAGTCCACCGTTTCCAAGCCACGCATATACCCATACTTCACCACAGCATCAGAATAGTATGCCGGTGTACTAAGTTTCAACACAAATTCACGCACATCTCCCCAACTATAAGGATTGCGACCATATTTCCGTGCTAACGCCATGGCATCACGAATATGGAAAAAGCCACCATTATAAGCAGCCAATACAAATAGCGACTGTTCCATGGGATTACGCACATCATTAAAACGTTGGCGCAATTCAGCAATGTATTTACAAGCCGCTGCGATGTTGGCTTCGGGCTCAAAGATTTGAGATTGCGGCAAACCTAAGTGACTAGCAGTCCCCGGCATAATCTGCATGAGACCGCAAGCTCCGGCCCATGAACGCGCCTGAGGGTCGAAAGTAGATTCTTGATAGCATTGAGCGGCAAGCAGACGCCAATCCCATCGGCATATCGGTGCATAGCGTCTGAAATGCACATCGTAATGCGAAATGATACCACCACTCCGATTGAGCATCGGACTATAGACGCGACGCACGACACTACGAGTAGATAGCGCGAAGTCTTCTTCACGCTTAACCTCGGTCAACAATTCCGGTCTGAACCAACGATTCAGCGTATCGGCCAACTCCCGACTATCTTCGCGTACAGCCCATTGGGTCTTTGCGGAATCTACACGAGCACCACAATAGACTATACCTCGATAGGTTTCGGGCAACTGAAAAGCGACCAAATCCCCATCACCACTTTTCAATCGAGAAACAAGTTCGGCTGTATCTTTGCACACTTCCACGCGCAACGACACACCAATATTCTCCGCAAACTTCTCACAAAGCAGATATTGGCTACCCATACCACGACCGTGATAGTCGTAGTAAGTTTCCGGCCCACTGAGCGTAAGCATTATCAGTTCGCCATTGTTCACCATATCGCTGAATGTAAGCGAAGATGATACAGTGGCTGTATCACCTCCTAGAACCGTTCCCCACGGTGTCAACTCCGGCTTTTTCGCTTCTTGACAAGACGCAAAGATTAAGCATAGCGTCACCAAGATGAATAAGGCGTATTTCAGCTTGCTGTTTGTAAGTGTGTATACCATATTCTTAAAACGGCACAAAGTTAAGATTTAATTTGCACATATCCTTGGAAATAAGTAAATTTGCCTAATTAATTGAATTAGATTATTATATGTTACGAATTGCCGTACAATCCAAAGGTCGCCTCTTTGAAGACACTATGAATCTTCTTTCGGAGGCCGATATCAAGGTGAACTCAAGCAAGCGCACCCTCCTCGTACAATCATCCAACTTCCCATTGGAAGTACTTTATTTGCGCGACGACGATATTCCCCAAAGCGTAGCAAACGGTGTTGCCGACATAGGTGTAGTTGGTGAGAATGAATTTGTGGAACGAAACGAGAACGCCCAAATCATTTCCAGACTCGGATTCAGCAAGTGTCGCCTTTCTCTCGCTATCCCCAAGGAAATAAAATATACCGGTCCCGAATGGTTTAACGGTCGCAAGATAGCGACTTCTTACCCTCATATACTTGAGAAATTCTTGCATGAGAAGGGCATACAAGCCGACATCCACGTCATTACAGGTTCTGTGGAAATCAGTCCGGGCATCGGTTTGGCCGATGGAATCTTCGACATTGTAAGCTCAGGCAGTACGCTGGTGAGCAACAATCTACGCGAGGTAGAAGTCGTGATGAAGAGCGAAGCCCTGCTCATCGGCAATTGGAAGATGGACGAAGACAAGCATCGAATTCTCAATGAGATGCTGTTCCGTTTCGAAGCTGTGCGTTCGGCGCAAGACAAGAAATACGTCATGATGAACGCACCTAAAGACAAGGTGAAGGAGATTGTGGCTGTATTACCCGGCATCAAGAGCCCCACCATCATCCCATTGGCCGATGCCGAGTGGTGTTCTATCCACACTGTGCTCGAAGAAAAACGCTTTTGGGAGATTATCGGAAAGCTAAAGGAACTCGGAGCACAAGGCATTCTCGTAAGCCCAATCGAGAAAATGATTCTATAAGCAAGCAATGAAAATATATAAATATCCTACCTCTTCGGAATGGACGGAGATAACCGAGCGTCCGCACTTGGACGTCTCGAAGTTAAACGACATCGTTGCCGGAGTATTAAGCGACATCAAACTGCGTGGCGACCAAGCCGTCAAAGAGTATGAACTGAAGTTCGACCATGCTGCATTGGAGTCTTTGGCTGTCAGTGCGGAAGAGATGGAAGCAGCTAAAAATCTCATCAGTAAGGAATTGAAAGACGCTCTTGTCTTGGCTCATAACAACATTGCCAAGTTCCATCAAGCACAGACTTTCAAGCCTAAAAAGATTGAGACATGCCCCGGAGTCACTTGTTGGCAGAAGTCGGTAGCTATCGAAAAGGTTGGACTTTATATTCCCGGAGGTACCGCTCCCCTCTTTTCTACGGTATTAATGCTTGCCACTCCCGCTAAAATAGCGGGTTGTAAAGAGATTGTACTATGCACCCCACCTGATAAAGAGGGCAAGGTGAACCCTGCCATATTGGTGGCTGCCTCCATCGCCGGAGTCAGTAAAATATTCAAGATTGGTGGTATCCAAGCTGTCGGAGCAATGGCTTATGGAACGGAAAGCGTTCCAAAAGTCTACAAGATATTTGGTCCCGGCAATCAATATGTGATGGCTGCAAAACAACAAGTAAGCCTCCACAACGTGGCAATTGATATGCCGGCCGGTCCTTCAGAGGTTTGCGTCATTGCCGATGATAAGAGTAATGCGGCCTTTGTTGCGGCCGATTTATTGTCACAAGCGGAGCATGGAGTAGATTCGCAAGTCATCCTTATATGTACAAGTGAACAGAAACTTAATGCCGTGATGCAGGAAATAGAACTTCAACTAGAGCGTCTGCCACGCAAAGAGGTAGCTGCAAAAACGCTGGAGAACTCAAAATTGGTACTTGTCCATGACACAGACGAGGCCATGAAACTAAGTAATGCTTACGCACCGGAGCACTTGATACTTTGCACGGAAAACTATACGACATTAGCAGAGAAGGTTGTCAATGCCGGCAGTGTGTTCATGGGGCAGTATGCTTGTGAAAGTGCCGGTGACTATGCAAGTGGTACTAACCACACATTACCGACTCACGGATATGCCCACGCCTACAATGGAGTGAACCTAGATAGCTACAATAGGAAGGTGACTTTCCAAGAATTGACACCAAAGGGCGTTTATTCGATAGGTAAAGCAGTGGTTAGCATGGCCGAGAACGAGCAGTTAGAAGCTCATGCCAACGCTATGCGTATTAGACTTCAGCAACTGGGTGAACAATAGATGAAGGTTTCGCGCACCCTCAAAAAGAGATATTCATGAAAGAATTAAAAGAACTCTGCAGAGAGAATATTTGGAATTTGGCACCTTACTCTAGTGCCAGAAACGAGTATTCCGGGCATCGGGCACATGTGTTTCTAGATGCCAACGAGAATCCATATAATAAACCTTTCAATCGGTATCCGGATCCGTTGCAAACGGAACTCAAAGAGAAGATAAGCCGAGTAAAAAGTGTGCCGACCCAATGTATATTCCTTGGCAACGGTAGCGACGAAGCTATAGACCTTCCCTATCGTATATTTTGCCGTCCGGAAATAGACAATGTGGTCGCCATAGCACCCACCTACGGCATGTACGAGGTGTGTGCTGACATCAACGACGTTGAATACCGCCCGGTATTGTTGGACAACAACTTCCAAATCTCGGCCGAGAAGCTGTTGGAAGCAGCCGATGAAAACACCAAAATAATTTGGATTTGCAGCCCTAACAACCCTACGGGAAACAATATTGACAGGGAAGAAATCGTCAAAGTAATTACCCTATTCGATGGAATTGTGATTGTCGATGAAGCCTATAGCGACTTTTCCGGTGTAAAGACATTGCGCTCTGAACTGGCCAACTATCCCAATCTCATCGTTCTTAACACCATGAGTAAGGCGTGGGGATGTGCAGCTATCCGGCTAGGTATGGCTTTTGCGAGCCAAGAAATCATTGACTTATTTAACAAGGTGAAGTATCCCTACAACGTTAATTTGCTGACACAGCAACAAGCTATGGAAGCTTTGAACGACGCTTTTGAGGTTGAAAAATGGGTTAAAACCCTCTTGGCAGAGAGACGAAGAATGTGTATGGCTTTTGAAGAGTTACCTATATGCAAGAAGGTATACCCTTCTGACGCCAACTTCTTCCTTGCAGAGATGGATGGGGCACAACAGATTTACGACTATCTAGTGACCAAAGGAATCATTGTCAGAAACCGAACAAAGGTGGTATTATGTAACAACTGCCTGCGAATAACAATCGGTGCAAAGTCTGAAAACAACGAGTTGTTGGCTGCACTGCGCGTCTATGGACTCTGACACAAGCCGAGTGTAACATAATTTACAATGATGGATTTCCGAGTTTCAATTAGTTTTAGTAACTTTGTACCGAATATATAATCCCGAAAATCCAAAAATACATAATTATATTTATGAGTAAACAAGTTGAAAAGATTAAGGAGCTGATTGCCAAACGTGAGCAAGCTCGCTTGGGCGGTGGTGCTAAAGCTATCGAGAAGCAACATGCACGTGGCAAGTATACAGCACGCGAGAGAATAGATATGTTGGTGGATGAAGGAAGCTTTGAAGAGTATGATATGTTCAAACTTCATCGTTGCCACAACTTCGGCATGGAGAAAAAGCAGTATCTTGGCGACGGTGTTGTTGCCGGAAGTGCTACTATCGACGGCCGTTTAGTATATATCTATGCTCAAGATTTCACCGTTAATGGCGGTTCATTGAGCGAGACCATGGCGCAAAAGATATGCAAGGTCATGGACATGGCTATGCAAAACGGAGCGCCGGTCATCTGTATGAACGACTCTGGTGGTGCTCGTATTCAGGAAGGAATCTCTGCTTTGGCTGGTTATGGCGAAATCTTTGAGCGCAACATTTTGGCTAGTGGAGTCGTTCCACAAATCAGTGCTATCATGGGGCCGTGCGCCGGTGGAGCGGTGTATTCACCTGCGTTGACCGACTTTATCACTATGACCGAGAATACTTCTTATATGTTCTTGACTGGTCCGAAAGTGGTAAAGACTGTTACCGGTGAGGATATTGATGCCGAACATCTAGGTGGTGCGAGTGTTCATGCTACCAAGAGTGGTGTTACTCACTTCACAGCAAAGACCGAAGAGGAATGTCTTCAGATTATCAAGACACTGTTGAGCTACATTCCAAGCAACAATACAGAAGAGGCACCACGCGTGGAATGCACCGATCCAATAGACCGTAAAGACGACCTATTGAACGAAATCATCCCCGACGATCCAAACAAAGCTTACGACATGTACAAGGTAATTACCGCCGTAACAGATAACGGTGAATTCTTTGAAGTACAGCCTAAGTTTGCAAAAAATATCATCACAGGCTTCGCACGCTTTAATGGTCAGAGCGTAGGTATCGTAGCTAACCAGCCTTCAGCATACGCTGGTGTGTTGGATGTAAATGCAAGTCGCAAGGGAGCTAGATTCGTTCGCTTCTGCGATGCTTTCAATATTCCAATCGTATCATTGGTAGACGTGCCCGGATTCTTGCCCGGTACAGGTCAGGAGTACAATGCCGTTATCCTCCACGGAGCACAGTTGTTGTACGCATACGGTGAAGCTACGGTGCCAAAGATTACCATTACGCTGCGCAAGAGTTACGGTGGTAGCCACATCGTTATGGGCTGCAAACAACTCCGTGCCGACTTAAACTTCGCTTGGCCTTCATCAGAAATCGCTGTAATGGGAGCTAGTGGAGCTGTCGCAGTGCTCTGTGGTAAAGAGGCAAAGGATATCAAAGAGGCCGGCGGTGACGTCAAAGCGTTCCTCATGGAGAAAGAAGATGAGTACACAGAGAAGTTTGCTAATCCTTATCAGGCAGCACAGTTTGGTTACATCGACGATGTTATCGAACCACGTAACACTCGCTTCCGCATTTGTCGAGGACTGGCTCAATTGGCTTCAAAGCGCCAAAGCTTACCGACTAAGAAGCATGGTTGTATGCCAATGTAATTTCAATTAATAAGGAAAAGAAATGGATAAAAACGTATATGCAGCCATTGCACTTGCCTTATTTGAATACCAAGGCAACAATGTGCATGATAAAGAACCGGGCATTATAACCATTAAGCCCAAGCAAACGCTATGGAATGCCAAGTTTCTGAGTTTCACCGCTAAACCGTAAAAAGATGAAAGAATTCAAATATACAATCGATGGCAAGGAATACAAGGTTGCTATCGGCGACATAGAGAACAACATTGCCAACGTCACAGTCAATGGTGATGCCTATCAAGTAGAGATGGAACAGGAGCAAGAGCCCAAGAAAGAGAAGGTTGTTTTGGGTAAACCTGTACAGGAAGATACCGAAGATTCAGCTACTCCTGCAGCTAATGTAAATACTGCCAATGCCATCAAGGCACCGCTACCCGGCACGATTACAGCTATCAACGTGGCTGTAGGCGACGAGGTAAAAGCCGGTGACACGGTCGTAGTATTGGAAGCTATGAAGATGGCTAACAATATTGAAGCCGAGAAAGACGGTAAGGTGACAGCTATTTGCGTAAAGCAAGGGCAGGCTGTTATGGAAGAAGATGCGCTGGTAGTGATTGAATAATCGCCACCAACAGGAAATAAAAAGGGATGACATGCTCAAGCAAGTCATCCCTTTTCTGTTTATTGTTAGTTAAAAACTTATACCTTATTGTTCTCCGGGAATACAACTGTAGGCTTAAATGTCTTTGCTTCCTCGAAATCCATCAGTGCATAAGAGATGATAATGACAACATCTCCGACCTGAACCCGACGTGCTGCCGCTCCATTCAAGCAGATACAACCACTTCCACGTTCCCCTTTGATGATATAAGTCTCAAATCGTTCACCATTATTATTATTCACTATCTGGACTTTCTCGCCCGCAATCATGCCGGCAGCATCCATCAAATCCTCATCAATCGTGATACTCCCCATGTAATTAAGATTGGCTTCCGTCACCTTAACACAATGAAGTTTACTCTTTAATACTTCTATCAACATGCCTATGAACGATATTTTATATGATCTATCAAACGAATCGGAGTCTTCCCACAATTTACTGTAATACAGCCAACTACGTATGGACTATCCTCCCAAGAACCCACTTTCTGCAACGTGTTGCCATCTACGATTTCAAAGTATTCCACATCCAATCCGTTTACCCCATTGATGGTAGATACCACATAATCGTGGATTTCGGACACACTCTTACTTTCCGACAACTTCACGCTTTCTTTCAAAGCCTTATAGATTGCTGGAGCTATAGCACGCTCAGCAGCCGCCAGCAACGCATTTCTACTACTCATAGCTAGCCCATCAGCCTCTCGTATAACCGGACATTCCACGATTTCAATATCACGTCCCATATACTTAACGAGTTGTTTGACCACAGCTATCTGCTGCCAGTCCTTCTCTCCGAAATAAGCACGGTCGGGAGTGGCTATATAAAAAAGCCTGCTCACCACCTGACAAACACCATTGAAATGGCCGGGACGCTTCGCTCCTTCCATGACTGTAGACACAGGCGGAAACTCAAAGTGACGCTCATCAGGCGTTGGATACATTTCTTCTACCGATGGAGTGAACACGTAATCGGCTCCACTCTGCTCTGCTATAGCACAATCCGAGTCCAAAGTGCGTGGATAACGCTTCAAATCAGCAGGGTCATTAAACTGAGTTGGGTTCAAAAAAACAGAAACAACTGTTACGTCATTATCGGATGCTGACTTCTTCATGAGCGATGCGTGGCCTGCATGGAGTGCACCCATAGTAGGTACCAAACCGACCGTTTTACCCTGTTTACGCACTAAAAACAATTCATTCTGGAGTTCAACTACCGTATGAAAAACTTTCATTCCCTTAAAATTTAATCACCGCAAAATAACAACTTTTTTCTTAAATGGGAAAGAATATTATTAAAAATATGCCAATAAAACCTAGAATAACTTGTTTTAAAACTACCCCCCACCGATAATGTGAAGTTTTTTTTGTACCTTTGCAAGATATAAATTTGATTATATGGCCAAAAAAGTTTTATTCATCAACCAAGAGATTGCACCTTATGTAGCGGAATCAGAGATGTCTATTATGGGAAGAGATCTCCCACAAAAGGCACAAGAGAGCGGTTTTGAAATCAGGACGTTTATGCCTAAATGGGGTAACATAAACGAGAGACGCGGACAACTACACGAGGTAATACGTCTATCGGGGATGAATCTTATCATCGACGACACCGACCACCCACTGATTATCAAGGTGGCCTCTATACCCACTTCACGCATTCAAGTTTACTTCATCGACAACGACGATTACTTCATGAAGCGCCAGATGACAGAAGACGAAGATGGCACAGAGTACCCCGATAATGGCGAGAGAGCTATCTTCTTTGCTCGCGGTGTGCTCGAAACTGTCAAGAAGTTGCGTTGGTCGCCCGACATCATCCTCTGTCAAGGATGGATGGGAGCTGTCATTCCTCTCTATATCAAGACTGCCTACCACGAAGAGCCATGCTTTGCCAATACCAAAGTCATTACCTCTCTCTTCCAAAGTCAGTTAAAAACCGATCTTGGTAAAAACTTCAAGAGTTGTGTAGAGTTCCGTAGTGCTAAAGCTTCTTTACTGAAAAACTACAATGAGACTTTTGATTTCAAAGAACTCGGAAAGCTTGCTATTGATTACAGCGATGCTATCATCGAGGCAGGCCCCAATGTCAATCAAGAGCTATTAAGCTATGCCAAAGACAGGAAAATAGAGATTCTGAATTATCCGGGAGAGGATTATTCAGGTGCATATACAGAATTCTATCATAAGATTTGCCCCACTGAAGAATAAGAAGGGGCAAATCTTAAATACTAATTCACACTATTCAAAGTATGAAATTCAGTTTTTTTGCAGGTGCAATTCTTACTGTTCTGATGGTTACTGCATGCGATAGTACCACAGAGGAAATTGGAACATCACTCAATAATAATAGCGGAGACCAAATAATTGTGTCTACCGATGCTTTCGAAGTTACCACACAATCAGTCTCAGCAGATAAAGTTCTCTCGCGAAGTTCGTTTGGAGCATTAGGAAAAGTGAAGGACACGGAAACTGGTTCTTACGTTACCGGCAACTTTATGACACAATTCCATGTGCTGGAAGACTTCAAACTTCCGCCTCTAGACAACATCATCAGCAAAACGGATGGACAGATTTATGCAGACTCTTGCGACATCCGCCTGTTCTTTGACAATTACTTTGGTGACACCTTGGCAATCATGAAAGTACGTGCTATGGAGCTAAAGACACCTTATAGTGAAGGCAAAGACTACTACACCAACTTCAATCCGGAAGCCGAAGGCATGATTCGTAGCAACGGGGTGAAAGTTGATAAAGCTTATACTATCACCGACTTAGGACTTTCAAAGCGTGAACGTGCTGACAAAAAATATTTTAGGAATATCAAAATTAGCTTGAACGAGCCATATACGGCAGCCGACGGTAAGACTTATAAGAATTTTGGTACTTACGTTTTGCAGACTTATTATACACACCCAGAATACTTCAAGAACTCATACAATCTTATCAAAAATGTGCTTCCGGGATTCTATTTCAAGACTCAGAGCGGACAAAATTCAATGGTATATATCTATGCCAGTCTCATGAATATCTACTACACCGCCAAAGATACTGCGAAATATACAGCTTCGGCAAGATTCTCCGGTACGACCGAAGTATTGCAATCCAACGAAATTACCAACGAAAATATCGAGTCACTCATTGCAGATAAGTCGTGCACCTATCTAAAGAGTCCTGCAGGAATCTATACCGAGATGACTCTTCCTGTTGAGAAAATCATGCAGAACCATGAGCGTGACTCTATCAACACGGCCGAAATCGTACTACAACGTCTTAACAACACCACGACAAGCAAGTATGCTTTCGACTTCCCCAAAGAATTGTTGCTCATTCCGTCCGACAGTTTGGACTCATTCTTCAAGAACAAAAAGGTCACAGATTCAAGAACCTCATTCCTCACTACGGCCGACATAAAGAAGATAGATAATAAGACAACAAGCTATACCAATACTTACACGTTCCACAACATCGGCTCTCTCATCAAGAAGATGTACGATAACAAGAAAGCAGGAAAAGCTACTGCCAACTGGAACAAGGTACTCATCATACCGGTCAAGTCAACCACAGTAACTACCAATTCCAAGACTGTCACATCGGGTATCTATCATGATATGACGCTCAAGAGCACGAAACTCGTGGGAGGTGACACACCTATTAAGATTAATGTAATCTATAGTAAGTTCAAATAGTCCTCGACACATGGCAGACAACTTTTTGGAACGTCAGCGTCAAGACTACGAGAAAAGAAAAGCCGAGTGGCTGCGTAAAAAGCGAGGATTGCCTCGCTTGAAACCTCAGGGTAACATATCAAGAGGTGAAGACGAAGCACTTTAGCCGACTGCAAAGGCATGGCAACATCGCTGTTCGTATCAGGCAGCAATGCTGCCAAGCCCCAACAGCAAATGTGGAAAGCCACAGCAGCAATCCAACTATAGCAATATTTGTTTGCTAACATAATGCAAAGAGGCGAGGAAAGATAATTTCCTCGCCTCTTTTTCTATATCAATGAGCATGTAAAAATTAACGCTTATCAATGCTTACATATTCTCTTTGGTTCTGTACACTGCGATAAGCAGGACGAATAATGCGCCGTCCTTCGTAGTTAAGTTCCTCAATGCGATGTGCCGTCCAACCTACAATACGCGCCATAGCAAAGATAGGCGTATAGATTTCTTGTGGTAATCCTATCATCTCATAGATGAATCCGCTATAGAAATCAAGATTCGCACAAATAGGTTTTGTAGTATTACGGAATGCCGAGACACACTTAATCCCCTCTTGTTCCAGCGTACAAAGGAAGTCGTATTCTTCTGTACGCCCTTTCTCTTTGGCCAATTCACCTGCCAAGCGCTTCAATTCTACTGCGCGAGGATCACTCATGGTGTAGACTGCATGCCCAATACCATAAATCAATCCAGTATGATCGTATGCTTCCTTGTTCAACATTCGGTTCAGATAAGTATCTATCTCGTCCACATTCTTCCAGTCTTTTATCTGTTCTTTCAGATGATGGAACATATTGATTACCTTGATATTGGCACCTCCATGTAGCGAGCCTTTCAGCGAACCAATACCGGCTGCAATACTAGAATAAGTATCTGTGCGAGTGGAAGATGTAACACGTACTGTAAAAGTAGAGTTATTACCGCCACCGTGTTCAGCCTGAATGATGAGCAATAAGTCAAGCATTCGTGCATCCAACTCGGTATAATCTTTATGCTTCAGCATATAGAGGAAGTTCTCTGCAATACTCAAATTCTCATGCGGATGGCGGATATTCAAGCTCCGTCCTTGCACAGAATGACGGTAAATATTATAAGCATACGCGATAACCGTGGGGAAACGAGCTATCAATTCGATACTCTGACGCATCAGATTATCACGACTAATATCATCTGGATTAGGGTCGAAGGTATACATTTCTAGTACACATCGCGCCAGAATATTCATGATATTAGAGCCTTCTAAATCAATGATATGCACGATGGTACGATGGTCTAGCGGCATATTATCGTTGAGCAATTCCTTGAATGCGCCCAGTTCCTCCTTATCAGGTAGCTTACCCGACAAGAGCAGAAAGGCCACTTCTTCAAATCCGAAACGCTTCTCTTTAAGCAAAGGCGATACCAAATCGTCAAGTTCATAGCCACGATAGAAGAGCTTTCCCTCCGTAGGTTGCAGCTTACCATCCTCATCTCGCTCATAACCTACAACGTTTCCGATATTCGTCAAGCCCACTAGTACACCGCTACCATCTTCATTACGCAGACCGCGTTTGACTCCAAACTTGGCAAAAGCATCCTTGTCTATCTTGCTTGAATTCTTTACTTCGTCACTAAGTTTATATATTAGATATTCTTTCTTCATTGTCTTTACGTTTTAAAGTGAGTTTATCAGCATATCACCGAATTCACATGTGCCAAGCGGTTTGCCCTCCAGCATAAACTTAGCTAGGTCTGACGTAGCATAACCTTGGGAGAACAAGCATTCCAATCCTTGGTTGATGAGCTCGCCAGCTTCCCTCCATCCCAAATAATCAAGCATCATCACAGCCGACAATATCAGTGAACATGGATTCACGATATTCTTTCCAACGATGTCGGGAGCAATGCCATGAGTGGCTTCAAAGATGGCATGTCCGGTGTGATAGTTGATATTTGCCCCCGGAGCTATGCCGATACCCCCTACTTGAGCAGCCAACATGTCGCTCACATAGTCGCCATTCAAGTTCATCGTAGCTATCACACTATAGTCTTCAGGCTTCAATAATGCGTTCTGAAGGAAAGCATCACAGATACAATCTTTCACCACCAATGCACCGCTTTTAAGGACATCTCCATACTCACGTTCAGCTAGTTCGTAGCCCCATTTCTTAAATCCACCCTCGGTAAACTTCATGATATTGCCTTTGTGTACAAGTGTAACAGAGGGTAATTTATGCGCCAAAGCGTATTCAATAGCACTTCTGATAAGGCGCTCTGAGCCTTCACGAGACACCGGTTTCACCCCAAATCCTGACGTTTCCGGAAATCTTACCTTCTCTACCCCCATCTCATCATGCAGAAATCTATAGAATTTCCGAGCCTCATCGCTGCCACTCTCCCACTCGATACCGGCATAAATATCTTCCGTATTCTCCCGGAATATACACATATCTACCTTCTCCGGCTGCTTGACAGGAGATACAATTCCTTGATAATAGCGCACCGGTCGTTGGCAAACATATAAATCAAGTGTTTGTCGCAAAGCAACATTGAGCGACCTAATCCCCCCACCTATGGGCGTCATCAGTGGTCCTTTGATGCCGATAAGGTAGTCTTGGAAAGCATCTATCGTCGCTTTTGGCAACCATTCGCCGGTCTGCTCAAAAGCTTTTCCACCCGCCAAAACCTCCAGCCATTCAATAGAAAGCTCGCCGTGATAGGCTTTCTTCACGGCAGCATCAACAACCTTTTGGCACACGGGCATGACTTCGCGTCCTACACCGTCACCCTCTATAAACGGGACAGTGACCACATCGGGTACATTCAACGTCTGTCCTGTCTTACTTACTCTTGCCATATTCGTCGTGAGATTTATGAGTTTTCATTCAATTTTGCATAGTTCAACGCACTCCCAGCCTTAAACCAAGCCACTTGAACCGCATTATATGTATGTTCGGCAAGGAATTCCTCCTGCGTCCCATCGGGATGTTTGACGACTACACGCAGCGATTTACTGGGCGCAAAGTCGGTAAGTCCCATCACAGAAATGCGGTCGTCTTCGCCTATTTTATCATAGTCGGCCTTATCAACAAAGGTCAATGCCAACATACCTTGCTTCTTTAAATTGGTCTCATGAATACGAGCGAAACTCTTAGCAAGCACCACTTTCACATTCAAGAAGCGAGGTTCCATGGCTGCATGTTCCCTACTAGAGCCCTCACCGTAATTATCCTCAGCTACAATAATGCTTCCTTGACCAACTTCCTTATACGCTTTCGCAGCCGAAGAGACCTCCATATACGCGCCGTTCTCTTGGCACTTGACTCGATTACTCTCCCCATTAAAGGCGTTCACAGCCCCCATTAACAGGTTATCAGAGATATTTTGCAGGTGTCCACGGAACTTCAACCACGGCCCAGCCATGGATATATGGTCGGTCGTACACTTCCCTTGGGTCTTGATAAGCAGTGGCATATCTGTGAAGTCTTGGCCATCCCAAGCAGCAAACGGAGCCAGTTTTTGCAGGCGATTAGATTGTGCATCAATGATAACTTCGATGTCATTGTACTCATCCGAAGGCGCTATAAAACCTTTATCTTGCCCTTCAAAGCCTCTCGGAGGGAAGACATAACCCGTTGGTTCATCCAACTTTACGGCATGACCATCCTCATCCAACAACATATCTACAGCCGGATTAAAATCTAATCTGCCTGCTATCGCCAAGGCAATAGTCAACTCCGGACTGCCAATAAAAGCGTATGTATTGGGATTTCCGTCTGCTCTACGGCGGAAATTACGATTAAATGAGGTCACAATAGAGTTCTTGCGTTCGTTGTCATCGGTATGTCTTTTCCACTGACCAATACATGGTCCGCACGCATTGGTCATAATAACAGCTCCTATTTTGGTAAATTCTGCGAGTACACCATCGCGTTCTGCGGTGTATCTTATTTGCTCCGAACCGGGATTAATAATCAACTGTGCCTTCACCCGGATATGCTTTTCAGCAGCCTGTCGAGCCACACTTGCAGCCCTACATAAATCCTCATAGCTAGAATTAGTGCAACTTCCAATGAGTCCAACCTCCACAGTCAGCGGATAATCATTGGACGATGCCTTCGCAGTCATTTGAGAAATTGGCGTAGCAGCATCCGGTGTAAATGGGCCATTCAGATGAGGTTCTATCTTCGAAAGGTCGAGTTCTATCAGTTGATCATAGAATTTTTCGGGCGAAGCATACACCTCTGCGTCTGCCCGAAGCTCACCGGCACACTGTTGAGCAAGCGATGCTACCGCCTCACGACCGGTATTCCGTAAGTAATCATTGGCTTGCGTATCAAATGGAAAGATAGAACATGTAGCACCAAGTTCAGCTCCCATATTGCAAATCGTGGCTTTACCGGTAGTACTGATAGAGTCCAATCCCTCACCAAAGTATTCCAAAATGGAGTTTGTACCACCTTTCACCGTTAATATTCCCAGTATCGTTAAGATGACATCTTTAGGAGATGCCCATCCGGAAAGCTTGCCCGTAAGCCTCACACCAATCAATTTCGGCATCTTGAGTTCCCACGGTTGTGCCGTAAGAACGTCTACAGCATCTGCTCCACCGACTCCAACAGCCACCATTCCCAATCCTCCAGCGTTAGGAGTATGCGAATCTGTGCCTATCATCATGCCGCCGGGGAATGCATAATTCTCCAAAACGACTTGATGGATAATACCTGCTCCGGGGCCCCAGAAACCAATACCAAACTTTTGAGAAGCCGATTTCAAGAAATCATATACCTCCTTATTGGTCTTCATTGCCTGCGGTAGGTCGGCTTGTACACCCACATCCGCACGAATCAAATGGTCACAATGAATACTAGCAGGAACTGCTACACGACTCTTTCCGGCATTCATAAACTGCAATACAGCCATTTGAGCGGTCGCATCTTGCATCGCTACCCTATCAGGACGAAAGTTCACATAGTCTACTCCACGCTTATAAGGCTTCAAATCTGCTATATCATATAGATGAGCAAACAATACTTTCTCTGCATAAGTAAGCGGACGGCGAATCTTCTCCTTGGCTTTTTGAACCCTCCCTACATAGGAAGAGTAGAACGATTGTAGCATATCAATGTCTAGTATCATATCTTCTCGCTATTTAATAATTCATTTTTGCAAATATACAAAAATAAAATTATCTATAACTACAAACGCTTTTATTTCACCAAATTGAAACAATTATTTGATGAAAACGAAAAATATGTCGTATTAATATGCAATTATCGACATCTTGTTAGCTATTCTTCTAGTTCAGCTACCGTTGTGGGAATAGGATGAGTTGCTGTCTCTTTCACCCCTAGTTCTTTCAATTCATTCGCCTTTTGCACAATACTCTGTCTACCGGTATACGCTTTTTTGTAAACCTCCGTATAATCATTGTGGAGCGTATCAATGTCTTTGCCGAGCTTATCAAACTTCTTGATGAAGTCACCAACGCGCTTTAACATCTCTTCAGCCAACTCAAACGTCTTCTTCTGGTTTTCAGTTTGCGAGTATTGTCGCCAAGCTATCTGAATGATTTTCAATATAGCCATCAGGTTCTGTTGGCTAGTTATGAACACTTGCTTGTCGAAAGCTTCACTCCAAAGTTTCGGATCTGTCTCCAAAGCCAGCTGCAACGCACCATCATAAGGTACATACATAATTACGAAATCAATAGCTCTTCGTGGCTTCTTGATATACCGACTATAGTCTTTCTTCACAAGACTCTGATACTGAGTACGAATACTGCGAACTACTTCGTCAGCATATTTCCGCTTCAACTCCTCATTTTCCTCATTCATGTACTTCGAATAAGCATCAATACTCATCTTGGAATCGATGACCACATCCTCATTATTTGGATAATGAAGTATCACATCGGGAATCATACGCCGACCACTATCCTCATTCAGAATCACCATTCCCTTCTCGTCGGTAATTGTTTGTTGAATGTCATAGTCAATACCTAAACGCAATCCTTGGCTGTCCAAAAGATTTTGTAGAGCCAATTCGCCCCACGATCCTTGCACTTTATTAGCTCCTCTCATCACGTTTGCAAGTCGCGTAGCGGTAGCATCTATCTTGTCGGTATGCTCTACCATCGACTTCAACTGCTGTGATAAGGAAGCCGTATTCTTCGCAGTTTCTTGGTTAGTACGATGAATAGCCTGCTCCAATTGAGCCATATTGTCAATCAAAGGCTTCGTCAGATGCCCCATAGACTCCACGTTCTGTCCTTTCAATTTGTCTGTCGTCTGGTCCAAAATCTTATTAGCAGCGTTCACCAATTGTTCCCTTACCGTTTCCAACTGTTGATTCATCTGCTCTTGTCGCAGTGCGGTTTCCTTTTCATTATGCTTCCGCTCTTCTTCCAGCTGAGTATTGGTACGTTCCAGTTCCAGCTTGACCATATTGGTTTCTTGCTGCTGTTCCATGAGCATCTTCATATATTTTTCACGCGCTTTGCTCTTAAGAACCAGATAAGCCACCAATGCTCCAATTACCAAACCTATTAATAGATAAACTATTTCCATATAACTCGATTTATTTTTTTCAACCAAATAAATTGTACAACACCACGATTCAACAGATAAAGAATAAACGCCAGCCACAGAGCGTGATTACTCCAAACATTCATTCCTGCGAAATAAACAACCAAAAACAACATCGTCGACAAAAACGACGAGACTATCATACCTCGCGTTGCAGTCAATCCCACAAAGATACCATCTAATATGAAAGCCCCGACACCAGCAACAGGAATCAGCAATGCCCATCCCATATAACTATCAGTAACAGCCAGTACGGCAGCATCAGAGGTCAACAAGCTGAGCAATAAGTGCCCACCCGCTATATATAATAAGGTGAACAAGACCACCATACCGCCACCCCATAAAGCTAAACGACGACAGACCTCATTAAATTCAGCGCGATCTTGCCGACCATAACTCTTACCGCCAAGTGCTTCACCGGCAAAGGCAAAGCCATCCATAATATAAGAGAACAGGGTATAAAGCGTCATCAACAGCGTATTAGCCGACAATACCACATCGCCACTCCTTGCTCCCGCCGAGACAAAAAACAGATTGACAGACACCAAAAATACAGTACGTAGGAATAAATCTCGGTTCACTGTAAAAAAGTTACCCCTCAGATGAACACCGGTCATATAACCTTTAAGCTTTCCATAGTACCGGAACCAAATCAACAGAGAAAGCAGAAAACCAGTCCATTGGGCTATTACCGTTCCGAGCGCCACACCCTCCAATTTCATATCCAAGCCTAGTGCTAAAATCAGACTGGCCACGATATTCACCACATTCTGTACTATCGACACAAGCATCGGTACTCGCGTATTCTGCATTCCGATATACCAGCCGGTCAATCCATAGAGTCCTAGCATGGCAGGAGCGCCCCATATACAAATCTTGAAATAGGTTTCTACAAACTGCCAAATATTATCTGAGGGATGAATCGCTATAAAAGAGAGTTGGCTAATGGGCCATTGCAGCAGAATGAGGAGACATCCTAAGCCCATGCCCACAGCCATAGAACTCAGCCACAGCGTCATTACTTCTTGGAAGTCTCGCTTTCCCAATGCCTGCGAAGTCATACCGCTGGTTCCCATTCTTAAGAAACCAAGCAGCCAATACATCACATTGAATATCATTGAACCCACCGCAATAGCACCGATAAGAGCCACATCGCCGAGATGACCAACTATCGCTAAATCGACCATACCCAGTAATGGGGCGGTGATATTAGAGATGATGGAGGGAACGGCTAGTTGAAGTATGCGCCTATCTATCGGTTTCATTGTATTGCAAATATACGAAAAAAAGACCCAAGAATGCAAATATAGTCTTACTTATTTCAAACGAAAAGAGACCTGTCTCGCGACAAGTCTCTCACATACTTACTAAAACTAAATTAACCACTAAAAAAACTAATTTTCTATTTTAAGTCAGTTCCAACTCTACGAGTGTCTCTTTAGAAGCGATAACCCAAAGTCAGAAGCAACTGATGGCGCTTGAAGTTAACTTTTGTCGCATCGGCAACATTGTTCTCAGGATGCGCACTCTCGTCTGCATTATAGTAATACGGCATGAATGGATAGAAATCACCACTCTGTGCACTATACTGATAAGCCAAGTCTATATTGAACTTCTTCACTGTATAACCTACACCACAAGTAAACCGGTTGGTCGATTTCCAGTTGGTATAATCTGTAGATGAAGCATTCATTGTACCCGGAGAAATAACCGAACCATCGCGTACAGCTTTCTTATTGAACATCGGTGACAGATAGTTATAACCTACACGAACAGCCCAATCTTTTACCGGTTTGAACTCAACACCCAACTTCAACGTAGAAACGCCCTTCAAAGCAGAACTGGTATGAGCATTCATCTTTGCATCTTTGCTCGTTGTTTCGTAGGTACTCCATCCATCGTAATAAGAGCCGGTGTTCAATCTGTTATTGATGGTTCCATAGTCTGCATATTCATAAGTGGCACCTAGAGCCAAATAGTTACCTACCGTATGACCTAAACTCAAGCCAAACTTCCATGGCGTGTACAGTTTGTAACTATAAGAAGAGCTATGGTTGGCCGACATATTGTTATCAGGTGTACCCATCTCCATCTGTGTATTAGTTGTCATATCCAAGTCGTAGAAGATGGGAGTATTGATGTATACGCCTACTCTAAAAGGTGAATCAGCCACCGGACGGAAGATTCCACCGAATTTAATATCAAAGCCTGAGCCTGTTATTTTAAGGCTTTCCCACGTGTTGGCTATCGCTTTATCGGTCGCAGCCAAGTCTTCTGTGTAGAAACTATTTGTACGGTAATGCACGTCGTGATAGCCAAGTGTCAAGCCAAGATATACACGGTCGTTGATATTTCCACTGATATTGAAGTCGTATTCGCCGATATAGCCTTTCTGATATTGGCCAAACATGAAACCAGTAGCATTGTAGTGACGATAGACACCCTTGGTTTTATCATAAGACAACATTTGAGCATAACCAGCATCCACACCGTTCCATATCATGTTGGCAACATCTTGTCCGTACTTAAACTCCAGTATTTTACCATAGTCATGTTTACGTGCTGTGTTCTTATTCTGCGATGCATTGGTCAGCGTATTCATCGCCGAGAGAATCTGATCGAAGTTACGACTCTTATGATAGTTGAAACCTACGTTCACAAACGACTTACGACCATAACGGTTCGACCACACAAAACCTAGCTGATCGAAGCTCATATTGGTCTTCTTACCATCGAAACGGAAATTATCGCGAGGCAAACTCGTCTTGGCATCTTGCTGACTTACCAAGCCACCAGAAATCAAAAGCTGACTACGACGGAATAATCCTAGACCAGCAGGGTTTGTACTGATGGTGGAAATATCAGCTCCTAAAGCTTCCATCGCACCACCCATACCAACATAACGAGCAGTCCCATTCAAATCATTATCTATCAACTTTGTATCTTGATAGGTTTCTTGTGCTAATATAGGCAACGACAATGATAGCATCGCAGCCAATGAGTAATATTTAACATTCATGATTGTTACAAGCTGTTTCTTTATTTAAGCTAATACTATATTTATTGAGCGACGTAGCTTTAACGATGTCCGAAATGACCACCACCGCCGAAGTTGCCGCCACCAAAGTTTCCTCCACCAGAGAACGAGCCACCACCTGAGCGTGCTCCACCACCGAAGCTACCGCCACCAGAGAACGAGCCGCCGCCTCTAGACATACCACTATCCATACGCGGAGTGTAGCTACGTGAACCAAACGAACGCTGTCCGAAGTTACTATTCGAGCTAGAACGATTTGGCGAGATGGCACGTCCGGAAGCATTGTTACGCGAATAAGTGCGCACACCATTGCGAGAAGATGCCGTAGCTCCACCATGATTAGGGAAACTATAATTGCGTACGCCGTTGCTCGGACGGTCTACCGCATACACACCTCTATAGCCGGGATAGTCCCAGTAGCCCCAATAGCCGCGGTAAGGATAGCCCCATCCGGCATACATACCGCCATAGTACCAAAGATCATACCATCCCCATCCACCATAATAATAAGACGAATACCAAGGGTCGTACCATCCCCACGCAGTGCGCCAAGGACCATAAGCACCATACCAAGGGCCATATCCCCAGCTGCTATAGTACCATGGAGAATACCAACCATAGTATCCATCCCACCTAGACATACGACGTGTATAGGCATAATCGTCATCATCTACAATGGTGTCGTAATATTTACCTACGAAAGTCGTATCAATATACGTAGAATCGGGATAAACTCCATTGCCCTTTTGGAATTGGATAATATCATTACCTTTCCCGTCTTCACCAACCTTCTGATACAGACTCCACGACTTACCATGCCGATTATACTCATCAACATCGCGCTTACTGCCTACATAGTAGGCATTTTTATTGTCGGTCTTGGGATAAGTATCGGTTGTTTCAGCACTCTTCTTCGCAGTGAAGTAGAGGTCATCATCCTGCGCCATCAGTGATAATGGCAAGAACGAAGCTAAAATTGAAACAAAAAATAACTTTTTCATATTGATGCTCCTTTTTAGTTATATTTCGCTTTATACTAATACAAAAGTATCTATTATTTTATATGCAAATATAAGGAAATTCCCTATCTCATGATAGGTTTTTCCCTATTTTTTATATATTTGCACACAAATTAAACCACAACGTGAAATATATAATCGTTAAATTCAATATCACTGCAGGCGAACTAAAACAAACTGCTAGCGAACTTCTTGCCGATTCGATGGGCGAAATAGGCTTTGAAGCCTTTGAAGACACAGAAAACGGTATCAACGGATATATTCAAGAAGACCTGTTCCATGACGAAATCGTCAAGCAACAAATTGACCAATTGCCACTGGAAGGAGCTCATATCGCTTACACCGTAGAGAAAGTTGAAGATAAAAATTGGAATCAGGAATGGGAAGACCAAGGCTTTTCACCCATCAGCGTTGATGACAAAATTACGATATACGATGCCAAACACACCACAGAAGCACCAAAGCTGACAGAAATGGAAATTGGCATTGAACCGATACAAGCTTTCGGTTCGGGCACACACCAAACTACACAGATGATTGTTTCACAACTCCTACAGTTGGATTTATCGCAGAAGCGCGTGCTAGACTGCGGTTGTGGCACAGGCATCTTAGGTATCGTTGCTGCCAAACTAGGAGCGCGCGAAATCGTAGGATATGATATTGACGAATGGAGTGCAAAGAACACAGAGCACAACGCGAAGTTGAACGGAGTGGAAAATCTAACTGTCCTACAAGGTAACTCAAGTGTTTTATCGCATGTTTGTGGCGTTTTCGACATCGTATTAGCCAACATCAACCGTAACATTTTGCTTGACGATATGCACAACTTCAAAGATGTGATGGGCAGTAATGCTAAACTCATCTTGAGCGGTTTCTACACTGAAGACACAGAAGTACTAATACAGAAAGCTAAAGAAAACGATTTGGAGTTCCTATCTACAACAGATAAGGACAATTGGTGTTGTTTGGTATTTGGAAATTAAGACATAAGCAAGGGGATATAGTTGCGGGACACGTTATAGAGCTCTAAATTCTAATCCTTTGCTTTTAATTTCTTTTCCATCTCTTTGGAATATGCTTGCCCACGAGATACTAGATATTCAAAGTACACAACATCATCAACCACTTCTATATGGCAAGTGAAGAAAGCTCTGTAACTGCCGATACGGATTCGGTATGTATTCTTGAAATTAGTTAGTTTGATACTGTCGGTTATATCAGAAAGACTCTCTGCATGCTTAACCTCTGCAAGCATGCTTGATAGACTCTTCAAACTTTTACCCGATAATAACCTCGCTGACTTTTCAAAAGCTTTAGAATACTTTACTTTCATATACCCAACCACTTCTCAAAATCAGCCTGTTCTTCTTCATCTAACATTTCCTTGCCTTCTGGAACATTTTCTGCAAGCCAAGCGTATTGCTTATTTTCGTCATATTCTTCGGCAACTTTATCAAGCAATCCTTCAATAAAGTTTTTTAGATTCGTACCCCTATTGGCTGCCATAACAGACAGTGAACGAAAAGTTTCACCGCTAAGATCTATAATTTTTCTCTTTGGTTGTAATGCAGTTGTTGCCATAATTCTATCTATTTAAGCCACCACAAATATATAACATATATATGATATATACAAAAAAGTGGTAATAATTCTATCTAGATGTACCTATTCGTCAACTGACTTATGAAGCAATCAATTTGCTGCCAAGTAGCAGCAAACTTACTGTATAGCCTTTTCAGCAATGCTGTTCGGCCTATGCAGCAAAATTGCCAAGCCCTTGCAGCAAACCAAGGAATAAGGAATGAGAAATAAAGAATAAGAAGTCAGGAAGAAAATATCAATGTATTTTGACCACATGCAAGCAATAACGGTCGGAATAATCTATCACCATGACACGTTTTTCTTCATGATTTAGATGCTCAGACAGACTCAAAGCTACGTGCCCCATGGTGCGTCTCAGATTGAGTTCTACCATTGGATGCAACAAGAAATCATCGAAAGGCTTGCCCTTCTTCGCCCCGCTTACCACCATCATATCTACTCCGAACGGCCCGATATAGGTATTACCGAGTAATTCACCCATTAACAACGCTATTCTATTTCGCACTTTCGACATCAGGTCGGCAGATATATAACTTTCCAACACTTCTTCTTTCTGCCTCTCAGACATGAGCAAATTGCCACGATACACGCCATGCACAGTACGGAACATGCTCAAACCGAGATATTCGACACAGCCATTACCCGATGCATAAAATTCTGCCCCGAAATCCAAAACCTTATTGTAAAGCGGCTCAACCATTAAGGCATGCTGCTTTCGGATAATGTTATCGCACCATCCCAACAAGTGATTATCTACCTCACGGTCGGACAACCAATAGCGATTTCCGCGCCCGCTACTGCTCCAAGGCGCTTTCAACACAAAGTCACCACCACCGTCTACAACTCCACGCAGACTCTCCATATTCGTCACTATCCACGACTTACCTACCGTACCACCATACTCCGCCAATATCGGTAACAAATGTTTAGCCGCCCATGGGCGCCCGCTGATTTGTCGTTGTTGCCCCAGTTGAAAGTCGGACAAAACACTGTTGGCAAGCATCGGATTCATCTGTTGCAGCTGATAATTAAGCGCTATATCTTGTCCCCAAGGTTGAATATCCACTTGACCTGAGGTTTGAGAGCCAAGTATTTGGGGCGTAACAAACTCCACCTCGGCCATATAGCGACGTAAATGGCGCGTGCGGCGCATTACAGAATCAACATCTTCCACCAATACCAAGTCGCCATCGGCAGCCCACAGAGCCGGCAAGAAGTCTAAATCGGCACGGAGTTGGCGAGCTGCATGGGGTGCGGTAAAGTTTGGGATATTAGCTGCTAGAGCCAAATCGTGTTCGGGATTGAATATATGTAATTTCATCTTGTATTCAGAAAAAGCAGTGCAAAAGTAGTAATATTCCGTCGAAGGAATAGCATTTAGAACCACATTTCAACTTCAAAATATTTTTTCCTTGATTTCAATTCGCCGCAACGATTTTGCCACCTCTTTTATACGATATATTATTTTCGCGCATTTAGCATATTTTGCTATCTAGAGTTTGCAAATTTGGAAATATTGATTATCTTTGCACAGAATATAGATACAAGAACTGACAAGGCAAATATGGAAGCTTTCTTCAGCACGCATAAATATTTGGTAGAACATACGAACGCCCCGGTGCATCGCACTTTGATGGACGAAATAGACTGGTCCGACCGTATGATTGGTATCAAAGGAATGCGTGGTGTAGGGAAGACAACTTTCCTTTTGCAATATGCGAAAGACCATTTCGAGTTAGACGACCGTCAATGCTTGTATATCAACATGAACAATTTCTACTTCCAAGGTAGAGGGATTGCCGATTTTGCAGGCGATTTCATAGACAGAGGAGGTAGGGTTTTGCTGATAGACCAAGTCTTTAAGCAGCCAAATTGGAGTTCGGAACTCAAAAAATGCTACGACAATTATCCCGCACTTAAGATTATCTTTACAGGTAGTAGTGTCATGAGATTAAAGGAGGAAAATCCAGAACTTAATGGTATAGTAAAAAGTTACAATCTGCGTGGATTCTCGTTTCGTGAATATATCAACCTATTAACGGGTAATTCATTCACTCCCTATACCTTGTCCGACATCTTGGAGAATCACGAGCACATCGTCAAAGAGATTCTGCCAAAGGTGAGCCCGATGAAATTCTTCCCCGATTATTTGCATCATGGCTTCTATCCATTCTTCCTTGAGAACAGAAATTTCTCGGAAAATCTGCTCAAGACCATGAATATGATGACGGAAGTGGATATTCTCTTGATTAAACAGATAGAACTTAAATACCTCACAAAGATAAAGAAACTGTTCTATCTATTAGCACTTGATGGTTCAAAAGCGCCCAACATCAGCAATCTCGCAGAAGAAATCAACACCAGTAGAGCCACTGTCATGAACTACATCAAGTATTTGGCAGACGCTCGACTCATCAATATCATCTATCCAGTGGGGCAAGATTTCCCCAAAAAACCGTCGAAGGTGATGCTCCACAATTCTAATCTCATGCATGCCATCTATCCAATTAAGGTAAACCAGCAGGACATGATGGAGACTTTCTTTGTGAATGCATTGTGGAAAGATCACCTCGTAAACCAAGGGAGCAAGAACCAACACTTCATCGTAGACAACGATTTAAAGTTTAGAGTATGCGACGCTAAGAGCGAACATAAGGTAAGATACAACCCTGATACATTCTATGCGCGCTACAATACTGAAATAGGAAAAGACAACAGAATACCTTTATGGCTATTGGGTTTTCTGTATTAAGTAAATATATACAAAAACAATTCATTAATATTTTATCTGCAATAAAATGGCTAAAGAAAAAAAGTTTATCACTTGTGATGGTAACGAAGCAGCCGCTCATGTGAGCTACATGTTCTCAGAAGTAGCAGCGATCTACCCTATCACACCATCATCTCCGATGGCAGAACACGTAGATACTTGGGCAGCCAAGGGTCGTAAGAACCTGTTCGGTCAAACGGTGACAGTTCAGGAAATGCAATCTGAGGGTGGTGCAGCCGGTGCTTTGCACGGTTCTCTACAAGCAGGTGCGTTGACAACAACATTCACTGCATCTCAAGGTTTGCTGTTGATGATTCCTAATATGTACAAGATTGCGGGCGAGATGTTACCTTGTGTATTCGACGTATCAGCTCGTACAATCGCTACACACTCTCTCTGTATCTTCGGAGACCATTCAGATGTCATGGCTTGTAGGCAGACTGGCTTCGCTATGTTCTGCTCCGGATCAGTTCAAGAAGTGATGGATTTGACCGCAGTTCCTCATCTTGCGACTCTGAAGACAAGCATTCCTTTCATCAATTTCTTTGATGGTTTCCGCACATCTCACGAGTATCACAAGATTGAACAAATCGATCAAGACGAGGTAGCTAAGCTCCTTGACCCAGAAGATATCAAGCGTTTCCGCGACCGTGCACTCTCTCCTGAGCGCCCAGTAACACGTGGTACCGCTGAAAATCCAGAGACTTTCTTCACTCATCGTGAAGCTTGCAACCAGTATTATGAAAACATTCCCGAAGTAATAGAAGACTATTTGGTTAAGATTTCAGATATTACCGGTCGTGAATACCACCTCTTTAACTACTATGGAGCAAAGGATGCTGAGAACATTATCATCTTGATGGGTTCTGCAACTGAGGCTGCTCGCGAGGCTATCGACTATCAGATGAAGCAAGGAAAGAAGGTGGGTATGATTTCAGTACACCTCTATCGTCCATTCTCTGTTAAGCATTTGCTCGCTGCTGTGCCTGAGACTGTTAAGCGCATTGCTGTTCTTGACCGTACCAAAGAGCCGGGAGCTGAAGGAGAACCATTGTATCTGGACGTAAAGAGTGCATTCTATGATGTAGAAAACAAGCCTCTGATCGTTGGTGGTCGCTATGGTTTGGGGTCTTCAGATACCACTCCTGCTCACATTATCTCTGTATTCAACAACCTCGAATTAGCTGAGCCTAAGGATCATTTCACCGTAGGTATCGTTGATGATGTTACCTTTACATCGCTTCCTTTGATTGAAGAGATTCCTATGGGTGGCGAAGGTATGTTTGAAGCTAAGTTCTATGGACTTGGAGCCGATGGTACTGTAGGTGCTAATAAGAACTCTGTGAAGATCATTGGTGATAACACCGACAAGCATTGTCAGGCTTACTTCTCTTACGACTCTAAGAAGTCTGGAGGCTTCACATGCTCTCACTTGCGCTTCGGAGATTCTCCAAACCACTCTACTTATCAGGTAAATACACCTAACTTCGTGGCTTGTCACGTTCAGGCTTACTTGAGAATGTACGATGTTATCCGCGGTTTGCAGAAGAACGGAACATTCCTTTTGAACACAATCTTCGAAGGTGAAGAACTTGCTAACTTCATTCCTAACAAGATTAAGCGTTACTTCGCACAGAATAACATCACTGTTTACTATATCAACGCTACGAAGATTGCACAGGAAATTGGTCTGGGTAACCGTACCAACACTATCCTCCAAAGTGCATTCTTCCGTATCACAGAGGTTATCCCTGTTGATTTGGCTGTAGAACAGATGAAGAAATTCATCGTGAAGTCATACGGAACAAAGGGACAAGATGTCGTTGAGAAGAACTACGCTGCCGTAGATCGTGGTGGTGAATACAAGCAATTGGCTGTTGACCCAGCTTGGGCTAACCTCGCAGACGACGCTGAAGACACTACAGACAATGCTCCCGCATACATCAAGGAGATTGTTCGTCCTATCAACGGACAAGTAGGCGACCTCTTGAAGGTTTCAGATTTCGTTAAATACGACATGGTTGACGGTACCATGGCAAATGGTTCTTCTGCATTCGAGAAGCGCGGTGTAGAAGCATTCCACCCAGAGTGGACTGCCGAGAACTGTATCCAGTGTAACAAGTGTGCTTATGTTTGTCCTCACGCATGTATCCGTCCGTTTGTTCTCGACGAAGAAGAGCTGAAGGGCTTCGACGATAAGACACTCGAAATGAAGGTTCCAAAGCCTATGGCAGGTATGCACTTCCGCATTCAGGTAAGCACACTCGACTGTGTAGGTTGTGGTAACTGTGCTGACGTTTGTCCCGGTAACAAGCAGGGTAAGGCTCTTGCTATGGTTCCATTCACACACGAACAGAAGCAGATTGACAACTGGAACTACCTCGCAAAGAACGTAAAGAGCAAGCAACACATGATAGATGTACAGAGCAATGTGAAGAATTCACAGTTCGCTCAACCCTTGTTTGAGTTCTCAGGTGCTTGTGCCGGTTGTGGTGAGACTCCTTATGTGAAGTTGATTTCTCAGCTCTTTGGCGACAGAGAGATGATTGCCAACGCTACAGGATGTTCTTCTATCTACTCAGCTTCTTTGCCTTCTACTCCTTATACCACTAATGAAAACGGACAAGGTCCTGCTTTCGACAACTCATTGTTCGAAGACTTCTGCGAGTTCGGTATGGGTATGGCACTCGGAAACAAGAAGATGAAAGAGCGCATCACACTGCTGTTGAATGAGCTTATTGCTAAAGACGATACTCCAGCAGAGTTCAAAGAGGCTGCTCAAGCATGGATTGACGGTAAGGACGATGCCGCTGCTTCTAAAGAAGCTACTGCAAAGTTGAAGCCAATGATTGCTGAAGGTGCTGCCAACGGATGCCCCACATGCGCTGAGTTGAAGACACTTGACCACTATTTGGTGAAGCGTTCACAGTGGATTATCGGTGGTGACGGTGCTTCATACGATATTGGTTACGGTGGTCTCGACCACGTAATTGCTTCTGGTGAAGACGTAAATATCCTCGTATTGGATACAGAGGTTTACTCTAACACCGGTGGTCAGTCATCTAAATCGACTCCTCTGGGTGCCATCGCACAGTTTGCTGCTCAAGGTAAGAGAATCCGTAAGAAGGATCTCGGACTCATGGCAACAACCTACGGATACGTATATGTAGCTCAGATTGCAATGGGTGCAGACCAAGCACAGACCTTGAAGGCCATCCGCGAAGCTGAAGCTTATCCCGGACCATCATTGGTTATCGCTTACGCTCCTTGTATCAACCACGGCTTGAAAGCTAAGGGTGGTATGGGCAAGAGCCAAGCCGAAGAGGGTCGCGCAGTTGAAAGTGGCTACTGGCACTTGTGGCGTTACAATCCTCAATTGGCTGAAGAAGGAAAGAACCCGTTCTCACTCGACTCTAAAGAGCCTGACTGGAGCAAGTTCCGCGACTTCCTCTTAGGCGAGGTACGCTACCTTTCTGTACAGAAAGCTTATCCTAATGAGGCAGAAGAATTGTTTGCTGCTGCCGAGCAAATGGCTAAGCTACGCTACCAGAGCTACGTTCGTAAGACGAAGGAAGATTGGTCTGAAACCATTTAAGCAATTCAGATAAAATAACTATCGAAGAGGGCTGTAAATCATTTTACAGCTCTCTTTTTTGTTATTATTAACTCAAAGAAAGTGCAACACATCTAAAAATGGCCTATATTTGTAGCAATTTATTAATCAATTAAATTAGAGAACGCAATGAAAAAAATCTTTTTTGCAGCCATAGCTGTAGCCTTGACATTGGCTAGCTGTGGCAATCAGACCAAGAGTGCATCACAAGTTGTTGATTCAGATTCAGTAGCAGCTGCTGTTGATACAGCCGCAACCGCTGTTAAATCAGCTCAAGATGTCATTAGCTTATTGAACACCCAACTCACCGAAAAGAACGGTAAAGACCTAACACAGACACTTACCGACTTAAAGGCTAAGTATGCTGAACTCGTTAAATCCGGCAACTTAGAAGAGGCTAAGAAATATGCTGAGACCGTTAAACAGTTCGTTACAGAGCACGCTGACCAAATCAAGAGCGTCGTTGGAGACAATGCTACGGTGAATACACTTATCACTGGTATTAAGAATCTGCCTACCGACGTTGCCGCAACAGCTGATGATGCTGTCAATGCAGCTAAAGCCGGCGCAGCAGATGCAGCCAAAACGGTAGACGCAGCCAAAGAAGCTGCTAAGACAAAGGCCAACGAAACCGTTGAATCAGCAAAGGAAACTGCTAAACAAAAAGCTGGCGAAGCCGCTTCAAAAGCAGCTGGCGATGCTATGAAGAAACTTGGTTTGTAATTTCAAACCAAATATTATAATAAAAAAGGATGGCCTGATGGTCATCCTTTTTCATTTTGTATGAGATTACTGCAGATATTTCGCAACATCTCTGCGAAAGCCAAACAGCAATGCTGCAAAGGCTCAACAACAATGCTGACAAACCTCTGCAACAAATCCAATAAATTACTTTCGAGGTACTTCAAACTTATCTCCGGTAGATTGAACCAGCTTTTTCGCAAATGCATCGGGGTATCCTGTACGCACGACGCGAGCTCCGAGTCCTGTAGCGGTACGCTTGAATCGACCATTGGCATCGGTAGGTTTCACCGTCATATCGTTGTATTTCACGATGAGATACATAGCCAATTGTTTCCAACGCGCCAACATCTGCTCTGCCTGCTGGTTACTATAATCATTGAGATACTTCACTGCTGCCGCCTTATCCGATGTATAAAGCTGCATAGCCTTGTCTTCCACACCCTTCTGTGCTGCCACATACGACTGCTCAAGACTATCACGTACAGCCTTCAGTTCGGGGAACATTTGGCTGTAGCGAGGATATACCATGTTGCTAACCCAGTTACATACCCAGTAAGCATTATCCATTGAGAATGTCACAGCATCGGCGCCGGGCGTATTATAACAGTTAGGTTGTATCTTATTACCGCAATAAATAGGTGTATATGCCACCATATTGCCGTCGTCGTTACCAAACCAAAGAATACCGCCAATTTCCCTTGGCAACCATCCACGCAACTGTGCTACATACGAGAAGCCTGTCTGTTGTGTGCTCACCGGACGCTCATTGAAATACTCCTTACCATCAACCTTGAACATCAACGGCGTTGGGCGATATGGCATTTGCCAAATACCGCTGCCCATATCCGCACTGTCGGTAGCCAAAGGAGTACCCTCATAATGGTCACGCATGGCCATCTCAACATCTTGCAGACTCAATTTTTTATCGGGGATAATCCACAATGGCATATCCTCTGCATTGGGATCTTTCCCCTCAGCCCATGGCAAATAGCGCTCAAAACCAGCCTTGAAGCGGTTGAAGAACGACCATACACGAGCGTCACAAAAGCGACGTCCGGAGAAATCGGGCTTGGCATAAGCCTCTTTCCAAGAGAAGTCGGCCTTTTTACCACTATACCAACCTTTAGAAATAGCAAACGAAACAACGTCCTTACTGTACATCACGTTGGCCTTATCTTTCATGTCAAACTTGCCAATACGACTCTGATTGGCATGCGCACAGATAGCATCGTCGGGTATACGCTGGGCAACCCAGACCACAGACTTGCTACCCGGACCTTTTCCCATCATCTCCATTATCCACGCTTCGTTGGGATCGCAGATGGTAAACGTCTCACCCTCGCTGTTATAACCATAGGTTTCGGCAAGCTTAGTCATCACCTGTATAGCCTCACGAGCCGTACGCGAACGTTGCAATCCAAGATAAATAAGCGAACCATAGTCGATGATACCGGTGGTATCGACCATTTCTTCACGACCTCCATAAGTAGTTTCTCCAATGGAAACTTGGAACTCGTTAATGTTACCAATGACATTATAAGTAACTGGCGCTTCCGGTATCTCACCATGATATACCTTTGAATCCCAGTCATAAATCTTACGCATCTCACCTTTAGCGTGCAATCCGGCAGGATAATGGCATAGTCCTATAAACATACCATAGTCGTCGGCATTGTATGTACACATCACACTACCATCCACACTGGCTTTCTTTCCAACAATGAAATTAGTACATGCCAATCCCCATGTTGACATCATCAACATGATGAGAAGGGACATCTTTCTCTTTCCCATATCTAAAATATCCATTAAAACGTTGTTATTTGCTATATAATAAATTGTCAAGATTCCTTTCGTCAAGACCATAAAAGCATAAGCAGACTACATGCTGACCTTGTACACACGTCCCTCTTTTTTCAGTCGCAACGTACCTCCAACCCATTCTGTCATGGCAATCTCTTCGGTCAAAGGCTGGAATGAGAGTACACGGTTACCTTGTAACTCCACCACAGCAGGGTGTATAGAGAACTCGTCTACCAACAATGTATTCACTGCTATACGCTTAATGCGCTGCGATAATTCCTGCATTAGTGGACTCCTCCCATAGGTACTCGTACCGGCGGCACCCTTCTCGGACGTTCATCCGGCATCGATGATGATGTCGGAGGTACCGTATCCGTCTTTCCTGCAACCTTGGTACTATCTTGAGATACCACCTGTGGCTCCGCTTTCACATGCATACGAATCAACCGAATATTATTGATGAGCAGCAATCGCAAAGTAGTAGAAGACCGCGATGAAATATTTGAGCGCGTATTAAGCATGAAGTAGCCTTTCACTTCTTTGATTCCCAACTTCCCGGCATCCTCAACTGTAGCCGATTGATGGCTTCCACCGCTGATATGAACCACCTGTGATACGATGCTATCATTCTGATATTTCACCACCAAAACAGCCACAGCATCGCGCGAACCATCTTGGAATATGTATTGAGCATCGAAATCCAATACGAGGCGATCGCCCTGATGATAAGCCGTATCGACCGCTTGAGTAAATGTATAAAGATTGAATGGCTCGTACATCGACAACACCATAGATTGCTCACCACGCCATACGTTGGCCGTATCTCCATTCTCCGAGAGCATCCCATAAGCCCCACTTCCTTGGCTACCACCAAGAGATGCCGACTCATCACTCAATCGTTTGGACAGCGATTCGTATATTTTTTCCAGACTCTCGGTATGTCTCAAGTAATAGACCATGGATGAATCGAACTCGGCAGAAGTGATACCATGCTTCTTAAACACGGCTTCCCGATAGGTAACAAAAGCTTTACTATCGCCTCCGGGCGATGCAGATATACCCTCAGCCAAATGATAATCGTACAGAATATCTTCCATCTCATCAGGCTGGATAATGCTTGATGGTACTGTGGGCTTGCAAGATAAAACCAACAAACCCAGCACTACAAGCAAGCCAAACATACGCAATGACATGGCTGTGTGGACAATACTGTTATGATTCTGTATGTTCATTCACTTTCTTAGGCAATGACTTCTTGAAAGTATCACCCATTCCTTCCAAATCTTTACGGTAGAAAATCAGCAATAAAACGACTCCGACGCTGATGCAAGCATCGGCAAAATTAAACACCGGCGAGAAGAAAATAAACTCTTGCCCACCATAAAACGGCACCCATTCAGGCCATGTAGTGACTATCAAAGGAAAATAAAACATGTCTACCACTTTCCCTTCAAGGAAAGAAGCATAGCCGGTACCAAAGTCTACAAAGTGGGAAACAACGAAAGGAGACGACTCATTGAAACACAAACCGTAGAACATTGAGTCGAAGACATTGCCCGCTGCACCCGCCAAAATCATAGCAAGTACCATGACATATCCGGTATGATGGCGTTCTCTGATAACCCGATTGATATACCATCCGATACAGCCAATAGCTATAATACGCATGATACTCAATACCAACTTGCTACCCAAAGTCATGCCATAAGCCATACCATTGTTCTCTATAAAACTGATATAGAACCAATTGGTCACATGAATGGATTCACCAAGACACATGTTTGTCTTGACCTCTACCTTGATAATCTGATCTATAATAATGATGGCAAGAATCAAGATAAAGGCCAATCGCCCATCAGTCAAATGCACTCTCAGTCTATTCATCGCTTGCGTGCATTCTTCGAAGCGACGCTAAGAGTTGCATGAGGCACTATAAGAAGACGCTCCTTGGGTATGAGTTCGCCCGTCATACGGTCGATACCATAGGTCTTATTCTCTATGCGTATGAGTGCAGCTTCAAGTCCTTTGATAAATTTTTGCTGTCGTTGAGCCAGCTGTATCATCTCTTCTTTGCTCTGATTGGCACTACCCTCCTCCAACATCTTGTTATAAGTAGGAGACGTATCGTCCACATCATTACCATCAAGATTCATCAGTTGTCGCATCATACCATCGTAATCGCGACGAGCCAACTTTAATTTATCGTTGATGACACCGCGGAATTCCGCCAAGTCCTCATCAGAATAACGCACTTTCTTGTCCATAATTATGTGATTATTGCGTTGAACAAAAAATGGGAAACGAGTTCTTTTGAAACCCATCTCCCACTTAGTCACTTTCTATTTTCGTTCTATCTTGATATTCAGCTTGTCTTCCTCGAACTCAATCTCCGACCCATCATTGTCGGCAATCAGGAGTTCATCGGCCAAAACTTGAGCTTTAATATAGTCACAGAAATCAGCAATAGCAGCGTCGGAGCGCTTATTCGGCGCAACAGTCACCACGATTCTATCTGTGATTTCAAAACCCGAAGACTTGCGAAGATTCTGTATACGATTGATAAGTTCGCGTGCCATACCCTCATTGAGCAATGAGTCTGTCAGCTCAACTTCCAACGCTACCGTCAGATTTCCTTCGTTTGCAACGAGCCACCCGGGTATATCTTCGCTGATAATCTCTACATCTGCCACCTCAACAACAACATTCTGATCTTGCACGGCCAACTGGATATTGCCGTTAGATTCAAACGCTGCAATCTCTTCTTGGCTGAGACTGTCCATACGAGCAGCCACTTCCTTCATGAGTTTACCAAACTTCTTACCCATCACACGGAAGTTACACTTCACCTTCTTCACCAACATGCTCTGCCCTTCAACGAAGTTTAGCTCTTTCACATTTACTTCGTTCTTAATCAAGTCGGACACATCCGTGATGTAAGCTCTCTGTTGCTCGTCGACAGCAGGAATCATAATCTGCTGTAACGGTTGGCGAACCTTGATGTTAACTTTACGACGTAAAGCCAAAACCATGGATGTTATCTTCTGCGAAATCTCCATGCGTTCCTCCAAAGCGGAGTCTATCAACGCCTCATCTGCAGCGGGGAACTGCGCCAAATGCACGCTTTCAAGCTCACCACCAAGGTCATGATACAGTTCATCGGCATAGAAGGGAGCCATCGGGGCAAGCAGTTTGCTCACCGTCATCAAACATGTATAGAGGGTTTGATAAGCACTTAGCTTGTTTTCATCCATCTCTTTGCCCCAGAAACGTTTACGGTTCAGGCGCACATACCAGTTACTCAAATCATCGTTAACAAACGATTCGATGAGTCGACCAGCACGAGTTGGGTCGTAATCTTCAAGTTCATAGCCTACCTTCTTTATCAAAGTATTAAGGCAAGAGAGAATCCAACGGTCGATTTCCGGGCGCTTATCATGGGCAACAGCCGCTGCTTCGGGGTCGAAACCATCGACATTTGCATACAGCGCAAAGAATGAATAGCTGTTGTAAAGCGTTCCAAAGAACTTACGACGAGTCTCGTCTACACCCGTAGCATCGAACTTCAAGTTGTCCCAAGGTTCGCTGTTTGTCAGCATATAGAAGCGTACTGCGTCTGCTCCATACTTGTTTATCATCTCGAAAGGATCAACAACATTCCCCACATGCTTGCTCATCTTGTTGCCCTTAGCATCCAATACAAGACCGGAAGAGACAACATTTCGGAAAGCAACACTGTCGAAAACCATCGTCGCGATAGCGTGTAATGTGAAGAACCAACCACGAGTTTGGTCTACACCTTCATTGATAAATTCGGCCGGGAAGAACTTGGGAGCAATAGCAGTGCCCTCATATTGACTCTTCACCATGGCTTCACGGTCTGCCTCAGTACCCGATGCCATCTCGCCTTCAAACGGATAATGCAACTGTGCATAAGGCATAGACCCACTATCAAACCACACATCTATCAAGTCCATCTCGCGATGCATAGGCTGTCCTTCGTCGTTCACCAGCACCACATAGTCAATATATGGACGGTGAAGATCTATCTTATCATAATTCTCTTGAGAATAGTCACCGGGCACAAATCCCTTATCCTTCATCGGATTAGATTTCATAACGCCGGCAGCAACGCTCTTCTCTATCTCGCTGTAAAGTTCCTCTAATGAGCCGATACACTTCTCACCACGGTTCTCATCACGCCATATTGGAAGCGGAGTACCCCAGAAACGTGAACGAGAAAGGTTCCAATCGTTCAGATTCTCAAGCCAGTTGCCAAAGCGACCGGTACCTGTTGACTCCGGATGCCAATTGATTGTGTTGTTCAACTCAACCATACGTTCTTTCTTCGCAGTGTCTTTGATGAACCAACTATCCAATGGATAATAGAGAATAGGCTTGTCCGTACGCCAACAATGGGGATAGTTGTGCACGTGTTTCTCTATCTTAAAGGCCGTACCTTCTTGTTTCATCTCCATGCAGATGATGACATTGAGGTCTTCAGACTTCTCTGTTGCCACCTTATCCCACACTCCGTTAGGATTGAATTTGGGGTCGTATGCATTCTTCACATAGTCGCCTGCATGGTGCTGATAGGCTTCTACATTTACGCAATGAGCCACGAAATTAGCGTCCAACTCATCCATCAAGTAGTATTTACCCTGTAAATCAACCATTGGACGAGTCTCACCCTTCTTACTAATGAGATACAATGCCGGCACATGAGCGGCATTAGCCACACGCGCATCGTCTGCTCCGAAAGTGTTAGCGATATGTACTATACCCGTACCATCGTCTGTTGTAACGTAGTCACCGGGTATTACACGGAAGGCTTCGCTTTCCATTTCGACGAACTTATCGCGTCCATCTTCACCTGTAAATACCTTTTCGGGATGCTGTTGAGCATACTCCTGTACATAAGGGGCAGAGAGATCGTCCAACTTCTCGCATGGTTTTACCCACGGCATCAGCTGTGCATACTTGATACCCAACAGTTCTTCGCCTTTATAACGACCAATAACTTTGTAAGGAATGACCTTATCTCCATGCGCAAAAGCTGGCAACTCGGCATCACCGCTCACCTCGCCTTCCGGCTTCAAGTAAGCATTTACGCGTGCCTCGGCCATAATCATGGTCATTGGTTTAGCATCGTATGGATTGTAAGTCTGTATAGCTACATAGTCGATAGTGGGCGAAACGCAGAGCGATGTATTCGAAGGCAACGTCCAAGGCGTTGTCGTCCAAGCCAAGAAATAGGGGTTACCCCACTTCGTCCATTCCTCTTTCGGTTCTTCGATGAGGAACTGTGCCGTCACCGTTGTGTCTTTTACATCACGGTAACATCCCGGTTGATTCAACTCATGCGAGCTTAATCCGGTTCCGGCAGCAGGAGAATACGGCTGAATAGTATAGCCCTTATAGAGCAATCCTTTATTGTAAATCTGCTTCAGAAGCCACCAAATAGACTCGATATACTTATTATCGTAGGTAATATAGGGATGATCCAAATCCACAAAGTACCCCATCTTCTCTGTCAACGTACGCCATTCCTGCGTAAACATCATCACGTTTTCACGACATTTATGGTTATAGTCCTCTACAGAGATGTATTTATCAGAAGCCTTATTGTCTATATCTTTCTTCGTGATACCCAATTCTTTCTCCACACCGAGCTCTACCGGGAGTCCGTGTGTGTCCCATCCGGCCTTTCTATATACCTGAAAGCCCTTCATGGTCTTATAGCGATTGAACGTATCTTTGATGGCGCGAGCAAGCACATGGTGAATACCCGGATGACCATTAGCCGAAGGTGGTCCTTCAAAGAATACGAACTGAGGACATCCCTCACGCTCATCAATGGATTTATGGAAAATATCTTTCTTCTCCCACTGTGCTAAAACATCATCATTGGTCTGCGTTAAATTCAGGCCATTATGCTCGGTAAACTTCTTACCCATATTGCTTTTACGATTTTATTTTTGCGTAATTAAATATCTAGAAAGTAAGCGTCAACGCGCTTTTTATATAGGGCGCAAAGGTAAGCAAAAAAAACTTCACAGCCAAAACAAGCTTTGTTTTTTAATATAATAATAAGGTGTACCTGCACACCCATTCTTTTTCAATCATCAGAAAAAGAAAAACAATTACGTTTATTTTGCTATCTGCCTATTTAAGAGTAATTTTGCAGTCAAATCTTAAATATCTTATGGATTGGGTAATCAATTTATTTACAACAACAGACTCCGTGGCTCACATCGCCCTACTCTACGCGATTGTCATCGCAGTAGGCGTGCTCTTGGGTAAAATCAAGATTGGCGGTATCTCCCTCGGTGTCACTTTCGTACTGTTTGCAGGTATCTTAGCCGGACACGTTGGGTTCACTGCTCCTACAAACATCCTTACATTCATTCAAGACTTTGGCTTGATTCTGTTCGTCTTCTGCATTGGTTTGCAGGTCGGTCCCGGCTTCTTCGAGAGCTTCCGCAAAGGCGGTGTCACGCTGAATGGGCTGTCTACGGCCATGATTTTCCTTGATGTACTCGTCATGTTTGCTTGCTACTATCTATTCTTCGATACTAGCAACCCCAACAATCTACCGATGATGGTGGGTACACTCTACGGAGCTGTAACCAATACACCGGGTCTTGGAGCTGCCAACGAAGCCTTAACTAGCGTATTTGCCAAAGGCCAAGTGCCGCAAATTGCATCGGGTTATGCCTGCGCCTATCCTCTTGGTGTACTCGGAATCATCGGTGCTACCATCGCTATCCGATACATTACACGCACGAAGTTGGAAGAAGAAGAGGAGCAACTGAATGAGCAAGAGGCCGAAAACCCTCATGCAAAGCCTTATCAGATGCATCTTCGCGTCACCAATACATACATTAGTGGACGTTCACTCCTTGAAATTTCACAATTCCTAAACAGAGATATTGTTTGCTCACGCTTGCTCCACGACGGTCAGGTAACGATTCCTACACGCGATACTATCTTCTGTCTGAACGACGAGATACTCGTAGTTTGCGCCGAAGCAGATGCTGCAGCTATCCAAGCTTTCATTGGTCCGGAGATTGATACTCCTTGGGAAACCGGCAACGAGAAGCAACCTTTGATTTCTAGGCGTATTGTCGTTACACGTCCATCTATGAATGGTAAGACTCTCGGCAAGATGCACTTCTCAAGCGTTTACGGTGTCAATGTCACCCGAATCACCCGTCAAGGCATGGATCTTTTCGCCAGTCGTAACCACCATTTCCAAGTTGGTGACCGCATCATGGTTGTTGGTCCGGAGGAGAATGTAAACCGTGTAGCCGAGATGATGGGTAACTCTGTGAAGCGTCTTGACGCACCTAACATTGCCACCATCTTCATCGGAATCCTTGTCGGAATCCTCTTTGGTAGCATTCCACTTGCTATTCCCGGTATGCCTGTGCCTTTAAAACTAGGTATTGCAGGCGGTCCGCTGATTATAGCTATCCTCATTGGCCGCTTCGGATATAAGTTTAAGCTGGTCACCTATACTACTACTTCGGCCAATATGATGCTCCGCGAAATCGGACTTGTATTATTCTTGGCTTCTGTGGGCATCAAAGCGGGAGCCGGATTCTGGGAAACTGTGGTTCAAGGCGATGGTTTGAAATACGTCTATACCGGCTTCCTGATTACCGTTATTCCTATCCTGATTGTCGGAACAATAGCTCGCTTGAAGTTCAAGTTCAATTATTTCACCATCATGGGTATGATTGCCGGAACCTACACCGACCCACCCGCACTGGCTTATGCCAACAGTTCTTGTACCAAAGAGGCACCAGCCATCGGTTACAGTACGGTATATCCGTTGAGTATGTTCCTAAGAATTTTCTCGGCACAGATAGTCGTTTTATTCTTCTGCGGGGCATAACAACCACTATAAAGCATTACCTAAAGGGGCATGACTTATCACAGTCATGCCCCTTTTGTAAATCCTCTATTCCTATACTCACTATTTTTGTACTATACAAGCCACTCTTTTTCCACTTCTAACCAACACTCTTAACATTGTAATATTATCTTAAAAGAGAACAAATTATTCGTTTTTTTTTACAGAAAGAATTAGTTTTATTATCTTTGTATCAGAAAAAACAATATCATTATCAATAACACATTAGTTTGATTGTTCTATTTTTACACAGCCTTAGACCATAAAAAAATAATTTCTATCTATGTTTTAATAGCATCATAACTTACAACAGTCCTAATTAACAAGTATGAACAAACATCTTATCATCAATCTGATAATAACTTGTATTACATCATTGACAGTTCACAATCTTTCTGCACAACACCACATAATATTACAAATAGAAGACAAAGAACATATAGCCGCCGATGCCGCAAGTGTCGTTATCACCGACGTGGATAACAGACGAGTAGTCAACAACTGCATAGCCGACACATTAGGTAAAGTTTACATTAAGTTGGACAAAGGGAATTACAGTGCATACATCAGTTCATTAGGCTATAAAGATACCACTCTCTATTTTACCATTCCCACCAAAGAAAGCTTGATCAAAATAGTAATAGAAAACGATATTACTCACATCAACGATATTATTATCACGGCTAAGAAGCATCGCCCCATCGTAAAAATGGAAGACGGAAAAGTAAATATCGATGTTGCCCAAAGCTATTTATCCGACATTGGCAATGCTATAGATGTCTTAAAACATTCACCCGGCATCCATATTGACAACAAAGGAAGTATCTCTCTTTCATCGCTAGGCGGAACAGCTATATATATCAATGGTAAGAAGACGCCATTACAAGGAGAAACCTTAACTGCTTATCTACGTTCTTTAGCCTCTACTAGAATACAGAAGATTAGCACCTCGCCCAATCCTAATGCGTCGTACGATGCCGAAGGTGCAGGCGGAATCATAGATATTATCTTGAAAAGCGAGACCGATACGGGCTTTCACCTTACAACATCTCATGGTATATCATTTTGGAACTATATACATGAGACATCAGATATTTCGTTATCGTACAATAGGAGACATTGGCAAGTCGGCATTACTTATAATCATAACATCGGATACTATGCTATGAAATATGGCATTAATAGAATACAAGATGGGAATAAAAACCTATCTACCACCGATGATGTAGACAAGCGCAATACTTACTCAACCAGCATAGACCTTGTATACCATCCAAATGACAAACACAAATTTACCTTCAATACTTCTATCAGCGCCGTTATCGGACCGGGATACACATCTACCGAGACACAAATATATAGAGGAATGAATGATTTAACTCAATTGCTATATGCCGAAAATGATTATCAAAAGCAACGAACACCGAGATATAGTGGTAGTATAGCATATATTTTCACGCCTAGTAAAAACCACACGCTATCAGTAAATGCAGATTATATCAAGGTCGATGGAGAGTCATATTGCAATCAACCCAATATTTATTATTTCCCAAACGGTACACTCCATCACAAAGACATATACCAATCAGAAAACGACAAACACATAAAGATTGCCTCATTCATGATTGATTATAAACATTTGTTTGGCAAAGGACATGAATTATTGGCCGGCATAAAAGCCTCAACAATCAACAGCGATAATAACTTTAAATTCTATTCTTCACTTAAAATCGATAATACAAGATCTAACAGGTTTACATATTCCGAGCAAAACATTGAAGGTTATACCCAATATACAATACAGTTAAATAAGTGGATGGCCACTGCTGGAATAAGAATAGAGCAAATGTACAGCAAAGGTTTATTGCAACCATACACAGCCATGGATAAAAAAGAAACAAATACAACAAACCGTTTCAACTGCTTTCCGAATGCTTCAATCTCCTATCAAATATCGCAAAACACACGTATGACATTGGCTTATAGCAAACGACAAGACAAACCTAGATATGAAGACTTAAATCCTTTTGAGTATTTATTAGATGAACTAACTTACTGGAAAGGCAATCCGTTTATCACACCTCAAACAAATGACAAACTGATATTTAGTTTATCACACAAACAACTGGTTATAAATCTCTCATATAATTCACTAAACAACTATTTTACAGGTATAACCGATGTCTATAATAACAACACGGTGGTAATGACAACCAAAAACATAGGAAAGCAAAAACAGCTGGGTGCAGAAGTCGTTTACAGCAAACGTATTGCTTCATGGTGGGATACAAATTTGAACTTTGGTACCTACTATTTTGTCAACAAGCTGAATTACGAAACAAATAATCATATTTATAGACGACCATCATATACACTCAATATCTCTAATAATATTACTTTGCCTGCAAAATTACAGCTGGAAGTGGCGGCACAATATCTTTCCAAGCGACAAGGAGGCAGCTATGAAGTCCTAAAATCCAGCGGATATGTCAATATAGGCATTAGTAGAACGTTTCTTAAAGACAGACTTCACACATCTATCATCCTAACCGACGCCTTCCATACACAACGATGGGACAGCTATGGTAATACCAATAAGTTGAATATCAGCTCATGGGGAAACAGTGAGACACGCCAAATAGGTTTGAAAGTAAGATATTACCTAGGAGTAAAAAAATATAATGTAGAACATAAGTCTATTAAAGAAGCCGAGCGTTTATAATTCTTTATTGCTTAAACAAAGTCTTATAATAAATAAAGCCAATAACTTATGAACTTGAAAATTTACAAACTCATCTCCCAATCCAACAACTCATAGACTTAGAAACTTACAGCCTCACCCTGCTGCAAAGGCTTTGCAACTCTGCTGTTTGGCTCTTGCAGTAATGCTGAAAAGGCGGAGCAGTATCGCTGTTTAATCTCTGCAGTTTGATAGTTGATAAGTAAGCAAGTTGGCTAGTAAACTAATTTGCTACGCAAATCATTAGTTTTTAAGTTTATAACTACGGTAGTTATAGTATAAACAGGCATTGTTAGACACGCGAAAATGCTTTTGCCACATGGCCGAACTCAATTCGTCCCAACACATTCGTGAACATTTTAAGCAAGATATAAGTCTTGTAGTAGAGGGTGTGTCAAAATTGATATACTCTCTT
>NZ_KQ960592.1 GCF_001553265.1 Prevotella sp. DNF00663 | reverse complement strand
TCTGCTTTCTCTGAATGCTTGAATTCAGCACAAAGATACTCGTTCAAGTCCTTGAAACCATTGTATATAGTTGATGAATCCGTAACAGAATCCCGTAGTCTTTTTGATAATTGCAGGTAGGCATTTCTTCCTGCATCGTCATTGTCTAAGAAACATTGAACACTGTCATAGCGTGATAATCTCTCTATCGCCTTATGAATATTCGTTACAGAATTGAGTATCAAATAATCCTGTTGCCTTAGTCCGGTATTCTGTGGATTTTCTTTCCTTTTCAGTGTCATGAGTGACAGGAAGTCCATGAAACCCTCAAAAAGAAAACACGCTTTCTTTGGCTTGTCGGCATAGAAATGGCTGATATCTTTCGGTGCAATGCAGCCCTTGAAGAATGGATTGCGTAATTCGTAGCCACCTGCGATATTGGGAAAACCAATACCGAAGTAATGTTTGCCATTGGAGTCATAATGTAGTTCCTTACATACAGAAGCTGCCACCTCCAGATCAATACATCTGTCCCAGAGATATCTCATCAAAGCTGGGTGAGATAAAGGAAGTATTTGTAAATTCTCAAAATAGTTTGTTTGCTGTTTCTCCTTAATACCTGCAAATGATGTAGAAAATATGGATGTACAATTGGGAACATTATCCTCTATCTTGCGAATAAGATACGACACATCAGAGGATTTGTAGAGCAGTTCTGCTAAGTCTATGATGTTTCCACCCTTGCCAATACCGAAGTCGTACCATTGGTTACGCTCGGTGTTTACCTTGAATGAAGCATGGCTCTCCTGACGAAAGGGGGAAAGATACCACAACTTGTTGCCTTGTTGCTTAGTGGGAGTATATCCCAGACTTGCAAGAAAATCCTGCAACTTTATTGTTTTAATTTCTTGTATGTTCATATTACAATGAATTTGAATGGTTTGAAAAATTGATGATTTGATGAAAATACACATAATCGTTTCATAACAAACAGGTTACCTGTTCATCATGGTTTCATCACCGGACTTACCAAAAGAAAAATATGTATTTCTCTTTTGGCCAGTATCGTCTTTTCCTATCATCATTTTTTCATACTGATGAGTGGAAAGATGAACTAAATAGGCATTATCAGTCAATTTGTTATGTTTATTTTTCATCATTTCATCAAAATAATGATTAAATGTTCGCGAGTTGTTCTTTGGTTACGGTATAATACCTACCAGTCCGTTTGATGGGTGAGTAGTTCCGCAAGCTGTTATAGTCTATCTGATAGGTTAGATACGTCAGCGTGTTGGATGCAGGAGTGAGTTTCCATATATCCTGCACTATCCTGCGGACTTGGCTCTTGTCAGCCTTGCATCCAGTGTTGTTCAGCAAGCACACCATATCATTGATACAGAAGGAAAACTCGGTAACAGTCATCTGATCCATCACTTCCAAACAGAGTTCGGACATTTCCAACTCAATCTTGTTTCGGTTACTACGGATAATACGTTGCAAGGCTGGCGTAAAGGTCAGCTTGGGTGCAAACCACATACGGCTCTCTTTGTTAGTAGATAATGTGCGGTGCTGTAGAAAATAGAGAAAGGCTGGAATTTCGGCTTTCAACTTTTGCAGAAAGTCGGTATCGTCACTTTCCAGACGATTTATCTTCCTTACCCAATATCGGGTTTCTCCCATATCTATAATAACAGGGAGCAATTCGTTATTGGAACATAGCACGAACTTGGCAAAAAAGGAGATTTCATCTCGGTCTTTGCCCTTGGCTTCCACCTTATAGGAAAGTGTTGTACTAAGATTTTTCAATCGTTCACTATCCTCCCTGCGGTTGAGCAATACCTCATCTACAACAATAAGCAGTTTTCCCGCCCAATCCGCATTGAATTGGCTGCGAAAATCCTCGTTAGTGTTGAAAGTTACATTGTTCTGGAAAACGGCTTTAAGGAAATTGAGGAATGTACTCTTCCCAGTATTGCGTTCCTCTGACACCATTAGGAGGATGGGTAGTTTCTGCACGGGTTGGAGATAGAGCAACTGTAAATAGTCCATACCCAGCTCGTATTGTTCCCCGAAGATGTGACTTATAAGGGATTCAACGTGCGGAAACTCTCCCTCTTTTGGTTGGTGTCCTATTGGCTCGTAGAGATTGAGAAACTTGTCAATAACTGGTTGATAATTCACATGGTTAGGAACAGTACAGAAACCATCATACTTCGGTACAGTGGCAATGAAGTCCTTGCCATAGTCTTGCCGTAGCGTTTCGTTGTTCCATACGATACGCTTCTTGACGAAACCGCCATTGATGCGTGGTTGGTTCACGATCTTGTATAAGGTCGTGCCAACACGAATAAATTCTTCTTGTGCCATGAACTACTTCTGCATTAAAGGTTTGTTGCCCATGATATACCGCTGTGCATCTTGCGTTATCTGCGCAGAAGTTTTAATGGGATTCTGGCGTAGCCATGCTTCAAGTTCTGCTTTCTCAAAGTAAAGCATTTTGCCTTGTGGCTTGTAATGCGGTATCAGATTACCCGATGTGAGTTTGTAGAGATAACTCTTTGAGAGGTTTAAGAACCTGCTGGCTTCTTCAAAACTCAGCACATTCTTATTCATGAATACCATTTGTTCGAGTTCTTCAACTCGGGTTTCTAATGTTTTTTCCATATTGTAAACATTTTGAATTAAACAATATGAAGGTGCACCTTCGCTAATTATTTGTTAACGATGGCAAAATTAGAAACGATAAAAGTAAATGGCGTTGAGCGATGTTTGAGGTGTCAACCTATGCTCAACCTTTTTTCAGTTGTTTGATGTAGTTATCAATGGTTTCCCATCCTTTCGGTTGCTTCATATTGATTTGATCTGTTGCAGTGGAAAGGTCGGTGCGTGTCAGTGGCGTATCTTTTGTTTTCCCCAAGACAAGTTCATTACGAGCAATCGCAGATTGCCATTCATCAGTAATGAACCCTCGAAGATTAAGACTTTGCATGAGATATGCCAGTTGGCGGTTGTTGTTTGATTTCAGAACACCTTTTAGTTTACAAGCAAAAAAGTCTTTGAGTATCTTGGGAGATATGCGAGTAGTGAATAATTGAATTTCGTTGATGCAAGTGGTTAGAACCTCAATTTGCTCATCTGTAAAATCAGATTGAAATGGATTTGTTCCTTTACCAATGATGACCGGTTTCTTTTTCTGCTCACATGGGTCGTCGTTTATCAAGACTGAAGAGCGAGTCCGATCGGTTTGTACCTCTGTCAATTCAATTCTTTCTATTTCTGCCATGAGGTATTTTGCATAGCGTTCATATAGAATCGCATCGACAAGATACGAGAACATCGGTAGAACGAGACCTCTGCAAAACCTTCATTTATAGAGA
>NZ_KQ960591.1 GCF_001553265.1 Prevotella sp. DNF00663 | reverse complement strand
TAAATGCTTTTTTTATCCCGAACTCGCGTATAAAAATGGTAAAGCAGACCTTTTGGACTATTTTTCAACGCAATTTGTAATACCTGAGCGTGGAAAGTTGGAGGGAAAGTGTGGTAGGGTAGTGGCTAGATTCGTGGTAGAATGCGATGGTAGCTTGTCTCATCTGGCTATCGTAAGTCCTTCTTCGCCCTCGGTAGATAGAGCACTTATAGAGAGTTTACGTCAAATGTATGGTTGGAAATCTGCTCAGAAAGATGGGCAAAATGTTCGCACAGAGTACGTACTTCCAGTAAGATTGATGACTCAATGATATATTTTGGATGAAAATTGAAACAAGAAGTATCGAAAAGATAGGTAGGGTAGGTACTTGATGAGTGTAAAAAAACATGTTTTAGGAGCGTAAAAGTGTCATATTGTAAGTTAGAAGGTGTTTTAAGGGGTGGTTTGTGTAATGTGGCTTTACAAACTGTAAGTATAATCTTGAAAAACTAAAAGTTTTAAACTGAAAGCATAGGGAAATATTTCAGTTAAAAAAGAGGGTTGATTTTTGTGCAAAATAGTGTTAAAATCAAAAGCTTAAATGATATTTCTTGTATATATTTGCAATAGAAAAATCGAGACCTATTAAACTTTTGACTTATGAAACGTACCCTTTTGATAACCGCAATGGTAATGATGGCCATCTCTAGTTTTGGCCGTAAGCATATTGAAAATGCTACAGTTGTAGCCGATACTATTTTCTATGCGGAGAATATGTTGCACGTTACAAGTAGCGAACAAGCTAGTTATTATCGTTTGTTGATGACTGCCGGAACGGGCTTGAAAAAACAAGAAGTGTTCCAAGACTTCTATATGAACGGAACATTGAAGGCTGAGGGTGGTTATAGCTTTATAGATCTTGGCAACGATAAGAATACCGTACTGAACGGTGAAGTTACCACTTATTATAAGAATGGTAATGAAAAGTGGCATGGAAAGTTTGTAAATGGTAAGCGCGAAGGATACTTCACATTGCAGATGCGCGATGGTAGTATTGCCGTAGTAGAGTTTGCTGATGGTGTTTCAAAGCACAGTTACTTCACTGTAACTCGCCAAGACGGAACGATGGAAAAGCGCTCTTTGAATGAAATAAAATCTCTCTTATAAATAAATATAAAAGTCTCTATTATAATACTAAAAAAGGAGTCTGCTTCGTGAGAAGCGGACTCCTTTGTCTTTTTGTATATATCAAAGAATGGATATTGCTTGTTTGTATTACTTAATCGTTGAGAACGAGCTCTACGGGACAGTGATCGGAACCAAAGATGTCGGTATGTATTTTGGCATCTGAGATACGGTCGCGCAACCGTTCGGATGCAAGGAAATAGTCAATACGCCACCCTGTGTTGCGTTCGCGAGCTTTGAAACGATACGACCACCAACTGTAAGTGATTTGTTCAGGATAGAGTGTGCGGAAAGTATCGATGAATCCTTTGGCCAATAAGGCTGTCATCTTCTCGCGTTCTTCGTCGGTGAAGCCTGCATTACGATGATTGGTCTTAGGATTTTTGAGGTCTATCTCTTCGTGAGCTACATTCATATCACCACAAACAATAACGGGTTTACGTGCGTCGAGTGCCTGTAGATACTTTGAAAATTCGTCCTCCCACTGCATGCGATAATCTAAACGGCGTAGCTCGTCTTGTGAGTTGGGGGTATAAACGGTAACTAAGAAGAAGTCGGCATACTCTAGTGTGATGACGCGCCCTTCGTGGTCGTGTTCGTCGATACCCATGCCATAAGCCACATTGAGTGGCTTATGCTTGGTATAGATGGCCGTACCGGAGTATCCTTTCTTGTCGGCATAGTTCCAATACGATTCATATCCCTCGAATTGTAAGTCTAGCTGACCGGCTTGCATCTTTGTTTCTTGCAAGCAAAAGAAGTCGGCATCAAGTGCTTTGAAGTCGGCTTCGAAGTTCTTACCTACACAGGCACGTAGCCCATTTACATTCCATGAGATGAATTTCAGCATGTTATATTTTATTTCTTGCCTTTGAATCGCAATGGTAAATTGACGTCGTAGGTGCTATTGCCAACTTTGATGCTCTTGATAAGAAGTGTACATCCGAATTGATTTTGGAAAGATTCGCATATCGGGTATAAAACAACTTGTTTGAAAGTTAATTGGTTGGCGTACTCGACAGTTACATTCTTTGAACCGGCAGAGAATGTGGTAGTAGTCGGAATTATTATAAATTGATAATATCCTTTATTAAAGAATTGGGTAGAATAAGTTGCTGGTGTACGTACATTGGCCTTAATTGTGAAAGTCTTTGCTTGATTTACAAGTTCGCGATCGTCGCTTGTAATATACTTGCTGATGGCTTTTGTGGGGATGTTGGGGATAATAATGGTAGAGTCAATTGCTGCTCTTATCATGATATCCATAGAATCCGGCTTGCTCTCAGAGATGTTTTTGTAAGAATACACTTTTCCTTTATAATTGCCAGATAAGGCAGTTATCATTGTGGTTTTCTCTGTAGGAGTGAGTTTTTTGTAATTGTTGGAATCGTCATTGTTATCAGAACCCAAACAAGAAGTAAAAGAAGCTGTTGCCAAAAGAGCACAGCACATCAAGGTAAATAAACTTTTAAAATTTTTCATGTGATAAGTTTTTTAATTCGTTATGTGTATAAAACGATATGAAAAGGAGAATCTTGCATGTGGAATTGTTAAATTCTCTTAGATTCTCCACGCAATAAATTCATAAATTCCTCGCGCGTCTTAGCCTGATTGAAAGCCCCGCTGAAATCGCTGGTAGTCGTAATTGAGTTTTGCTTTTCGACACCGCGCATTTGCATACACATGTGTTTGGCCTCGATGACGACCATCACTCCGAGTGGATGCAGGGTGTTTTGGATGCAGTCTTTAATCTGTTGTGTCAAGCGTTCTTGCACTTGTAAGCGATGACTAAAGATGTCTACGACGCGTGCAATCTTGCTAAGTCCGGTAATATATCCATCGGGAATATAAGCAACATGCACTTTCCCATAGAATGGAAGCATATGATGTTCGCACATAGAAAAGAAATCAATGTCCTTCACAATGACCATTTGGTTGTACTTCTCAGCAAAAAGAGCGTCAGTTAATACCTTGTGTGGATCTTGCGAATAGCCTCTCGTGAGTACTTGCATGGCCTTTGCCACGCGCATAGGAGTCTTCTCTAATCCCTCGCGTTCGGTGTCTTCGCCAAGGAGTTTCAGTATAGCTTGGTAGTGTGATGCGAGTTCTTCCAGTCCCTCACGAAATTCAATTTCAGGATTCATTCTATTTGTTTCGTATATGATAGAGTGGCTTATAGCCGGTATATTCTATTGTAATGTTAGTCTTGTACGGTAATCTTACCACGTACAATGGTTGCTTGCTTGTAGCCCATCTTGCGAAGATTCTGCAACATTTGGACTGCTTCTTGCATGCTTCGATAGTTACCGATGCGGCAAATCCATCGTGGTGAGTAGAAATGTACATAGACCGGTTGGTCTGGATAAGCCATTTTGATGGCGTTACCTATTTGTTGAGCGCGTTGTTTGTCGGCTCTGGAGTTACCTCCGGAGAATGCTTGTACCCTGTACCCATTCACCTTATAACTTCTCACCATTACTTTCTTACGTAAGTCTACGGTCGGTGTTTCTGTTTCATCATAACCCTCTTCTGTTGTCTTTTGAGGATTAACAGCAGTCTTTTGAGTTGTCGGTGTAGCCTCTTTGTGAGCTGGTTCGCGCTTGGTAGAGTCACCGTTATGTTGTTGGGTGGTAGGGGTAGGGTGCTCGGTGGGCTTCGTTTCCTTGGTCTTAGGATCTATTTGTGGCTTGGTACCATTCTGTTGAGTCTTGCTACCATTCACCAATTCGTCTATCTCCTTACTTTGTTTGACAGACACGGTGCCTTGTCCTGGAACTTTCTTTTGTAGTTGTTCGAGGAATGTTTGGGCGCTGATGGTCGCAAACGGACACATGACCAATATCAATAGAGCGACGAATTTATTTCTAATCATGTCGATTTAAATAGGGAAAGAAAGGCGGAGAAAGACTCTTTCTGTAAGGAATGAGTCTTCTCCTTCCATTCTTCAATGATTTATTTCTTATTTCTTCCAAGCGTCAATAATGCCTTTGAAGTCAGCGCATTTCAATGCTGCGCCACCAATCAAACCACCATCAATGTCGGGTTTAGCGAATAGTTCGGGTGCATTGCTAGCCTTGCAGCTGCCACCATAGAGGATAGAAGTCTCGTCGGCAATCTTCTCTCCGTATTTAGCAGCGACTGCTGAGCGGATGAATGCGTGGATTTCTTCAGCCTGATCTGATGTAGCTGTCTTGCCGGTACCGATAGCCCAAATTGGTTCATAAGCAATGATGATGTTCTTAAATTCTTCTTCTGACAAGTTGAATACAGAACCTTCGAGTTCAGCCTTTACTACTTCGTTCTGCTTATTAGCTTCGCGCTCTTCCAAAGTCTCACCGATACAGAAGATAACCTTCAAACCGTTCTTCAGTGCCAACAATACTTTCTCCTTCAAGATCTCCGGAGTTTCATTGTAATATTGACGACGCTCAGAGTGGCCAAGGATTACATATTGAGCACCGGTACTCTTTACCATCTCAGCAGAAACCTCACCAGTGAAAGCTCCCTTTTCCTTGTCAGCGCAGTTTTCTGCACCAAGTCCGATGGTATTGCTGTCCAAAATGCCGGCTACGGTAGCCAAGTGGATAAATGGAGTACAGATAACAACATCACAGTTTGGTTTGTCTGCTGCCAAAGCTTCGTTGAGTTCTTTAGCCAAAGCTACGCCGTCTTGCAGGTTCATGTTCATTTTCCAGTTGCCTGCTACAATTTTCTTTCTCATTTTACTATTCTTTTTATTAAAGAGTTGAACAATATGTTTCTTTTCTTTCAGTTCTTTTGCTCTCACCCATCTACTCCAAGCCCAAAGGCGATCGGCCAAGGTCAAGAGTGTCAGTGGCAGCACAAAACAGAGTATGATCTTCAATATGTCACCGGCAATCGTATTGTCCGACATCTTGCCAATTTCGGTTTGAGCGAGTGGTTTCTTCAGTTCCTCATCCTTAGGCAGCCTGTTGTGGCTCCACTTTCGGATGATAGTACCATCCTTAATAAGTACCAATCCCGGATTACTACGGATGATGGTTTTCAACGTAGTTTCGTCTGTAGTACAGAACGGATACTCAGCTCCGGTCATATCTTCCCAATGGCTGATGGCTATACTGTCGCTTGCGGTCAGTCCATAGAATGGTATACCATAGTTTTGAGCATATTCGTAAACCTGATTTATGTCTCCGAAATTCCCATCGTCAGCCACTTCCAAATGGGGAGATATAAGTAGGAAGGTGTAACCTTTGTTGGTAAGAACCTGTCGGGTAATATCTTCGCCCGTGCTATTGAGCTGGATGGAGAAGTCGTGGATGGGTGGAATATAGCCTTTCTCTGTTTGTACCGTTTTGCTATCCACGAACGTCCACGTTGAATCAGGATAGTTGTCAAGTGTGAACTCACGCGTCTTTCCATTCTTCTGAAGCAGGAATGTTGTCTCAAATTTCGGTTGCTTGGCTCCTTGCGGAATCTCCATTCCTTTCAGAATGTTAGCTCCTACATGATAAGGGCGGAAGTCGAATTGGGGTAAATCGTAAAGACTATACCCACTTGAGATAATAATAAACAGCACCGTATAGTTGATGACAATCCACTGATTGCTCTTCGAGATGAATCGCATTTGGCGCAATGGCCATATCGCTATAATGATGGCTGCAGCCAACAGCACTATATTTTTGAGCAATGTTTGTGTGTTCGACAGGATGATGGCGTCGCCAAAGCAACCGCAATCTTTTATCGGGTCGGCCACAACTATCCATATTGTAATAACTGTCATGATACTCATGAACAGTATAACAATCTTAGAGATGACGCGACGACGAATAGCGAACAGCATGAAAATACCCAATGAGAACTCCAATGCCGCTAATCCTACCGATGTGAAGAGTGTCAACCAGTCTGGCAATACGTCCACCAATCCTATCGCACTTAGGTAATCTTGTATCTTATATTGGGTGCCGATGGGGTCGATGGCTTTCACATAACCCGAAAAGATAAATGTAAATGCAAGCAGCAATCTACATAGGTTGGTGAGGATGGTTTTCAGTCTGTCCACTTCTTCTGCTTATTCCGCTAATTTGATGGCTCCAAATACAGCGTAATTGATGATGTCCATGTAGTTGGCATCAATACCTTCCGACACGAGAGTTTCGCCTCCTATGTCCTCAATCTCTTTGACACGTTCTATCTTTGTCAGTATGAAGTCGGTGTAACTGCTAGTGCGCATGTCTCTCCAAGCTTCGTCGTAGTCGTGGTTCTTCTTCAACATGAGATTCAAAGTTTCCTCTGCATGTCGGTCATAGAGAGCCAAAGCGTCTGTTGGTGTCATATCAATGGAGTCGGCAAATCCTTTTTCCAACTGTATTAAACCGATGATACCATAGTTGATAAGTGCCACAAATTCCGTCCTGATACCATCGCCTACGCGTGATTCTTTCTTGATTTCAAGCGAGCGAATGCGCTTGGCTTTGATAAAAAGTTGGTCGGTGAGAGAGGATGGACGCAATATACGCCATGAAGCTCCATAGTCATGTAGCTTCTTTTCGAACAGTGTGCGACATTCGCGCATGATGTTCTTGAACTGTTCTTCCGTGTTGGAATGACTCATGAATCCTAAAATTTTCGCCTGCAAATTTAATGAATTCCACCGAGAAAAGCAAATAATTAATATATAAGGTGTCAAACTTTCAAGTGAGAAAGTTTGGGAGTCAAGAAGAGTTGATTATGTTATAGCCTGTTGAAAGTTGGTAGATGGGGGTGTTTTCTTATTGCGTTTAGTGCAAGAGATGGTTTTGTTATTCTATGGATTTGACTTTCCATCGTCCGGTTTTGTCACTACCTACGTGTTCAATGATGCCGAGTTGACGGAATTTTTGTAGATGTTTCTCTATAGCACGTTGGCTTATTCCTATTTGTTGGGCTATTTCCGAACTTGTTAATATAGAGTTTTTGGCAATGAGAAGAAGCGTCTGTTTTTCGTTTACACCGAACTTTACACCGAACTTTACACCGAACTTTTTGCCAAATCTAGCTTCAAATTCCTCGTTGATGTATTTTCTTTGTTCCCTACTCTTATCAATAGGTTGTCCTTGATGAGACTTTAATGTTTTCAAGATTTCATCAAGCATAAATTCAATGAAAGGTGTGCTGTTGGCATTATCATTGGCTGTTGCTATAGCTTTATAGTACTGTTCTTGGTTGGAATAAACGATATTCTCCACAGGTAGATGAGCAAAGAGGGGATGTGATTTTGATAGTATGAGCGATTGCCACAATCTACCAGTTCGTCCATTGCCATCACTAAAAGGATGGATAAACTCAAATTCGTAGTGAAATACGCAGGAACGGATGAGTAGATGGTCTTGAGCGGTTTTTAACCAAGCAAAAAGATCGTTTATTAGGTATGGAACTCTATCGGCAGGTGGGGCAATGTACACAACGCCCTGTTCTGAAAAAAACTCCTACACAGCCTCGTCGGAAGTGTCCAGCATCATCAGTCTATGCCATCATCATCGTGCTGTGAGTACGTAACAAATCATTGACTTCGAATGGATTTAATTGATCAAGTAACTCATATGTAGCCAAAGCGTTCTTCACTTCTTGTATTTGTCGGAGGGGAGCCACCACCGTTTTACCCTCAACAATGTCTTTTACTTCGTTCTCTGAAAGGGTGTTGCCCTCAATAGCTAGCGAACTGTGAATTATCTTTATACGATTTGCCTTACGCAAATGTAGGCTATCGTTTTGCTCCAGCCTAATGGCATATCGCTCAATTTGGGCTGATATGTCAGCTATTTGGTTGACTATCTTTGCTGTGATGGTGAACGGTGGTGTGTACATGTTCAATCAAATGGTTCTGATTAGGGACTTCTGATAATTTCGGATTGCTTCGGTTGTTTCCAATAACTTCCTTGAAAGTTTCTATTTCTCAGCCCTTTGTTTTATCCGAATCATTCGTACGACACCGCACATAGCTTCGTAGCGGGCTTGTAGTGAATCACGCTTGACGCCTAATTTGTTGCGTTCGGCAATGGTAGCAGAGGTTTGGACGAGGGCAATGGTGGCTTGTAGGGCTGAGTCGGTTTGGGCGATTTCGGTTTGGGCAAGCTTCAATGAAGCTTCTTGCCAAACTTTGAGAGCATGTTTGCGCGACTCAATAGCCATAGGATAAGTTCTGCGTAACGACTCAATGGAGTCGAGTACATCGGCATACTTACCTTGTGCATACAGGGAATCTATCGACTGTACCAGCGCAGCCGCCTTTTCATCTTCGGTTGGTGCACACGAAACCAACCATATTGTGATAATCAATAGTATATTGAGTTGCTTCTTCATCTCCGGTCTATTAGTTAGATGACAAATATACGCATTTTTCTTTCAATAGCAAAAAAGCCTACTATACTTTTCCATTTTCTCATTTTTCTTTAACTTTGTGACCGTCTAATCCAAATGAGTTGTCATGAAATACCTGATACATCGAATTTTCTTGAAGTTGCTATTGCTTACAATATTCTTGCCGTTGTCGGTTTCTGCCGACATCATCCATCTCATGCCAACCCCTCATTCACTGCAAAGGGTGAGGGGACAATTCTCGCTTCATCGCTCTATATCCATCGTGATGCCCGATAGTGTGGCTATCGTTGGTGGACCGCGTGTGGCAGCAGAGTTGTCCGAGTTGGTCGTTGAAGGTGGTGGAAAGGTTGTTGCTAAGGCTCATGCTACCATTGTTGTGCGGATGGTCGCATCGGTTCGTGGTGCTCGATTCCAAGAAGAAGCTTATCATTTGACGGTCAATCTGAATACGATAATGATAGAGGCTGCGACTCGTTTGGGTGCTTTGCGTGCAGCACAGACGCTCCGTCAGTTGGCCGAAGGACGTCGTGGGTCTATAGCCGGTTGCGATATTACAGACTGGGCTGCCTTTCGAGTGCGGGGTTACATGCATGATATCGGGCGCAGTTATATCCCTTTCGAGCGACTTAAAGAAGAGGTTGTGGCCTTGGCTCGCTACAAAGTGAACGTATTCCAGTGGCATCTCACCGATAATCAAGGTTGGCGATTGCAGAGCGATATTTATCCTCAGTTGAATGCCGATTCTAGTTTTACGCGGTTTCCCGGTCAATATTATACCAAGGCACAAGTTCGTGAACTTGTTACCTTGGCATCTTCTTATGGTATCACGGTTATTCCCGAACTTGATATGCCCGGTCATAGCGAGGCCTTTCGTCGTGCTATGGGGCATAGTATGGTCACGGTGGAGGGACTGAATGAATTGAAGAATCTGCTAACAGAGGCTTCCGAGACTTTCAGTGGTACCCCATGGATGCACATAGGAACAGACGAATATCGTGTTGCCGATAAGCCTCTGGCCGGGCAACATGCATTGGATTTGAACACCTTTGTAAGTGAAATCGTAGCCCATCTCAAGTCGCTTGGTCGCAAAGTAATGGCATGGAGTCCCGGTGTGGGGGATAAGTCGGTGCTCAATATGACACAGATGTGGAGTGGGCGAGGCCGACCTACTCCCGGCGTACCGGCCATTGACTCTCGTTATCACTACATTAATCACTTCGATACGTATGCCGATTTAGCCTTGCTTTATGGTTCTACTATTGCCGAACAACGGGAGGGGAGTGCACAGTATGCCGGTGTTATCATGGGGATGTGGAACGATAGGCTGATGCCTAGCTATGAATCTATCATTACGCAGAACAATTTTTATGCCTCTATGTTGGCTGCTGCCGAGCGTGGATGGCTTGGTGGAGGAAAAGGTTATTTCACAAACAAAGGGGTAAGACTGTCTGTTGCCGACACCGATTTCTTCGATTGGGAACGTCGGTTCCTTTATCATAAGGCGCATTTTCTACAAGGTAAGCCTATCAACTATGTGAAACAAACTAACGTGAAATGGCTTATTACCGACGCTTTTCCTAATAATGGTGATTTAACAATGAAGTTTCCACCGGAGACCGAAGAACTGAAATCTTCTTATACTTATCAAGGAAAGGTTTATGGTACGCATTCTGCGCTGGGCGCTACGGTGTTTTTGCGACATTATTGGGGAGAGAAGACGGTGCCCGGATTCTTTGAACATCCGCAATCCAATACTACCGCGTACGCCTATACCTATGTTTATTCGCCCGTGAAGCAGATGGCTGGTGCACAGATAGAGTTCTACAATTACGGTCGTAGTGAGGCTGATGTAGCGCCACGACAGGGTAAATGGGATTATAGAGAGAGTCGTATTTGGGTGAACGATGCGGAGATAATCCCACCTACATGGCAGAATACCTACACCGGACGTACGAATGAACGTCCGTTACTCAATGAGAATTTCAGTGCTCGGAAGCCTATTGGCATTTTGCTCAACAAGGGTTGGAACAAGATACTCATCAAGTTGCCCAATAACGGATTTGAGGCTACTTCTGCCACTCGCCTTGCTAAGTGGATGTTTACCTTTGTCTTGACCAATCAGGAGGGTACGTGCGCACTTGATAATGTAATCTATTCGCCTACGCGCTAATTTTTCTCTAGTTCCATTCTTATCTTTTTGGGTAGCGAATGAACTACCAATTGGTAAGATTCGGCGATACAATCGGTCACCAATTCGGGGGGTAATAGGTCTAGATAGAGGTCGTTCCAATGTTTCTTGTTCATGTGATACACCGGTTTGACACCATCGTATTGTTCGCGCAACTCCTGTCCGTGTTCCGGCTTTAGTTTAACGGCAATGCGTGGTTCGGGTGTATCCAGTTCTATCAGCATGAACCATTTACCCTCGATGCGGAACGAAATCCATCGTTCGGCAAACAATTCTTCTGTCACTCCTTTGTGTTGTAGCGCGACCAATCGTGCTTCTTCTATGTCCATTGTGAGACGTTGATTTTCGTTGAATGATGTTATTGGCAAAGATAATAAATATTAGAAATATATCCAAAATGTGAGATAGTAGGACTCGATTCTTGTGTGTAAAAGTACTGATATGATTTACTTTGCAAATAAGAATACTCTGATAATCAGTAGATTATGGTGTTATTTGATTTGTTTTGCAAATAAGAACTTAAACATAATATGGAACATATGTGGCATATTTTTTAGAAGTTATACTTTCGTCTGATACTTTTATCAAGTGCGCTTCTAATGTATCTGATATGATACGTGATGCTACGGCAGATTTATTCTTATCCAATCCAAATCTTTCTCTTACTGATAAGTTGTTGATAGGATTGTTTGATTCGTATGAGAGACAGGCATGCTGATAGCACGCCATAACCTTCTCTTGCTTGGTCATATCTGATATTCTCTTTCTAGGATAGAGGAATATGCGTGTGTATAGTGCGTTTTTTGTGAATTTAACAGCAGGTAGAAGCATCTGTTCTATGGCTTCAACGGCACGGTCTATACCACTTCCGCGACGCTCGCAATATCTCAGGAAGAACATCGCTTGGGCGAGTTGTTCATTTCGGGATAGTGGAGGCATATCTATTAATCGATTAATATCTCCAAGTGGGGACCCCGGATTTGTTATTACAATTCTGTCTTTAAATATTTCAATAGTTACAGCCATGCCCGGTATAGAGAAATCTTGATGGACCAACGCATTGGCAATAAACTCCCTAATGGCTATCAGTGGATATGTCGGTTGCAGTATTCGAGCCACTTTTATGTTCTCTGTGGAGGAGTGCTTCATTACATAGTCAATTAATCCATCGAAGCCAATAGCATATCCATATGTTCCGATTTGCTCATGAAGTAGTTTTAAATTGTTATTGCCCTCGTATATCCTCACAATTACCGAATGGCTACTAAGCTCTTCAAAGTCTTTTATATCATTGGCGAATAGCAAAGCTCCAAGATTAGTGATATCCCACTTTCCTGCGTCTAGAGATTCTGTACAATACCCTAAGGTTACAAGTAATTCCATCACAATCTGCGTGTTGTTTGGGATTGTTTTGTCCAAAATCTGATACAATTTCCTATAGTTGAGCAGGGTGAGGACTTGCTTTACTGTCAGATTTTGCTTTGCATGTCTTTTCTCAAACGGAGTTCCTTGTGAGTCTGCTATGAGGGATTTGATTTGTGACCTCGACATCTTGATGGTTGAACCTGCTGAACGTGTATATGCATCAAACATATTTGACCCCTTTTTGTGGATGGGCTTATCTGATTGCTCAGGGATATAAATGAATAGCATAGAGTGTTCTTGATAAGTTAAGACTGCATGTTCTATACTAATAGACGATGACAGATTGTTGTGTGCAATATTTCCTAATTTCTGGATAATGTTGTCAATATCTGTTTTAGTGAGTGGCGTAAAACTTCCATCATTATTGATTCCAAATACCAATATCCCTCCTCCTTTGTAATTAGAGAAAGCACAAAGGTGTTCAGCAAGTCTTTCTGTTTTTGTAGACAAAGCGCATTTCCAATCAAGTTCATTCAATTCCGTTGGAATAGGATATAAACTGTCTTCTAATAATGTTATGGCTTTTTTCTTCCAATCCATGATATTGCGGCTTTCAAGTGTATATGTTCTTTCTTTGCAAAGATAAATTTATTATTTGTAAAAACGATATATGGTGTGATTTAATATTCAAAACGTCTCTTTCATGTATCGCACATTGTATGCAGCAAGGGGTTGCAATAGGTGTGCAAAGAGGTTAACTTTGCATCGACTAATAAACAAATGATATGAAAACTACAACAAATCAAAGACCGGCAGACTATGTTGTTTGCATGCTCACCGAGGGCAAATGCGCCTTGAGCGCGTCTTGCCTGCGGAGCAAGATGTTTGCTGCGAACGTGGATGAGAAGCAAACTTACATGCACATGTTAAATCCCTATGCACTTGCCGATGGCTTAAGTGGAACGCCATGCACGTATTATCGCTCGGCGCAGAAGCAACAGTTGGCTCGTGGTATGTTGCACATTTTCGACAATGTACCTCGAAAAATCTATCCCGAAGTGCGTAGAGCGGTAATGGATTGCTTCTCTTCCTACCGGCAATTCTATTATTGCCGAAAGGGTGAAAAACTAATTTCTCCATCTGCCCAAAATGCTGTTATGGAGGTGTTTAAACGTTATCGACTCGATACGGAGCATCTTTTCGATGCTTATGAGGAAGGATTCGACTGGTAATGGGAATGCTCTTGGATTGCTGCTAAGTTGAGTCAGCATCGCTGTTGGGATGACTCAGCGATGCTGAAACGGCTTGGCAGCATTGTTGCCTTGCTCTTGCAGTTGGGTAGTAGACAAAATGATGCGTTGACAAGTAGACAATGATGAAATTCTATTTTGATATGATTTCGAGATGAGATGTGGATAATGGTGGGGTGTAAACATTGGTGTTATTTGGCTGCGGACGCGACATGTCGCGTCCCTACAATGCTTATGTGTAGCTACCTGTATGTGTGCTTGGCGGTAATTATCGGAAATTTGGATATGTGAAATCCCAGTTCCTTACCTCCCTTTTATGTATTATTAGCTGTAAAAAGGCGGTATCAAGCATCTTTTTCATTATTTTTGTAATGATGAAACAGGAAGGACTACTAGCATGAAGATATTGAATCGTATAAGGAAATGGTTCTCGTGCCGGTCCGACGAGCGCCGAGTGGCATTGGTCTTATCGGGTGGTGGAGCTCGTGGATTGGCTCATATTGGAGCAATAGACGAGTTGGTGAGTCGCGGATATACCATTACATCAATAGCAGGAACATCGATAGGGGCACTTATAGGTGGTCTTTGGGCGGCCGGACAGTTGGATGCTCTGCGACAAGAACTTACCAACTTGGATCGCAGACGTATCCTTTCGCTCATGGGTATCTCGCTGGGGTTGGATCATGTGGCGACCGGTGAGAAACTGATGATGGCGTTGGAAGCGTTGGTAGGCGATCGTAAAATAGAAGATTTACCGATTAAGTTCTGTTGTGTGGCAAGCGATATAGTGTCGGGACGAGAAATGGTTTTTAACGAAGGCTCGCTGCTCCAAGCTATCCGTGCATCTATTTCCATTCCCGGATTCTTTAGTCCGGTGATAGATGGAGAGCGTGTATTGGTAGATGGCAGTGTACATAATACGTTGCCGCTCGACCGCGTGATGCGCCAAGAGGGTGATTTATTAGTGGCTGTTAACGTCAGTGCGCCCGATGATGAACCGTATGTTTGTTATCTAAAACCGCAGTGCGAACGGCATAGTTCTTTAGAATTTGCAATCCGTTCGCACTTTCCTTTCAATAAGATAAAATTCTCTGAGAACTATTTTAATATGGCTTTGCGGGTGGCACGGCTGACGATTCAGAATAATACTCAGATGGCTTTGCGACTCACGCCGCCCGATTTGTATGTCCAATTACCCATGTGCCGCTACAGTTTATTCGATTATGACAAGGCCGAGGAAATCATTGCTTACGGCCGAGAAGAGATGGGTAGAAAGTTAGATGAATTAGAAAAAAAATAGTAACTTTGCATCCCAATAAGACTAAAATATAAGAATGAGGAATCTTACTGATGCCGATTTGGCTCAATTACTCGATCAAGATATATTCCATCAAATTTCGTTAGCAGCCGATTCTCTCCACATGGAGTGTTATGTGGTGGGCGGATACGTGCGCGATTTGTTTTTAGAGCGCCCATCAAATGATATTGATGTGGTGGTCGTGGGCAGTGGTATACAGGTGGCTGACGCCTTGAAGAAGCAGTTGGGCAGGAAAGCTCATCTCTCGGTGTTCCGTAATTTCGGTACGGCACAGGTAAAATTCCGCGACATGGAAGTGGAGTTTGTGGGGGCACGAAAGGAAAGTTATAGCCACGACTCGCGCAAACCGGTGGTGGAGGACGGTACGTTGGAAGACGATCAGAACCGTCGCGACTTCACCATCAATGCTATGGCCGTGTGTCTGAATGCTGATAGATTTGGCGAATTGGTAGATCCTTTCGATGGACTTTTGGATATGGAAGATGGCATAATCCGCACGCCGCTCGACCCGGATATTACGTTTTCGGATGACCCCTTGCGCATGATGCGCTGTATTCGATTCGCCACACAGCTTAATTTTTTTATCGAAGATGAGACGTTTGAGGCGTTGGAGCGCAATGCCGATCGCATTAAGATTATCAGCGGTGAACGCATTGCTGATGAGATGAACAAAATCATGATGACGAAGACGCCCAGTAAAGGCTTCGTCGACTTGCATCGTTGCGGACTGTTGAAGCTTATTTTGCCAGAATTAGCAGCCATGGATGTGGTGGATGTACGCAATGGTCGTGCTCATAAGAACAATTTCTATCACACGTTGGAAGTGCTCGATAATATCTGTAAACATACTGATAACCTGTGGTTACGGTGGTCGGCGCTATTCCATGACGTAGGTAAACCGCGCAGTAAACGATGGGATAACGTGGCCGGATGGACGTTCCATAACCATAATTATATAGGAGCGAAGATGATACCTACCATTTTTCGTCGAATGAAATTGCCGATGGATGCGAAGATGAAGTTCGTAGAAAAGATGGTAGACTTGCACATGCGCCCCATAGCCATAGCCGATGACGAGGTGACCGACAGTGCTGTACGTCGCTTGATGAACGATGCCGGAGACGATATAGACTCGCTGATGACCCTTTGTGAAGCTGATATTACGAGCAAAAACCAGCAGCGCAAGCAGCGATTCCTCGACAATTTCCGTATTGTACGTGAGAAGTTGGTCGACTTACAGGAGCGTGATTACAAGCGATTGTTGCAACCGGTGATAGATGGTAACGAGATTATGGAGATGTTCCATCTGCGTCCTTCGCGAGAAGTTGGGGCATTGAAGCAAGCGTTGAAAGACGCTGTACTGGACAATAAGGTGCCTAACGAGCGTGAGCCTTTGTTGGAGTTGCTGCGTAAGAAGGCTGCCTCTATGGGACTGACCGTTTGATCGTATTCAGAATATAAGTTTCCCTTATAATCTTTGTTAAATAAAACCTGATTGCAGACTAAAGTTTGCAAAGAATTTGTACTTTTGTGTCGCCAAACTTTTATAGCGATATAAGTTTTTAGATTAATACGTCATAAGATAGCTGATAGAGGCATGTTGCGCGTCAGACTACATGATATGAGATAGAAATAATAATTATATATAGTATTTAAGGTATGAAGATTAAGACTTATTTGTTTGTCGGAGCCGTTGGGCTCTTGATAGCTTCATGTGGCAACAAGCGCAATCAGTTGCCAACCGATAACCATTATCCGGTAGTAACCATTGGTTCTCAGAGTGCAGAGATGCAAACTACTTATCCAGCAACTATCAAAGGTGTGCAGGATGTGGAGATACGTCCAAAGGTTTCGGGATTCATTACGAAGGTTTGTGTACAACAAGGTCAGGCTGTAAAAGCCGGTCAATTGTTGTTTGTTATAGACAATGAGACCTATCAAGCAGCTGTCCGTCAGGCTCAAGCTGCTGTGAATACAGCTCGCTCAGGGATGAATACGGCTAAGTTGACTTACGACAATAGCCAGAAACTTTTTAGTAGCAATGTCATCGGTTCGTATGAGTTGCAGTCGGCAAAGAACTCCTATGAGAGTGCACATGCGTCTTTGGCACAGGCCGAGGCATCCTTGGCTTCGGCTAGAGAGATGCTGAGTTACTGCTATGTGAAGAGCCCGGCTAACGGTGTAGTAGGCGATATTCCTTATAAAGTAGGTGCATTGGTAAGTGCATCCAGCCCCGATGCGTTGACCACAGTGTCTAATACGAGTACCATGGAAGTATACTTCTCGATGACCGAAAAGGATATGTTGGAGCTCTCAAAGAAGGCCGGTGGCGTGCATGCTGCTATTAGTGACTACCCGGCAGTGAAGCTACAGCTGGCCGACGGAACTATCTACGACCGTCCGGGAAAGGTGACGAAAGTGAGCGGAGTGATTGATCAAAGTACCGGTTCGCTTTCTATGATCGCTCGTTTCGACAATCCCGACCATGTATTGAAGAGTGGTGGCGCCGGTTCTATCATTGTTCCAAACATTCATAGTAATGCTATTGTGATACCACAAAGTGCAACTACGGAGATACAAGATAAAGTATTTGTTTATACGGTAGGCTCAGACGGTAAGGTGAAGTATACGGAAATCACTGTCGATCCACAGAATGATGGGCGTAATTATGTGGTTTTGACCGGTTTGAAGGTGGGCGACCGCATCGTAACCAAGGGTTTGACGTCGTTGACCGACGGTATGAAGATAGAGCCAATATCCGAAGCTCAGTATGAAGCAAACCTAGAAAAGGCAACCAAGATGGCAGCCAATCAAGGCTCGGCAAAGGGTTTTATTGATACCATGAAGGGTAAAAAGTAGAGAAAAAGATTGTTGAAAATAACTGTTTATTATGACATTTTCAAGATTTATTGAACGTCCTGTACTGTCAACGGTGGTATCAGTCTTCCTCGTTTTGTTGGGATTGATAGGCTTAATATCGCTACCTGTTGAGCAGTATCCGGACATTGCGCCACCTACTATATCCGTATCGACGGTTTATACGGGTGCAGATGCGCAGACGGTATTGAACTCCGTGGTCACTCCTTTGGAGGAAAGTATCAACGGAGTAGAGAACATGACCTACATGACATCGTCGGCAACGAATGATGGTATGGCCATGATTACGGTGTACTTCAAACAAGGTACCGACCCGAACATGGCTGCCGTGAATGTACAGAACCGTGTACAGCAGGCGCAAGCGTTGCTACCTGCCGAGGTAACACAGGTGGGTGTGACTACTTCAAAGCGTCAGACGAGTAACGTCATCATGTATAGTATCACGACAGAAGATGGTCATTACGACGCCAAATTCGTGACCAACTATAACAACATTAATATTATTCCGGCCTTGAAGCGTGTATCCGGGGTGGGCGATGTGCAGACTTTCAGTACCAAGACCTACTCTATGCGTATTTGGTTGCAGCCTGATAAGATGAAACAGTATGGTTTGATACCATCTGATATAGCTGCATCTTTGGCCGAACAGAATATCGAAGCCGCTCCCGGTAAGTTTGGTGAGCAGAGCAATGCCAGCTTCGAATACGTGATGCGCTATAAAGGTAGATTGAAGACACCGACCGAATATGGCAATATTCTCATCAGTAATTCGTCGACAGGACAGACACTTCACCTGCGCGATGTGGCTAAGATAGAGCTTGGCGGACTAAATTATGCTGTTGGACAGAAGAACAACAACCAGCCCTCTGTGATGGGTATGGTACAGCAGATAGCCGGTTCTAACGCTAATGATATTGCCAAAGGTGTGAAGCAGGTGCTTGAAGAACAAGCCAAAAACTTCCCTCCCGGACTGGAATACAAGATAGACTATGATGTAACAGAGTTTCTCTATGCCTCTATCGAAGAAGTTGTAATGACATTAATTATCACCTTCGTGCTGGTGTTCTTCGTGGTTTACATCTTCTTACAAGACTTCCGTTCGACGTTGATTCCGTTGATTGCCGTGCCGGTATCATTGATTGGTACCTTCCTTTTCCTTTGGATATTCGGTTTCTCCATCAACTTGCTTACGTTATCTGCGCTACTTTTGGCCATCGCTATTGTAGTGGACGACGCCATAGTGGTGGTGGAAGCGGTGCATGCCAAGCTAGATTTGGGTTATAAGAGTGCAAAGACGGCTTCTATTGACGCCATGAATGAGATTTCAGGTGCTATTATTTCTATTACGCTTGTTATGGCTTCGGTGTTCGTTCCGGTGTCGTTCATCAGCGGAACGAGCGGTACATTCTATCGAGAGTTTGGTGTTACGATGGCTGTAAGTATCGTTATCTCGGCTATTAATGCCTTGACGCTGTCTCCGGCTCTTTGTGCTATGTTCTTGAAACCGCACGACAAAGACGGCCATGAGCGCAAGATGAGTCGCATAGACCGTTTTCATACTGCTTTCAATACAGCCTTTGACAAGATGCTCGTGAAGTATCGTAAGGGCGTAGAGAATATCATTGGTCATCGTATTGTGACAATATCTACCGTTGTTGTGGGTATTGTATTGTTGGTCATCTCAATGGGTGTGACCAAGACCGGGCTTGTTCCGGATGAAGATACAGGTACATTGTTCGTCACCATCTCGCTTCCTCCTGCTACCAGTCAGGCCGAAACGCAGAAGGTTACCGACCGTGTGGATGCCATGTTGGCAAGCAATCCAGCTATCCAAAGCCGTGAACAAATCGTCGGTTATAACTTTATTGCCGGTCAAGGTTCCGACCAAGCCACCTTTATTATCAAGTTGAAGCCTTTCGACGAGCGCCCCAGCGGATTCTTCTATAAACTCTCCGGCTTGTGGCAGGGTGATGGTATCATGCGATTCTTCGTCAATCCAATGGCTAATACGTCTGTCCTTGGTATGATATACAAGCAGATTGCCTCTATCAAAGGAGCGCAGATTCTAGCTTTTGGACCTCCTATGATTCCCGGTTTTTCGGCTACCAACGGTCTAACATTCTCTATGCAGGATAAGACGGGTGGCGATTTGAACAAGTTCTTCAGCGTTACTCAGGACTTCTTAAAGGAACTGAACAAGCGTCCGGAGATTTCAAATGCGATGACATCGTACAATCCTAACTACCCACAATATATGGTAGATGTGGACGTAGCCAAATGTAAACAGAGCGGAATCAGTCCAAGAGTGGTTCTTTCTACGTTGCAAGGATACTACGGCGGACTCTATGCTTCTAACTTTAACAGCTATGGTAAGCTCTTCCGCGTGATGATCCAAGGTGACGTTGCAAGCCGTATGCGCCCCGGAGACTTAACGAATATCTATGTACGTACGGCTGCCGGAATGGCTCCTATCAGTGAATATTGCACACTGAAGCGTGTCTATGGACCGTCTAATGTGAACCGTTTCAACCTGTTTACAAGTATCAATATCAATGCAACACCGGCCGATGGTTATTCTTCAGGAGATGCTATCAAGGCCGTACAAGAAGTTGCTCAGCAGAATTTACCGACCGGTTACGGTTACGATTTCTCCGGTTTGACCCGTTCGGAGCAGGAGTCTAGCAATACCACAGCCATCATCTTTGTGCTGTGTATTGTGTTCGTTTACTTGATTTTGTCGGCTCAATACGAGAGTTATTTGCTTCCGTTGTCGGTTATCTTGTCGTTACCTTTCGGTTTGGCAGGTGCATTTATCTTCACCAACTTGTTTGGTCACAGCAACGATATCTACATGCAGATTTCGCTGATTATGCTTATTGGTCTGCTAGCTAAGAACGCTATCTTGATAGTAGAGTTCGCTTTGCAGCGTCGTCGTACCGGTATGGCTATCAAGTATGCCGCTATTTTGGGTGCTTCTTCGCGTCTTCGTCCTATCTTGATGACCGGTTTTGCCATGGTCATTGGTCTGTTACCGATGATGTTTGCAAGCGGTGTAGGCAAGAATGGTAACCAGACTCTAGGTGCAGCAGCCGTTGGTGGTATGCTCATTGGTATGATGATTCAGATCTTTGTAGTACCGGCTTTGTTCGTTATCTTTGAATATTTGCAAGAGAAGTTCAAGCCTATTGTCTTCGAAGACGAGAACAATCCCGAAGTTGCTACTGAGTTGCAGCAATATGCTCGACGCCCTATTGAATATAAAGTAGAAGAAAAGTAAATGATGAAAATAAAGAGTTTAATCATATTAGGCCTTGCAGTCGTGTCTTTGACAGGCTGTAAGAGCCTATACGGAAAATACGAACGACCTGTTATCAACACGCAGGGACTGGTGAGGGACACTGTTTCCGTCACCGATACGTTGGCAGTTCGCGACACGGCGAGCTTTGGTAATCTGCCTTGGCGCAGTGTGTTTACCGACCCACAGTTGCGTGTTCTCATCGAAAAAGGGTTGACTAACAACACCAATTTGCTCAATGCTGCCCTCAATGTTGATATGGCTGAGGCTCAACTCAAGGCTGCAAAGTTGGCATTCTTGCCTTCTTTCACCTTTGCTCCCAATGGAACTATCGCTTCATGGGATGGAAATAAGGCTACGAAGACCTATTCGTTACCCATTTCAGCCAGTTGGACAGTCGATCTCTTTGGCAATTTGTTGTCATCCAAGCGTAGTGCGCAGATGGCTTTGATAGGCACTAAAGACTATCAAGTGGCGGTGAAGACCAAGCTGATAGCCAATATTGCCAACCTTTATTACACCCTGTTGATGCTCGACGAAGAAGTGAATATCATCACCAACATGGAGAAGTTGACCAAAGATACATGGGATGTGATGAAGATACAGAAGGAACTTGGCCGCGTACGTTCTACCGGAGTACAGAGTGCCGAAGCCAGTTACTACTCTGTCATGGCACAGAAGGCCGACCTTCTACGTAATATTCGTGAGGCCGAGAACTCGCTTTCTCTCTTGCTAGGTCAGCCGGCTCAGACCATTGTCCGTGGTAAATTGGCAGATCAGAGCCTTCCCGACAACTTTTCAACAGGTATCTCTCTCCAACTATTGAACAATCGCGCAGATGTTCATGCTGCCGAGATGAATTTGGCACAGTGCTTCTATGGTGTGGAGAATGCGCGTAGTCGCTTCTATCCCAACCTCACAATTTCGCCCACAGGTGCCTTTACCAACAGTGGTGGCATGGGTATCGTGAATCCCGGTAAGTTCTTGTTGAGTGCGGTAGGTAGTCTTGTACAGCCTATTTTCCAGCGTGGACAACTCATTGCCGGACTCCGTGTAGCGAAAGACCAGTACCAAGCTGCCTACAACACATGGCAACAGTCGCTTTTGAGTGCGGGCAGTGAAGTGAGTAACGCCCTGATACTTTACAACGCTTCGGCGTCTAAAAGCCGTATCGAGGAAAAGCAGGTGGCTACGCTGAAGCAGAACGTTGTCGATACCAAACTGTTGATGTCGCAATCCAACAGCACCTATTTGGAGGTCATTAGTGCCCAGCAGAGCCTGCTCAATGCAGAACTTTCCAAGGTGCAAGACGACTTCTCCAAGATGCAGGCTGTGGTTAATCTATATTATGCACTGGGCGGTGGAGCCAAGTAATTGTCGAATTTTAAAACAAGAAAAGATGGCAAGTCAAATAAGTCCTAAAGCAGAAGTTTCTCCCAAAGCAAAGATAGGAGACAACTGTACTATATATCCTTTCGTTTTCATCGAGGACGATGTGGAGATTGGCGACAACTGTGTAATCTTCCCATTTGTGAGCATTCTCAACGGTACTCGCATGGGTAGCCACAACAAGGTACATCAGTGCACGGTGTTAGGTGCGCTCCCTCAGGATTTTGAATTTACCGGGGAGTATTCTCGACTCATCATCGGCGACAATAATATTATTCGTGAGAACGTGGTTATCAACCGTGCCACACACCGCGGATGTACCACGGTGATAGGTAATGATAACTTCCTGATGGAAGGAACCCATATCTCTCATGACACCAAGGTGGGTAATCAGTGTGTGTTCGGATACGGTACCAAGATAGCCGGAGATTGCGAAATCGGGAACGGAGTAATCTTCTCAAGCAGCGTCATTGAGAATAGTAAGACCCGCGTAGGCGACCGTGCGATGATTCAAGCCGGCACTACTTTCTCCAAAGATATACCACCTTATATTATAGCAGGTGGTCGTCCGGTGTCTTATACGGGTATCAACGATGTGATGTTGACCCAAGATGGTGTCGACGAAAAGATACAGAAGCATATTGCTAATGCTTATCGACTGGTGTTCCATGGGCAGACAAGCGTGTTCGATGCAGTGCTTCAAGTGAAGGAACAAGTGCCCGATAGCATTGAAATTCAGAATATTGTGAATTTTATCGAGGGTACACAATTAGGTATTATCAGCAAGATGTAGTTCATACCTATACATCTTGTGTTTATGATAAGGGCTGGCCGTGAGGTCAGCCCTTTTTGTTTTTCAGTCGGTTTTGTTAATATCCGAGATTCTGAGTCATGCCCGGATTCAAGTCAATTTGGCTAAACGGAATTGGCAAAAGTTGTTGATAGTCCTTGATGCCATATTCGGTGATAGCGAGTTTGTTACGTTTCATGAAAGCGAAGTTGCCGATACTGTAGAGCAACAACTTTTGTCTTGCTTCCTTGATACCTGTAATCCCACTGTCCGAAACACTGATATGCTTGGCATCTACTACCTGTTTCAAATAATTGTTGGCTTGTGTTGCCTGCCCGGTATGTACCATACATTCCGCATAGAGCAGCATTACGTCAGTGTAATTCAGCACTGGTAACGAATACGAAGAATAATCCTTGAAGCCTTTTTCGGCATTTCTTATGTATTGAGGTCTTAACGATAGTATATTCTCTTTGCTGTAACTGTTGATGGCTTTAAGCGTTTCCAGATTGCTGTAGTTGCTATTGTCGAGACTATAATAGCCGTTTTTGATGACTTTCTCCAGTAGTGGCGTCGCCGAGTTGTAGTCGCCTTGATACATATAAATTTGTGCCAAGATGATACGTGCCACATCTTTAGGGACGAAGAAGAATCCCTCTTCACCATTTAACGATTCATTTCGTTCTTCTTTTAGTGACTCAATGGCATTCTTTAGGTTTGTTTCCAAATTAGTAAAGATCGTCTTCTTGCCAGTGCGTACAATTCGACTACCAGAATCGGTTTGTCTTTGTGATAGATAAGGCATATCGCCCCAAGCCACTACCATGTTGTAATAGATGAGTGCATGGAACACATTACAATAGTTTTGGAACAGGTTGAGTCGCCGTGCATCGGCCTCTTTGATTAAAAGTATATTGTTGATGGCATCGTACACATAAGATGACACTCTTTACCGATGGTTTTAATGCCGGCTTACAAGCTATGGACTACCGCATGGAAAAGAAAAAAGCGAACTCTGATACCACGCTCAATATCCGTATGGTACGTAATGGTGGGTTCACGGCTGTAGTGGAATAAGTGATGATGATAGACAATAAAAAAGAGGGTGTGTCAAAATTGATATACTC
>NZ_KQ960590.1 GCF_001553265.1 Prevotella sp. DNF00663 | reverse complement strand
GTAAAATTGCACAATCTAATTTTCCGATTATAAGTTTTTGAGTTCATGAGCGGTTCAGTTGCTGGATAAGTCTTTAGTTTTTTGCTTTTATAAGTCTTTGAATTTGGAAAAAGTAAAGGCATGATAAGATGTACACTTACATCCTATCATGCCTTCTCTGTTATTTCTATGCTTCTAAATCCTACTTTGGCAGATGGAACACATCGGTGAGTTCCTGCATCTGTTCGTCGCTCATGCCGTCGGGTTCAAAGCCCATACAGCGTGCGCTGATGTATATCTTGGCACTCTTGGAGAGTACGTCGATTTGGTCGAAAGCCTGCATGACGTCGGGACCTTGCGCCAATACGCCATGTTTTTCCCACATCACGACGTCGTATTCTTCGAGCTGTTCGAGAGTGGCATTGGCCAGTTCGAGACTTCCGGAAATCTTGTAGGGTACAATACCGAGGCCTAATGGACAGAAAGCCTTGGTCTCCGGAATCATGCTCCATAGTAGTTTGGTCATATAATCCTTTTGCAAGAACTTGTCGTTATGGCTCATGGCAACCAACTCAATGGGGTGGGTATGAACCACTGCTTTATATCCGTTGCCCTTTTCTAGGTTGCGGTTGTGTACCGAAAGGTGGGAACTTATCTCTGAAGTGGGCTTTATGGGATTGTCGGCAATGATTTCGTAGTGCGCACAATCGTCGGTAATGCGGACGATGGAGCCATTCTCCATAGGCCAGCGAGCCAAGTCGCGCATGCGTTTACCCGTACCTTTGCAGTAGAAATAGCAACTTTTGAGGTGAGGAAGCGTTGTTCCGAACGATACAGGGTCGCTGATGGCGGGCATACTGCGAATTTCGTCGTCTACCAAATCGGTGATGTTGACGGTGATATTACCGCCATTGCGTTCTGCCCAACCGTTCTGCCAGAGGTATCCGGCTACCTCGGCTATGTTGTCAATCTCGCGTTTGAGAGCCGGTTTTCTTTCTAGAATAGATGTCATTGTTCGTGGCTTAAAAGAATATTTAGGCTGTGGGGATTATCCCAATAAGCCTTTTACGATTTGCGAAATGATTTTTCCGTCGGCTTTACCGGCCATTTGCTTGCTGGCTATACCCATTACCTTACCCATGTCTTTCATGCCTTCGGCACCGGTAGAAGCGATGATGGCTTTTACGACTTCGGTGATTTCGGCTTCGGAAAGTTGCTTAGGCAGGTACTCTTCGAGCACGGATACCTGTGCCAATTCCTCATCGGCTAGGTCTTGACGGTTGTTGTCTATATAAGTCTTAGCGGTCTCTTTGCCTTGCTTAGCCAACTTGGTGATAATCTTCAAAGCATCGGAATCTTCCAATGTCTCGTTAGCTCCGGGGGCTGTGACTGCCTCTAAGAATACTTTCTTGACGTTGCGTAAGGTGTTGAGACGCACCTTGTCGCGTGCTTTCATTGCGTTCTTAATGTCCTCACTAATTTGTTCAAATAGTGCCATGATATCTCCTTTTTTATCTGATTTATGTGAAACTGATAATGCCCGGTGTCTCGATGGCATTATCTTCTTTTTCCTCTGTGGTTGGAACTTGGCTGCGAATAGCTTCCAGCATCTGTCTTGTACGCTTGTAGGTAGGTGTGGTCTCTACGGCCAAGATGACGTCCTCGTTGTCCAATTCTTCCGGATGGAAGAGGAAAATATGTGGCCGGCGCTTGAATTGAGTGTTCTTTCCGTCGACAGCATAGTACCTTGCCCGACGGTCACGACGCTCTGCTGCCTTCTCTTCTTCTTCGGCTATTCGACGCGCTTCTTCCTGTGTGTGTTTCTTGATGTGACTGTCCATACCGTCCACATCTTCTATACCGAAGCCTGTAGCGAGGATGGTTACCTTCACCTTCTTGCCTAATTCAGGATCAATAGCGAGTCCCCACTTAATCTCGAAGTTGCTATCGAACTTGCTCATGAACTCGTTGACATCGTTCATCTCTTCCATCATGAGGCCTGAGTTATCGTTCTTCTCGTTGCAGAAGTTGATGCTGAGCAGTATTTTCTTGGAATTAAAGATGTCGTTATCGTTGAGTAATGGGGAGTTGAGAGCATCATCTATCGCTTTCTTGACGCGTCCTTCGCCTTCGCCATATCCCGTGCTCATGATAGCAACACCACCATCTTTCAGCACTGTCTTTACATCGTTGAAGTCGAGGTTGATGAGTCCGTGGTTTGTAATAATCTCTGCGATGCTCTTGGCTGCGATGCTTAGTGTGTCGTCGGCTTTGCCAAAAGCGTCGAGGACAGTCAGTTCCGGATAGATTTCGCGTAGCCGTTCGTTGTTGATAACGAGCAAAGCGTCTACGTGTTTAGCCATTTCCTCTACGCCATCGAGTGCTTGGTCTATCTTTCTATCGCCCTCAAAGCGGAACGGAATGGTCACGATGCCGACTGTCAAGATGCCCATTTCTTTGGACACACGAGCAATGACGGGGGCTGCACCTGTACCGGTTCCACCGCCCATACCGGCTGTGATGAATGCCATTTTGGTACCATCGGAGAGCATATTATTGATTTCATCCAGTGTCTCTTCGGCTGCTTGACGCGCTTTGGCAGGCTTGTTACCGGCACCAAGGCCTTCTTTTCCCAGTTGCAGATGCACGGGAACAGGCGAGTCGTTGAGTGCTTGATTGTCGGTATTGCAGAGTACGAACGACACATCATGGATGCCTTCGCGATACATATGGTTCACTGCGTTGCCGCCACCACCACCAACACCGATTACTTTAATGATGCTGTTGGACTTTTCGGGTTCCCCGAAATCCAGTATTTCTCTGTTATCTGGCATAATATCTTTCTTTATGTATGAGTCTAATATGTTATTCGTCTTCGGCTACCATGGTCTGGAAGAACTTCTTAAGATTGCGTCCCATCTTGTGGAGAGTGCTGTTTTCGCGCTTCTCTTTGGCAATGCGTTCAGCCTCTTCTTCGGCAGCTTTGCGCTCAGCAGCCTCTCTCTCAAGGCGTTTTCTACGTGCTTCTTCCTCGGCTTTCTCCTTTTCTGTGGGAGTGAGGACAACGCCTGTACCGGCTATTTCGTTCGGATCGCGCGACTTTTTGATGTCATCCGGCGTATGCAGCGTGGTGCTTGTAGCCGCTGTTATAGGTTCTGATGTGCCAAAAAGATCGCTTGAAATCTCTTTTCCGGCGCAGTTCATATCGCCCTTAACCAGCAAGGCAAGCGCGGTATTCATGGTTCCATCCTTGGCATTGATGTCGCTATTGCTTGAATTGATAGTTGTGGTGACGAACTTGGCAATGCGTATCTTCTCAATATGAGTGTACTTACGGAAGGCCACATCAATGTTCTTCATGTTTGAACCGCCACCGGTGAGGACGATTCCGCCCAATAGTTTGTCGGTAAACTCGCTCGGAACCTGATACCAAACATTCTCGATGATTTCCTCAATTCGACCTTCTACCATCTCAACGAAGCGCCGGTTCTCTACCTGACGGTCTTGATCGATGGGCAGCATGAGGGTAGTATCGATGTCGGCATTGTCGGTATAAGCGCTTCCATACTTCAATTTCATGCGCTCAGCATCCTTGTCTTCCATCTGGAGAGAGGTGATATCCTTGGTGATATTGTTGCTACCGAGTGGAATAACTGCCAAGTGGCGGAGTATATTCTTGAAGTATACTGATACGGTAGTGGTGTCTGCGCCTAGGTCAACAAGCACGCAACCGGTACGTTTCTCTGCTTCTGTGAGTACACTATCGGCTAAAACCAATGGCGAAAGATACATGTCGGCTATGGCAATTCCCGACTTTTCAAAGCATTTGTTGAGGTTGCGATAGTATGAATTGCGCCAAATGATGTTGAGGAAGTTGCCCTCTAGTCGGCGACACTGTATACCTACGGGGTCGAGTTGTAGTTGTTGGTCTACCTTATACTCCTGTGTGGCAGCGTCAAGTATCTGTTGGTCGGGGTATTCCATGTTGCGATTGGTATCCATGAGTTCGTTTACCATCTCCTGCGTGATGATGGTTTCCTCTACAAAGTCTTTTGCAATGTTGTTCCGGATACTGCGGATGGATTGTCCACCAACGCCCACATATACATAAGCAATCTCTGATTTGAGAGTGGTTTTGAGTCGTGCTATGATGTTAGTCAAGCACTGCATAGTCTTATCTATGTTGTAGACTACGCCCTTTCTGATGCATGCTGTGGAGTCTTCTTTTACTACAGCGAGCACCGAAATGCTTCCATCGAGGTTCTTTCTGCCTGCGATGCCGGTGATCTTTGATGATCCCAATTCGATAGCTACAATAAATTCTGCCATAGGTTTATATTCTTATCAATTCAACATTCTTCTTTTACAGATTATTTGGTTGTCGAGCTCCAAGTTTATATAGGAGTATTTGTTCCAACCGGCTTGGGATAGTCCGTGGCGATAGAACTTCTCCAAGCGATTCATCTTCTTTGTTACATAGTCTCTTACAAGCTGCTCTCGGTCGGTAGCTGTTTTGCCTTCGGGCAGTTGGCCTATGTAGATGACGTGGTCGCCAATGCGTGGTATCAACTCAATACCAAGGTTTGGCAGCACGTTGATTTGCTCTATTTGGTTGCGCCAGAGGTCGTTTTCCATCATCATCTTGCCAAGTGTGGCGACATATTTAGTCGCGAACAGACGGTTGATGTGGCCAGTTGCGATGATGAGATTGGATGTATAATGCGAGTTAGGCATGATACAGTTTTTATCATCTAGGTAATAATCATCGCCTCTTTCCGATTTAATACGGATGACCGGCAACCGTTGGGTGATGCTAATGCATACTTGTCCGTCTTGTGTCTTGTAACATTCGGCCGTCTTAACGAACGGGCTGGACTTTAAAGTTTCTTCTATCTTGCGTGCATCAATGTAACGTATAGGCTTCTCCAAAGGATAGAGATGGTAGTGTTCCAATCGCTTTTTGATTTCCTTTGTGTCTATAAAGCCGTTGGTAGCCTCATCTTTGATGTCGATACTAACCTTCGTACACACGTGGACTGTTTCATCGGGCTTGTTAAAAGCGGTGAAAGCGAGTCCCAAATATGCAGCTAGTACAATATCCAGAACGATGGTGAGCGTTTTCTTCCAACGTATTCTCACTTACTTTCCAAGATTTTAGTCATTTGTGGAACATAGTTGTCTAGGTCGCCGGCACCCAATACGATGAGCACGTCGAAGTCGCGTTCCTTTACCAACGAGAGCACATCTTCCTTGTGTATCATGCTCTTTTCCACGCCCGGTTTCAAACTGTCGTATATCAATTGGCTCGTAACCCCCTCGATAGGAAGCTCGCGTGCCGGGTAGATGTCGCACAAAATCACTTCGTCCAACAGGCTTAATGCATCGGCAAAGTCCTTGTAGAAGTCGCGTGTACGCGTGTATAGATGCGGCTGGAAGATAGCCGTAATCTTACGATTTTGATAGAGTTCGCGAATGCTCTTGGCACTTTGGTAAATCTCTTTGGGGTGATGAGCATAGTCGGAGAGGAATACGAGCTTGTCGTTCTTTATCTTGAAGTCGAAGCGACGTTCCACTCCATGATAGGTAGACATACCGTATTTCAACTCTTGAGCGCTGCATCCACTCAGCTGAGCCATAGCCATGGCGGCCACTCCATTCTCTATATTGATGGGAACAGGTTGTCCCAACTGCACATCCTTGACATTCTCGATGGGCGAAACGAAGTCGAATGTAATCTCACCGTTGTCGATTCGGATATTTTCAGCATGGAAATCTCCTTCGTCGAGGCTGTATTCATACACCTTTACTCCCTCGGCTACGTGCTGTTTCATTTCTAAATCCTTGCGCAAAATCAGTGCTCCTCCCGGTTGAATCAGCTCTGTATAGTGACGGAAACTTTCCAAATAAGCCTCTTTGGTGCCGTAGATATCGAGGTGGTCAGGGTCGGTCGACGTGATAACGCTTATCCATGGTGATAACCAATGGAAGCTACGGTCGAACTCATCAGCCTCTATCACAACGTATTCGCTGTCGGAGAGGATATAATTGGTGCCGTAGTTTTTGGATATACCGCCCAAGAACGCATTGCAATCCACGTGGCTCTGGTGGATGATATGGGCACACATGGTCGACGTAGTAGTCTTTCCGTGTGTGCCGGCTACGCACAATCCTTTATGACTGTGGGTAAGTGTGCCCAATACTTGTGCACGCTTTTGTACTTCAAATCCGTTTGCACGGAAGTAAGCAAGCTCCTTGTGTGATTCAGGGATGGCCGGTGTGAAAATGACCAACGTAGATTCGGGCTTCTTACATGCGTGAGGAATCTCGTCTATATTCTCTTCGTAATGGATGAGCATGCCCTCTTTCTCAAGACGGCGTGTGAGTTCCGACGGAGTTTTGTCGTATCCGGCAACTACCAATCCTTTGTTGATGAAGTAGCGGGCAATAGCACTCATGCCGATTCCGCCGGCTCCAACGAAATATACTGCTTTAATATCTTTCAGTTCCATACTATGGTTTCAATGTCTTGTTTCTCTATATCGGATTACTTCTTTCCCCATGCTAATGCCACCACTTCGTCGGCGATGGTGTCGGCAGAGTTCTGTAATCCCATTTGTTTGATGTTTGCTTCGAGTGAAGTTAGTTTTTCGTCATCGCATACTGCATTGATGGCTGTCTTTAAAAGAACGTCGGTTGCCTCGCTGTCTTTTACGAAAATAGCTGCGTTACGGTTCACGAGCGCCATGGCGTTTTGTGTCTGATGGTCTTCAGCCACATTGGGTGAAGGTACCAAGATGACCGGTTTGCCGATGAGGCAGAACTCGGATATACTGCTTGCACCGGCACGGCTGACAACCAAGTCGGCCGCCTTGTAGGCTGCTCCCATGTCGCTGATGAAGTCGGTGACGTGCAATAGTGCCGGTTTCTTGTTTCCTTCCAGTTGCTCGCAGATGGCTTTGTGGTACACTTTACCTGTTTGCAAGATGATTTGTACATCGCTCTCTTTCACCATGTCGAGGTGTTGGAGAATGCTATTGTTGATGTTTCTCGCTCCCAAACTGCCACCAATGAAGAGGATAGTTTTACGGTCGGGCTCCAATCCGAATGACTGGCGAGCTTCTGCTTGACTCATCGGAGATTCTAATACGTTCTGGCGAACCGGGTTACCGGTCTTGATAATCTTCTCGACAGGGAAGAAACGTTCCATTCCATCGTAAGCCACGCATATCTTGTCGGCCTTTTTAGCTAGTAATTTGTTGGTGACGCCGGCATAAGAGTTCTGCTCTTGGATGAGGCAGGGAATACCCTTGTTGGCACAAACATTCAACGTAGGACCACTGGCATAGCCCCCAACGCCTACAGCCACCATCGGTTTGAAGTCGCGTATGATGCGTTTGGCCATGCGTTGACTCTTCCATATCTTGTAGAGTACGGCAAAGTTCTTGAATAGATGTTTACGGTCGAATCCGCAGATGGGCAGTCCTTTGATTTCATATCCGGCTGCCGGAACGCGCTGCATCTCCATTCTGCCCTGCGCACCCACGAACAATATCTTTGCTTCGGGATACTTTGCTTTGATGGCATTGGCTATGGAAACAGCCGGGAAGATGTGTCCTCCGGTGCCGCCACCGCTGATGATAACCCTTAATTCTTTATCCATTCTTTCTTAATATACGATGTTAAAGTTTCTCTAACTTAGAAGTAAATAGGAGTAAGCTGGAGTAGAAGTCTCTTTGAGACTAGAAGTTAGCCGACATCTGTCTATTAACTTCCCTTGTTACTCCATCGCCCCCAAAAGGCGATTAACTCCCAATAATTTCAAAAGCTGAGCAAACTTGCGAAGCTTTATGAGCTATATTGCAAAAGTAATCATTTTTTTTATGATTCTCCGCTTTTGTTCTTTTTTTATTAGGATGGGCCTTAGTGCCCTGATATTTTTTATATATTGGCCTTTTGACCGTGGTTTTCGCAGATTACTGCAAGGGCTTGTCAGTAATGTTGCATGGGCTTTTCTGCGATGCTGCATAGGCCGAACAGCAGTGTTGCTCTTGCATTGCAGCAATTCCATGTAGATTCCTACAGTCTGTGGTCAAGCCATTTGTGTAGCCTTAGCGACATTGTTTTCGTCGATAATTCCTTTCTTCTTGGTGGCCGAACGGCTCACACTGAGGATGGCACCCACGTAGATACAGTTGATAATAGACGACGTTCCACCCTTGCTAACCAGCGGTAACGGTTGCCCGGTAACAGGGGCTAGTCCTACGGCCACGCACATATTAAAGAGCGCTTGGCTCACTAAAAGCAGTGCTAATCCCATTGCTAGGAAAGCAGGGAAGTTGTTCTCGCACCGGTTGGCGATGTAACCTGTACGGAAGAGCAGGAAGATATAGAGTGCAGCTACAAAGATAGCTCCCGTGATACCCATCTCTTCGATGATGATAGCGTAGATGAAATCGGAGAAAGCCTGCGACAGAAAGTCGCGCTCTTCAGAATTTCCGGGGCCCTTACCGATGACATTTGACGAGGCTATGGCGATGTTGGCATGCGCTACCTGTGCGTCTTTGTCAAGATCTACTTCGCTCGGCTTAATTTCTTTGTTGTCGGAGAACTTCATGATACGCGACTTCCAAGTATCGGCACGGTGGAACACTTTGCCTAGCATTCCGGGGGCGGTCTTCTCTGTCTCTGCCGTTTCTACCTCCTCGGTGAGGTTCTTCTTCGTGTTCTCGGTGTTCTTGGCATGACCCAATAACATCACCAGTGTGAAGACACCGACTATTGCCAACGCCACGACACCTAGCAGTTTGCCTAGCTGTGGCATGGGTATGCGTCCTATGACCATCATCATGAAGATGACTAGACAGATGAGTGCAGCTGTGGAAAGATTCTCGACCATGATGAGCGGGACGATGAATGCACACACGATGAGAATGTATTTGAACGCGTTTTTATCGGCTCCTGTGGGTGTTTGCATGGCACTAAGTATCTGAGCCGTGGCCAGTATGAGTGCTCCCTTGGCTATCTCTGAAGGTTGGAACTGCATGCCGAGGAATCCTATCCAGCGTTGGGCACCATTGGTAGACTGCCCGGCTATAATCACCCATAGCAGTGTGATGAGCGAAATACCTAAAAGGAAAGGAGTCAGAATCTTGAAATATTTGCATTTGATGTTGAGGGTAACGACCATGAAAAAGATACCCATCAACAGGATGCCCAAGTGTTTAATCATCGGAGTCCAGTAACTTCCGCCCTTGTATGTGAGCGAAGAGGACGCCGAGAACACCTCGACGACACTGATGACACAGAGGAAGAAAAATATCATCCATATCACCTTGTCTCCTTTGAAGATGTTTGCTAGTTTCTTATCCATTTATAGATTTCTTACCAATGTCTTGAATTGTTTGCCTCGGTCTTCCATGTTCTTGAACAAATCGAAGCTTGCACAGCAGGGACTTAAGAGTACGGTGTCGCCCGGTTGAGCCAGTTCGTAGCAGGCAGCTACGCAGTCTTTCATGCTGTGGGTGTCGCGAATCTCTACTCCGAGGGTGTCGAAGTTGTCGTGGAGTTTTTGATTGTCGGCACCTAGATAGACTACGGCACGGCATTTTTGTTTTACTAATGCCTTGATTTGGTCGTAATCGTTACCCTTGTCTTTGCCTCCGATGATGAGTACGGTAGGTGTCTTCATGCTCTCAAGTGCGTACCAACAAGCATCTACGTTGGTGGCCTTGGAGTCGTTGATATACTGTACGCCACGCACCTTACAAACCTTTTCCAAGCGATGCTCGACGCCGGGGAAGTCGCTCAGGCTCTTTCTGATAATCTCTTTCTTGATACCTGCGATGTTGGTAGCGATGCCGGCGGCCAAACTATTGTATATGTTATGCTTGCCGGTGAGCGATAGTTCCTCTTGTTCCATGTTGAACGGAGTGGGATATTCTATCTTGTATTGTCCCTCTTCGATATATCCGATAGAGCCTTTCTCCTTGATCTCGGAGAACGGACACAACACGGCTTTGATGTCGTATTTCTCTAGTTCGCGCTTAATGATGGGATCGTCGCCCCAGAAGATGAAGCTGTCTTCCTCGGTTTGGTTTTGCAATATGCGCATCTTGGCGTCTACATAGTTCTGCATATTGAACTCGTAGCGATCCAAATGGTCGGGTGTGATGTTGAGCAAGATGGCGATGTTGGCACGGAAATTGTACATATCGTCGAGTTGGAAACTACTCAATTCGATGATATAATATTCGTGTGGGTCTTCGGCTACCTGCAAAGCCAGACTCTTACCGATGTTTCCTGCCAGTCCAGCATCGTAACCTGCTGTCTTGAAAATATGGTAGATGAGCGACGTGGTGGTGGTTTTGCCGTTGCTACCGGTGATACATACCATTCTGGATTGGGTGTAACGACCGGCAAATTCAATCTCGCTGATGATGTGAATGCCCTGCTTGAGAATCTTCTGAATCATGGGTGCTTCCTTCGGAATACCCGGACTCTTGATGATTTCGTCGGCATTGAGTATCTTCTCTTCGGTGTGTCGGCCCTCTTCCCACTCTATTCCGTGGTCGTCGAGCATCTTCTTATATCGGTCTTTGATGGCCGACATATCCGATACAAATACGTCGAATCCTTCTTTCTTAGCTAGTACGGCTGCTCCTGCGCCGCTTTCTCCTGCTCCTAAAACTACGATTCTGCTCATGTTGCTAATACTTATTAGTCTGCTTAGACTGTAGAGTCTAGTGGATTGTTACCTGATTTTTAATGTGATAATAGTCAATGCTGCGAGGATAATAGTGATAATCCAAAAGCGTATTGTAATCTTGGCCTCGTGCTTGGCACCATGTGGTCGCGAGATGAGGTAGCGACATTCAGGGTCTAGTTGGTCGTCGGTGGTGCGGAAGTTGTCGTGTATCGGCGTGCGCTTGAAGACGCGCTGCTTGATACCCTTACGCTTACCTAACTTGAAATAGTACACCTGTATAATGACGCTGAGGCTCTCAACAAAGAATATTCCGCACAAGATAGGCAGCAATAACTCCTTGTGTATGATGATGGCACCAACTCCGATGATACCTCCAATGGTGAGTGAACCGGTGTCGCCCATGAATACTTGAGCCGGATAAGCGTTATACCAAAGAAATCCGATGAGTGCTCCGACGAAAGCACACATGAATACCACCAACTCTTGGGAGCCGGGAATATACATGATATTGAGGTAGGAGGCAAACTCGATATGACTGCTCACATAGGCTAAGATACCCAGTGCGACGCCTATGATGGCCGAGTTGCCGGCGCACATTCCGTCCATTCCATCGTTCAAGTTAGCTCCATTGGACACGGCCGTGACCACTAAAATAGTCATAATGACAAAGAGTATCCAGCCGGCTGCAGTTTTATATTGACTGCAAAAACTCATGATACGTGAATAGTCGAGGTTGTGTCCCTTGAAGAAAGGAATGGTGGTCTTGAGCGATTTACGACTGTCGGCACGGTGTTTGACCACGATTTCCTGTCCTTGTTTCTTTATTGCGATATTCTCATTGACCTTGACGTCGGGCGACATCCATAATACCAATCCTACGATAAGGCCTATACCAATCTGTCCGATAATCTTGTATCTACCTTTGAGACCCTCTTTGTTGCGATGGAAAATCTTGATAAAATCGTCCATTCCACCGAGGAAACCGAGCCAAAGGGTGGTGATAATCATCAAGATGAGGTAGATGTTGCGGAGTCGACCGAGTAATAATACGGGGATAAGTATGGCAACAATGATGATGATACCGCCCATTGAGGGAACACCAATTTTCTTGGTGCCGAACGGGTCGATGCTTGCATCTCGCTGGGTCTCGGTGATTTGCTTCTTCTTCAGGTAAGCAATGAACTTCTCACCGAACCATGCTGAGATGGCCAAAGAGAATATGAGAGCCAGTAAGGCACGGAAAGAGATGTAGCCCCAGAGGTGTGAACCGGAGATACCATATTCTTCTAGAAATCTGAAAAGATAGTATAGCATAGTGTATTGTTTCTTGGGTTGATACTTAGTCCTATTGGTCTAATGGGGCTAATCGTTTTTATTAATTGTTGAAAATCTCTTTTACAATCTCGCGATCATCGAAGTGGTGCTTTACGCCCTTGATGTCTTGATAGTCTTCGTGACCTTTTCCGGCAATGAGAATCACATCGCCTTTTTTCGCCATCATGCATGCTGTGCGGATGGCTTCTTTCCGGTCTACGATGCTGACAACTTTCTTGAGTTGTTGATTATTAAGTCCGGCGAGCATGTCGTTGATGATATCCTGTGGCTCTTCAAAGCGAGGGTTGTCGCTTGTAATGATGACCTTGTCGCTTTGTTTCGCAGCTTCTTGCGCCATTAGTGGACGTTTGCCCTTATCACGGTTACCACCTGCACCGCAAACGGTAATCACTTGTCCCTTTCCATTGAGCACTTCGTGGATGGCGTTGAGTACATTTTCGAGGGCATCGGGGGTATGGGCATAGTCTACGATGGCCGTAAATCCTTCGGGAGAATGGATGGGTTCGAGGCGACCGCTAACGCTATGGAGTGTGCTCATGACCACCAATACGTCTTCAGGTTTTTGTCCTAGCATGATGGCGGCGCCATAAACGGCCAACAGATTGCTCACGTTGAATTTGCCAATGAATTGTACGCCTACTTCACGGCCGTCGATTTCGAGATACATTCCTTCGAAGTGGCACTCTAAGATACGCGCTCTGAAGTCGGTCATGCTGCGCGTGCTGTAGGTTTTGATAGTCGCTTTGGTGTTTTGAACCATCACCATGCCGTTCTTATCATCGGCATTGGTAATGGCAAAAGCGTCTTTACCGAGACCATCGAAGAATGCTTTCTTGGCATCACGATAGTTTTCGAAAGTCTTGTGATAGTCCAAATGGTCGCGTGTAAGGTTGGTGAATAGGCCGCCAGTGAACTTCAATCCTCCGATACGTTTCTGTGCAATGGCGTGAGAAGAGCACTCCATGAATGCATATTCACAGCCGGCTTCGACCATTTTACCGAGCAACATGTTCAGCTCAATGGGGTCGGGAGTGGTATGATCTGTAGGAATTGCCTCGTCTTCTATGTAGTTACAAACGGTCGAGAGAAGCCCACATTTATAGCCTAACTTACGAAACATATTATATAATAAGGTGGCTATGGTGGTTTTCCCGTTTGTTCCGGTGACACCGACGAGCTTCAGTTTGTGCGAAGGATTGCCGTAAAATAAGGTCGCTACTTTGCCTACTGCATCTTCGGTAGATTCCACTTGCACATAAGTGATGCCTTCGGTGGGTTGTTCGGGCATGTCTTCGCAGAGCACGGCAACTGCCCCTAGCTCAATGGCTTTGGGTATAAACTTGTGTCCGTCGACCTGTGTGCCCCTCATTGCAACGAACAAATGACCCTTTGCAATGCGTCGTGAGTCGATGTTTACTCCTGTGATGTCAACGTCGGCATTGCCTTCCAAGCGGATAGGCTTGACGTTTTTCAGTAATTCTGTTAGTTTCATTATCTTTCTTATCATTGTAGATGAGTGTGCAGATGTTTTGGTTTCTGTCTCTCACCTTATATTTATATTCACTCTAAAGTCAGTACAATTTTTTCTTTCTTGGCTATCTTGTGACCGGGCTCGAGTGATTGTTTCACTACTTTTCCGCGTCCGATGAGGTAGGTTTTCACCCCTCTGCTCTCCAATAAGAATACCGCATCGCGGGCTCCCATGTTGTGTACGTCGGGTATAACGCGATGTCCGTAGGTCTTCTCGCGTGTCAAATTCACACTGTTCTTGCTTTGAATACGAGCCTTTCCCCATATAGGATTCCCGTCAGCATACGATCCTCCCCATCCTTTATTGGCGCTAATGCCTAGATGAGACAGCACATAATCAGCGGCCAATATATTGCCTGCCTTTACATCGGGGACGAAGATGGAGGCCGAATCGCGTGCGTCCGTCACGTGAAGTTTCAGACTTTGAGCCATAATACCTTCTGCAATATCGTGGAATACTACTCCGCTCATGCCGCCACCCGATGCCGGTAGGCCACTCTTTTGGATGCAAACGATGCAACTATAGCGCGGTGCATCGTCGGGGAAGTAGCCTGCGAAGCTCAACAGATAGTTGGTTTGACCGGTCTTATAGCCTCCTGCACCTTGCGAAATTTGTGCCGTACCAGTCTTACCTGCCACTCTGAAAGATGGCGAACCGGCTTTCTTACCTAGTCCTTGACTCACAACGTGATCCAATATAGTCTGTATTTCGTGCAAGGTCTTGTCGCTACAAATACGTGGACGCATCACTTGTGGTGGGAAATCCATGATGACTTCGCCATTTTTTACGACTTGTTTGACGAATCGCGGACGCATCATTCGACCGTTGTTAGCTATCGTATTATAGAATGTAAGGGTCGAAATAGGCGGTATCTGCGTTTCGTAACCGATGCTCATCCATGGCAATGAGGTTTTACTCCAGTTGGTATACTGTCCACGGCTGTTCTTTTTAGGCATTCGTATACGTGCCGTGGTGGCACCGACAAGCGGTATATGCAGATTGTCGGCAAGTCCTGTACGGTATATTCCACGTATAAACTTTTCCGGATTGTTATGGTAATGGTCGTCAATAATGCGACTTACACCGATGTTTGAACTGTACATCAGTGTTTGGGGAAGTGTGATGAGCCCGTAACCGCCGCGTCGCCAGTTATGGTCTTTCATCTCTCTGCCGTACATAGGCCACACTCCGCCGGCCGTCTCTACGGTATATGAGGTGTCTACCATGCCGTCTTCGAGAGCTACCATGATGGAAGCGGGCTTGAAAACAGAACCGGGTTCGAGCAAATCGCTCACTGCATGGTTGTGTATTTCGCGGTATTCGCCATCCACACATTTCTCCATGTTCACGATAGCTTTGATGTCGCCGGTAGCTACTTCCATTACGATGGCTACACCGACATTGGCATTGATGAACTTCAACTCGTCGAGTAAGGCGCGTTCGGCCAAGTCTTGCATACTCACATCGATGGTTGTTACGATGTCGGCACCATCTATTGGAGGTGTGTCCATGATGTCAAGGAACTTGTTAAGCACCTTGCGACGGTGGATGATACCGTTTGTTCCACGTAGGATGGAGTCATAAGAGAGTTCCAATCCAAATCGCGCGGTATCTTTAGCACCAAACATCGTACCGATGGTACGGCCTGCCAAAGAACCAAAAGCCCGCTTTCTAGCGTTGAATTCTTCGTAATGGAATCCACCTTTATAAGATGTAAGTTTGAATACAGGGAGAGCTTTCACCTCGGTAAAAGTGTTGTAGTCAATGCGCTTACTCCATATCGGCCAGTTCCTACTCTGCTTGCTTCTGCCTTCAGCCAACTCGCGTTTGAATGCCGATGCAGGTTTTTCGGAGAAGATAGCAGCTAATCCTTGGCAGATAGAATCCTCTTTTTCATCCCACAGTGAATCATTACCGGCGTCGCTTAGTGCCTTGAAATCCATGTAAATCTTGAATTCCGGAAGCGAACTAGCCATCAGTTGACCGTCGCAACTTAGGATGTTTCCTCTGACAGGCTTCACGCTTACACTGTCTTTTTTGACGCGTTCGGCCACCCGCATCCAGTAGTCTCGCTTCGCAGTCATGAGGTATAGCGTCTTCCCAATCACCGCAAGAGCTATCAATGTCATCACGATGGCGATGGCACTGTAGCGAGGCATTATCTTCTTATATTCAAATTTACTCATGAATCACTTATTTCCCGTCGGGCACATTGATGATATATGGGGGTTGGCTAGCTATCTTTAGTGTGCTGTCGTTGCTGTTTTTGAGCATCTCCAGTACATGACTTTCGCGACAAAGTTCCGTCAGATTACTGCTGCTCGATAAGGCTTTATACTTCGTATCTTGCAGTTGTTTGTTCAAACGGTCTATCTCTATCAGGTCTTTCTGTACACTGTAGCGATTTGCTGTGTACACGATGGCAAAGAAAGTGATAAGCAGAAATACCCATATTTGGCGTCGAATGGCTTGTGTAGTCAATATGTCGCCACCCAACACTTTGCGCAGTGTGAAGTCGGAAGAGTGGGGAGCTTCGTCTTCATTGGCCTGCTCCTCAATGGTTTCTTTAAGAGATAAACCTGTATCGGTATTCTCTATAGCTTCTTTCTTCTTTATGTCTATGTCTTGTTCTGTCTTGTTCATCTCTTTGCAGCAATTCTTAATTTGGCGCTACGACTACGTGGGTTAACTGTTTGTTCATTGTTGTCGGGTACTATCACTTTGTTGTTGACGAGTGTGAAAGGTGTCTCTATGCGGCCATAGAAGTCTTGTATAATTTTCCCCTCTACGTTCCCGGCCTTCATAAAGTTTTTTACGATACGGTCTTCCAAACTGTGATAGGTAATGACCGACAGTCTTCCACCTTCGCATAGCAGTTCGCTTGCGGCTGTCAACATTTCTTTGAGTGCATCCATTTCGTGATTCACTTCTATGCGTAGGGCTTGAAACAAGCGTGCCATATCTTTCTTTTCACGTTCGCGTTTGAACAAGGGTTCCATCACGGCTAGAAAATCTTGTGTTGTATCAATGCGTTTCGTAGCTCTGCTCTTGACGATGGCTGAGGCGATACGATACGAGCTTTTCAATTCGCCATACAAATAGAAGATATCAGCCAACTTCTCTTCCGGGTAGTCATTTACAATGTCTGCGGCCGTCATACCAGCTCTTTTGTTCATTCGCATATCGAGCGGGCCGTCGAAACGGAATGAGAATCCGCGAGTCTCATCGTCGAAGTGGTGACTCGAAACGCCCAAGTCGGCTAGTAGTCCGTTTATATGTTCCACACCATAATAGCGCATCCAGTTCTTCAAATATCTGAAGTTGGAACGTACAAAGGTGAATCGTGGGTCGTCGGTGAATCTTATAGCTTGTGCCTCATTCCCATCTTCTGACTGGTAGATGTTTTGCTCGGCATCGGCATCTTGGTCGAAACTGTATAAATGAGCATCTTGTGGCAATCGCGAAAGAATCTCTCTGCTATGACCACCACCGCCAAATGTAACATCAACATACACCCCGCCATCGTGAATGTTTAGCCCATCGATGCTGGGATGGAGCAATACAGGGGTGTGATATAACACATCTCCCTCTCTTTCTCCCAAGGAGGAAGAGGTGTTATTGGTTGTTGATCTTGTTTGATGATATTTGGTTTTTGCCATATATTTGTTTCTTATGTCCTTTGCTATCTCTTTTGGTGAGAGAACCGGAGAAAATTGCTATGGGTGGTATTTTGTATCTTTATTCTTCTTTTCCCATAGCTTCCAGCGCTTTTCCAAACTCTTCGCTGTTCATAAAAGGCCTGTCGTCAGCGCGTCTACTCCATATTTCGATGGTATCATCCATGCCGATAAACTTGATTTCTTGCTCAATATCGGCCAACTTCAGATACCGTTTTGGAATCAGAAAACGCCCATTCCCATCGAGCGTCAGTATCTCTACGTCGGATACGAACTGTCTAAAGATTTGCTGGTCTTTCGCGTTCCAGCGGTTTAAACGTTGACGTAAGAAGTCAAGTTGTGCGTTCCAAACAGATTCTGGATACAATACCAAGCAGGGCTGGAATACATCTTTGCGCATAATGAGGCTTTCTTCGCCCGATGCTTGAAGCACCTTGCGGAATGTAGCCGGCAGAAAAGCTCTGCCTTTGGCGTCGGTTTTAGCCTCTATGTTACCTAAAAAGCGCATGCGTTCTTATATAATATGAAATTTCGCATCAAAGATACATAAAATTCCCCATTATTCTCCACTTTTCCCCACAAATCTTTTTTAAACTCTCGTTTTTTGTTTTTAATGCTGTAGTGACGCGCTTTGAAAGCTTTGATTTTTTGTGGTTGAAAACACCATTCTCCATAGGTGAAAAGGCGCTTACTTTGCTGTTAATGCTTAGCTTTTTGTGTGTGGTGATGTCGTACATCTTACATTCGTCAAAAAATAATAATAAAAAACAGACTAAATGTAACTTATTTAAAAAACTTATGTTATTTTTGCATGTAGTTAGTGTTAGTTGAATGAGTGAAAGTATAGAGAATACTATCGATATTGATGATATTCTGAAAAGCAAGATGGGAGCAAAGGTTAAGTATGTTCCCGGCTTTGTTGTTTCGTGGCTCAAGCACATTGTTCATCAAGACGAGGTAAACCGTTATCTTTGGGAAAGCCGGGATAAAGTGGGAACCGAGTGGCTTGAAGAATGTGTTCGGTATCTTGATATGACACTCGACATCGTTGGCGTGGAGAACTTACCCGATAAAGACGATGGAAAACTCTACACTTTCGTATCCAACCATCCCTTGGGAGGTGCCGATGGGGTAGCATTAGGTTCTATCATCGGGCGGCATTATGATGGTCGTTTCCGCTATTTGGTAAACGATTTGCTGCTCAATCTGCCGGGATTGAAGCCTGTAAGCATTGGTATTAATAAGACAGGAGGTCAGAGTCGCAACTTTCCCGCGATGGTAGAAGCGGGTTTCCAAAGCGATAATCACATGTTGATGTTTCCTGCAGGACTTTGTAGTCGCAAGATAGATGGGCAGATACACGACATCCCGTGGAAAAAAACATTCATCTCAAAGAGTGTGGAATATCAGCGAGATGTAGTGCCTATTCACTTCGGTGGACAAAATTCTGAAAAGTTTTATCGCATTGCTAATACCTGTAAAGCGCTCGGATTGAAATTCAATGTAGCCATGTTGTTTTTGGTCGACGAGATGTACAAGAATGTGCATAAGACTTTTCGGGTAGCTATAGGAAAACCTATTCCTTGGCAAACTTTTGATAAAAGCAAATCTTCGATGGAATGGGCGAAATTTGTCGAAGACCGTGTTTATGAACTATAATAAAGACCAAATAAGAGCAAATGGAAGAAGAGATTATCCAGCCTGTCAGTAAAGAGTTGCTCAAGAGCGAATTAACGCCCGACAAGCAGCTCCGTATGACCAATAAGAGTCACAATGAAATCTACATTGTTACGGGCAACGACTCTCCTTATGTAATGCGCGAGATAGGGCGATTACGTGAAATTGCTTTCCGTACTGCAGGTGGTGGAACGGGTAAGTCGATGGATATCGATGAGTTTGATGTAGGCGATAATTGCTACAAACAGTTGATCGTGTGGAATCCCGATGCCGATGAGATTATCGGAGGATACCGTTATCAGTATGGGGCTGACTGGAAATTGAACGATAATGGGCAACCGGCTTTGGCCACAAGTCATATGTTCCACTTCTCTGATGAGTTCATCAAAAACTATATGCCGTACACGGTTGAGCTAGGACGATCGTTTGTTTCGCTTGAATATCAGAATGTTCGTACGAACACGAAATCTATTTTTGCACTCGATAATCTGTGGGATGGGCTAGGCGCGTTGACGGTTATCAATCCCAAACTGAAATATTTCTTCGGTAAGATGACGATGTATCCTTCTTATATCCGTCGTGGTCGCGATATGATACTTTACTTCTTGAAGAAGCATTTCGATGATAAAGAGCGTCTCATATTACCGATGAAACCGCTCAAAATAGAGACTTCTGATGAAGAACTAAAGGCAATATTCACAGAAACTGATTTCCGTGCAGATTATAGAATATTGAATCGCGAGATTCGCAAGTTAGGTTATAATATTCCTCCATTGGTAAATGCTTATATGAATCTCAGTCCGACAATGAAGTTATTCGGCACTGCTATCAATTATGGATTCGGTGATGTGGAAGAGACCGGTATCTTGATAGCAGTCGATGAAATATTGGAAGATAAGCGAGTTCGACATATTGATAGCTTCATCAAGGAACATCCGGAAGCTCTAAAAATCACAAGTGGTGCAAACAATGTGATTTATAAAGATAAAGATTAAATAAATAAGGGTGATGGTACGTGGATGTCCATCACCCTTATTTGTTTTGATAGGGAACTATTATTAAGTTTGTTTCCTGATTTTTAATACAGGCTCGTCCTGTGATTTGTATTGGAAATTCTTATATTTGCAAATAGTTCCTTAGTGATTTGCAAATGAAAAAGATTTTAATAGCCTTTACTTTGTTTGTTGTTATATGTCTATTGGTGCAATGGTTGATGCCCATAGGTGATAGAAGACCGTTTCCTCAGGCATTTCGAGAAGGTATGAATGCGGTGAAATGGGTTAAATTTGTAGATTCTAATTATTGTTATACCTTTATGTATCCTTCCTTCTTTGTACGCGAAGAGCGAACGGATGGCTCTGTGGCTTTTGGCTATCATGCCCACGAAATGAACGTCATATTGGAAAGCAAGGTGTCTGATGCGGACGATCAACGGCGATTGGAATACATTCGTGAGGGCGAAATGGAGGATTTAAAAGATTATCGTTACTATTTACATGGTATTCAACGAGGTGGTAAACTCTATTCTCTCGCACTCTATTATCCTGCAGAATACCGTCATTGTATGCAACGTTTGATATGGAAAGTAAAAACTTGGAAGTGCGATACCATTAGGTTGCGTATGCCGGATAAAGAGACTTCGCTGATTAAAAAGTAATGATGATAGTCTATCGGCGGCTCCCTCTCCTTGAGAGAGGGATGGGGAGAGGTTTCTGCAGCGGCTCGGCAATATTGCTGTCTCGGCTTTTCAGCAATGCTGTTTGGGCTTCGCAGTATCGCTGAAGTGCCTTTGCAGTGAATTATTTTTGTTGTTTTCGTGCTTTTTTCTTACTTTTGTCGTTATATAAAAGATTTAAGTTTCGCATGTATGCTCAACTTTAGAGTTATCGGGAGTTAAAGGAGGTTAGGAGGAGTTATCGGACAAATGTCCGTTATCTCCGGTTACTTTCCGTTATCTCCAATCAATTCTAAGCTATGCATAAACTTGCGAAAGTCAAATAAAAAAGCTGTCATGGACTATACAATCAATGTACGTGGTCAACTCATGGACCTTTCTACGCCGAAAGTGATGGGCATTGTGAACATCACACCTGATTCTTTTTTTGAAGGAAGCAGGAAACAAACGGAGGCTGAGATAGCCGAACGTGTGCAACAAATTGCAAAAGAGGGCGGTTCCATCGTGGATGTAGGAGCTTTTTCTACACGTCCCGGAGCATCGGAAGTAAGTGAAGAAGAGGAGGCGCGTCGACTACAGTTTGCATTGGAAATTGTACATCGCGAATGTCCGGAACTACCTATTTCGGTAGACACTTATCGCCCCCGTGTGGCGCGAAAGTGTGTAGAAGAATGGGGAGCCGACATTATCAACGATGTATCGGAAGGCGGATTGACAGGTATCGTAAATCAACCTATCCACGAAGATGAGAGTATGTTTGCTACTGTTGGAGAGTTGAAAATACCTTATATCTTGATGTCTGTGAAGCCTACATTGAAAGAAATGTTGATAGCTTTCGCCGATGAAGTACAGCAATTACGCGACTTTGGAGTGAAAGATATTATCCTTGATCCCGGTTATGGGTTTGGGAAAACGCTGCAACAAAACTATCAATTGATGCAAGAAGCAGAAAAGTTACAGGTATTGGAACTACCGATTTTGGTAGGAATATCGCGTAAATCGATGATTTATAAATTGATAGGTGGAACACCATTGACCTCGTTGAACGGTACCACGGTGCTGAATACGATTTCTCTCATGAAAGGTGCCGGCATCTTACGCGTACATGATGTGAAAGCAGCGATGGAATCGGTAAAAATTGTAAATGAACTAAATATGTCTTATGCCCTTTGACTTTGGAATAAAAGATGTAATTGACATCTTTCTAGTAGCGCTGATACTCTACTATATCTACACCTTGATGAAGGAGAGCCGTTCGCTGAATGTGTTCATCGGAATCATGGTATTCGTACTCGTTTGGCTTTTTGTGAGTCAGGTATTAGAGATGCGTCTGCTCGGAGCTATCCTCAATAAGTTGGTGAGTGTGGGTGTTATCGGACTTATTGTGCTCTTTCAAGAAGAGATACGCAAGTTTCTTTATACCCTTGGAGCACATCAACGATTCAAGAGAATCACTAAGTTTTTTACCAGCAGGGATGAGACGAAGGTAGATAAAGAGTCGATAATTCCGATTGTTTTGGCTTGTATGAGCATGTCGCGCGGTAAAGTTGGTGCCCTCATGGTGATAGAGCGTGGGGCTCCTCTTGATGATATTGTGGCTACGGGCGATGAGATTGATGCTAATATCAACCAACAGTTGATAGAGAATATATTTTTCAAGAACTCGCCATTACACGATGGTGCCATGATTATATCGAAGAAGCGCATCAAGGCTGCGGGGTGCATCTTGCCTGTTTCTCACGACTTGAATATTCCCAAGGAGTTGGGATTGCGCCACCGGGCGGCCATGGGTATATCGCAAAGCAGCGATGCCATTGCCGTAGTCGTGTCTGAAGAGACAGGTCGTATATCCGTTGCTATCAAGGGAGAGTTCCATCTTCGACTCTCGGCAGAGGAATTGGAGAGCATCTTAACACAAGAGATGTAAAGATGCTCTCGGTATTTTAGTTCAACATCAGCTCCATTTCCGCCATTTCATCGGCAAAAATAAATTCTGCCAGTTGAGCCATTCGCATAACCGTTGCGTTTGAATCCGGTTCATCGGTCTTTCTTACTTGTCCATTCTCGATGATGTAATAAGCATTATTCATCGGTATGTCTCGGTCGTGCTTGACACGTATTGAGCACTTGGCATCGGGATGTTGCTCGGTCCATAATTGCAATGCCAGTTTGGCATTGATGATGCGTAGCATACCGGGAATAGGTTCTGTGGTTGGCTTGTAGTGTTCGCCTGCCAATCGAATGTCTTCTTGTGCCACGGCCAGTTGTTCTTCACTATGTAATAATGTACATGTACGCTCGCGTTGACGCTTGTCGTATTCAGCGAAAGAAACAGTTGCCGCATCGGTCGGGTTGGGCTTACATGTGATGCAACGGGCGTAGCCTTGTTTGCCATACCAGTCGTAGAGCCATGGCTCGGCAGGTATCAATGTGGCGAAGATTACATCGTGATGGAACAGATAGAAGTGGGCTTGAGCCATCAAGTTGCTGCCGATATTTTGCTTTCGCGATTCCTCTTCCACGCTCACTCCGCTGATATAAGCCGTCTTAGCCTCCGTTCCGTGATAGAGAAGTGGGTAAGGCAAGGTTTGTAGAGCGGCCGAAACATGGTAATCGAGTTGGCAACAAATGTTGTATTCGGGGCGATATACGCGGTCGAAATAGAGTTTGATGAACGCGTCGGAGTCGTGGAAAGTGTCTTTCCACAGCTTCATTACTTCTTCCTTGATACGACCTTGGTCTTCAAACTGAGCCAGTGGACGTTTTTCCATGATGACGTTCTTTTCCAAGAGAATATCCGGTTTGTAGCTCAGTTTGGCTCTACGGAGTCCCTCGTCGCCCATATCTTCTTCTCGATTGATATAGATATATTGTTCTGGAATATGTTTGGCAAACTCTTGATTGATGATGGTAAAAGCTCCCTCGTAGTTGGTATCTGCCTTTTCTACGCATATATCGAACGTCGTTTGGTTGATAGGCGTGCCGTAAGTGAAAGCTATCAACTTGTCATCTACCCATATCGTGCCGCCCATTAAGCCCAGTTCGTCCCAGTGGTCGAATGCCCTTGTCATCGAACGCATCTCGCTATAGATGCTATGTCCTTCGGTATCATCCTCTTGGCCGGCTCGCCATTCACCCGCCAGTCGTTGACATTCAGGTATCATGTCGGTGGTGAGTGCACGATATTCGTAGTCGGGATAGAGACTTTTAAACTTGTTGATGTGGTTTCGTTTGCTCTGTAATTTCTTGCCGGAAAGCGTTATCAACTTGCTTCGCAGATAGATATAATCAGAGTAATCGCGGTCGGGGGTGATGCTGAATGTATCTGGAAATGCATTTTCAATGATGTCTACGCAGAAGTTACACACTCCTAACATCAAGAAAGGATGACCCATAGCGATGGAATCGTTGCGTATTTCGCGAATCACATGAGCCGAGCATTCATCGCAAATCTCTACCTTCCGTTTTCCATCGGCGTCGATTTTAGCATGTGGAATAGGCATCATATAGGCCAAATGCTGACCTGTATAAAATCTGAAAACAAGGAAATCGTCTACGATTGTCCACTCGGTGTTATATAGAAATCGCCAACTGAAGATGTTGGCAAATGACAAATCGCAGTTTTGGCGTTCCCCCAAGAGGGTATAATCCTGAATAATCTGCTTGTCGGCAGTGGTCAAAGCTTTGAATTTTAACATGTAATCGAAATGATAGTTTCGTTCTTACAAAATTATGTTTTTTTATCCGATAGACAAATACTGTGTCATTTATTTTTGTTAATTTTGCAAAGTGGGAGTGGCAAAACGGGCTGTGTGACGCCATCCCACAGAACATATTATAGAATTATCATAACATAAAACTATGGATTTATTACAACAAATCGTTGCCAGAGCAAAAGCAGATAAGCAACGTATTGTGCTTCCTGAAGCCACTGAAGAGCGCACCTTGAGAGCAGCCGACCGTGTTTTGGCCGACGACATCGCTAACATCATCCTCATTGGTAATCCCAATGAAATACATAAACTAGCCGAGGCATGGGACTTAACCCATATTGATAAGGCTACCATCATTGACCCGTTGAACAATCCCAAGTGCGAAGAATATGCCGAACAGTTGGCAGAGCTACGCAAGAAAAAAGGTATGACCATTGAGCAGGCACGCGAGTTGGTGAAGAATCCTTTGTATCTTGGCTGTATGATTATCAAGACCGAAGGTGCCGACGGACAGATTTCCGGTGCATTAAGTACGACCGGTGATACCCTTCGTCCGGCTCTACAGATTATTAAATGTGCTCCCGGTATCACCTGTGTCAGTGGTGCTATGCTACTCGTAACAGAGCAGAAGCAGTATGGAGAAGATGGTGTCATCGTTATGGGAGATGTGGCCGTGACGCCAATGCCCGATGCCGACCAGCTCGCACAGATAGCTGTGTGTACCGCAGCAACCGCTCAAAGCGTGGCAGGGTTTGAAGAAGCACGTGTAGCGATGCTGAGTTTCTCTACCAAGGGAAGTGCTAAGCACGAAGTAGTAGATAAGGTGGTTGAGGCAACACGCTTGGTAAAGCAGCGTTGTCCGGAGTTGAAAGTCGACGGAGAGTTGCAGGCTGATGCTGCTTTGGTACCTTCCGTAGGTCAGAAGAAAGCTCCCGGTAGTGCTATTGCAGGCAATGCCAATGTGCTCGTAGTGCCCAACTTGGAAGTTGGAAATATCGGTTATAAACTCGTTCAGCGCTTGGGTAACGCCATCGCCATCGGTCCAATCCTCCAAGGTATTGCTCGTCCGGTGAACGATTTGAGCCGTGGTTGTTCTGTAGAAGACATTTATTACATGGTTGCCATCACTGCTTGTCAGGCACAAGATGCCGTAAAGTCTCGTTAAATCAAATAAAAGTAGAATATATGAATATCTTAGTATTGAACTGTGGTAGCTCTTCTATCAAGTACAAGTTGTACAACATGGATACCGAAGCCGTGCTGGCTCAGGGTGGTGTAGAGCGTATCGGTCTCGACGAGGCTTTCATCAAAGTAACGTTACCTAGCGGTGATAAGAAGAAGATTATGCATGACATGCCCGACCATAAGGAAGGCGTGAACTTCGTATTCAAGTGCTTGCTCGACCCGGAAATAGGTGCTATCAAGGATTTGAAGGAAATAGATGCTGTCGGACATCGCATCGTGCAGGGTGGAGATAAGTTCTGCCAGAGCGTCATCGTAGACGAAAAGGTGGAAGAGGGAATCGAAGAACTGTGCGATTTGGCACCTGTTCACAACGCTGGACACCTACGTGGACTCCGCGCTGTAGACGCTTTGATGCCCGGAACTCCGCAGGTTTGCGTCTTCGACAACGCATTCCATTCTACCATGCCCGACTACGCTTACTTGTATGGCGTGCCTTACGAGCTCTACGAGAAGTACCATGTACGTCGTTATGGTTTCCATGGAACTAGCCACCGCTACGTTTCTCAGCGTGTGTGTGAGTATTTGGGACGCGACATCAAGACCCAGAAAATCATTACATGCCATATCGGTAACGGTGCGAGTGTAACTGCTGTGAAGTATGGCGAGTGCGTAGATACCTCTATGGGACTTACTCCTTTGGCAGGTGTGATGATGGGTTCGCGCTCCGGCGATATTGATCCGTCGGCTGTAACTTATCTCATGGACAAGCTCGGAAAGAAGCCGCAAGAGATGGCCGATTTCTTAAACAAAGAGAGCGGAGTACTCGGTATCACCGGTATCTCTAGCGATATGCGCGAAATAGAAAGCGCTGCCAAGGAAGGAAACGAGCGTGCTCAGTTGGCTTTGAAGATGTACGACTATCGTATTAAGAAGTATATCGGTGCTTATGCAGCAGCAATGGGTGGTGTCGACATCATCGTTTGGACAGCCGGTGTAGGTGAAAACCAAGTTGGAACTCGTTTGCAGTCTTGCTCAGGTTTGGAATTCTTGGGTGTTAAGATGGATGCCGAAGCCAACAATGTACGTGGTAAAGAGGCTATCATCTCTGCCCCCGACAGTAAGGTTACAGTCTGCGTGATCCCGACAGACGAGGAGATTGTGATTGCTCGCGATACCATGTCATTGGTTCAAGGAAAGTAAATAAGTGAGTTGGAGTTGGCTTCTTTCAATGAGAAGCCAAATGCTTGGGTAACTGATTCGGGCGTATATACATTTAAGGTGGGTGCTTCCAGCCGCGACATCAAAGATAGCGCTACTCTCAAACTAAAGGGTAACACTGTGAAAGTACATCAAATTCTGGAACCTAAACATAAGTTGAACCTGCTCAAATAATTAATAGCGGAGGACGTTAAACGCCCTCCGCTATTTTCTTTGTATGATATATAAGAGTCCTTTTTGCTATTGATGTTCTTTCAGGTACCCTCTTAGTGACACGTAGTTGAGGCGCTTCAGACGAATGATTCCAATGGTTTCCATGCCGAGACTCGCATATCTACGCATCCGTTAGATTTGAAAGCGACACCTTCGGAACGCAAGAGTTGAGGCTGTTCGACCCATCCCGGAGCCGTTCGACCGGCCGCATTGACAACTCTGTGACAAGGTAAATGCAGGGCTGGAGGGACTTCTCTAAGTGCTCGTCCCACCATGCGAGCATGTTGAGGCCAACCGGCTAGACGTGCCAGTTCGCCGTAAGTGACGACACGTCCTGCCGGTATTTGCGTTACCATACTATATATGTCGCTGTAGAAAGTATCGTGTTGAGGGCGTGGCATTATCTGTTTTTAGTCTATCTTTATGTCGAATTCATCGCATTTTCCTTTGCGATGGGCAAATTGTTTGGTAGTAGACGAGATGCCGAATAATGGAGAATAGGTTCTAACACTGATAGTCTTTCCATCGGGGTTGAACTCTAATATGCGGAGCCATCCATCTCCTCCGTTTCCTTCCCAACCACCACCAAGGCATTGTACGTTGAACATCATCTGGTGAACCGACTTGTTTGCAGTGTTTTTATCGCATCGGTAGGCTACATTATCTTCAAATGACCCCGGTTGACCGGTATGTCCACAGATAACAAGACGAATATTGGATGAGGGGAAAATCAACTTCTCCCATATATCCTTGCCGTAGTTTGCCGGCTTGATTTTGTAATTCTCGTTAGCTGTTCGCTCGGCTGTTCGTCCTTTCAAGAATGAATGTGTGATTACAAATACTTTGTAATCCTTGTATTTTTTGTCTGCTGCAAGTTTCTTAGCCCACTCTAATACCTCATCGCGTGGTGCCCATTCTAAGGCAATCACTAAGATGTCTCCCCATGTTTTCTCGTGGAAAGCATACGCAGCATCTTCGAGTGATACCTTACCTTCGCGATTGGGATAGGTGGCAACCACGCAGTTTTTCCATTTGGAATTGCGTTCCATGGGGAAATATTCTGGGAAATGGGTGAATCCTTCGTCTCCTCTTACGTAACCATATTCATGGTTTCCGGTAGAGATAATGTAGGGAACGCGGTTGTCAAGACGCTTCATGCAGTGCGAAGCCCACTCCCACATCTGTTTGCTCGTTTGGTTGCTTATCCTTGGAATGGGCACATAATTCTCGTTTTGTTCCACCAAATCGCCGGTCAGGAGTACAGCCTTTGTGTTGAGATGGTCTATATTGTCGGCACACCATGCTGTACAAAGCTCAAACAGCGGCTGATTGACATCGTACTTGGTATATCCTTGCGGGTCGCCCATGAGTATGAAAGAGAATGAATTGGGGTCGTTGAGCGATTGGCGGTCTGCTCGTTGCTGCGCCATGCCTGTAAGGAAACAGGCTGATAAAAGCGTAAGTAATAAGCTATGTTTCATGTTAAATAGGTATATGATTATAAATGAAGAGCCTCAAAGTTACAAAGAATCTAGATGTTCACCAAATTTGTGGATACTTATAATTAGTCTAGCTTATGTTAGTTTATATGGTATGGGGCTAGGATTAAGGGCTCCTATTGCAATTGTAAGATTCAAATGCAATCTGATGATGTAGAATCTTGTATGCCCCTTTTTTATTCGTTATGTTTGGGATTTCTTTGAATTAGCCGTATCTTTGCAGAATAGACAAAGAGAAAAATATAAAGCATAGATAATGGGAAAAATTATTTTGACGGGCGACCGACCCACCGGAAAATTACACCTCGGTCATTATATTGGTTCATTGCGTCGTCGTGTGCAACTTCAAGAGGCCGGAGACTACGACCGTATGTTTGTGTTTATGGCCGACGTACAGGCATTGACGGACAATGCCGATAACCCGGAGAAGATTAGACAAAACTTGATTGAAGTGGCATTGGACTATTTGTCAGCAGGTTTGTCGCCCGATAAGTGTACACTCTATGTACAAAGTCAGATACCTGAATTGGCCGAATTGACTACTTATTTGATGAATCTCATCACGGTATCTCGCGTTCAGCGCAATCCTACGGTGAAGACAGAGATTAAGATGCGCAACTTTGAAGCCAACATACCATTGGGCTTTTTCTGTTATCCCGTGAGTCAGGCAGCCGATATTTTGGCTTTCAATGCCACGACGATTCCTGCTGGTGAAGACCAAGAACCGATGTTGGAAGTGACCCGCGAGATTGCTCGTCGCTTCAATCAGACCTATTCTGAGGTGTTTGTAGAACCCAATATCATGCTGCCGGAGAATGCTACGGCTCGCCGTTTGCCCGGTACCGACGGCAAAGAGAAGATGAGTAAGAGCCTTGGTAACTGTATCTATCTGAGCGATGATGCCGACACGGTATGGCAGAAGATTCGTTCGATGTATACTGACCCTGACCATTTACGTGTCGACGATCCCGGAAAAGTGGAGGGAAATGCAGTGTTTACTTATCTTGATGCATTTTCTACCGATGATGACTTCGCTGAGTTTTGGCCGGAATATAAGAATCTTCAGGAACTGAAAGACCATTATACACGCGGTGGACTAGGAGATATGAAATGCAAGAAGCTCCTGAATCAGATTCTCAATAAGATGTTGGAGCCTATTCGGGTGCGCCGTCATGAGTTTGAACAAGATATTCCTGCCATCTACGACATCCTTAAAAAAGGTTCGGAAGATGCTCGTGAAGTGGCAGCAAAGACCATGGATGAGGTGCGTAAAGCTATGCGTATAGACTATTTCAACGATGCCGAACTGATACGTCAGCAAGCAGAACGTTTCCGCAAATAAACGAGACGAGAAACTCGAAATATCCAAATAGATGTCTATATTAAATATAGGTAGCCGATGAAAATCGTTAACTTGCTACGGCGAATGTTTGAGGTCGTCTTCTTACCGATTCGCTTGAACGCGCTGTTTTTTATTTTCATGTATGCGTTGGGAATTCTCAGCGCATGGCTCACATTGCCTAATACGAGTTGGGCAAGGGTCTATGATAACCTCTATTTGGAAATGTTGCTCGAAGTTTATGCTGCTTGTGTGGTGTTGGCACTGCTTCCTCGCAAGTTCAGAGCGGTGGCAAGAGCTGTGTTTTATGTCGTGATGTATGCGGTAACTCTTGTAGATACCTACTGTTTTGTGAAGTACGACTCGACCATTACGCCCACAATGCTGTTGCTGGTAGATGAGACTAACGGCCGCGAAGCATGCGAATTCTTGACTTCAACACTCTCTCCCGACGTGATGTTTAGTCGCGTGGGGTGGGTATTGCTGTTGATATTGGTGCATATCTTGGTGGTTTGTCGCAAGTGGTGGAGTCGCTATGTAAAGCAAACTTTTACTCGCGAAATCATTAATAATCCCGCTAAAGGATTGCCAAATATGCCTTGGGGTGCCCCTGTTATGGGTTTATTGACGACCGTTCTACTAGTTTGGGGTGGTATCACGAGTGCACATAACAAGGTGGCTACAGTGGAATTGATGACCGGTAGTAACATCGGTGATGTGGAACATACACTTACGGCTAAAGACCACGCGGTACTTTTCACCCCCATGCAGAGGTTGGTTTTTAGCGTATATGCCAATTCTTTGGCCTCACAACAGATAGATAAGCTCATTGCTTCGGCTGATAAGGTGCAGGTGGACAGTTGTTCTTATCGCTCTCCAGAGATCGTGTTGATTATCGGTGAGAGCCTCGGTAGACATCATTCACAGCAGTATGGATACTTCATGCCGACCACTCCGCGACAGATTGCCCGTGAGAAAAGTGGCAGATTGGTGCCTTTTACCGATGTTGTCTCGTGTTGGAATCTCACTAGTTTCGTCTTTAAGAACGTGTTTTCTACCCATGTCATCGGGCAGAAAGGGGAGTGGTGCGACTATCCACTCTTCCCCGAACTGTTCAGAAAAGCCGGCTATCATGTCACGTTTATCACCAATCAGTTCCTCCCGAAAGCCAAGGAGGCAGTCTACGACTTTAGTGGTGGCTTCTTCTTAAACAATCCAGTGTTGAGCAAAGCACAGTTTGATACGCGCAACGATAGTCTCCATCGATTTGATGAAGACTTGTTAAGAGATTATGATAGACTACGTCAACAGGATAAAAAATATAACTTGACCATCTTTCACTTGCTAGGACAGCATGTTAATTATCGTGATCGTTTCCCGCGAAACCAAACGAAATTCTATGCAAGCAGCTATGAAGACAAGCGTCCGGAACTCAATGATAACAGGCGAAAGATACTGAGTTTTTACGATAATGCGGTGCTATACAACGATTCGGTGGTCGATCAAATCATCCAACGGTTTGAAAATCGCGATGCCATTGTGATTTATATGCCCGATCATGGAGAAGAGTGCTACGAGGAAACTCGCGGTTTTATATGCCGTAATCACAGTTCTGCCATTGACTATCCGTTGGCAAAATACGAATTCGAGATACCTTTTTGGATTTATTGTTCACCCCGTTATGCCCATCAACATCCGGAGATTTACAGGGAGATAGTAGCTGCCCGCAATCGTAAGTACATGACCGATGCGCTACCACATTTGTTGCTTTACTTGGCTGGAATCCATACACCGTATTATCAAGCGGCCTATAATGTGTTGAGTCCTCAATACGATGAGGGGCGGAAACGTATCCTCAAGAACACCGCCGACTATGATTTGTTGAGGTTGAACTATCTTCAAAAGAAATAAAAAGTGATGCCTATGACATCTCCACAAGCCACCCCGCCGCTCCTTTCGCGGGCAGAATGTTCCGCATTACGAGGCCTTGCCATTATCGCTATCGTGATGCATAACTACTCACATTGGCTTAGACACATCGTACAGGAGAATGAATATCAGTATTTTCAACATAATGTAGACTGGTTGAGTCGGGTACTTGTGCATCCCGATGGGCTATTGCCTGTGCATATTTTATCGTTTTTCGGCCATTACGGAGTACCCGTTTTCCTCTTTTTGAGTGCTTACGGACTAGAGCAGAAGTATGCCGTAAAGGAGGCAGGAAGACCATACGACTTTGTTCGTACCCACTTCTTGAAGCTCTTCAAGATGATGATTGTGGGCTTTGTAGCTTTTATTTTGGTAGACCAAATCACTCCCGGAGCGCATCATTATGCTTTCATGGATGTGGTGGCACAACTGGGTATGTTCAACAATCTGTTACCGTCGCCTGATAAAATCATCTGGCCGGGCCCCTATTGGTTTTTTGGTTTGATGTTGCAATTGTACATATTCTACCGCTTTGTCATCTATCGCAGACCTTGGACATGGACGGTTGGTGCCATCATGGTGTGCTGGTTGCTTCAGGTTTTCTGTGATTCGGGAGGTGAAACCCTCAACCGTTTGCGTTATAACATGATTGGTGGAATGCTTCCTTTCGGCCTTGGAGTGCTCTATTCTCGCTATGGTCGTGCGCTTAGTAACCGTGCTTACGACATGATGATGGTGGTTTCGGCACTTTGCATCGTCTTTTTTAGCTACAATTATCAGCTATGGTACTTCGTCCCGGTGTTTATTTGCAGCTTCAGTATCGGTTTGGTGAAGTTGTTGGGACGTTTCCCTCTAATCTTCAATCATTTTGTTTGGGTGGGCTCTATTAGCGCAGCTCTGTTCATATGCCATCCGTTGACTCGTAAGATATTGATTCCTATCAGCCGGCAAGGCGACATCTATACAGGCTTGCTTCTTTATGTTGTGGCTTCTATTTGCATGGCTTGGCTCTTCCGCGAACTCTTGAAACGTATCCCAAATCCTTGAACTTATGAGCGAAAAGAGACTTGGTTCATTGACCAAATTGAAAGACGATCTCTTCAAAGATATAGAACTTTCAAACATCAGTCGATTCCGTGGTGAACTGATGGGGGCTGCCATGCTCTTTATTATCCTCTTTCATGTGGGGTTACCTCGTTGGGATATGTTCTTCGGATTGCGCAGAATGGGCAATGTAGGAGTCGATATGTTTCTCTTTTTGAGTGGAATTGGGCTGTGGTTTTCGTGGACTCGCACTCCCTCGGTACGTCATTTCATGGTGCGAAGGTTTCTCCGTATTTATCCGGCATGGCTCATTGCGGCTTCGCTCTACTATATTCCGCGCTTCCATGGAGGCGATGTTGCGGCATGGATAGACCTCATTGGCGACATCACCATCAATTGGGACTTCTGGTTACACGACGAGTTAACCTTTTGGTATATCCCTGCCATCATGATGCTTTACCTTTTTACGCCCTCTTACATGGAATTGATTCGACGCCATCCCATCTATCGTTGGTTGCCCGTATTGATGATATTGTGGTGTGTATTGGTACAATATGTGACACCCATTCATGCTACTGTGGGGCATTTAGAGATATTTTGGAGTCGCATTCCCATCTATTTCATCGGCATCAATATGGGAGAAAGCGTGCGAAGAAAGGATACGATGGACGGTGCATCCATTTGGATGATACTCCTGACATTTGCTATGACGCTCTTCTCTAGTATCTTTATGGAGCAGAACTTGCATGGAAAGTTCCCTCTTTTTATTGAGCGTATGCTCTATATTCCGCTCACTATTACATCGATTTTACTGTTGAATCGTGTCTTCCGACGCACTCCTGCGTGGTTCAATCGCTTCTTTAGCTTTGTCGGAGCATTGAGTTTGGAAGCCTATCTTGTACATCAACATTTCGTATTAGCGTATATTCCGGCTCGTTGGAGCTATTGGCCGACGTTCTTAGTATGCGTCGTTATCACCCTGCCGGTGGCTTGGTTGTTTGCCAAACTTGTTATGTGGATAGCCCGACAATTGGAAAAAATGATATTATAAGCCCATGAAACAACTCCTCAAACTAATACGTCCGAAGCAGTGGACGAAGAACCTTTTCGTGCTGTTACCCCTGTTTTTCGGTGGTCAGCTGCTTCATCCAAATGTCCTTATACCCGGTATCATCACCGTGTTGGCTTATTGTATGGTCGCTTCTTCCATTTATTGTTTCAACGATATATATGATGTGGCCGATGACCGACGCCATCCGGTGAAGTGTCATCGCCCCATTGCGTCGGGAGCAGTGTCTATCGCGCAGGCCTATATGACTATGGGCATACTGTTTTTGCTTGGTCTTGGCTTTGTGGCTTTGCTCCCGTCTCATCGTTACGAGACTGGTGGTGTGTTGCTGGCTTACTGGGTGATGAACCTCATCTACTGTGCCCGACTCAAGCAATATGCCATCATTGATGTGTGCATCGTGGCCTTTGGCTTCGTATTGAGGCTTTTGGCCGGTGGCATGGCTACCGATGTTGCGTTGAGTAAGTGGATAGTCTTGATGACATTCTTGGTCACCTTGTTCATGAGTTTCGCTAAACGACGCGACGATGTCGTGCGTATGAACGAGACGGGAGAGGCTCCACGCAAGAATACCAGTCGCTATAATCTCACGTTCATCAACCAAGCTATCACCATCACAGCATCCGTAACACTTGTTTGTTACATCATGTATACAGTGAGTTCGGAAGTTACCGAGCGTTTCGGAACAGACTCGTTGTATCTCACTTCTATCCTCGTATTGGTGGGATTGTTACGCTATATTCAAGTAACGGTGGTCGATAAGAAGAGTGGAGACCCCACAAAGATACTTTTAGCCGACCGTTTCATGCAGTTGATAGTGGTGGCATGGATACTGTTTTTCTTAGTGATTATATATTAGGAGTTATGGAGTTAATGGGAGTTATGTTTCGTGTTGCTCAACGGAGTTATGTCATATGTTTATTTGCTATTGGCTTAACTACTTTAACTCCATAACTCCTGTTAATTCTATAACTCCTTCTAAAAATCAATAAATCATGAAACATATCTTCGCTTTCGACTTTGATGGCACTTTGACCACACGAGATACGCTCATCGATTTTATACGTTTCACCTGTGGAACAGGCCGTTTCCTACTAGGATTTTTGCTTTATAGTCCGCTATTGGTGTTGATGAAGCTACATCTATACCCTAATTATAAAGCGAAACAGAAGGTGTTTGCCCATTTTTTTCGAGGTGTTTTGCTAGACGAGTTCGACCGCCTCTGCCGTCGATACGCCCATGAGCGCCGACAAGTCTTGCGCCCTTCGATGCTTAATATCCTTCGTCGGGCATTGCAAGACAGTGCCGATGTGTATGTAGTCAGTGCGAGTGTGGACAATTGGGTAGCTCCTTTCTTGGCCGAAGAGGGCTTGGATGTGACGGTATTAGGCACGCAGATAGAGGTTAAGGATGGTCTGTTGACCGGCTTCTTTAGCAGTAAAAACTGTTACGGGGCAGAGAAAGTAGAGCGTCTGAAAGCCGTGTTGCCTGCCCGAAACTCCTTTCACCTTACCGCTTATGGAGATAGCCGAGGCGACCGAGAGATGTTGGCTTGGGCCGATGAAGGCCATTTGGTATAGTCGTTGTCACCGCATTTGCCGACCGACTATACCTGTATAATCTACCATTTTAGTATTCCGTATTTTTCTTTATACCACAGTTGCCACGTGTTGATGATGTTCTGCCATATCATGTAGGCACATGGTGCGATGACCGCCAAGGGGTTTAAGAACGTGATGGTAAGCCATATTCCCACGATAGTGTTCTTTTGTCCGAGTGCTTGTCCGCCACTGATGCTGTCTCCATATTGGTGTCCGACGAACTTACCGATACCGAAGAGCGCCAGACTGATGAAGAGTGGAAGTATCAACATGAGCAGAAGCATGTGGGTAGAGAGTTGTGCGTGAAGCATCGTCTTGAGCGTGAAGCCCATCAATATGGATAGGTTGATACTCCAAATATAGAAAGCCAAGTTCTTACGACGTTTGAACCAACCGGCTACTTTGGGCAAATATCGGCGTGTAAGCAGTGCCAAACACAGTGGAACGACAAGTACCATGACCACTCGTTTCAGCACCATGAAGAAGGCAAACATAAAGGTGATATTGGCAGCTCGTTCTATCATAGGGAAGAAAAGCGGTATAATAACCGATGTAAAGCAATTGGCTATGATGGTATAAACGGTCATGGAAGCGATACTACCGCCTAGCTTCTCGGTGATAACGGCTGCAGCTGCGGCCGTAGGACAGATGACGCAGATAAAAATTCCTTCGAATAAAATCTTTTGCTCTGGCTCTTTGATGTGGAGAATTGCCAATACTACCAATGCAGATAAGACCGTCCTGATGCCTTGTAACCAAAAATGCCACTTGTGAGGACGAAAATCATCCATCCTTATCTTGCAGAAAGTGACGTACAGAATGAGGAAGATAAGTATCGGCATGACGTCTACCAAGTGTGGTCCAACGATGTTCCCAAAGGGCTGGAGCATCGGAACTTGGGAGAACAAAAGGTAGACCAAAGAACCAAAAACGATGGCACAGAGCAGTGTCCATTTCTTGATAAAAGCGAGAAAAGCCATAAATCGGCGTGTTAAATTGTAACTATACAAAAGTAATATATTCCTGTGGCATGGCAAAATATAGCATGCCTGTTTTGCTGCAAAAGCCAAACAGCAATGCTGCAAAGTGCAGACAATAATGTTGCAAGGCAGAGGCAGCGACGCTGCCAAGCCTTTGCAGCCAGATGACAGATAAGTGAACGAGCAGACAAGTAGACGAGTTGTATATCTATGATAGCCAAGATAGTTTCTTTATCTCTTCACTTACGATTCCTTGTTTTTGCTTTGTTTTTCTGTCGCTCTATTCGTTTTTACTCTCATTTTTTATGATTATCTTTGCAAGTAACAATTATCAATCAAACCTAAATATTAGATGAAACGAATAATCGCAGCGATTTTCGCGGCGTTGTTTACTTTTGCTTCACATGCGGTAGGAGTAAAAAATGCTGTCGATTATGTGAGTGTACTTGTGGGTACACAATCAGAATTCAAACTTTCTACAGGTAATACATATCCTGCTATAGCCATGCCTTGGGGTATGAACTTTTGGACTCCGCAGACCGGAAAGATGGGTGATGGATGGCAATACAGCTATACGGCATACCAAATCCGTGGTTTGAAGCAGACACATCAGCCCAGTCCGTGGATCAATGATTACGGCCAGTTCTCGTTGATGCCTACCGTTGGCAATCCCATATTCGACGAAGAGAAACGCGCCAGTTGGTTCTCTCATAAGTCGGAAGAGGCCACTCCCTATGCTTATAAGGTGTATTTGGCCGATTACGACGTGACGGCCGAATTGTCACCGACAGAGCGTGCAGCTTTGATGGAGTTCACTTTCCCTGCTACCGATCAGGCAAACGTGGTCATCGATGCCTTTGATAAGGGGTCGAAGGTGCGCGTGATACCGAGCGAGAATAAGATAGTAGGCTACTCAACCCGCAACAGTGGCGGTGTGCCCGATAATTTCAAGAACTACTTTGTGATGGTGTTTGACCATCCTATCAGTCAATATCTCATCGCTAAGGATGGCGAGTTGCTGAGCGGAGAGACCGAAGCTAGCTGTAATCATGCTGGTGCTATCGTCACATTTAGTACCAAACGAGGCGAGAAAGTAGGCGTACGCGTGGCTTCGTCGTTTATCAGTGAAAAGCAGGCCGAGCGTAATCTACGTGAGTTGGACGGTAAGAATATGGCGCAACTGAAAGCACAAGGTCGTCAGCAGTGGAATGATATGCTGGGTAGGATAGAGGTTGGCGATGAGTCGTCTACCGACCATCTGCGCACATTCTATTCTTGTTTGTATCGTTCGTTGCTCTTCCCACGCAGTTTTTACGAGTTGGATGGTGATGGAAAACCAGTGCACTACAGTCCTTATAACGGCAAGGTGTTGCCCGGATATATGTTTACCGACACCGGTTTCTGGGATACCTTCCGTAGCCTTTTCCCCTTGCTGAACCTGATGTATCCGTCACAAAGCACGAAGATGCAGGCCGGATTGGTGAATGCTTATAAAGAAAGTGGTTTCTTACCGGAATGGGCCAGCCCCGGTCATCGTGGTTGTATGGTGGGCAACAACTCCGCTTCGGTGGTGGCTGATGCTTACTTGAAAGGGCTTCGTGGATACGATGTGGAGACCCTTTGGGAAGCAGTTGTACACGGGACACAAGCTGTTCATCCCACCGTATCGTCTACCGGCCGACTCGGTTGGGAATATTATAACAAGTTGGGTTACGTGCCTTACGACGTGAAAATCAATGAGAACGTGGCTCGTACGTTGGAGTATGCTTACGATGACTGGTGTATCTATCAGCTGGGTAAGGCTTTAGGTAAGTCGGAACGCGAGTTGAAAGTGTACCGACAGCGTGCCATGAACTATCGGAATGTGTTTGACCGAGAGAGCCGATTGATGCGTGGGCGTTTGCAGAACGGTAAGTTTCAGTCGCCTTTCAACCCTCTGAAGTGGGGCGATGCATTCACAGAAGGCAACAGTTGGCACTACACTTGGTCGGTATTCCACGACCCTCAAGGACTTATTAATCTCATGGGTGGCAAGCAGATATTCAATGAAATGATGGACTCTGTGTTCAATCTTCCACCCGTGTTCGATGATAGTTACTACGGTCAGGTAATTCATGAGATTCGCGAAATGCAGATTATGAACATGGGAAACTATGCACATGGCAACCAGCCCATCCAACACATGATTTACCTCTACAACTATAGTGGGCAGCCATGGAAGGCTCAGAAGTGGGTACGCACGACTATGGACAAACTCTATACAGCAGCTCCCGATGGCTATTGTGGCGACGAAGACAACGGTCAGACGTCTGCTTGGTATGTCTTCTCGGCCATGGGCTTCTATCCGGTATGCCCCGGTAGCAACGAGTATGTGCTCGGTACACCCTACTTTACCGATATGACACTGCACCTAGAAAATGGAAAAACGATGAGAATTCAGGCCGACAGTCATGAGCCTTATATCAATTCTATGCTGTTGAATGGGCAAAATTACACACATAACTACCTGCGCCATGCCGACTTAATGAATGGTGGTAATATCCGATTCACGATGTCGGCTACTCCTAACAAGCAACGTGGAACGCAACAGGTAGACGCTCCGTACTCTGTAAGTAAACCTAACAAAAATGAAAAATAGAGACAGACTACTTTGTGCCGTGGTGTCGCTCTGCATGGCAGGGAACGCTATGGCTGCCCAAAAGAAATTCCCTTATCAACAAGCTAATCTACCTATCAGTGTGCGTGTGAGCGATTTGCTGTCGCGCATGACACTCGAAGAGAAAGTAGGGCAGTTGCGTTGTACGCTGGCTTGGAACTATTATGATATACAAGGCAAGAAGGTTGTGCCTTCAGCCTTGTTTGAAAAAGAAGTGGGACAAGAGCATGTGGGCATGCTGTGGGGTACCTATCGTGCCGACCCTTGGACTCGTAAATCGCTCTCAAACGGCTTGAATCCGGAGTTGGCTGCCAAGGCCGGCAATGCCATGCAGAAGTATGTGATGGAGAAATCACGGCTTGGTATTCCACTATTTTTGGCAGAAGAGGCTCCCCATGGACACATGGCTATCGGCACGACTGTATTCCCTACGGGTTTTGGAATGGCTGCCACGTGGAGTCCGATGCTCATAGAAGCAGCCGGAAAGGTGATTGCCAAGGAGATACGTTTGCAGGGTGGACACATCAGTTATGGCCCTGTGCTCGACCTGAGTCGTGACCCTCGATGGAGCAGAGTGGAAGAAACGATGGGCGAAGACCCTACGCTTTCGGGCGAAATAGGGGCTGCAATGGTACGCGGACTGGGCGGTGGAAACCTTTCAAATCCCTATGCTACGCTAGCAACATTGAAGCATTTCATCGGTTATGGAACGACAGAGGGTGGGCAGAATGGTAATCCTACGTTCCTCGGAATGCGTGAGATACAAGAGAATTTCCTCCCACCATTCAAGAGAGCCATTGATGCCGGCGCCCTATCGGTGATGACTTCGTACAACTCGCTCGATGGTATTCCCTGTACGGCAAACGATTATTTCTTGAAGAAAGTGCTGCGACAAGATTGGAAATTTCGCGGTTTCGTGGTGTCAGACTTGTATAGTATCGATGGTATTTGGCAGACTCACCACGTGGCGGCGACTCGTCAAGAAGCCGGAGTCATGGCTTTGAAAGCCGGAGTAGATGTAGATTTAGGCGCGTTGGCATATCAACCACTGGTCGATGCTTGCCAAAAGAAGATGGTAGATGAGGCTCTTATCGACTCTGCTGTGGCTCAAGTGCTGCGCATGAAGTTTGAGATGGGGCTCTTTGAACATCCGTATGTAGATCCGAAACAGGCTACCAAGGAAGTGAGGACGGCCGAGAATATGGATGTGGCTTATCGGGTGGCGCAGGCTGCTGTGACACTGTTGGAGAATAAACACAACACGTTGCCGCTGTCGAAGACCATGCGTGTGGCTGTCGTAGGGCCTAATGCGGATAATGATTACAATCAGTTGGGCGACTACACGGCACCGCAAGCTGAGGGTAATGTGAAGACTGTACTCGATGGAATCAGACAGAAAATAGGTGTCGGAAAAGTGGAATACGTGAAAGGTTGTGGCGTGCGTGACACCGTAGATGTACATATAGACGAGGCGGTGGCGGCTGCGCGGCGTGCCGATGTGGTCGTGGCTGTGGTCGGAGGGTCTAGTGCTCGCGACTTTAAGACAAGCTATAAAGAGACCGGAGCAGCAGTGAGCGACAGCAAAAGTCTAAGCGATATGGACTGTGGAGAAGGGTTCGATCGTGCTACCTTATCGCTGTTGGGACGCCAAAACGAGTTGCTTAGTGCACTGCGTGCCACGGGTAAGCCACTAGTAGTGGTATATATCGAAGGCCGTCCGCTTGATAAGACATGGTCGGCAGAGCATGCCGATGCCCTATTGACCGCTTATTATCCCGGTCAAGAAGGCGGTCGTGCCATTGCCGATGTGCTCTTTGGCGATTACAATCCAGCCGGTCGACTTCCCGTGAGCGTTCCTGCTGCGGTAGGACAATTGCCGGTTTATTATAATAAGAAGGCTCCTGAAACCCATAACTATGTTGAAATGTCGGCTCGTCCGCTCTATGCTTTTGGCTACGGATTGAGCTATACCACTTTCAAATACAGCAATCTGGCTGTTAAGTCGATGGGAAATCAGCAATTTGAAGTAAGTTTTGACGTGACCAACACAGGTAGTCGGGACGGTGAAGAAGTGGCTCAGCTCTATTTACATGATGAGGTTGCGTCGACCGTTCAGCCCATTAAGCAGCTCAAACACTTTGAACGTGCAATGATCAAGAAAGGTGAGACCAAGCATTTTTGTTTCGTTGTAGACCAAGACGACCTCTCTATTGTAGACCGAAACATGCAGCACCGTGTGGAACCGGGGCGTTTCGATGTGCTCGTGGGTAGCTCTTCTGACAATATATTATTAAAAGGTAGCATAGAAGTGAAGGAATAAATAAATGGCAAATATGAAAAGACAACTATTCTTGGCTGTGGCTTTGGCCTCATCGCTATGGGCTTCGGCTCAAACCAACCCATTGTGGATGCGTTATAGTCGTATCTCTCCTGATGGACAAACCATTGCATTCTCGTATAAAGGCGACATCTTTACAGTGCCCACGACGGGCGGAAGTGCACGTCAGATAACAACCAATTCGGCTTACGACTCATACCCTGTATGGAGTCCGGACGGCCAAAAAATAGCCTTTGCATCAAGTCGTGAGGGCAGTCTCGACGTATATGTAGTGGGTAAAGACGGCGGTGTGCCGACGCGATTGACCTATAATAGCGGCGACGAAATACCGATGGCGTTCAGCGATGGTATGCATGTATTGTACTCAACAAGCTTGATGCCGACCTCTAAATCTATTATCTTTGCAAGCGGTTCATTCCCTCAAGTATATCAGGTGAGTACCGAAGGCATGGCTAGACCGACGCTCTTCTCCGAGCTAACGATGTGCGATGTGAGCATCAATAGCCGTGGCGACGTTCTTTATCATGACCAAAAAGGCTATGAAGATCTTTGGAGAAAGCATCATACATCGCCTATTACGCGCGATATATGGGTAAAGCGAGAGGGTAAATACAGCAAATTGACCTCTTTTAATGGTGAAGACCGCAATCCTGTATGGGGTAGTGGCGACACCTATTATTATTTAAGTGAGGAGAGCGGAACTTTTAATGTGTACCGACGGAATTTAGATGGCAGTGGAAAACAGCAACTGACAAGTTATAGGGGTAACCCCGTGAGATTCTTATCGCGTAGCAACGATGGCATGTTGTGCTATGGTTACGACGGTGAGATTTACACCCTTCGTGAGGGACAACAGCCTAAAAAGGTGGCTGTAACAGTGGTGTCCGACCGTAACGACATCGACCTTGACCGGCAGACCTTGACACGTGGTGCGACGGAAATAGCAGTCTCGCCCGGTGGAAAGGAAATTGCTTTCGTGCTACATGGCGATGTGTACGTCACTTCTGTGGAATATAAGACGACTAAACAAATCACCAATACACCTGAACAGGAACGTAGTATTGACTTCGCACCGGACGGTCGAAGCATTGTTTACGCCTCTGAGCGTGGTGGATTGTGGCAGATTTACCAGTCTACCATTAAGAGAAAGGAAGAGAAACTCTTCACTTATGCCACCGAGATAGAGGAAGAACAGTTGGTTAAGAGCGACCAAACTTCGTTCCAACCTCGCTATAGTCCCGATGGTAAATCGGTGGCCTATCTGGAGAATCGCACCACATTGAGGGCGGTAGATGTGAAGAGTCACGCCCTGCGTACGCTCATGGACGGTAAGTATATGTACTCTTATAGTGACGGCGACCAGTGGTTTGAGTGGAGTCCGGATAGTAAATGGTTGCTCAGTAGTTACATTGGTACCGGCGGATGGAACAACAGTGACATCGCACTGGTGGCAGCTTCAGGTTCCGGAGAAATCCATGATATTACCGAAAGCGGTTACAACGACGGTGATGCCAAGTGGGTATTGGGTGGTAAAGCCATGCTCTTCCAGAGTGATAGAGCCGGTTTCCGTAGCCATGGAAGTTGGGGTTCGGAGTCGGATGCCTACTTGATGTTCTTCGATTTGGATGCTTACGAGCAGTTCAAGATGACCAAAGAAGAGAAAGGACTCTTTGATGAAGCGAAGAAGAAAGATAAAAAAGACGATGCCAAGAAAGACGAGAAGAAGTCTAAGAAGGTGGAACCTTTGAAGTTTGATCTTGATAATTGTCGCGACAGAGTGGTTAGATTGACGGTCAATTCTTCCCACATGGGTGACGCAATTCTTAGTCCCGGTGGCGATACGTTGTACTATCAAGCCGCTTTTGAAGGTGGTTACGACCTGTGGCGTCATATGATCCGTGATGGTAAAACAGAGATAGTAGAGAAGAATATAGGCCGTGGCGGTATGCAAGCTGATAAAGATTTCAAGAATATCTACCTGTGCAACTCTACCATTAAGAAGTTTGATGTGGCAAAGAAGAGTTCTTCTGCTATCGGTTTTGAGGCTCGATTCAACTATCAACCCTATAAAGAGAGACAGTATTTGTTTGACCATGTATGGCAACAAGTGAAGGATAAATTCTACGATACTAATCTGCATGGAGTAGATTGGGTTGGTTATCGCGCCACCTACGAGCGTTTCTTACCTTATATCAACAACCGTTACGACTTCCGAGACATGCTTAGCGAGATGCTGGGCGAGCTGAATGCTTCGCATACCGGCGCTCGTTTCTATCCCGATGGAGCCAAGTTGAAGACGGCTGTATTGGGGCTTTTCTTCGACCAAACGTACACTGGAGATGGTCTGAAAGTCGATGAAGTCATCAAACGTGGCCCATTTGCCGTGAAGAATACAAAGGTTCAGCGTGGTAGTATCATCGAAGCTATCGATGGACAGAGGATAGAAGCAGGTAAAGCCTACGATATGTTGCTCGATGGAAAGGCCGGAAAACCGGTACGAGTAACGGTCAACAATGGTGGCAAATCGTTTGATGTGACCGTTCGTCCCATCTCTAAATCGCAGCAAGATGAGCTCCTTTACAAGCGTTGGGTGGATCGTAACCGTGCTATTGTAGACAGTCTTTCGGGCGGACGATTGGCTTATGTGCATGTGAAAGCGATGAATAGCGAGAGTTATCGCACTGTATTCAGTGAGTTGTTGAGCGATAAGAATCGACAGAAAGAGGCCGTCATCGTCGACGAAAGACACAATGGAGGTGGTTGGTTACACGACGATTTGTGCACATTACTGTCGGGTAAGCAGTATCAAAGCTTCGTTCCGCGTGGCCAATTCATTGGATACGACCCTTGGAACAAGTGGGTAAAACCATCTTGTGTTATGGTTTGTGAAGACGATTACAGCAATGGTCATGGTTTCCCATTCGTCTATAAGACTCTCGGAATAGGCAAGATTATCGGCAGACCTGTAGCAGGTACGATGACAGCTGTGTGGTGGGAGCGACTCATGGACAACCAAATGGTGTTCGGAATCCCGCAAGTTGGCTGTCGGGATATGCATGGTGTGTATGGCGAAAACAACACTTTGCAGCCCGATATAAAGGTATATAACACTCCTGAAGACTATCTACAGGGAAACGATGAACAACTGAAACGTGCCGTAGAGTTGATGTTGAAGAAATAAGACGAATCCTTTGTGGGATTCATCGAAAACGTTATCTTTGTAAAAAGAACGTGGTTAAGAAGGTGTATTAATAGACTTAGCAATGACACAAGAACAAAAAATAGCAATAGAAGAGCGTATCGTGGACGTGTTGAAGACCGTCTACGATCCTGAAATACCTGTGAATATCTGGGATTTAGGCATGATTTACAAAGTAGATGTGCAAGAAGATGGTAATGTGGAGGTTGATATGACCTTCACATCACCCTCATGTCCGGCTGCCGATTTCATTCTTGAAGACGTTAGAACAAAGATAGATAGCGTCGAAGGAGTGGTATCCAGCAGTGTGAATCTGGTGTTTGAACCTGCTTGGGACCAAAGTATGATGAGCGAAGAAGCTCGCGTGGAACTCGGTTTCGACTAAATTTTGCATGCCCATGAAGAATGTATACTTCCTTTCAGACGCCCATTTGGGATCGCTAGCCATAGAGCATGGTCGTACGCAAGAGCGTCGGCTGGTGCGTTTCCTTGACAGTATTAAGGACAAGGCATCGGCTATCTACCTGCTCGGAGACATGTTTGACTTCTGGAACGAATACCGTTATGTGGTTCCAAAAGGCTATACGCGTTTCCTTGGGAAGCTGAGCGAGCTGACTGATAATGGCGTGGAAGTACACTTCTTTACCGGTAATCACGACATTTGGACGTATGGTTATTTGGCAGAAGAGTGTGGTCTCATTGTGCATACCAAGCCTTTAACCACCGAGATATACGGCAAAGTGTTCTTCTTGGCACATGGAGATGGACTCGGAGATCCCGATAATAAGTTCAAATTCTTGCGTAAAGTATTCCACAACCACACCTGTCAACGCCTGCTATGTGCCATCCATCCGCGTTGGGGAATGGCTCTTGGGCTTAATTGGGCCAAGCATAGTAGGTTGAAAAGAGCCGATGGTAAGGAGGCTCCTTATATGGGTGAGCACAAGGAATATCTCGTTCTTTTCACCAAAGAGTACATGAAGACGCACGCCGACATAGACTATTTCCTTTACGGCCATCGCCATATAGAACTCGACTTGATGCTTAGCAAGAAGGCTCGGATGATGATTTTGGGTGATTGGATATGGCAGTTTACCTACGCAGTGTTTGATGGTGAGCACATGTTTATGGAACAATATATAGAAGGAGAGACTCAACCTTGAGTCTCTCTTTTTTTTGTTTTACCTCTTTAAAAAGCTTTCAATAGGTTGGTGCAGGGGCGAGGCAACTTTGCTGTCTAGGTTCGGCAGTATTGCTGCAGGGCTTTTGCAGCATTGCTGCCAAAGCCCTGCAGCAATATGATTTAGTACGAAGTGCTCATGTCTTGTGGCACGATGATGTAGTAATCGGCCTGATTTTGATACGCACTATCGAGTTTATCAATCTCCTCTTGTTTCACTGCCATGATGGTGGTGATAGTTGTTTCGGGACGATAACGGTTGAGATAGTCTATAATACCCGTCTTTCCAGCTGTGTGATAGCTACCATTGAAATGTAGGAAATGGTGACGTCCGATGTTCTTTGAGATGTTCCAAGCCATCGTGGCATCCTTTAATGCTTGTGCCATGTGCATGCGTATGGGGTCGTCTTTCTTACCATGGATAGATGCCATGAGCGAGAATGCGGCCGTACTTTTGCCTTCCATCGTAAAGGGGATAGGCAACGGAGGGAGATATTTCTTGGCATCTGCACTCAGGCTATCGAGGTAATCAAGGCCATGATACTTCACCACGTTGGCATAACGGCGCGGTACGTTGGTGGCAATAAATCGTAGATGGTTTTCTTCGGCGAACGAGAATACCGGCTCGTAGTCGGTCTCATAGTTTGGCCATAGACGCATTTCATCGGTGAACTGCTCGTATTTGATGTTGCCATTCAGGTATTCGTCCATGATGAGTTGGTTGTCTGCCTCGTACATCTCTGCCCCCAACATCAAGTTGTCTTTGTGCTTGGCATAGAGTGCTTCGGCTATTTTGAGTTCCAGCCAGTGGGTGATAGGGCAGTTGTGCATTTCGCCTACGAAGACGACATCGCTCTTGGAAGCTTGCTTTATCATCTCTTGGAATGGGACTTCGTGGCCTGCGTTGTCGACCAGTGTGAATGCTTTCAAGTCGGATTTGGCCATTGTCAACAGGGGCATTACCAATAGTAAGAGCAGTAAATATTTCTTTTTCATGATTTTCCTTTGAGTTTTAGAATTGTTATTGTCTTTTGATGGATGTATCGTTTGAATGCTTGGAGCACGTCGTCGGGTGTGATAGACGACAGTAATTCGTCGTAGTTTTCGAAGTCGGCTAGCGATTCGCCGTTCTTGAGTCGGCCAACAATCTCTCCACGCCATGCTCCGGTGGCATCATCGGTCAGCGTTTTAGCCTTGGTCATGCGGAACGAACGCTTGATATTCTCCAGTGTCTCAGCCTTTACTTTGTGTGTCTGTAGGTCGGTCAAGATGCCCTGTATGAGTTTCTCTGCCTTACCTACGTTGGCTTCATCGAGTGTCAAGATGAGGTCGAAGTAGTAAGAATGGCCGTCTATACCGTGATAAGCTAAGTCGGTGAAAGGCGAGTAGGTGAGGTTTTCTCGGCGACGTACGATGTCGATAAGCTGCTTTTGCAGGAGTTCGCGCATCAGTTTGAGCGTAAGTGTGGTGCGTAATGATGGTTCATAGTTGCCACTTAGCAGAATATGGAGCGTGGTTTGCTCGTCACCATGGCTATCTATGACGTGAGTAGCCCGTTGGTTTGGTAAGACGTTTCTCACTTCGCGATAAATTGTGGGGATATTATGAGATTGCAGACTGCCCAATGTGGCTGCGGTCACTTGCTTCATACTGTCGGCATCGAAATCGCCTGCGATGACTATTGTGAGCTGTGCCGGATCGGCATAAAGCGATTTGAAGTAAGCCGTCATGTGGTGAATGTCTTGGCGTTCCAAGTCTTGGCAAGTCTGGCGTGGGCGTATCATGGACGGAGCATCGCCCATTATTGAGTCTCTAAGATTGGTAAGCATGCGGTTGGCATCCTGTTTCAGTAGCATCTGTAAGGGTGTTGTGGTTCCGAACGAAGCCACTTCCTCGGCCTTGGTCTCGTTGAATTCAGTTTCATTAACTTCCGGGTGATGAGTCTTCTCTGCGATAAGATTCAACATCTCTTGGGCTTTTGTTGCCGGGGCATTGCCTATAAAACCGTGCCAATAAGAAGCGATATTCACGCCCAATGATAGTCCGCTCTGTGCCATATAGTCAGATAACTGCTCATAAGGTACCTTGGCTAAACCGCCCATATCGATGTATCCAGCCGTTCCGGCATATTGGTGATAAGTGCTATCGGGCAAGTCGGCCGTGCCTCCACGCCCGAATCCTTCTATCGTGAAAATGCCACTCTCATCGCGAGTAGGCCTTAGTACGAGTCGTAATCCGTTTTTCAACACGATATCATAAGTGTTGGTTTGTGGATAGTGAGTTTCTTTGGCGATAGCCAATGGGGCAAATACGTACTTCTTGGCAAGACATTCCGGGGTAGGCTTGATTTCTTCGACCGATTCGACGTGCGGTGTGTAGACGTAGGGTTCGACCTTTTGGTTTTTCGCACGGTGCCAAATGCCAGCTATCTCTTGCTTGGTGAGCGAATGGCCGCTACGTTGTACATAGCTTACGAGTTTGGTTTGGTCGGCTGCCTTTAACCATTCTGTTAAGATGGTCTGTAATTGTTGCGCGGTGGTCTTGGCCAGTTGCTCGCGCACAAGTTCCACATCCTCCGGTGTAGAGAGTTTGCGGTCGCCGGCTATCAAGTAGTCGGTGAAGTCCTCGCACCATGCTTCCGAACTCTGTTCGCTATCGATTGATGCCAAATGCTTGGTAGATTCGGAGATGAGCAGTGCCATCTCTTCTTCCGAAAAACCCTGTTGACAGGTGTGTCGGAGGCAGGCTACGACTCGCTCTAAACGCTGTAATAACTCGCGTTTGTTGCTACCTTGTAGCGACAAGGTGAAGAAGTTTTTATCGGCCAGATACCATGCGTCGGAAAAATCTACGCTGCCTTGCATCCATGAAGCGCGTTTGTTCAGAGCAGATATGAGCATGCGACCTCGTAGCTTCTGTGTAGTAGAGGTGATGGTTTTGCTGATGACGGTGGCGTGAGGCACCATTACTTCCAGTTGCTCGCCTTTCTTGAGCGTGTCAAGCATCGTGGATATGGAGATGCCTTTATCGTGTTTGAAAGGATAGACTTGATACCCTCGCAACTTTCTGGGTTGTATTCCGCCAAATAATTGTTGGATGGTTTGCACGGTTTTGAGGGCATCTAGATTGCCTACAGCGACGATGGCAGCTAGTTGGGGAGTATACCAACGATGGTAAAAGTCAAGCAAATCGGCCTTGGTAACTTTTTGTATGTCGTCTATACTGCCTAGTGGGAGCTTCCGGCGATACACGGTGTTGCCCATTTTCAGGTCGTAGAAGGGGTCGTAAATGTCGTATTGGCGTAGCTCTTCGAGTATGATGCCACGTTCTTTTTGTATGTATTCATCGGTAAAAGTGAGGTTGCAGAGCCACTCTTTAAGCATCCCCAAGGTACGAGAAAGCGTAGAAGATTGCCTATCCTTTACAGGAACGGTGAGCATGTAGTAGGTTTTATCGAACCCGGTCATGGCGTTGATGTCGCGACCGTATTGCATTCCCAACGTCTCAAGGCTGTCTATCATGCTTAATCCGGGGTATTGCTTGCTTCCGGCAAAGGCCATGTGTTCCAAAAAATGAGCCGTTCCGCCCTGCATAGCCGACTGCTGCATGGAGCCAACTCGCAATACCAAGCGCAGTTCTACGCAGTTTTGAGGAGCTTGATTGGGCATGACGATATAGCGTAGACCATTGTCTAGTCTACCCTCTATACATGTTTTAGGGAAATTGATGGGCTTATCAACAGCAAAGGCATTGATAGGAATACTAGTTCCCACCAATGCCCAAACTGCCAAGTATCGAAGTTTTAATCTCATTCAACACTTGGATTAGTGATTAAAAGTATATGTTACGGTGAATTGTGTGTATCCGGAGGCTGTCTCATGGTCTAATGCAAACCGGTAGATCATGTTTCCGTTGCCGAAGTCGATGGTACCTTTCGGAGCCACCCAGTTGCTGGGCGTTTCTCCCCAGTCGTCTTTATCAATGGTACTCTTGAACAAGAAATAACCGGGCATGAGCGTGATTCCGTTGCCAATGAGTTCTTTAACGGTCTGTGTAGTCCATGCGTTTACGTTGCCGGATTCGTCGGTTCCATTGGGTGTCTGAATGCTCTTGCCCTCGTCGCTCATCTTTTTCCAGCGGTCCCAAGCCGTGTATGTGAAACTGAAAGGAACGGTGGTGATGTCTTCGTCGTACTTATCCTTGATCTTACTTGTAAAGCTGATGGTCTTATCCTTTAGGTTAATGGCGATGCCATCGAGTGTGGCGGTGAAGGTTTCTTTGGCTTTATCAAAGCCGATAGCCTTGAACATGTGGGGATAAGCGGTCGATACATCTTGCCAAAACTCGTTCTCATCGGTCTCCTTATGGAGCCAGTTGCCGAGGAAGGCGGTGAGTCCGAGGGGGTTGTCGGTCATCTTAAGCACCGGTGTATCGGCTGTAGAGGCCTCGCTCAAGGTGATGACGGTGACGCCCTCGAAGGTCTTTGTCTCGGCATCGGTGTACACGCCAACCTCGTCGGTGGGCGATTTTGCCTCTACTTTGCAGTTGACCGTGCCAAGGATATTGTTCAGATTAATACCGTACTTGGCACGATAGCCGTCGATAAGTTTTATCTGTTCGGTGGTCAATACGGGGAGTGCGGGATTCGGGCGTACCGTTATGGAGAGGTCGCCCTGCGCCACCATGTTGGCATCGGAGAACTCCGCGGCCTTCAGTACGACTGTGCGCTGCTCGTTGAGGAGATTCTTCTGGTTCGACGAGATGGTGACCTGAGCCGTCTTAGAGCCTGCTTTCATCGTCACGACATCGCTGCTTAACTTCAACACGCCGTCGTCGTTGTTGACCATCTGCAGTTTGATGGTGACATCGTTTTCGACGGTCGAGGTAGCCATCAAGTTTACCGTGATGCCTTCGGTGCTGTTTTCTGTCATCGAAGGGTCTACAGTTGTCGATAGTTGTACGTAGTTTTTGCCTTGATATCCATTGTTTTCGTTGCTGCTACATGATACGGTTGCGAGCACGAAAGCAAGAAGTGATAACGTCAAAGAAATAATCTGTTTCATATTATTGATTTTAAATTCGTTTTTAATTATCGATTCAGTGGCCATCCCTCGTTCTGTGTCACATTCTCGTTATAGCGATATTCAGAACGCGGAATGGGGAATGTCCAACGGTAATCGTCGGCTTTGATGGTAGAGATAATGCCCTTGTTGAAGACGCTACCCCGGTGAATGGAGCGTTTGTGGAGGCGTTTCAAGTCGAGAATTCCTTGTCCTTCGCCTACAAACTCTTTCTGTTTCTCTTGCAGGATTGCGTCAATGAGTGTTTCACCGGTGAGCGTTTCTGTGAGTGGAGTAGCTTTGACGGCATTGAGATAAGCATTGATGGTGGAGATAGCTTTGGCATTTTGCCCCAATTGAGCATAGCTCTCGGCAGCAATAAAATAGGCTCCTGCCGGACGCATCATGTCTATGTAGCGATTATCGGTGCCTGCTTTCAGATTCTTATTGTACTTGCCCAGCAGCGTTCGCGGGGTTCCATCCATGTTGAAAGTAAGCACATAGCTGCTTGTTCGATGGTCTTCGGGAGTGAAAGATATGTTTGGATTCACTGCGAAATAATCTCCATTGGCAGCTCCAAATTGTATGCTGGTGTAGTAACTACCGTCGTTGTAAAATGCAAAGATGCGGTTCTTGTTGCTGGTTGTAGTCCAAAGGCTTTCTATTCCGCCCTGTGTGAACATGTCGGTAGAGCAGTCTTTGATGATGTCTTCGGCCAGTTGGATAGCCTTACTATAGTTTTCGGCATAGAGTTCCACCTCTGCTTGCAGATAGATGGCGGCTTTCCTTGACAACCAACCGTTTGCCGTGGGGACGTTGTTAACGCCGGTTGCTTGAGTTAACAAGGCGCGGATGCTGTCGGTACAAGTGGCAATTGACGAACGTTTGGGGAATTTGAGTCCCACTTTATCGGTTAAAATGATACCGTCGGCTTGTGGGTTGCGGTCGTAAGCGGGGGCGTATAGCTGTAGAAGCTTGAAGTAACAGAGTGCTTTTAGCGTCTTTGCCTCGCTTATAATAGCTGTTTTCGAGAACTTGTCATTATCGTTTGTCACCTCAATCTTCTCTACTCGTTCGAGCAAGGTGTTGCACGAAGCGATGGTGTTGTAGAATTGTAACCACAGATTTTCGGCCATTGTGGTTATCTCACTGTCCTTCCACGAGTATAGGTTCTGCTTGCTAATATCCTTATTGGTATAGTTTGTGGGCATAAAGTCTTCTCCCATGACCGACAAATCGAACTCGCAATGGGGGTAGAGGGCGTAAGTTGAAGCAAGCAAAGAGCGTGCTTGCTTCAGTCCAGAGATAGCATCCGGGTCGCTATATTCATCGGCCGGCGGTATATTGATGGTGCAAGCAGTGAGCAAAGTGCCACATAGGACTGCCATTAGGAGATGTGATAGGTATTTGAAAGTCATTTTCATGAAATTGAAAAGTATCAAAATGTAAGATTTACATTTAGTGTATAGACCGGTTGAAGTGTACCGGCTAGGGTTCCACTTTCGGGGTCTGACTCGCTATAAGAGGTCCAATTAAACAGGTTGGAAGCCTGCAGTGCCACTGAGGCAAACCTTATGAAAGGCAGATTGCGCTTGAGTAGGTTGCCCGGAATGCGATAACGGAGCGATAACATCGACAGTCTGATGAAGTTGCTGTTGCCGAGTGTACGTGAATTGGCAAAACGGCTGAGGTTGTCTTCGGCCACAGCCGAGGTCCAGAATGGTGTCGGATAAATCTTATTCTCATCGCCACTCTTGAACCACATGTTGTCTATCTGCCCCGAAGCAGCATTCTTTTTCACGTGGTCGTAGTTGCGTACATAGGTGTAGTTGAACTGTTTCTTACCACCAAAATTATAGTAGAAGTTCATATCTAATTCAAAAGACTTGTATCCAAGGTTCATTCCGAAGCTGCCGGAGTAGGGCGGTGTGGAGTGTCCCAAGGCCACTACATCTTCGCGGGTCAATGGTTCGCTGGCCTGTTTCTCGCCATTTGGGGTTGAGAAAACAGGATAACCGGTCAGTGGATTGATGCCTAATGAGCGCGGACCATATATCATATCGTAGGATTTTCCTACTTCGTAGTCGGGCACAATGGCGTCGTCTGAGGTGTAAATCTCGTGTGCATAGTAGAGATCTATCACCTTATTATTATTGTAAGCCAAGCTTCCGAAGAGCGATAGCGACCAGTCGGGGAGCTGCAATACTCTCCAATTGGCCGAAGCCTCAATACCGTTGTTGTCTAAAATGCCGATGTTGCGCTTCAAAGTATTGAATCCTGTGGAGGTTGGGATGGGCACATCGAGCAGCGCTTGTTCCGTTCTGCGCTTGTATAAGTTGATATTCAGCGTCAAGCGTTTCATGAGTTCAGTCGTCAACATCACGTCGAACGACTTGGTAACTTCGGGTTTCAGGTTCTCATTAAACAGGCTGATGAGCGATAGTTGGCGCTGATTCTCGTAGCTAGATTCCAAATATGAGAATGTGGCGACTGTAGATGAGGCTGAAACTCCGTTCAGATTGGCTATCACACCATACGATGTGCGAAGGTTCAGGCGTGTCAATAGCTTGTTGCCTTTGAGGAAATTGTAGTTTGAAGGAGTCCACCCCAAGCCTACAGCCCATGCATTATTCCAGCGTTTATCGGTTGGAAGGATGGACGAACCGTCTCTTTTGTATGATGCGTATGCGTCGTAGAGGTCGCTATAGGTGTAACTTGCCAACAAGCCGGCGCCTATTTGGGCATTGCGGTCTTTCTTTCCCGATGTGCGTTCGCGACGTACTCCTGTGATGGAATGGTTGATGGCCGATGTGGAATTGATGTCACCGACACCGTAGCCTATCGTTCCGATATTGTCATAAATAGACCGATAGTAGTCAAAGTTGGCTCCGACGGTCACGCTATGCTTCTCGTTGAAAGTCTTTTCGTATGTTACACGTAGATTGGAAGAAATGTTGGTGGTGGTGTTTTTGGCACGTTGCAGAATACCACGTTGATATTCCGCCACGCCACTATTGCGTTCCGAATACGACGAACCCGGCGTAAACTTATTGCTTTCATCCAATAAATAGTCGATACCACCGACGTATTCGATGTCCAATCCCTTGATTGGTGTGAGCGAGAGGTTCAGACTTACGCCCACAGATTTGTCGGATGACTTCTCTTGATATTGATTGAATAGGTCGGAGAATGTACGTCCGGGATAGGAATATAGTTTCCCACTGGCAGGTGACTCGTATGGGTTGAGGTCGTAAACCAACTGTGTGGGGTCGTTGGAAGTTCCCACCGGAGTATTTACTTTGGCATATGAGCCGTTCATACTAATCATGGCGTAACCTATCTTGCCCAAGGTTTTATCCAAGTTTAGGCTCACTCCGATGTGCTCTTTGTCATTTCCTTTGATTCTTCCGCCCTGTTTGGTGTAGTTGAACGAAGCGAAGTATGAACTTTCCTCATTTCCTCCGCGCATGCTTATCGTATGTCTGGTGTAGATACTATTGCGTAGTAATTCTTTGAACCAGTCGGTATTGGTCTGTCGGAGGTTGTTTAATAGCTTCTCACCTTCGGCTATTAGTTGTGCCTTGTTGGGGTTGTCAGACTCATATCTGTTATAATAATCGGCACTGTAACGATAGCCCGGAGCAGCCGGATTACGCATCAAGCGCTCCAGTTCCAGTTTTTCTGATGTCTCCATGAGTTTTAGACCGCGCCGTCCACGAGTCGTAATACCCATATTGAAGTTATAGTTGATGGTGGTTCCTTCGGAGTTTCCACGCTTCGATGTAATCTCTATGACACCGTTGGCTGCCTTGACTCCGTAGAGAGCACAGGCCACCGCGTCCTTCAAAACCTTCATCTCGCTGATGTCCATCGGATTCAGATTGTAGAACGTTTCGGCTGTGATAATCTTACCATCAAGCACATAGAGCGGTTCGTTGGAGACGTTTCCGCGTCGCAAGGAAGAGTTTCCACGAATGCGTAATTCGGGTGTTTTGCCCAGCTCTCCGGTATTCATGACGAGCAATCCCGGCACTGCTCCTTGTAAAGCCAGCCCCATATCGATGCTGGGTTTCTCTGTGACAAGCTTCATATTCACTTGGTCTACCACGCCGGCACGTGCTCTTACATCGATGGCATTGATGTTGGTGCGAGCCTTAACCGACACTTCGTTCAGCATGTTGTCGTCTTCTTGCATCGAGATATTGGCTCTTGCCTGACGTCGATACTTGAAGCTTTGACCCTTCATGCCTAAGTATGAGAAGCGTACGGTTTCACCCGGACGTACATTGAGCGTATAGTTGCCTTGCGCATCGGTCACTGTCACTCGGCGAGTACCTTCTACTTTGACCGTTACACCGGGTAGTTCGCCACCTTGTGAGTCGGTCACTTTACCGCGTAATACATCGGTAGAACTCTGTTGTACGGTATGAATGGCCTGCAACGGTAATGGTTGCATACTGCCAAACAGTACACAACCGCCCCACACGAAGGATTGTAGAATATGATAGAATGTCATCTTTGATATGTTTATCTATCCAACCATTGCTGAGCACAGTCTACTATCCACCCGCTCACTTCGCCAGCTCCATCGGGTAATAAGCCTTTATCGCCATATACCACTTCTACATTTTGACCGGCTAATGCTTCATCTACAGCCTTAATTAAGCCGAAACGTTGTGCCATTCCTTTGATGCCTGAAGTGAGATACACGCCTTGTAAGATGATGCGTTTCTTGTGTTTGGCAGCTTCTTTGATGATAGGCAGTGCGTCTTTTACAAACTCTTGTCCCATTTCTACGAATGCATGGTTGCTGTAATCGAAGCCCATACCGCGTCGTACCTTACTATCTATACTTTCTATCAGTTCTTTCCAAAAGGGCATATAGGCTTCGTCGCCGTGTGCAAGGATGATGAGTGCCTCGTCTTTAGGATTCTTTGAGAGTTGTTGTACGTTGTGAAGTGTAATCTTTTCGCACACATCGCTGAACATAAAGGTCGGCCCCATGGTGATAGGGATGCGGGTCTTGACAAACTCTGCATGCTCTTCTACCAATCCTTCTCTTATATATGAGTTGTATTTATGGCCGAGAAGATTGGGTATATCCTCTTCTGTATGCGATGAAGGACAGATGAATATGGGCATGGCGAAGATGGTATCCACTTGCTCACGTTCCAAGTCTTTCACCACTTCACTTATGTTTGGGTGTGTATACTCCATCAAAGCCGTGCGCACAATAGCGAAGTCTTTGATGCCACGAGCCTTGAGTGTGTCGCTTACTCTGCTTTCTAAGTCAATCGCCGGCTTGTTCCATGTAGGATTAGGTGAGCCATGTGCGATGACTAGCAACGCCTTTTTGGCTTGGCAGAATATGGATACACAGAGGAAGAGTGTAGTCAGTAATCTTGTTTTTGTGTTCATTATATATAAAAAATGTAATTTGATGGGAGAAAGTCGGGGACTTTCTCCCGTTTCTTTTTATTGATGTTGATTTCCGCTGATTATATATTTCAGTTCTCAATTATTTGACTGTAAAGACCTTGGAATCTAATGTTGTATACATACCATCAACCACTCTCCTGAATCCGCCAACGTATAATTTATATGTACCGGGCTTTTTGAAAGTCAGCAGACCGTCTTTCAAATCGTAGCAATCGGTCGATACCTCTTTACTATCTTGATCTTTGACGGTTACTTCTAATTCATCTCTTTTATCGTCTAGATAACTAGCTACGGTCGTATAGTCAATAGTTCTGCCGTTGAGTGTCACTTCATAGGTCTGGAAATTGGCCGAAACTCTTACTCTAATATCCTCAATGGCTTTGGCTATATTCATCATTCCAATAGGGTCTATGCCGTTGAATTCTACTTCCAATGCCTCTAGTTTCTCGAATACTTCGGTACCATCAAAGATTGATTTCAATGAGTTGTTGGTAGCAATGAGACGTTTCAGATTGGTAAGACCTTTCAGATTGATCTCTGATAGTGGATTAGGAGTATCTTTATTGTAGTTTTCCGCTCCTTTCTTAGTACCTTTCAGATTAATCAATTCTATCTGCTTATAAGGTGTGAAATCTGCTTTAATAAGTTTCTCGTTGCCTTGTAATTCAAGGTCGATTACCATTTTCGGCAACTTGAATTGGTCGCTAGAAGCTAGGTTGTTGTGTGCTAATTTTAGGTTGGTTACACTCTTCAAGGCCGAAAGGTCAATGCTTTCTATTTGGTTACCATTCAAGTCGAGTACTTTGAGATTAGGTAAATTGCCAAGTTTACAGGTCTCTCCTTTCAGGTTACAGTTGCATACGGTCAACTCTTTCAGATTATTACAATTGTCAACGTTGATACCTTTTACTGACTCACAATTGTTGATGTTAGTATAGGTAAGCTTGGTTAGACCGGCAATATTGACAGTGTTGCTTGAGTTTTTGTCTAATTTTCTAAGGTTTAAACTTTCCAATACAGGATAATCCTTAGCTTCAAACGAGAGGTTTTCCAGCTTTGTGGTGGCAAGTGTAAGTGTCGTCAACATCTTATTATCTTCCAACTTTAGTTCTTTCAGAGGATTTTCGGGGTCAACAGTCAGGTTTTTAATACCCGTGTTCTTGATGTGTAGGTAAGATAATTTCGGATAGTTATAGTTCACGTAGATGTTGAATCCGTTGTCTTCGCTGGTCGTTTCGAGCGCCAAAAGGTTCTGCAACTCCAGAGAATCGAGTACAGCTAGGTCGTGTAAAGAGATTTTTTGTAAAGCTGTAGCGCCTGTGCTCGTACCGTCAATAAGCAATGTTCGCAATGCCGGAGCATGTGCCAAGTTCACCTCTTTCAATGCTGCCGAGTTGAGGACGATACGCTGTAGGTGTTGGAAATTATTCTTTTCATCGTTGAGTACCAGCGACTTGATACCACCATCTTTGCTTTTTCCGCTACGCAACTCCTTGACACGATAGATAGAAGAGCCTGTGGTGCCTTTAGTTTCTTCCCATACGATGGTCAGATTTTTGCGCTCCCATTCTGTAGGATTATCTGATTTGAAATCGGCTTCAATATTATTGGCTGCTGCAATTTGGCGAATTAAGGCCACCTCTTCTTTGATGCACGACGTTAGATTCTGTGGTTGTCCTTCTTCCACATTTCCCGGTTTGATATCGTCTTTGCTGCAAGAGAGCAAAACAACCGAAGATAAAATAGCCATGAAACCAGCTACAATAGAGGACTTGTTCATAATCTTTTGAATTAATTGTGTGTAAATTTGATTTTAAATATTACTATTTATCTGTATGCATTTGGATGCTTCCAAAATATCAATGCAAAATTAACAGTGTTTTACAAGGGTTACAATACCTAAAAACGATGATTTAAGTGATGCCTTATGTGTCTTCTATTATCTGTTTTAGGTATTGTAGTGGCTCTTGGTTATTATGTGTTGATAGACAGTATTAAAGTGATTTTAAACTCTATTTGAGTTTGCTTTATTTCAACAAACTTCTTATCTTTGTGATGGTTTTTCTAACTATCGTTTAAACGATGCATACCATTTATCAGCAAAATGAAAAACAAATATAAATATATGAAGAAACTCTTGTTGGCCTTTATAGCCTTGATGAGTATGTCGACAGCTATGGCTGCCGACAACAAGACTTATCGAGTCAGTACAGACGAAACCGACCTTGTGTTGCAGGTAGGAGACAATGGACGACTCTATCAAACCTATCTTGGTAAGAAATTGAAGTTTGCCGACGAGGCTTCTAAAATCTCTTATCGAGTGGGAGCAGGGCGTGTTGGTGCGACAAATGTGGATGGTTGGGAAGCTTATCACTGTTCTGGAGCAGAGGATTATTATGAGCCGGCTTTGGGTATTATGCATGCCGATGGCAATGCCACAACGTATTTGTATTTCCAGTCGGCCACAGAGAAGAGTGTAAAAGGTGGAACGGAGTATATCTTCAATCTGAAAGATAACAAGTATCCGGTCTATGTGACGTTACACTATGTGGCTTATCCCAAGGAGAATGTCATCAAACAGTGGGCCGAGATACGCCATGAAGAGAAGCGAAGCATCAAGATGCAACAGTATGCTTCGGCCATGTTGTATCTCAACAACAAATACTATTTGACACAGTTTAGCAGCGACTGGGCTAAAGAGGCGCAACAGGCTACACAACAGCTTTTGCCCGGTAAGAAAGTAATAGATACTAAACTCGGCACACGTGCTAATATGTTCATGCAACCACTCTTCGAAGTAGGGCTAGACGAACCTGCCAACGAGCGCCATGGGACGGTTTTGCTCGGTACATTGGGCTGGACAGGTAACTTCCGCTTTACTTTTGAGATAGACAACTCCGGTGTCTTGCGTGTTATATCAGGTATCAATCCGTATGCTTCGGAATATGAGTTGCAACCCAAGACGACGTTTAAGACTCCCGAATTCATCTTCACTTTGAGTACCAACGGTGTGGGGCAAGGCAGTCGGAACTTGCATAATTGGGCACGTCAATATCAACTTCATAAAGGACAGGAGCCACGTATGAGTCTGCTCAACAACTGGGAGAATACCTATTTCAGTTTTGACCAAGAGAAATTGGCAGCTCTGATGAAAGAGGCTAAGACTTTGGGTGTAGACTTGTTCTTACTCGATGACGGTTGGTTTGCCAATAAATATCCGCGTAATGACGACCGTGCTGGCTTGGGTGATTGGGAAGTTAACCGTAGCAAGTTGCCCGGTGGTGTCCCTGCTTTGGTCAAAGCGGCCAAGGAAACAGGGGTTAAGTTCGGTATCTGGATAGAACCGGAGATGGTCAATCCCAAAAGCGAACTCTTTGAGAAACACCCCGATTGGGCTTTTACACAGCCCAACCGTGAACCTTATTATTACCGTCATCAATTGGTACTTGACCTCAGTAATCCGAAGGTTCAAGACCATGTGTTCGGTGTTATAGACCGTATCATGACAGAAAATCCCGATGTTACTTTCTTTAAGTGGGACTGCAACTCGCCTATTACCAATATATTCTCGCACTACACCAAGAATCAAAACAACCTTTACGTGGACTATGTGCGTGGCCTATATAAGGTTTGTGACCGAGTAAGAGCCAAGTATCCCAACGTCACGTTGATGCTTTGTTCGGGTGGTGGTGGCCGTAATGACTACGAAGCATTGAAGTATTTCTCAGAATTTTGGTGTTCAGACGATACCGATCCGGTTGAACGTCTATATATACAGTGGGGATTTTCGCAGTTCTATCCGGTCAAAGCGATGTGTGCACACGTCACCGACTGGAATAAACGTGCCAGTGTCAAGTTTCGCACCGATGTGGCTTCGATGTGTAAACTCGGTTTTGATATAGGTTTACAACACCTGAGTGCTGATGAGTTGGCATTCTGTCAAGGAGCTGTGAAGAATTGGAACCGCTTGCAACCAGCAATTATGGATGGGGCACAATATCGTTTGGTATCGCCCTACGAGGGCAACCATATGGCTGTAAACTATGTGAATGAGGCGAAGAACAAGGCTGTGTTGTTCAGCTACGACATCCATCCACGCTATGAAGAGAAGTTGGTGACGGTGAAACTTCAAGGCTTAGACCCGGTTAAGAGGTACCGGATAGAGGAAATCAACCTAATGCCCGGAGCCAAAAGTTCGTTGCCGGAGAACGGCAACGTCTATTCGGGCGACTTCTTAATGAACATAGGTCTCCATGCTTTTACGGCCGGCGACATGCGTAGTAGAGTCATAGAACTCAGCGCAGAATAAATTCTTTAATAGCCTGATGGGCTATATCTATCACAAACCGGGGGCAGTCTGGCGAATGCTAAGCCTGTCCCCGGTTTGTGTATGAGAGTTTGTTGAGTTCGTATTATTTACCTGCTTTCTTTAATGTATAGCGTACCCAACCTTTCAATTTACCTGTAAAATTCAATTGTAGTATAAGTTTCGTTTCAGTAATCTCAACTATAGTAAACTTTTCTTTAATATTCTCAGCTTCGCAAGTGAGTTGGTCTTTGGCTAAACTCCACTTCATTTTTGCCGGGGTACCATTGAGTTTGTTGAGAGAACTTCCGAAGCCATCTGTGTTAAAAGTATACACATACTTCGTATATTCGTGACTTTCTTTGGTAGGTTCTTTCTCTCCTTCCGATATAAGTTCAGATTCTTCCCATACGGTTTGCCATGTACCCATTAATAGTTCTTTGGTGTTTTCGGGTAGATCGTAGCCGGCTTTGTCGCAAGAAGAGAACATAAAACATGTTGCAAGTAAAAGCATTGCAACGCATAAATAAAGATTTCTTTTCATTGTTGTTGTAAATGTTTGGTTAAATACTATTTGGATTCGTCTCAGATAGTTCTGGTTTTCGGCTGCAAATGTATAAATAATAAATTGTTTTTTATGCAAGAGATGGGAGTGGAATGGTTGATATTTTACATAAAAAACACAAAAAAATATAAATAAATCAAGAATCCTCGTGTCTTTTGTCTAGCATTTCAATATGGAGTATGGTGTTTATTAACTTGTCAACTCGCCAACTTGTAAATTCGTTTACTTGTCTATCAGCTTACTGCAAGGTCGACTCAGCGTTGCTGCCTAGTCTTTGCAGCATTGCTGAAGTGGCTAGGCAGCGATGCTGGAGAAGCTTTGCAATGGCCCCACCCCGACCCAATCGTTTTAGTAGACAGGTAAACAAGTAGACAAGTAAACGAGGTTTTAAGTTTACAAGTAGACGAGTTTCGGTTTTAGTTTGTAAGTCTTTTAGTTTATAAGTTGTTAAGTGAGTTCGTAGCATTGTGCTTCATGCTTACTAATTGCTATATACTACTTGCCATTAGGTTTTTCTTGCGAGCGTGAGAGATGAGGTCTCAAAGTGGAAAATGATACTTTCTGACTAGCTGTCTGTACAGTAGCTTTAGCGACTTTTAACGCTTAAGCACTTGGATAGGTCGGATACTTCTTCTACTTTTGTTCACATGAATGTCATTCATGAGTTCTGATGATGATCAGATTACTACAATTACTAATTTACAAATAAGGCACGAGAGACTTTAATTCTTTCCGCTAAAAGTTAGGGTGGGAAAGATTTATAATATTGATGAAGTAGACTTTAAGTTGTATGAGAAATAATACCGTGTTGTTGTGTACTCTAGGTACATTGAATCAAGTAAATGACCAGCCTATGCTCGGTGCAGATTTAGACCGAGTTCCTAGAGAAGAGTCTTATACGAAAGGCTTTGCTCCTTGTTTCGTAGGCAAGATAAACCTATCTAAAGGTGCTACAACTTTATCCTTACATGCCAAAAAGATTAAGAACGAGGAAGCTATGAACTTTTGGATGTTGGAACTGAAACGGATAAAATAGGCCTTTATCTCGCTTTCGTTACGACTCTTTCATCGCTGGAAATCTCTTTGGCAGCCTCGCGAGCATTGAACTCTACAGGACGAAGGGTGAAGTCGGGCGTGTTGTAAGAGTCGAATAAGCGGTCATAATATTGAGCCGGATGGCGCTGGGGAAGTAAGAATGGTTTGGTGGCACGGCCTTTGTCGTCGATACTACTGATGTATAGACGTGTGTAAAGACCGTCACCGCGCCGGCTTGTAAATACAAACCAATGCGAATTACGCGTCCAGTTGTGGTATGAATCGGTGTTGCGGCTGTTGGTAACAGTCAATGGTTGAGCCTTGCCTGTGTGTAAATCGAGCAGCCAATTATCGGCCTCATGGTGCCAAATGGGGAAGCACCCGTAGTCGGCCATGGTAAACATGATGTATCGACCATCGTAAGATGGACGCGGATGAGTGGCGCTTTTGCCCATTTGTCGAGCATTGAAGATCGTGTCGACACGTTGCCCTAACTTACCTGTAGCAGGGTCGAAAGCTACCTTACATATATTATAACGTATCTGTTTGTAGCCTCCGGGAATGGGATGAGCTACCGAAGAACAGAAGTAGAGCGTGCGTCCGTTGGGCGAAAATACGGGATATGTCTCGTAATGAGAGTCGGTCATGACGAGCGTGTCGAGTAATAATTCGTGGGTGGAAGGCTTGTAGACAAAGATATCGGAGGCTTGATCAAACACTTCTATACGCTCGCTTCGTACGGTATGGAAGCTTTGGTGGGTTTGGTTGGTGCTGTAGGCGCAGTATTGACCCGACGGATGCCAATAAGGATATACCATCGAACCATGCAGCGTATCGCTTTTGGCTTTGAGCCATTCGCGCTTGCCATTGATGGAAATGAGTGTTGCTCCGTGGCTTCCACGAACGTGGAAGGTGAATTGGGAAGGGTTGGTGCCATTGGAAGTGTGGCAGTTGAGGCATGCTCCGGGAACGGTCGTGTTCTCGATGATAGGCTCTTCGTCGAAGTTGGAGAGGTTGCGTTGATACAGTCCCATCTTGCTATAGATCTCAAATCCCGGTGCAATGCGACGATAGGTGAGTCCCCACTCGTCGAGCGCATGTTTGCTTACGTACATCTTGAAACTCTTGTATTGTGTCCATTGTCCATCGGTTTTCACGCTCAACGTGAAGTTGAGGCTGCCCCCACGGTTTGCTTTGAGCAGGTTGTGCCATTCGTCTATGTCGAAGTCTATGGCATTTCCGCTCTCGTTTATTTCACCGCTTTTCGAACCTTTGACAACGATGTTGAGAGCATCGTAAGTCCCTCCAGTGTAGTCGAAGTTCATGGGTGCAATGTCTACAGGGATGGTTACGCCTACGTAATCGGGGAAGATGGTCGGTAGTTTATCTACCTTTTGGGCATTTTTCGGGGTGTCGGTGCAACTCGTCATCAGCATGATGGTGAGTATATATAATAGGTATGAGATGGTACGTTTCATGTCGTTAATGTTTTAATGGAAATCAATAGATGAGTTGCATCTTCTGTTTGCCTTGCTTCTCTTGCTTTCGGCTTCCAATAAGAAGGTAGTGCCAAGCATTGGTAGAGAGTGGTGGCTGCGAGAGTTCCGATGCCTCTTGGTTGCGCATATAGGTACCGATGAAGTTGAGCGTGTTCTCTACCGTCATCTTATCAAGACTATAGGGAATGTCTCGAAGGCTACCATGTTGTTGCAGCCACACGCCCACGAGTACTTCTTGGAAAGCTTTCGGGATATGGGTGTAGTTCACGTATTTACCCAACGGATAGTATTTCATGAATCGTTGTACGTCGCCTTGCAGCAGTTCGTAGGCCATCAGATACTCGTAAGCCATTTTGTTTTGGTAGTTACCCACGAAAAGCAGGCCGAGCATCTGATCCATTTCGCGGTCGCTAAAGAGGAAGTCGGTCTTCTGTTGGCGATCGGAACTCAAGCGCAAATAGAGCGGGTCAATTTTCAATCTGTCTTTGTTGCCGATGACTTCTAGCGTCCATGTAGCCCATTTGCGGTAGAAGAGCGACTGTTGTAGACGTCTCAGATACTTCGTGGCAACGGCATATTGACCATTGGCTATTTCGCATTGGATGATGCGTTGGGTCAGTCTGCCACTCTTACGGAAGTTGGGTATGGCCTCTTGGGCCTCGAACATGTAGCGCAAAGCCTCGTTAACCATACAGAGACGAAAGTAGATTTCGGCCGTAGAGACTGGCGAAGTCATGTCTCGACTGAATGAGGGGAAGAGTCCTTCGGCACCGTTTTGATAGAAATCAAAGATTCTATCGGATAGTTCATTGCGTTGGCTGAGAGCCAAGTTGACGCAAGCTACCGACATAGGAGATGATGGTTGCTTCTTTGTAGCTTTGTCGATGATGGCGTCCCATTGCTCATTACGTACCAGATAATCATAGTCTATGAGTTCGTATTGTGGACGAGTATAGCCGTAAGCAAGTGATGAATAGCCAACAGCGACAATGATACTCGTAGAAGAAAATAGCCATAGGCGGCTTTTCTTCGGCTCGTGTAAACGTGAGATGAGCAGTGGAATGCACACTATGAGAGCCATAACTACCCACTGAAGTCGTGGGATCAAGGCTGGGTAACGGTAATAGTTGATACCTCCCATGAGTCGATACAAGGGATATTGCAGACTATAAGAGAGGAGGTAAATGATGATTCCGGTATAGATTAAGGTTAAGATGCCTACCAAAAAGTTTGTAGGCGAGCTGCGTTTAATAAGTTCATAGCCGGCTACATAGGCTGCTACGACCCATACGCAGGCTCCGAATAGCCAATAGAATAGTGGAATAAGAATAAGCAGGAAGATGATTTTATGCCATCTTCTTGTGGGAAAAGCTTCGTTTCGGCTTATTGCATGGTAGCCAATTAGAGTACATAAGGCAGCAATGAGAGCTATCGTGAAGCTCAAAAGTACGCTTTCATCGCTCATAAAAAACCATAGTGCGAAAGCTGGAATGAAGCTGAGGATATACCAAGTGTTTGTACTACTAAGGCGACGGCACAGCTTCCACGTAAGTCTTTGGATGCTTGTGTAACACAAGGCTAGGATGATGGCACCGAGAATGGGGATGTAATAGAACTGTACCAAGAACTCGCTGATGTAGTCGGCCAATCCTCCGGGAACGCAGATACGCTCCCAAAAGTATTCGGAAGAGAATAGGAAGAGTTGATATTGTTCTTGGTAACTGAGGATACTGACGCCGGGAATGAACCAAAACACAAAGACTGTAATGGCAAATAAAATAGAAAGCAGGGCTTTCCAATGGCAGATTAGTAGTTGTTTCATATCATTAGTAGAACGAAAATCCGGCTCTGTAGAGTTGTTTCTTAGCGGTCGATGACGAATGAACGGGTTACGATGCCGTTGTAGGTGTTTACGGTTAGACGGATTTGAGTAGTTTCTTTGATGTCGTCAAGTGGTATATTGACATACTGACGAACAGTATAGTATTCGGGAACACCGTTTTGTCGGTGATAGAGTTGTAGGTAAATGGTAGGCATACTGGTACCTGTTGCCGATGTGGAATCGTGCATCACCGAGACTACTTGCTTATTGTCTACACCGTCTTGTCGACCGGTTTTTAGTCCCAATTGCAAGTTTAGATAGCGACGGTTGGTACTCATCCATGCGCTCTCCAGCTTTAATGGGTCGGTAAAGATGGTGTCAATACGTGCTGTAGGTACGCTTTTGAGAACAGGGACACGTGCTATTTGAATGGCTTCGGTGGTGTGGTCGGTCACCTTTCCGTAGTAGAGTAGGGCGCGATAAGTGGAATCCGGCGTCGTAGCCCAGTCGGCTTTGGCATGCGGACTTAGCTTAAGTAGGTCTCCCTTATCGGTATGGCAGTAGTCTATTTGTCCTTTGGTAGCAGCATGCGCATCCACGATGTCGGCCTGAAGATATGAATATCGGCCGTCACCGGTGTCATAGCTGTTGTGCTCGCAAGCTATGATGAGGGGGATAAACAGTGCCAACCAATATTTCGGCATATTACTTAGTAGCTGCTAAATAGTTGATGGCAGGGTTGGCATACATGGTTAACAGACGTTCGCGGAGATAGGCTTCATCTTTATTAGGGATGTCTATCTTGGTTAATTGTCCTGCTATGTATTGCTCAAACTGTTGTTGTTGCTCGGTCGTATAGGCACCGGTGTGCTCCTGTGTGCCATGAAGTAGGTCGAGAGCTACGTAGTTTGACGGGTAGAGACGATAGTTACGATGAATCTCGTGGTCTATGTGAGCAGCGATTTTCTCGTATAGTTCGGCTTTCGGCATGTTTTCATCGAGAGTCGAGAGATAGTCGTCAATGCATGGAGTACAATGATAATGCAGGTGCCCTTTGTAGCCCATGATGCCCGTTTGCATGCTGTGTACATCGTCTTGAGCGCTCTTTCTCCACCCCGGAACGTCGCGCTTAAGTTGGAATTCGGCCGCTTTGAGATAGTCACAGGGGTCGTATTCGTAGGAAAGCGACAGTGGAACGATATGCATTTGCTTCAATCTATCGATGATAGAGCCTTCACCTCCCATCGTAATCATCTTAAGAATAGCCTCTTGGGTGTGGTCGTTGCTGTCCTTGGCACGACCCTCTCGCTGTGCTATCCAAATGTTTTCATGCTTCTCACTAATGGCGAAATGCATGTAATCGGCCAATCGTTTGCTCGAAAGGAGCATTTGGCGCATGGGCAATCCACGCTCTACGATGAATGATTTGTTAACTCTTACGAGGTCTTTCACCCATGGTAGGGACAGTAAATTATCGCCAATGGCAATCTCACAAGTAGTTGTGAACTTGGCATCTATGAGGAACATGGACAGAGAAGATGGGTCCATTACGATGTCGCGGTGATTGCTGATGAACGTATATCGTCCGGTATTGTCGACCGCTGATGCGTCCATTTCAAAACCGGTAGTGGTCTTTGTCAACACATTTTTGACGAAGTCGTAGCTGAAAGCGTACTGAAACTCCATGCTGGTTTTGCATGCTCGCATTTTCTTACCGATGGCTTCGATAGACACACCGGGCATCAGAAAGTTCATCACGGCTTGAAATTGCGGATGTGCCAACAATCTGTCGTACACCTCAGGAAGCTCTTCCGGCTCATAAGGTCGGATAGCATCGAATTTCTTCAGTAGTTCTTTGTCCATGGTTCGTAAGATTAATGGTGAAAGATGAAGGCTGTTGGCGTTAGTCGAACTGGTTCTCTACGATTTCGCTCAACACCTCTTTGATATCCAATCCGGCTGCACGCACCTGCTGAGGAATGAAACTTGTGGGAGTCATTCCGGGTGTTGTGTTGATTTCAAGCATGTTGATTTGATCGTTACCGTCTTGGGCTTTTGAGATGATATAGTCGATACGTATGATTCCGTTGGCGTGCAGGATGTCGTAAATACGACTTGTCAACTTCGCAACTTGGGCTGCGGTGTCATCGCTAATACGTGCCGGTGTAATCTCTTGTACCTGTCCGTTGTACTTGGCATTGTAGTCGAAGAACTCGTTTTTAGTCACAACTTCAGTGGCAGGGAATACTACCGATTTGTCTTTCGTCTTATAAACACCCTGCGAAATCTCCGTTCCTTCGAGATAGCTTTCTATCATTACCTCATCGCTCTCCATGAAAGCGACACGCAGGGCAGGCGCCAACTGGTCTACGTTCTTTACCTTTGAGACGCCGAAACTGGAACCGTCGGCAGCCGGTTTCACGAAACAAGGCATGCCAAGGCGGCGTTCCACCTCTGCTTCATCGCATGTGTCTTCGCGCCGAAGTAGCATGCTGTCGGCCACATTGATACCGTATGTACTGAGATATTTATTGAGTACGAATTTATCGAAAGTCAATGCTTCAACCAAAACACTGCTAGTGGAGTAGGGCATACCAATGAGTTCAAAGTATCCTTGCATGTATCCATTCTCACCGGGCTGGCCATGAATGGTGATATAAGCATAATCGAAGCACGTCGTTTTGTCGTCGAGCAAGAATGAGAAGTCGTTCTTATTGATGTGCGCAATGTCTCCGTTGTCGAGGTTTACGTGCCAATCGTCTCCCTTCACATCAACAATGTAGATGTTATAACGCTCTTTATCGAAAAAGGAATAAAGTCCCTGTGCAGAGCGCAGAGATACATCGTGTTCCGATGAATCGCCACCACAAACGATAGCAATCGTTCTCTTTAAATTTTCCATATTATCAAATTGTTTTCTATTTTTCTTCAAAAGTATTGGCTGTAGTGCCATGTATGAAGCTTCTCCACTTCTCTACGAGCTGGCTTAAATCGCTTGGCCATTCGCTTGTAAAGTCCATCTGCTTGCCTGTGATGGGATGTACGAATCCTAAAGTGCGGGCATGTAGAGCCTGTCGATTACAGATTTTGAAGCAGTTCATGATAAAAGCTTTATACGTACTGCTACGTTGTCCGCGCAGGATTTCGCATCCGCCGTACCGTTCATCGCCAAAGAGCGGATGCCCGATGTGCTTCATGTGAGCACGTATCTGGTGAGTTCTACCGGTCTCAAGGATACATTCTATCAGCGTCACGTAGCCGAATCGTTCGATGACGCGGTAATGAGTAACGGCCGGTTTGCCTATCTCGCTATCGGTAGGAAACACCGTCATGCGCAGTCTATCCTTGGGATCGCGTGCTATGTTGCCTTCTATGCGCCCCTCGTCTTCGGCTAAATTACCCCACACCAGTGCATTGTAGCTGCGATGAGTGGTCTTGTTGAAGAACTGCTTACCCAAAATTGACTTTGCATCGGCGGTCTTTGCCACAACCAACAGTCCGCTTGTGTCCTTATCAATACGATGTACCAACCCCACTTCGGGGTCATTAGGGTCGAATGATTTCAAGTCCTTCAGATGCCAAGCCACGGCATTGATGAGTGTACCGGTGAAGTTTCCAGCTCCCGGATGTACCACCATACCAGCCTCTTTGTTGACTACCATGAGTGCATCGTCTTCGTAAACGATGTTCAGGGGAATGTCTTCGGCCACGATACTCGTGTCGTGTTTCGGCTTGTCGAGCATCAATGTGATGACGTCGAGAGGCCGAACCTTGTAGTTACTCTTTACCGGTTTGTTGTTCACACGGATGGCACCGGCCTCCGCTGCTGCCTGTATACGGTTGCGACTGATATAGGGATTGCGCTCTGTAAGGTATTTGTCGATACGCACAGGCTCCTGTCCTTTGTCGACTTCTACCCTCCAATGCTCATAGAGTTGTTGGCTTTCGTCGCTGTCTTCTATCTCGTCAATTATCTCTTCTATCATGTATTGCGAGGCTCTAGTGTTGTTAACTACTCTTTCCTTGGTGTTGTAGCGGGCTGCTCTTCGGGTACAGTCACCTCTTGGAACTCGTCTACATCGCCCTTTTCTTCCTCAAATATGGGGGCAGTTGTGGGTTCAATGTAGTCCACGGAGTCGTCGGCAGAGCGCTGACCGTTGCCCACCTGTATCGTCAAAGAGTCTTCTACGGATATGCGTTGTCCTGCCGTTACGTGCTGACCACGTACCACGATGCCGTATACCCAATCTCTTTCGCCGGCCACATATTCCGGTTCCGTGAGCTTAAAGCCCATGGCTGAGAGTTTGGCGATGGCTTCGCGCAATGAACTATTGTCTATGACATCGGGCAAAGCGATGGTAGGTGACTGGAGCGAATTGATGGTCACATAAACGATATGTCCCGATTTTACGCGCTCACCGCTTTCAGGTGACTGCTCCAATATGCAGTCGGCAGGCTGCGATTTCACATATCCTGTATCTGTTACGACCATGGTAAGCCCTAGATTGCTGAGCATTTGCTCGGCATCCGTGGCGTTCATGTGTTTAATATTCGGTATCGCGATGGATTCGCCATGATGCGTATAGACATCAAGACCGTACTTCACGCCGAAGCAAAGTGCCACGATAACGATGCCCATTGCCAATATGTTGCCCCAGAAATAACGGCTTTTGAATTTATTGACGAATTCAGATGATTTCATCTTGCTTTATAATTGGAATGTTATGCAAAGATAAGTAATTTTTCGATAAACCATTGTGATTCCACGAAAAAGTGTGCATACACGTTTCGGGTGCGCCGTGTAGGCGGCTCTTAAACACAACATACCCCCATGAGAAAGATTCCTCAAGGGGGTATGTTGAAGTTCTTTGTTGAAAAAGAACTTGACTCTGTTCACTGTTTATTTGCCGTGATTCTCGCTAGAAACAGTTAGTTTCTTACGTCCACGTGCGCGGCGAGCAGCCAAAACGCGGCGACCATTCTTGGTTGACATTCTCTCGCGGAAGCCGTGCTTGTTCACTCTTCTTCTGTTGTGAGGCTGAAATGTTCTTTTCATTTTAGTTCTATTTTATTATTATTTGTTTCTTCGCTTTGGGCTGCAAAAGTACTCATAATTTTCGAAATGGCAAAGAAATAGACTAATTTTCAGCCACTTTCGAGCGTATTTTGTATTTTATTCGTAACTTTGCAATCGATTTTAGACGTATATTTAACGTGTAAATATATATAATAACACAAATATGATCAATTCACAGGAAATTAAAATCGGAACTTGCATCCGTATGGATGGTAAGATTTGGACATGTATCGACTTCCAGCATGTAAAGCCCGGAAAGGGTAATACGGTGATGCGTACAAAGTTGAAGAACGTTTCCGACGGTCGCGTATTGGAGCGTACGTTCCAAGTAGGATTCAAGTTGGAGGATGTTCGTGTTGAGCGTCGCCCTTATCAGTATCTGTATCAAGACCCAACAGGTTACATCTTCATGAACCAAGAAACTTTCGAGCAGATTCCAATCGCTAGAGAAGGTATTGAGGGTGTAGACTTTATGAAGGAAGGCGACGTCGTAGAAGTCGTTACAGATACATCGGATGGTACTATCCTGTCTGCTGAAATGCCTGTTAAGACTGTGCTCCGTATTACTCATTCAGAGCCGGGCGTAAAGGGCAACACAGCTACTAATGCAACCAAACCGGCTACATTGGAGACCGGAGCTGAGGTTCGTGTACCTTTGTTCATCAACGAAGGTGACCTGATTCAGGTTGATACACGCGATGGAAGCTACCTGAACCGTGTAAACGAATAATATTTTTTCAGGGCAAAGAGATTCTTGTTGTCTCCTTGAGGGAGGCGGAGTCTCTTTGCCCTTTTCTGTTTCTTTTAATGCCTATCTGCTACATGAAATACTCTGTTATTGTACCTGTATTCAATCGTCCCGATGAAGTGAGCGAACTATTAGATAGCCTTACACATCAGACAGTGACCGATTTTGAAGTTGTCATCGTGGAAGATGGGTCGCAAGTGCCTTGTAAAGAGGTATGCGAAGCGTATGCCGACCGACTCAATCTGCATTATTATGCCAAGACAAACAGCGGTCCGGGGCAGAGCCGAAACTACGGTGCAAGTGTAGCACAGGGTGAATACCTGCTGATTCTAGATAGTGATGTTGTCTTACCCGAAGGTTATTTGAAGGCTATAGACGACGAGTTGAATCGCGAGCCGGCCGATGCTTTTGGGGGACCAGACTGTGCTCACGAGTCATTTACACCAGTCCAAAAAGCCATTTCTTATAGTATGACTTCGTTTTTTACCACAGGTGGCATTCGCGGAGGCAAGAAGAAACTCGATAAATTCTATCCTCGTTCGTTCAATATGGGCATTCGTAGCGATGTCTACCATGCTTTGGGCGGTTTTTCTAAGATGCGTTTCGGCGAAGATATAGACTTTAGCATCCGTATATTTAAGGCCGGTTATCGCTGCCGGTTGTTCCCCGAAGCGTGGGTATGGCATAAGCGTCGTACTGATTTTATGAAGTTTTGGCGACAAGTATATAATAGTGGTATCGCGCGTATCAATCTTTATATGAAGTATCCTGAATCGTTGAAACTCGTCCATATGCTCCCTATGGTGTTTACGGTGGGAGTGTTTCTGTTGGTGATATTGGGAATAATAGGTATCGTAAACCTTGCATTTGGGCAGAATAGTATGCAACATGCTGTTGGTTTTTGGGCTTGTACATTTGCTGCCACCCCTCTGTTGCTCTATTCGTTGCTTATCTTTATCGGATCTACCTTAAAGAATAAGAGTCTGCAAGTAGGTGCTTTATCCATTATCGCAGCTTTTATTCAACTTATGGGCTATGGTTTTGGATTCTTGGAAGCTGTTTGGAAACGTATGGTTTTACAGAAAGATGAATTCTCGGCATACGAGAAGAACTTCTATAATTGATAAGTAAGTGACTCATAATTATCAATTCTCAATTTTGAATTTTCAATTAAATCGATGAAACTCAACATCAATCAGTGGGCCGAAGAAGACCGACCACGCGAGAAACTTCTTGCGCGAGGAGCTGAGAACCTTACCGATGCCGAACTGTTGGCTATCTTGATAGGGTCGGGATCGGTGCATGAGAGTGCCGTAGATTTGATGAAGCGAGTCTTGAAAGACTGCAATAACAACCTCAACGCACTTGGTAAGAAAACAGTGAAAGAGTTGATGGATTACAACGGGATAGGAGAAGCCAAGGCTATTACGATATTGGCGGCTTGCGAATTGGGCAAGCGACGGGCACGAGAAAAAGCTGTGGAGCGTGCCGACTTGGGCAGTGCTACGGCTATCTATAATTATATGCACACCCTGATGCAAGACCTTGACGTGGAAGAGGCGTGGGTGTTGCTCATGAATCAGAATTATAAACTCATCAAGGCGCAACGTATTAGTCATGGTGGCATTAACGAAACGGCGGTCGATGTACGTGTCATCATGAAAGAAGCAATTCTCTGTAATGCCACCATTTTGGCCTTAACGCATAATCATCCGAGCAATAACACGATGCCAAGTCGTATGGATGATGAGTTGACACAGTGTGTTAAGAAGGCTTGTGAGTTGATGCGTATCTACTTCTTAGACCATGTAGTTGTCACCGACGGGGCTTATTATAGCTACCGAGAAGAAGGTAGGCTGTGATGAGAAAAGCTCCTCCCCACCCCTCCCCATAGAGGGGAGGGCGAAAGGAATAGACCTTTTCCGTGCTACAACTTAAGAACTTATAAACTCAAAAACTTAAATACTAAAACCTAAACTCGTCTACTTGTCAACTTAAACCCTTGTTAACTAGTTTATTCGTTAACTTGTTTACTAAAACGATTGAGTTGGGTTGGGGCTATTGCAAAGCCTCCCCAGTATTGCTGTATAGCCATTTCAGCATCGCTGCCTAGCCGAGACAGCAGTGTTGCCCGGCCACTGCAACATTGTATTTGTAATTTCCTTAAATGTTTATCTAAACCTAGCGGGTGTAAGAAAATAAGTCATTGCCTGTTCAATCATGTTGTAGGCGGGCTTTAAACAAAAAACCGCGGACATCGTCTGCGGTTGGTATTGTAGTGTAAGAGAAAGGTGGTTTAGAGATATTGTTGAAAGAATTTAGCTATCGTATTGCCGGGCTGTTTCTTTATGGTGGCTTTCATGAATTGGTAGAAAGTCGAGTCGGCCTTGTCGGCATGCCCTTTAAGCATTGCGATACTATCCTTTGACGCATGCCGCATGTTAGCCGAAAGGTATAGATTGGAGGCCGTATTGCGTTGTATGGTGAGGTCTTTCCACTGCTGTATCAGATTATTTTGTGGTGTCCCGGAGGTGATGCTGTTGGTATCGAGGTGCACCTTGATAACGCCGGGTTCGGTCACTACGAGCAGCTCTTGGGCTTGCATGCGCTGTCTGAAAGGCAATCGGATGATGCTCACGCGCTCTGTGTCGCCCTCAAATACAAACTTACCATTGTACGCATACGTGGAATCCACGTTTCCCCAATTGGCTCCCGTCATGGGTACAAGATAAATCTTCTGCCCATCAGCGACGCCTGCTGTAACCGTACCTTCTATCCTATAGCGTGGCTTGTTGTTACAGCTGAAGAGCAATAGCAAGATTGCCGAGAGAAAAATCACTCTTTTCATGATTCTCATATTGTTTTTGTAAAAAGCCCCGACCGTATTGACCGTTCGGGGCTTCCACCTAAATACTAATACCCTACGACGTTACTTTCTCTTGAAATTCCAGAAGAATGCAGTTCCCCAGTCGCCAGCTCCGGGTTCTGGAGCGCAAAGACGGAGTTCTTTGCTGTCGGCTTTGAGAATCTGATAGACGTATTGGCGAGCATTGCCATTATTGACCATGAGACCCATCAATGGAATTGTACCATTGAAAGTGAGGGTCCCGATGTCCCAACCGTCTTTCACTTTGGTGCTTGTAGCTGTAACGCTACCGCTCTCACCACGGCTGGTCTTAACACCACCGGTGCCTAGCCCCATAGAGAACCAACCGTCGGCACCGTCTTTAGGAAGTCCCTTGTCGGTTGCTTGCTGGTCTATATCGGCAGTCTTAACAACCCACCAAGCCGGTCCGGTAGACTCCATGTATCCACCATTACCCCATACACCGTCGGCTGCTTCAGTGTTCCAAGTGTATGTATAAGATGTGAAGTCGCCCTTACCATCACCAAACAAGGTTGTAAGCATGGAGTCGAGGTCAGTGAATTCTTTTACGTCGATGGATTTAGCTTCCGACTTTGCCACTGAGCGATCAAAGCCTGTAACCTGTACATAGTACTTGACGGTGCGGGCAGGAGGCAATACCTGTACTTTCACCGAAGTACCACTGCCGACCATCTCGTTTGTTTCTGCATCGTATACATAGATATAACGTGTAGGCGATGTGGTGACAACGAGGTTGTTGTTGCCTTCTTTCTTAGCTGTAATCTGAAGTTCTTTGCTGAGTTCTTCGGATGTAACGTTGGCTACCGGGCTCTCATCATCTTGCTGCGGATTGCAAGATGCCATCATGAAAGTCAGTAGAGCAGCTGCAAATAATATATTTTTCATATTTCTGTTTCTTTTTGATGAGTGAATTATTTCCAACCCTGATATTCAGAGGTGTTGTCAGTCCAACCTTCATTTTGGGTGACACTACCCAATGAAACTTGACTTTCTGGCATCTTTTGGAAGCCGGCTGTGGCCTTATAGCGTGCTTCGTAGCCACCGTTGTGGGCTACGTTTTTGTCGGAAGCTCCACAATAGTAGATAGGTTGATTGAGCTGTCTTGATAACATTTGGGCAGCAATGTGCCAACGACGGATGTCATTCCAGCGAGTACCTTCGAATGCCAACTCCCAGCGACGTTCGTTCTGAAGAGCCTTGAGAGAGTAAGCTCCGATAGGGCTCAAGCCTGCACGAGCACGCACTTTGTTGATACCTGCGACGTCTTCTTTCAATTCGCTCTGCATCAAAAGTACATCTGCGAAACGAATCAATACGATGTCGTGGATGTTACCTAATTGGAAGTTGTTGTTGCCTTGTATCCAGTTGGAAGGCCCATACATTAAGCTTTCAAAGCAACTCAGGTAAGGTACCGCGTTAGAACCTGTTGTTGGGAAAGCTTCTTCGTAGGTTCCATCGTTCTTAGCAGAAACCGGAGACTGCTTCTTCTCATAATAGTCGGTTTCTTGAACAAAGTCGGCCCATCCACCCTTTGCATAATTAGGTAGTTTGTTCACATCCTGAATAGATGCTTCAAGACGCTTGTCGCCGGGCTCGGCACTATTCCAGTCGTCTACCAAGTTGGGAGCTACAGAACCTGCACCCCATCCTTGTCCGAAGGGGAATGTATTAGCTAAGTCTTGTCCACCGCGTACACCGAAGTGCAATGCTAGCCCGTTGGCATAACCAATGGTTGTAGCCCAGTCGGCACGCTTGTTAAACTTGATGGCGAACATAGACTCCGGGTTAACGGCATTATCGTCTTCTACCCATTTCAATCCTTTACCCTTGGTATATTCGTAGTCTTCTTTCGTGTTACGGTTACTATATGCCCACAGGTTGCGGAAGTCGGGAACCAATGAGTAGCCGGAACTGTTGACACACTCATCGATACATGCAATCACTTGTGCCTTGGTCAAAGTGTTGCCGTTAGGCAATGCAACTTCGGTCAAAGGTTTGTAAGTGGTGCTGGTCAAGTCGGCGATAGTAGTACCGTTTCCGTAGAAACCTGTGTAGAACAACCAAGCACGTCCCAACATAGCACTGGCTGTATAGCGGTCAATATGACCGTTGGTCAGACGTTGTTTTGGCATTGTTGTGGCTGCAGTGTACAGGTCTTGAAGTATCTGTCCCCACAATACTTTCACGTCACCCGGAGTAACTGTCTCGCCGGAAGGAGCTGTCATCAAAGGTACGTTACCGTACATAGATGCCAATTCGTAGTGATAGAAGGCACGTAGGAAGAGTGCTTCACCCATGACCTGCGCCTTGTTCTCTCCGTCTAACTTTGTATTTGGGATAGACGCAATCAGTGTGTTGGCGCGGTTGATGCCTTGATAACGCTGACTCCAGAAATCTTTTGTCATATCAGCATTGTAGTTACAGATGAGGTCTAAAGCCTGCATCATCTTGTCGTTGACACCACCACCACCGAGCTGATCGTCGCTAGCCAAGTCAGAATAATACAAGAACGACTCTTGAGGATTGGCCATCACTGCATTCAAATTCTCATAGATGCCGGCCAAAACGGCTGTCGCATCGCTTGATTTTGCAGGGAAGTTTTCAGTAGACAGGTCCGTCATGTTCTGGATATTGTTGATATCACACGATGTAAATGTCCCTGCTATCATCAGAAGCGAGCCTATGATATATGATATTCTTTTCATTGTTGTTTCGATTTAGAATTTAACATTGACACCAACCAAGAATGTACGAGGTTGTGGGTAGTTACCTACATCAACACCGGTTACCCAAGGCTCTCCACTATTAAGAGCCATACCGTTCTCAGGATCCATTCCCTTGTATCCGGTAATGGTAAATAGGTTCTGTGCGGTGAAGTAGAGACGGAGTTGTGAGAATGGGCATGCTTTCCAGTTCTTAGCGAAATCATAACCGATAGTCATGTTCTGTAAGCGGAAGTAACCAGCATTGTCTACATAGATATCTGATACTTGCTGCCAGTTAGGACCGGTATTCATACGGGCCAAGAGTGGGTATCTGTTAGAGGTTCCTTCACCATTCCAGTAGCCATATACTTCAGAAGTGTAATTCTCTTGCTCACCGTCGGTGAACTTACGATATGATCTTGCAACCTGTTGTCCAAGAGCTGTATAGCCTGTCACAGAGAAATCAAAACCTTTATAACCGAAGTTGAGGCTGAGACCCATAGTTACATCGGGGTTAGGATTGCCCAAATTAGTCTTGTCGGCAGGGGTGATGACACCGTCACCATCAACGTCTACGAACTTTAAATCACCGGGTTTCAAACCTGTTCCTTGTAGAGAATGAGTAGCATCTCCACCACAGTTCTTTGCTAGGTAGGCCTCCAAATCGTTCTGATTCTGAATGACTCCATCGGTCTTATAGCCATAGAAGTAACCGATAGGGAATCCTTCTTCAAAGCGAGCCATGATACCTGTGTTCTGTGCGAGCAAGTCGTTACCGCCTTCATTGTACTTACGAGGACTATTAACGGTAATCACCTTATTATTATTGTAGGCAATATTATAGTTTACACCATAAGTAAAGTCTGTGCCAATCTTATCTTGCCAGTTCAAACCAAGCTCAATACCAGTGTTCCGGACAGTACCGGCGTTCTGCCATTGTTTGTCAAAACCGGTTGTTGCAGCAACAGGAACTTCCAGCAACAAGTCCTTTGTCTTCTTATAATACCAGTCGAAGTTCACGTTCAAACGCTGATTTAAGAAGCGAGCATCAATACCTACGTTGGTCTGTTCTGATGTCTCCCATGTCAATTCTTCGTTAGAAAGACGTGATGGACTGGCTCCCGGTGTATAGCTGTCTTTATTATTATTGAATGAATAGTTAGACAGTTCATCGAATGCAAAGGTTGCTTGGTAAGCGAAACTCGATACAATATTCTTGTTACCATTTTGTCCCCAGCTGGCACGAAGTTTCAAGTAGTCCATCCAACTGCGTGTAGATTCCATAAACTTCTCGTTGCTTACAACCCATCCTGCAGATACCGATGGGAAGTAACCCCAGCGATGTCCGGGGGCAAAGATAGAAGAGCCATCGGCACGGAAGATAGCTGTCAGCATGTAAGTCTCGTTATAGTCGTAGTTGATACGGCCGAAGTGAGACAGGCTACGAGTGTCTACATAAGGAGTACCGATAACAGTTGCCTTACCACCCTTGTCGCTAGTAGCCGACAGATAAGCGTGGCTGAAATCTCCAAAGATACTTGTTGTAGAGATACCTTGGATGGATTCACCGAAGTTAGGCTTTGATTCGCCGTATTCCATACCGGCTAATACGTCAATATGGTGAACCCTCTCCAAATCGAATTTATAGTTAACAGTGTGGGTATTGCTCCATCCCCAGCCGAGTCCGGCTTGTTGTGTGACTTGGTCGGTGGTACGTTTCATACCTGCCGTATTCTCATTTGCGTTGAAGTTAGGCAAGAAGCTACGCCATGACCATGAACTTTGGTTGTAGTTGAACTGTCCACGATACACCAAGTTCTTGATGGGTTGAATCTCGTAGTAACCTACTGCTGACAGATTAAAGCTGCGACTTTTGTTGTTAGAACCTTGAGAATTCTCCAAAACGTAAAGTGGGTTTACAGTATAAGAGTTGTACTTATACCATCCCTCAGTGCCTGATTTCTTCAGGTCGTCGTTGTTGAAATAGTTGCCATCAGCATTGTATAGAGGCACCAAAGGATTAGCACGAAGCATGTCGGAGATAGAGTTGCCGTACTGGTTTCCTATCTGGATACCTTGATTTTCGCGATGATTGAAGTATACATTCTCCCCAATTTTCACTACATCGAGTCCCTTTTCGTTGCGATAAATGACGTGTTCAGAGTTCAAACGTATGGTGAAACGACGGAAATCGCTCTTGGCGAAGTCTCCACCGAAGATACCATCTTGATACTGATAACCCACGCCGGTGCTGAACTTAGAACGGTCTGTACCGCCGGTAACGTTGAGAGCGTGACTTGTAGTCACTGCATTTTTGTTACGCAAGAGGTCGAGCCAGTTGGTACCCTTGTTCGTTCCGTCGTTGTAAGCCTTCAATAAATCGGCGTCAATGAACTTGCTCCAGTCCCAAGGTGCTACTCCGCTGTTGTTTCTTACGAGGTCTTGTACCTGCATATATTCCTTAGCTGTCAGCAAGTCGGGCATGCGATATACGTTCTGCCAACCCACATTGCCGTCGTAGCTCACCTGTATCTTACCCTCTTTACCTTGGCGTGTGGTAATCAAGATGACACCATTGGCAGCTGCCGAACCGTAGATGGCAGCCGAAGCACCGTCCTTCAATACGTCAATACGCTCGATGTCGGCCGGGTTGATATTGTTAATATCGCCACCCGATACGCCGTCGATAACGTATAATGGCTTAGTATCACTATTCGTACCGGCACCACGGATGGTTACTTTGAATCCATCACCGGGCTGTCCTGATATAGCTTGAATGTTCACACCGGGACTCATGCTCTGCAATGCGCCCAATGCTTGAGTGGTATTCATCTTTTGTAGGTCAGAACCTTTTACTTCGACGGTAGCGCCTGTTACCAGTTTCTTCTTCTGTACACCATAACCTACAACAACGACTTCGTCCAAACTGGTGTCTTCAGACTGAAGTGTAAGAGAAAAATTGGATTGATTTCCCACTTGGATTTCCTGCGTCTTATAGCCGATATAACTAACGACGAGGGTTGCACCCGGTTTCACATTCATGCTGAAGTTACCATCTAAGTCGGTAACAACACCATTGGTAGTACCTTTCTCTAATACGGTTGCACCGATGACGGGGCCTTGAGAATCTACAATGTGACCGGTAATTTTCTTGGCTTGTTGCACCTCATTGACCGAGGAATTAGGCAAAGCAGCCAATGCTTGTGGTGAATAGGCGAGTCCTAATGTTGCACAAGCACCCATGACCAAAGCTGTCTTTCTAAAATGAAGAGTCATACTTTTAGGTATTTCTATAGGTTAAACGTTTAATAGATTTTGGTATTTGGAGTCTTCTCCTAAAAAAGTAAGTAGATTAGTTTGCAAGTATTTTATACCGCGAACAGCATTTTTAAGTTGAATTCTTTTCCATGAAGTCTTGGTTTTGTATTGTTTAAGTTCTAGATATTTCCTTTTATGTTTAGGTCGTTTGGTGTCTCCTCTGTCTGACGGCAGGTTAGGTTATCATACGTTTTCTTGTACCGTTGGGGAGATTGATGCAATATTTATTGCTCGCAAAGTTATATAATAAAATCTTATTATACTGATACTATTTTGCTCAATGCTGATACTATCTTATAATTTTATAGCAAAACATAAATTATCTCAAAAAGGGTAAAGTGTCTGAATGATTATTTCCCACCTATTATAATATAGATATATTAGTGAAAATGACTAATTTTGTGCTATTATAATAGAGTAAAGCAAAATATCGTATGATTTCTTTTGAGTGTGATTACAATAACGGTGCGCATCCGTTGGTGCTGCAACACCTAGTTGATACCAATGATAAGCAAAGCCTCACTTATGGCTTTGATGAGTGGAGCGAGCGTGCTCGCCATCGTATACGGGTAGCCTGCAATGCGCCAAAAGCCGATGTCTATTTCTTATCGGGGGTGCGATGTTGATCTTCCCTTTATTGCTGAGCACTGTGATGCCTTTTATATCGGTGGCACCAAAGTGGGGGCGCTCTGCGGTGAAGCCGTGGTATTCCTCAATGGAGCACCGCGCCAATTCTTCACCATTGTGAAACAGCATGGGGCTTTGTCTGCTAAAGGACGATTGATGGGGCTGCAATTCGATGCTCTTTTCACTGACGACCTTTACTTCCGCATCTCTAAGCATGCCATAGATATGGCTATGAAGATGCGCACACTGTTTCTTAAACGGGGCTATCGACTCTTTATCGACTCGCCAACCAATCAACAATTCTTGATCATAGACAACAAACGCGTAGCCGAATTGGAGAAACATGTGCTCTTCACTCATTGGGAGCCATTTGGCTCAGATGCCTTTGTATGCCGCTTTGTGACAAGTTGGGCTACCACGGACGACGACTTGAAGGTACTTGAAGAGTTGTTGTAAACGACTCGTGTGCATCTATCTAAATCCTTGTTAGGTCTACTTTGTAATTCAAAAAAAATTCCCTCTCTTTGGAAAAAGGGTAGTATGATGTTCTTGCAGTGGCTCGGCAGAATTACTGCAAAGCCTTTTCAGCATTGCTGCGAAGCCGAGACAGCGATGTTGCCAAGCCCCTGCAATCAATTAGTAAACAAGTTTACGAGTAGATAAGTAGACGAGTTGGGAGTGAGAAGTGATGGTTTTATGTCAAAAAAGTATTAGCTTTTAAGACTTGTCAATTCTTTTTTTAATAGGAAGATAAGGCCGGTTGGTCTTTTCATCTTGGTTTTGATAGGTATCTTTTACGATTTGATAAAAAATATATGAGGGTGTGTCAAAATTGATACCCCCTCTT
>NZ_KQ960589.1 GCF_001553265.1 Prevotella sp. DNF00663 | reverse complement strand
AGGTAACTATTCAGCGATAGGGCATGACAAGCCGTCAAGCCCCGAATAAGGCTTGAATAGCATTGAACGGTGTTTGGTTGTGTTTCTTGGCAGTTTCAACGATTGAATGTAATTCGAGAAATGCGTCTGCTCCTAAGTCTGAGCGGAATGTACAAGAGTTCTTCAATTTTATTTTCAATTTGCGTATTCCCCGTTCACTTCCGTTGTTGTCAGACGGTATCAATGGGTCTTCAAGAAAGTTGAAGATGTAGTCACGGCATTTTATCAATCCCTTCTTGACGGTTTCAAACTTTTTGCCAAGACTGCTAACATTTATTTTAAGCAGACTGTCCAAGCGTTCTGTCCATGATGTCTTGGGGATTACTGTCGATGGGTTAGTGTTCCTCTCATGTATGGCTTCACGGAACAAGTCGGTTATCTTTCCTGACCAATTCTGCTTGGTATTCAGTTCCGACATATACTGTAACTCCCGCAGCAAATGCGCAAGGCAAACTTGATGATTGAGGAAATGAAGCGCAAAGTATGCGCTATGGCGGTCTGTTACGGCTGTCATGCGTTCCAGACTGTCGCCTAACTTGTCTGTCAACACTTTTGAGCTTCTGCCATCAGCACGGAAAAGCAAGGTGTAATAAACAGTCTGCGCAATCCATGCCCAGTCAAGACGCTTGTTGCAATAGCATCCGCTCTCGTCGAAACCGACAACACTTGACGACATGACATATTCCTTGATTTTCTCAATGGCAGGCTGTGCATTTCTTTTGGCTTCCCTCACCCAGTTTACAAGCGAGCCTTCACTCGGAGCAACCCCGAATACCTCACGCAAAAAACTTGCTATACGGCCGTACGGAAGGAACTGCACGACACTGAGATACACGACAAGTGACTTTACGCTTGCATCGTAAATCACATCGTTGGACTTGCGCCTTGGTGCGGTACGGATGCGTTCGCCACAACTCTTGCATATCATAACATAGTGGCGTATCTCCTTGACTACCGGCTTCAGCTCTGGAATTGAGATTACTTGCGTTACATAGTCAAGTACACGCTCTGCATCGGCAAGAGACTCACCACAGTTAGTGCAGTATTTGGGAGCATCGTACACTATCTCGTTTGGCATGGAAGAGCAGGATAGTTTATGCCCGTCATGCCCTTCCTGACCGCCAGGCTTCTTGCCGCTAGGCTTGCGGAGAGTCTTCGTTCTTCTAACGATTTCGTCTTTCATGCTCTCCTTGCTAGGCGGAGTGCTGCTGTTGCCGGAATTTTTCTTGGGCTTCTCGTATTTAGACAGGCGTTCTTTTAGTCTTGCATTTTCTTCGTCCTTCTTGCGTATTTGACGATTAAGAGATTCTATGTTACGGTTCAGCTTGGCAATCTCAGCATACTGCAGACCAATGGTTTCACGCATCAGCCGCATCTCGGTCGTCATGTCTTGCAGTACTTTTGATATGTCCGTAACTTGCTCTTTCATAGGTATAAAGGTACAAAAAACATCTCACATACACAAGAAATAAAGACACTTTGTTTTGTCTTTTAATAGGTCTTTTCCTGTTTATTTCAAACGTGGATTAAGGTGCAAGGTGTCGCTGAATAGTTAC
>NZ_KQ960588.1 GCF_001553265.1 Prevotella sp. DNF00663 | reverse complement strand
GAAATTGCAGTTCTATGTTGAACTTGCGATTCAAACACCTCTCGTTGCAAAGCGTAGGCAGTTTTGCTGAATGCTCTATGCAGTATTGTTGTAAAATGTCGGCAAATATGTTGAGAATCCTTTGCAGTAATTTAATTTGGTGTGATGACGACGTTCGTTTCCCTTTTTGCCTAGTCAAATTATAATTTGATAACTTAACACGTTAATGATAAAAAAGTCGATATAAAACTTGTATGTGCAGAAATAATTGTTAACTTTGCCTTGCAAATTCTGTTTTATGACTCTGATTATTGTTGGCATATTGTTAATCAGCTTTATATTGATAGCGACAGAGGCAATTACAAATGTAAATAAGGCTGCCGTTGCGATATTCGCAGGCACTCTAGGTTGGGTGCTTTATATTTGCTATGGAACGGACTTCGTTATGAGTCAGCACCATGGTGACTATACTAACTTCTTGAATGGAGCAGTTGCTACTAGCATAGCCGTAAAGCAGTATATAGCTCAAAATATATTCCTTAAATATGTTGGCGAAGCCGCTGAAATAGTCTTGTTTTTGCTGGCTACGATGACTATTGTCGAAATTCTTGATAATAACGGATGCTTTGATTTTATCTCGCAATTGCTGAAGACGCGGAGCAGTCGTCGCATGTTGTGGACGCTGGCCGTTGTTACTTTTTTAATTTCAGCCAATCTTGATAATATCACAACGACGGTCATGATGTTGACAGTTATGCATAAAGTGATTCCAAGCAGGCGGTTGCGCATGCTTTTTGGAAGCGTTATCGTGCTATCGGCCAATACAGGTGGTGCATTGACTGTTATCGGTAATCCCGAAGGATTGGTGTTGTGGAATATGGGAAAGGTGACGGCTACAGATTTCTCTATGGCTTTGTTTGTCCCTTGTTTGCTGGCTTGGGGGATTCCGACATGGCTCATCGGTCGTGCGCTGCCTGAGAGAGTGGATACTGAATGGGTGGTGATGCCGTACAGAGGAGATGATACCAATCTGACGGTTGGACAGCGTCTTGTCATGCTGTTTGTGGGAATTGGCGGATTGTGGTTTATCCCTACGTTCCATAATATAACGAAATTAAGTCCATTTTTGGGTGCCTTGTGTGTTTTGTCTATATTATGGATAGTAAACGAAGTGTTTAACCGGCGTCTTTTTAACGCCAACATGATGTCGCAACGCAGAACGCCGCGTGTGCTCCAATATGGTGTAATCCAAATGATGTTGTATGTGATGGGGATTATGTTGGCGGTGAGTGTAGTGAAAGAAACTGGAGCTTTTGCTTGGTTGTGGGCGCAATTAGGGATGGCAACAACGAATATAACTTTATTAGGTATTCTTGTGGCTGCAATCAGCTCGCTGCTTGATAATTTTGCCACAGCGATGAACTTTGTAGTAATGAAGCCCAATGGCGTTGCTAATGATGCCTATTATAAAGTAGTGGCGTATGCAGTGATGGCTGGTGGAAATATATTGGCGACGGCCAGTATGAGTGGAATGGCACTTTTGAAAATGGAACGTATGCATGCAGGATGGTTTTTCCGCAATATAGGATGGAAGGCTTTACTGGGTGGGATTATAGGATTGTTGGTCTTAATAGTTCAACTGTGATATTAATAAAATAAATATATAATGACAAAAATAAAGACAATTGGAATCTTGACATCTGGAGGTGACGCTCCCGGAATGAATGCTGCTATCAGGGCAGTCTCTAGGGCTGGTATCTATAATGGCTTTAACATCAAGGCAATATATCGTGGGTACGATGGCTTGATTAATGGGTTGATAAAGCCTTTTACGACAGAGAACGTCAGCGGAATCATTGGCACGGGAGGTACGATACTGAAAACGGCTCGCTCATCGGCTTTTATGACGGAAGAAGGTAGGCAAAAGGCGTATGACAATTTGGTAAAAGAAGAAATTGATGCCTTGATTGTTATTGGTGGTAATGGTTCGCTTACGGGGGCTATGAATTTTGCCAAAGATTTCGATGTGTGCTGTATCGGACTGCCGGGAACTATAGATAACGATTTGTATGGTACTGACAATACGATAGGTTATGATACGACGATGAACACGATTGTGGATTGTGTCGACCGTATCAGAGATACGGCGCAGAGTCATGAGCGTATTTTCTTTGTCGAAGTTATGGGGCGTGATGCCGGATTCTTGGCTCAGAACAGTGCTATTGCCAGTGGGGCTGAAGCTGCCATTATTCCGGAAGACTCTACTGATGTTGACCAGTTGGCGCAGTTTATGGAGCGAGGTATCCGTAAAAGTAAGAAGAGTTGTATCGTAATTGTATCGGAAAGCCCTAAATGTGGTGCTCTTTACTATGCCGACCGTGTTCGTAATGAGTTTCCTGAATACGATGTTCGTGTTTCAATCTTGGGTCATTTGCAGCGTGGCGGACGTCCGACGGCTCGCGATAGAATCCTTGCTAGTCGAACCGGCGTAGGTGCAATTGAAGCTATTATGCAAGGACAGAGAAATATTATGGTGGGAGTAAGAAACAACGAGGTGGTATATGTGCCACTGAGTGAAGCGATTCGTAGTGATAAACCTTTTGATAGAAAATTGATAAAGGTATTAGACGAACTGTCTATATAGAATGTTTGTAATCCGCTAGGCAGTCTAAAAGGTGTTAAAAAAAGATTAAAACTCTGAGTTAAGTTACGGTTTCTATCTGTTTTTAATTACTTTTGTGCTAATTACAAGTAGAGAAAACAAAATTTAAAGATATTAGTTATGTCACAAATTAATGGTCGTATTTCTCAGATTATCGGTCCTGTGATTGACGTGTATTTTGATACACAAGGTCAGGATGCCGAGCAAGTTCTGCCAAAGATTTACGATGCTTTGAAAGTTAAACGTCCCGATGGAAGTGACCTCGTTATAGAGGTGCAACAACATATTGGTGAAGACACGGTTCGCTGTGTGGCCATGGATAATACCGATGGTTTGCAACGTGACTTAGAAGTTGTACCTACTGGTAAACCAATTGTGATGCCGGCAGGTGAACAAATCAAGGGGCGAATGATGAATGTGATAGGCAAACCGATTGATGGTATGGAAGAACTCCAGATGGATGGTGCTTATCCTATTCATCGTGAGGCACCAACTTTCGATGAGTTGTCTACCCATAAAGAGATGCTTGCAACTGGCATTAAAGTGATAGATTTGTTGGAACCTTATATGAAAGGTGGTAAGATTGGACTTTTTGGAGGTGCCGGTGTCGGAAAGACTGTGCTTATCATGGAGCTTATCAATAACATTGCAAAGGGACATAACGGCTATTCTGTCTTTGCAGGTGTAGGTGAACGTACACGTGAAGGGAACGACTTGATTCGCGATATGTTGGAATCTGGTGTTATCAGATATGGAGAGAAGTTCCGCAAAGCAATGGATGAAGGAAAATGGGATTTGTCGCTTGTCGATAAAGAGGAGTTGAGTAAATCTCAAGCGACCCTTGTTTATGGTCAGATGAATGAACCACCCGGAGCACGTGCAAGTGTGGCTTTGTCGGGACTAACTGTTGCAGAAGAATTCCGTGATCATGGTGGTAAGGGTGGCGAGGCGGCCGATATTATGTTCTTTATTGATAATATCTTCCGTTTCACACAGGCTGGTTCTGAAGTTTCTGCTTTGTTGGGACGTATGCCGTCTGCTGTAGGTTATCAGCCTACATTGGCTTCTGAAATGGGTGCTATGCAAGAGCGCATTACCTCAACAAAGCGTGGCTCTATTACATCTGTGCAGGCTGTGTATGTACCAGCAGACGACTTGACCGACCCTGCTCCTGCTACTACGTTTACTCACTTGGATGCAACAACCGAACTTTCGCGTAAGATTGCAGAGTTAGGTATCTATCCTGCGGTAGATCCATTGGGTAGTACATCTCGTATTTTGGATCCACTGATTGTGGGAAAAGAGCATTATGATTGCGCACAACGTGTAAAACAACTTTTGCAACGTTACAATGAATTGCAAGATATTATAGCAATCTTGGGTATGGATGAATTGTCTGACGAGGACAAGCTGACTGTGAACCGCGCACGTCGTGTACAGCGTTTCCTCTCTCAACCGTTTGCTGTGGCAGAGCAATTCACAGGTTTGAAAGGTGTAATGGTTCCTATCGAGGAGACCATCAAAGGATTTAATGCTATCCTTGATGGAGAAGTCGATGATTTACCAGAACAAGCTTTCTTGAATGTGGGTACTATTGAGGATGCAAAAGAGAAGGCTAAGAAGCTGTTAGCAGCTGCCCAAGCTTAATATTCAGTAGGATATGTTGAAGTTAAAGATAGTTTCTCCGGAAAAGATTATGTTCGACGGTGATGTGGAAAGCATCACTGTTCCGGGAACACTTGGCTCTTTTGAGATACTCACCTCGCATGCACCAATCATCTCTTCGCTAGAGGATGGAACTGTTATGTATCAATTATCTGATGGAACAAAACAAGAGTTTGTTGTCCATGGGGGCTTTGTAGAGGTACAAAAGAATATGGTAAGTCTTTGTGTAGAGCTGTAAGTAGCTTATATATAAGAAAATATAGATGATGAATGTAGGAAAACTTTGCCACCGATATATACGACAGAGTACCTTCTTTATAATAGGATTATCATTACTAGGATTGCTTGTCATGCAGTTGTCCATGCTGGATGAGATATTATATCCTATACTTTACAGTGTGATATTCTCTTTTGTTGTAGAGGTGGTTGATGCTCTGATCTGGCGCCGTGTAGCTCTTCGTGCTCCCGAAAGTTTACCTACATTTTTCATAGGTGTTTCCGGTTTTAGGATGCTAGCAGCTTTAGCGTTCATGTTTATTTACTATTTGGCGACAGATAGTGATAACATGCTAGCCTTCCTATTGGTATTCATGATATATTATTTTGTACTGATGACGCATCATACTATCTTTTTTAGAAAGGTCATGCGTGGGTAAGTATTAAGAGAAATGAGATTAAGAAACAAGAAATGAGACAAATAAAGAATATCCTTTTGTTGTTGGCTATCATGCTAATACCATTGAATGTTCTTGCCAATGAGCAAAAAGGCGAGAAATTGGACATACCAACCATCGTGTTGGAGCACTTGTCTGATTCGTATGAATGGCATATAGTAACATATAAAGGTAAGCATATTGGATTCCAATTGCCGATTATTGTAAGGAGTGCGGCTACTGGTGAGTGGACTTTCTGTACTGCCAAGAGTCTGCCGAGTCCATTTTATTTTGATGAGACACATCATGGAAAGATTTATGAAAAGTTGCCTAATGGGGAGACGGTACGTCCGCTTGATTTGAGTATAACAAAGGTTGTAGCTCAGATTTGGATCGTTGTCTTTATTTTATTGGGCGTTTTCATCGCTTGTATGCAGTATTACAAGAAAGTCGATGTGAAGTCGGATGCTCCGAAAGGATTTATTGGTTTCATAGAAATGTTAGTGATGTATATCCATGACGATGTTATAAAACCAGCGGTAGGTGAAGCACATTGTAAACAATATGCACCTTATTTGTTGACCATATTCTTCTTTATATTTCTGTGTAATATTATAGGGTTGTTGCCAATTTTCCCCGGTGGAACCAATATTACCGGTAATATTAACATTACATTGTTCTTGGCTCTTTGCACAATGATAGCTATCAATGTGTTTGGAAGCAGGGAATATTGGAAAGATATATTTTGGCCTAATGTGCCAATCTTCCTCAAAGCACCGGTGCCATTGATGCCGGTTATTGAGTTATTTGGTGTCTTCACTAAACCATTTGCTTTGATGATTCGTCTCTTTGCCAATATGATGGCAGGGCATGCTGTGATATTAAGCTTCACTTGTGTTATCTTCTTAGGATGGTCTATGGGGGTGGGCTATGGTATAGGTCTGAATATTTTCAGTATTATCATGTTACTCTTTATGAACCTTTTGGAGGTTTTGGTGGCATTTATTCAGGCATATGTCTTTACCATGTTGAGTGCAGTATTCATCGGGTTGGCTCATCCTGAACATCATCCTGCAGAATAGAAGAGCAGAATTTAGAAGAAAAGAACATATTAACATTAAATTAAAACATAAAATTATGATGATTACAACATTATTAGCAGCAGAAGGTTTGGCACAGATGGGTTGTGCAGTAGGTGCAGGACTCGCTACAATTGGTGCCGGTTTAGGTATTGGTAAGATTGGTGGTAGTGCTATGGATGCTATCGCTCGCCAGCCTGAAGCTAACGGAAAGATTACTTCTGGCATGATTTTGACAGCTGCATTTGTTGAGGGTTGTGCTCTGTTTGCCATTGCAGCTTGCTCATTCCTTATCAAGTAATAATTAAAGAATGGATAATTTACCATCAATATTAACTCCTGATTTAGGACTCCTGTTTTGGATGTTCTTGGCCTTTTTGGTTGTCTTTGTTGTGCTTGCACTTGTCGCATTCCCCCTTATTATTAAGATGGTGAATGGTCGTAAGAATTATATTGACGAGAGTTTACGCAAAGCACATGAGGCTTCTGAGCGCTTATTGAATATCAAACAGGAGGGTGAATCCATTCTGCAAGAAGCGCGAGAGAAACAAGCAATTATCTTAAAGGAAGCTGGTAACACACGTGATACAATCGTTGAAAAAGCTCAAGAAAAGGCTAGAGAAGAGAGTACACGGCTGCTGAATGATGCAAAAGTGCAGATAGAGGCAGAAAAACAGAATGCAATCCGTGAGATACGTTCACAAGTTGCAGAGCTTTCTGTGAAGATTGCGGAGAAGATTTTGCGCGAAAAATTGTCTACAGGTGATCAGCAGATGGAATTGATTGATAAGTTGATGGGTGATATTTCTGTGAATAAAGGGAAAGAATAGTATTTATGGAACTAGGTGTAATATCGGTAAGATATGCTCGTGCTTTCCTGAAATATGCCACGAATATATCTGTTGAAACTCTCGTTTACCAAGAGATGCAGTTGCTGTATGACTGTTATCTTCAGGTGTCAGAGTTGCGTTCGACGATAGATAATCCTATGCTCTCAAAGGATAAGAAGGAACAATTGCTTGTCACAGCTTGTGGAACGAATGTTACAGAAGCTACTCAATCGTTTATTCGACTCATTTTAAAAGAGGGCAGGGAGAAGGCCTTGCAATTCATGGCTGCTTCATATATTACTTTATATAGGAAACAAAAGAATATCACTTGTGGAAAGTTGTCTACTGCTACAGTCGTAGCTCCTGCCGTAGAGCAGAAGATGAGACTGTTGGTAGAGAGTAGAACTCTCGGAACTGTGGAATTCAATACAGAGGTGAATCCCGAAATTATCGGTGGATTCATTCTTGAATATGACACTTATCGTATGGATGCCAGTGTCAAGACACGGCTCAGTTCGATATTGTCGCAGTTGAAACAATAGGATTCAAGTGTTTATATTTTAATACACTTAATCTTAGATTATAATTAAGGAGATTAATAATGTCAGATAAAATAAAACCAAGCGAAGTGTCGGCTGTTCTTTTACAACAGCTTCAGGACATCAATAGCAATGGTCAATTTGATGAAGTTGGTACTGTTCTTACCGTTAGTGATGGTGTTGCACGCATCTATGGATTGCGCAACGCAGAAGCTAATGAGCTCCTAGAGTTTGAGAATGGAACAATGGCTATTGTGATGAACTTGGAGGAAGATAACGTTGGTTGTATTCTCTTAGGTCCTACATCAGGCATCAAGGAAGGCCAAGTTGTCAAGCGCACACACCGTATTGCATCCATTCGCGTGAATGATAACATGTTAGGTCGCGTCATTAATCCATTGGGAGAAGCTATTGATGGCAATGGCGACATTGACTTAACAGATGCTTTTGAGATGCCTCTTGACCGCAAAGCTCCCGGTGTGATATATCGTCAACCGGTAAAAGAACCATTGCAGACCGGATTGAAGGCGGTTGATTCCATGATTCCTATAGGCCGTGGACAGCGTGAGTTGATTATTGGAGACCGCCAAACCGGTAAGACTGCTATTGCTGTTGATACGATTATCAATCAGAAGAGTTTCTATGATGCAGGCAAACCTGTATATTGTATCTATGTAGCTATTGGGCAAAAAGCGTCTACTGTAGCTAACTTAGTGCAGACCTTAAAAGAGCATGGTGCCTTGCCTTATTCTATTATAGTGAGTGCTACGGCTGCCGATCCCGCCGCTATGCAATATTATGCACCGTTTGCTGGTGCTGCTATAGGAGAATATTTCCGCGATAGGGGACATTCTGCATTGGTGGTATATGATGATTTGTCAAAACAGGCAGTGGCTTATCGTGAGGTCTCATTGATTCTCCGTCGTCCTTCTGGTCGTGAAGCATACCCCGGTGATGTATTCTACTTGCACTCACGTTTATTGGAGCGTGCCGCACGTATCAATGATCAGCAAGAAATCGCAGAGCAGATGAACGACCTTCCTGAAAGTATGAAAGGGCATGTCAAAGGAGGTGGCTCGTTGACAGCTTTGCCAATCATTGAGACACAGGCGGGTGATGTGTCGGCTTATATCCCTACCAATGTGATTTCTATTACCGATGGTCAGATATATTTGGAGTCCAACCTTTTCAACCAAGGTTTCCGTCCTGCTATCAACGTTGGTATCTCGGTATCTCGTGTAGGTGGTAGTGCTCAAATCAAGAGTATGAAGAAAGTGGCTGGTACTTTGAAAATAGATCAGGCTCAATATCGTGAGTTGGAAAGTTTCTCTAAATTTTCTTCCGATATGGATGCAGTAACAGCTATGACGCTAGATAGAGGACGTAAGAATAACCAACTTCTTATCCAGCCTCAATATAGTCCAATGCCTGTAGGCGAACAAATTGCGATTTTGTATTGCGGTGTACATGGATTGATGCACGATGTTCCTGTAGAAAAGGTGCGTGAATGCCAAGATGCTTTCTTGGATAAGCTGCGTGCTCAGCATGGTACGACTATAGAATCACTAGCCAAAGGTCAATTGACGGATGAGGATACCTCGGTTATAGAAAGTGTAATGGCTGATATCTCCGGACAATATAAAGCATAATAGTCTATGCCTTCATTAAAAGAGATAAAAACCAGAATTGCTTCTGTCAATAGCACTCGTAAGATTACGAGTGCTATGAAGATGGTTGCGTCTAGCAAACTTCATCATGCGCAGGTTGCTATTCAGAATATGCTGCCCTACGAGACGATGTTAGAGCACATTCTGAAGACTTTTTTGGTTTCCTTACCCGATGCTCAAAGCGAATATGACAGAGTACATGCTGATATGAAGCGTGTTGCTTTGGTGGTATTTAGTTCCAATACATCGTTGTGTGGTGGATTTAATGCTAATGTCATCAAGATGATGCAGCAGGTGGTAAGCGATTATAAGGCTCAGGGAATTACGGATATTACAGTTTATCCTATTGGGCGTAAGGTGGCTGAGAAGGCTCAAAAGTTAGGTCTTCAAGTTGCCGGTGATTTTACAGAACTTGCTGATAAACCCTCAGCAAATGGCTGTGCTAATATAGCTACAACGCTTGCCCGGTTGTACCAAGCTGGTGAAATAGACAAGGTAGATATGATTTATCATCACTTTAAGAGTGCCGGTTCTCAGATTCTTACGCATAAAGTTTTTTTACCAATAGACTTGTCTACAGAGACAATTGGCGCAGAAAACGATAGAGATTTAAGTAGTAACATGGTTACAGCTAAAGCTCAAGAGTATCTACGTAAGAAGAAAGAGTCTGAAAAGAAAAGCCAAGAGCATGTTGCAAAGTTGAATGATGATTATATTGTAGAACCGGATTTAGCAACAGTATTGGGTGTCTTGATTCCGAAGCAGCTGAATTTGATGATGTATACAGCATTGTTGGATAGTCAAGCTAGTGAACATGCAGCTCGTATGGTTGCTATGCAGACGGCAACGGACAATGCAGACGAATTGCTCAAGACATTGAATCTACAGTATAATAAGAGCCGTCAACAAGCTATCACCAATGAGTTGCTTGATATTGTAGGAGGTTCAGTAAACAACTAATATCTCCGTAACAATCATATCAATAAGGGAATATGCCGTATAGGCGTGTTCCCTTTTTTGATTTTAGTCAGTAATTATTCAGTCAAAAATCGTATCTTTGCAGAAAAATATATAGTATGGGAATCTTTGGTCTATTCAATAAGAAAAAGAAAGATACGCTGGAACAGGGTCTAGAGAAAACCAAACAGAGCGTTTTCTCCAAGCTTACGCGTGCCGTGGCAGGAAAATCTAAGGTCGATGACGACGTTTTAGATAATCTGGAAGAAGTATTAATCACTTCCGATGTTGGTGTTGATACTACTTTGAAGATAATCGAACGTATCGAAGAGCGAGTGGCACGTGATAAATACGTGTCTACTTCCGAGTTGAATGGTATCCTAAAGAGTGAGATAGCTTCATTGTTGGCTGAAAATAATACAGCTGATGGGGATGACTGGGATTTACCGGTTACGCACAAGCCTTATGTCATATTGGTTGTTGGGGTCAATGGAGTAGGAAAGACAACGACTATTGGCAAGTTGGCTCATCAGTTCAAACAAGCCGGTAAGAAGGTGTATCTCGGAGCTGCCGATACGTTCAGGGCTGCAGCCGTAGAGCAAATCCAAATATGGGGAGATAGGGTTGGTGTACCTGTCGTTAAGCAGCAAATGGGTGCCGACCCCGCATCTGTAGCCTTTGATACCCTTCAGAGTGCAAAGGCTAATAATGCCGATGTGGTATTGATAGATACGGCCGGGCGTCTGCATAATAAGGTGGGTCTTATGAACGAGTTGAAGAAAATCAAGGACGTGATGAAGAAGGTTCTTCCCGAAGCACCCGATGAAGTGCTGTTGGTATTGGACGGTAGTACGGGGCAGAATGCCTTTGAACAAGCCAAGCAATTCTCTTCTGTTACCCAGATTACAAGCCTCGCCATCACTAAGTTAGATGGAACGGCAAAGGGAGGAGTCGTTATTGGCATCTCAGACCAGTTGAAAGTTCCTGTTAAGTATATCGGTTTGGGAGAGAAGATTGAAGACCTCCAGCTCTTTAATCGTACAGAATTTGTTGAATCTCTGTTTGGAGAAGAACAGTAAATTCTAATACTCCAAGTGTAATGAAGAAGAATCAGATAGATATAGTTACAATGGGTTGCTCTAAGAATCTCGTTGATAGCGAGCTTCTGATGAAGCAATTTGAAGCCAATGGCTATCATTGTGTTCACGATAGTCAACATCCACAAGGTGAAATAGCAGTCATCAATACTTGCGGTTTTATCGAGTCGGCCAAAGAGGAGAGCATCAATACCATCTTAGGATTTATAGAAGCAAAGAAAGAAGGACGCTTGAATAAACTCTTTGTGATGGGCTGTTTGAGTCAGCGCTATAAGGATGAACTGGAGAAAGAACTCCCTGAAGTAGACAAATTCTATGGGAAGTTCAACTATAAAACTTTACTTCAGGATTTGGGTAAGGCCGATATACCGTCTTGCGATGGTCATCGCCATCTCACGACACCGCATCATTATGCGTATGTGAAAATATCAGAAGGATGTGATAGGCATTGTGCTTACTGTGCCATTCCACTCATAACAGGAAAGCATGTAAGCCGTCCGCAAGAAGAAATTATCCAAGAAGTAAAAGAACTTGTTGCTTCCGGTGTAAAAGAATTCCAAATCATAGCCCAAGAACTTACCTATTATGGAGTCGATGTTGATGGCAAGCGTCATATTGCGGAGCTTATTTCTGCAATAGCAGAGATACCGGGGGTGAAATGGATACGCTTGCACTATGCATATCCCAATCAGTTCCCCTTAGAACTATTGGATGTCATTCGTGAACACGATAACGTTTGTAATTATCTTGATATAGCCTTACAACATATCTCTAATCACGTGCTTGATGCTATGCATCGCCATGTCTCGAAAGAAGAAACAATAAACTTGGTAAGGCAAATCAGAGAGAAAGTTCCCGGTATATGTCTGCGAACAACCTTATTGGTGGGATTTCCCGGTGAGACGGAAGAAGATTTCGAAGAACTATTAGAGTTTGTAAAACAAGCGCGTTTTGAACGTCTAGGTGCATTCATGTATTCAGAAGAGGAAGGCACTTATGGTGCCAAACATTATGCCGATGATGTTCCTACAGATGTAAAGCAGGAACGTTTGGATCGCTTGATGAAGTTACAAGAAGAAATCAGTACCGACTTAACCGCTCAACAAGTAGGCAAGACGCTTCGTGTTATCATTGACCGAAAGGAAGGCGAATATTATATTGGCCGGTCGGAGTTTAGTTCTCCTGAGGTAGACCCGGAAGTGTTAATCCCTGTTGCCAACCGAAAGTTGCGAGTAGGAAATTTCTATTATGTTCGAATTGTAGATAGTGATGAGTTTGATCTTTACGGAGAAGTAGATGAATAATAAGGAATACATTGCAGAATTAGCACAAAAGACCGGCTATACACAGGCCGATACGCAAAAGATGGTTAAAGCTGTTGTTGATAAGATGTTAGATGTTCTTATTGAAGAAGAGGCGGTCTCTGTAGCAGGATTTGGTACGTTTGAGGTAAAGAAACGGCTAGAAAGAGTCGTTATTAATCCTTCTACCGGGCAAAAAATGCTTGTTCCTCCAAAGTTGGTTTTAAACTTTAAGCCTAATGCGCAGATCAAAGAAATACTAAAAGAAGGAGGGAATGACAATGAATAGTAATGTATTTCTTTCAGAACTATATAGTTCTTTGGAGCAGAAGTTCAACCTTGATAAAGAGGCGGCACAGGCATTTGTAGAGCAAATGTTTGCGGTTTTGGGCGATGGTATACGTCATGATAAGCAAGTCAAGGTTAAAGGACTTGGTACTTTTAAGACTGTTTATGTGAGTGCTCGTGAGAGTGTGGATGTTAATACCGGTGAGCGCATTCTCATAGAAGGACGGGATAAACTTTCTTTCTCGCCAGAGTCTGGTGTCAAGGAATTGGTCAATAGACCATTCGCTCAGTTTGAAACTGTCGTAGTAAACGATGGAGTAGATGCAGATATGTTATCTTATGTAGAGTCGGAGGAAGTTAAAGACGAGCCAGAGAAAGTTTCGGAACCAGTCGTGTTACAAAAAGAACAATCTCAGACTGTTGTAGAAGAACCTATTATACAATCTGTTGTTGAATCCCCGAATCCTGTAGAGGAAACTGAGAGAAGTGCGCCTCAAGAAGAACCTCTACCTGAGATAGAAAAAGTGTTAGAGGATTCCGGTGAAAGACTTGTAGAGCAAACGAAAATAGAAGAGGAACAGGAAGAACGTTCTGAGCAGCGAAATTCTAAACTCCCTATTATTCTCTTGTCGGCATTGAGTGGATTATTCTTCTTACTATGTTGTTTTGGTGGTTATTTCTTGATGCGTGAATTAAATCGACGCGATGCTCTCATTAAGCAGTTGGTAACAGAACTTCGGGCAGAAAAGAAGACTGCAATGGAAATAAAACATCAGCCATCTTCAAAGATGGTGGAACCCATTAAAGTCGTTCCCCCTATTCAGGAAAAACCACAAGTGAAAGAGGTTGTTGCCCCAGAAAAGCCTGTGGTTCCATCTAATGGATATGCTTCGTTAGCTCAAAAAGATGCTAGAGTGCGCACAGGTGCCTATCAAATTGTTGGGATTAAAGAGGTTGTAACCGTCAAGAATGGACAAAATCTAAAGTCGATTAGTCGTACTTATCTAGGCCCGGATATGGAGTGCTACGTAGAAGTACTTAATGGAGTGAAGGAAGTTAAACCGGGAGATAAGGTAAAAATCCCTGAATTGAAATTAAAGAAGCGCAAGTAGGCCTTCTTCATAAATAATATGTACATCATTGCAAAGCCTTTTCAGTGTTGCTGAAAAGGCTTTGCTGTAATATTGAACGGACTATGCAAGATTGCTGTATAGCCATTGCAGTAATTGAATACTTGTTTTGTTGGAAATCTTATGAACCTTTATTGCATTGCGAAATATGGATGTTTGCAATCTAAGATGATTTCTAAAATACAACTAATTGGAAATAAAGAAGTTAGCTTGTTTGTTAAACTGAATAGGTAACAATTTGGAAACGAGCGAACTACTTGGTGTCGCTGTTTTCTGCCTAACAAAGAACGCTTGTTATTCTGTTTGCAAAGATAATACTTTGTTACCGAATAACAAGCGTTTTCAAAGAAATATTCACTCAGACCACATTCCAAACAAGAGGAACACGACTTAGCCAACAAGCTCGTCAACACCATCTGCTTTCACTAAAAGTAGTTATGCCCGTAAAAAGAAGCAACAAGAAAATACCTATTTTTGGGTATGTACATTCTTTTTCTGTATCGAGAAGTTGAAATACCTTTGCAACTCGAAAGTTTTTTTAGTATAATAACAATTATTAAGATAGTAAAATGTCGAAAAAAGAACAACGAACGCAAAAGATTCTATCGGCTCGAGACTCCCTTTTCAAGGGATGCTTGCTAATGCTGACGATGCTGTTTCTAAGCATCTCTGCCACAAAGGCACACAACGGCACGAACGCAAGCACAGATAAAGCCGAGGAAGGTAGCGTGACGCTTCAAATTACAGATACGCTAACGGGCGAACCCATATTAGGAGCCGTTGTAAAAGATAGCAACGGTAAGACATACGTCACCAACGAGTCGGGTACCTGCGCTATAAAGTTAGGCAACAGCGGCAAGAAGGTGAAAATCACTGTCACATTCGTAGGTTACAAGAGTTACACTTCCTATGTGTCAGCACAAACACGCACACTGAACATCAAACTAAAGGAAGATGCTCAGCTGTTAAGTGGAGTAACGGTGACATCTAAAAAGAGACACACCGACATCATGCAGCAAGCCAAGACTTTGGATCAAAGTATACTCGAAAAAGGTGGTGCCACCTCGTTGGCAAAAATGTTAGAGACCATTCCTGGCGTGAGCTCTATCAGTGCCGGTAGTACGGTGGCTAAACCTGTTATTCAAGGTATGCACAGCAGCCGTATTCTATTGATGAACAATGGAGTGAAATTGGAGAGCCAGAGTTGGGGTAACGACCATGCGCCAGAAATTGACTATACAGGTGCCAGCATGGTAGAGGTAGTAAAGGGTGCCGAATGTATTCGTTACGGTTTTGGTGCCATGGGTGGTGTGGTATTGCTCAACGATGCGCCCCTATCCTATGGGCATAACAAGCCTATCGTGAAAGGAGTTACCAACATCGGCTATGATACCAATGCCCGAGGAATAAGCGGTTCGGGAAGCATTGAAGCAGGTTGGAAGAATTTCGGTATGCGCCTGCACGGCAACTATACTCGTGGTGGTGATTACCATACGCCCGAATACATCATGAACAACACGGGCTACAATAACATCAGCATGTCTGCCATGGGTGGTTTTGAGAACAAGCGCATCACGGCAACCGTGCTTACGAGTTTGTTCTACCAACGCTCTGGTATCTATTTTGGCAGCCAAATATCCGACTTGGTACAACTACAAGAACGATTCCGCATTGGTCGTCCAACAGAGTCGTCATTGCAACCATTCAGTTATGAAATTGGCATACCCTTCCAGCAATCACAACACTTCACGCTGAAAGGTGAGGTGAAATATCGTATCAACCCAAAGCAATCGCTGGATTTGACTTTGTCGTTCCAAGAAAATTTGCGACAGGAGTATGAGAACCGTATGAAAAAGGAATGGAGCGTCATCCCGATGCAAGACCTTATATTGAAAACATACAAGGGCGACTTGTCATATCGTGCTTCATGGAAGCCTTACAAAATGTCCACCTTTGCAGGTGTATCAAACACATACCAAATAAACTACAACTTCCCAGGCACCAAGAATCCTGCCTTTGTACCAAACTTTGCCGCTCTCACCATGGGTGGTTTCCTGTTGCAAAAGGCTACTTTCTTTGAAAAATTGCAATGCGAATTGGGCTTGCGTTACGACTTTAGAGTAATGAGCGTGAGCGGTTACACCACGCTGAACAAGTACGACTATTACGATGACTTCAAGGTTTACAGCAACTTCACCTCGAGCTTTGCTACTCACTATCAGTTTAACGACAACTGGGACATGCGTGCAAACATCGGTTGGTCGTGGCGTCCACCAGACATCAACGAGCTTTACGCCGTCGGACTTCAAGAAGGGTCTTACTGGGTAGTGGGCAATAGAAACCTAAAGAGTGAGCGTGGTTGGAAGTCTATCTTAGGCGCAAGGTATCGCAACACATGGGTATCTGTAGAGCCAAGCATGTTCTACCAGCACATCAACAGTTATATATACGACCATATCGGCTATGGTGCTAATCGTTTTCATAACAGCCCAAGCGGAAAGTATGCCAAGTTTATGTATGATCAGGACGATGTGAAACTGTATGGTGGCGATATAGAAGCTACAGTAAATCCCATTAAAGGACTCAGTATCGTAGCAAAGGGCGAATGGATATTTGCACGCAACATAACACGAGACAACTGGTTGCCTTTCATGCCATCAGACAAGTATGGGCTGTCAGCCAACTACGAACATGTATTCGGTGCAGAGAAAAAGATAAAGGCATCGTTCTCTCTCTCTGGCAACTATGTTACAAAACAAGAACGTTTCGACCCCAACACGGATTTAGTGGCAGTATCGCCCGACCCCTACTTCCTGCTTGGCCTCACAGCAGATGTTGCCTTCAAGCTGCCCAGCAACAGGGAAATAAAGGTAATGTTGGTAGGCGATAACATTCTCAATACATTATATAAGGAATATACAGACCGATTTAGATATTATGCGCACGAGCGTGGCGTGAACTACTCTTTGCGCACAATCATTAAATTTTAAGAAAATGAAGTTACAATATAAAACAATAATGCGTTCAACTATTTTAGCTGTAGGATGCTGCTGCATGCTTGCCGCATGTTCTGCCAATGATGTTGATGATTTCTTGAAAAAAGTAGTAAAAGCTCCTCCTGCTTCTATCGAGTACAATGGCAAGGGACACTCACAGATATATGCAGTAAGTGCCGTACTTAGAATGGGGTTCAAAGGTGATAACATAAAAGTTGGAAACTTTGGTTCCGACAACAGTATAGACAACACATACGAGCAAGACTCGTACAACATGATAAGCGTGAACACGGATAAACCGACAGACTATCCGCTCATGCAACAAATTGAGATAAGTAAGGGCGACAATGGACAAATGCAAATTACCAGCCAGCGCGACCATTTTGATGTAGTTGCGTCAGATAGAGTTTATTACGGACTTGAGCTTACATATTATGGAGCCAACCACCAACAAATAAACGGTGAGTTCATACAGTTCTATTACAAGAAAAACGGAGACCCAGACCTCGACAATTCTACATTGGTACAACACCAACACTTCTTTACCATTGGCAACGAAGTATTGGAACACAGCTACACTGTAGATGGTAAAACCATATCCAAGAACAGTAAGCAAGGTTTTTATCCACACACGCTGGACAAGAAACCAACATACTATCCAGAGCTTACCTTTGAGATGGAGGGCGACAGGCTAAAGCCTTGCGACATTACCACGACCAGCGCACTGCTTGCACCTGAAAGTGGGAACAAATCAGAACTCATGCCGTTTGACAGCACGCTGATAGACAAAGCGATAAATATATTCCCTACGCTAAAAACAAATCAAGCTACATGGACAGAAGGTGGCTTTAAATTCTTTCAAACACTCACCATGCCACATGCGGCAGAACTTGCTAACAAGTTGTTTACATACCGATACCGAGATACCGACCCATTTGAGAAACAATTGGGATATGAATATCAAGAAGGTAGCGGTGACGGTGGCGTTGTAACAGATGGTACAAACGCACTGAGACAAAGACAAGGCGATTTCGTGGAATTGCTGCACCAATGTAGGAAAATAGGTACAGGTCCAAACAATTTGGACAGAATGGGATTCAAGGGAGTTCTACAGTTTAGCCAAGCCAACACCGAATTTGCTATGCAAATAAGCCTATGCAACATCGTATCACAAATGGATAAATCAAAGAATGCGATTTGGCCCAAATATGGAAATGATAACCAAAAAGATGCTGACTCAAAGACTTGTTCTGAAATTCCAACATTAGGAAATGGAGAAGGTAGAGGACTTTATAATTTTAATGAAATAAAATCAGAATGGAGCAATCACGACATTGACATTCCTTTAACATTCCGTGTCATTGCAGACATGAAAGATGGAGACGAGAAGTTCGTGGAAGATTTCAAAAAGTTCTATCCTCACATGGATACGAATGAAATCAAGAATTATTTCTTCAATCCTCAATATTTGCTGTCAAGGAATCGTAAGAATATATTCGTTATGTAGACTTCAGCTAAAAGGAAGGCATTTGCGCATCATCATTCCTCACATGGCTGACACGTTCTCCTAACTAAGGAAAATTTACATACACGGCTAAAAGGAGTAAGAGTATTTAGCAAAATGCCAATTATACTGGACTATCTAATCAAGATATTTACATAAAATAATAAAATGAAAAAATATAGTTTTTGTTTCATTCTTATATTGATGCTATGTACATCATGTGATGATTTCATCTTTGGTAACATGAACATCAATTACAACGAAAACCCACTTGAACACAAAGAAGTACCACACAGCGGTGCGGATGCCATGGTTGACAGCTTGAAGAAAAAAGCTCCCTTTGGTGATGCCATGAATAATCCCGACCAAGATGGCGCATTCAACAACTGGGCTCGCTGCTTAGTCATGTTCAAAGAGGGACACTCACACGGAGATGAAAAATTTCATGGCAATTATGTTTACCCAGCAGCGCCATGGAGACAAGAAGAATTTGTCATAGTAGAAAACAACTCACAAAAGTTTCCTACTGTAAAGGTGGAATGGGAAAAGAGTATTCAAACTGTTTTTGAAAAGAAGTTAGGCACGCCTACTCCCCAGCAGCCTTACATTCGCCTTATAGGTGGAGATAAAAACCTTTGGGGTATATGCTTGTACTTCTTGGATAAAGACGGGAAGTTGCTTAACGATGAGATATACAAGCACTCTGATGAGTATCAAATATTCTTTACCATCAGTGACGTGGACGATAAGGGCAACCCCTATAAGGTAATGGATTGTAGAGGTACATGGGAAGCTGACAAAAATGGGAAAGATGGCAAAGTAGATGAGCATCCTGTCGTATCACCTTATTTCGAAAGAGTAGATAAGAAAGAAAGTTTAGGTCACGATATCTTCATGCGTAGACAAAATGCAACCAAGAATTTGTTTGAATATGCCTATCGTGACACATGGCATCAGAATGCCATGGCTGACGGTATGCGCGAGTTTTACAACATTCGTCTGTTACCTCCACTCGATGCTACAGATGCTAATACCTGTGCCACATACGATAAGGACTGTGTTGGTCTGAAGGGGCATATCAACTTCTATTATGAAGCAAACGAACCAACATCAAATAAGCGTAATGAAATAGACGGACGATACGGGGCTGGAGTAAATAATGATACATGGCCATTCATGGTAAGAGGTTTTTCTGGTGACCCTGTACCATACAGCCGTCCTTCATACATATTGCCCTACTTCTATCTTTCCGTAAGAGTTATGAAATGTCAAAAGGGAAAGAAAGCATATATTCCTAAGGCTACCATTGCCAAAGACAAGGAGCTGGACTATGCTGGATATTGGGATTGGATGAAGAGCGAAAAAGCCTGCGCACCATTCTATAATCCTTTTTGGCAATCGAAGAATACGACCCTTGAGGTTCCTGAATGGAAAGAGCTTATACGCTTTAATATACCAATCAAGGTGTATTGCAATAGGTTCGATTCCGATCCGACAAACGTATCACCAACAGAACCATATTATTTCTACTTAGGCAGAGAGATTGGATTGACAGGAAAACAAGCATACGAAGCGAGCCAAAATGTTAAGACACATGGCTTTGGCGCTTTTGGCAACTGGTTCCTCTAATTCATACAATAATTATAAATAACAATCATTAATATAAAGAAGACAAACAAATGAAGAAGATGATTCTATGCGCATTGGCAACAATTGCGCTTTTCGCAAACTGTACACGTGACGGACAACCAGAAGAAAAGAAAAATACCGCTGAGACAGAAAGCGCAGACCTGATTATAAAAGACATTTACTATGCTGGAGACTTCGTGGTGAACCCTAACGGCTATAAAGATGAAGAAACGGAAGACAAGTTTATTTCCGTCTACAACCCTACCGACCATGACATAAGTCTTGAGAATATGGCTTTGGCACTATGTCAGTACAACGCCGTAGACAAAGTCATTTTTGACAAGCCTAATAGCGATTATAGACAGAAAGCATTTGGCGTTTCCAATATGATTGGTTTCCCAAAAGATAAAAGTGGCATGCCATACACCGTAAAAGCAGGCAAAACTATTGTTATTGCCATGAGAGCCATCAATCATGCGGAAGGATTCAAGAAGTATTTGAAGGGGTATCAAGCAGATCCAACCCAATACAAAGGTATCGAAAAACTGATCGACCTTTCCAAAGCCGACTTTGAATGGGGACAGGATGGTAACGAAAACGTTCCACACATGACGTTCCTCTATTGTATGGAAGACTACAATGAGCAAGAAAAACGAATGAAAAAGAACAAATCGAAAGTCGGAGTATGGGATGAAGACGACGATGCGGGGAGTTCTTTCGGATTTGAGCGTAACTTCACCATTGCGCTGATACGTTTGGCAGAACCTATTGAGAAGATAAAAGAGAATATGACCGATGAAAAAGTAAATGAAGCATTGCTAAAAGGAATCGAAGAGCCGATGGCAAAATATGGACGCTATGTTACGTGGAGCGAGAGTGGACAACACTACCATTCACAAATACTTATGTTCTTACCGAACCAATGGGTTATTGACGCCGTAAATGTAAGGTTTAACGGAGCTTCTACTGATAAAGAATTCCCGATATCGGGTACTCTGGACAAAGGTTGGAATGGCGTTTACAAAAATGCTGATGATAAGATAGACGTTGGTGCAGGCAAGATGATTACTCGACGTTTTAATGGAAAAAGATTTTCCGATACAAACGACTCATCGGTTGACTTTGAGGTCAAGAAAGTAGTTGTACCTACGAAATAAGAAGGCATGAGCATTATAAATGCCTGCCTTCTCTTACTAAACTTCATAAAATAACCTGAGTTCGGTATAAGAAATTCTTCAAAAAAGTTGTAGGAGTGGAATGTTTTTCGTATCTTTATAGTTGATAATCAAAGTATTAACGAAAAATATCCACTCCTATGAATAGTACAAATTTAATAGAAATATTCTGTATTCTTGATGAATTCTGCAAGCTTTTTGCTCCTCAACTCAAAAACGTCTGTTAGACGAGTCTAGTAAGCATCGCCGAAACCGTCCGTGTGTAATGAGCGATAGTGAAATAATGACTATCCTCATCATGTATCATCAGTCTCATTACATAGATCTCAAAACGTTCTATCTTCATGAGATTTGTGAACATCATCGTTCCGAATATCCCCATACACTATCCTATAACCGATTTGTCGAGCGTCAGCAAAAGGTAAATATGCTCTTGTTGATATTTCTACAGACATGTACCCTCCCTTAGTCTTTTGTCTGTTGATATAAAGCAGTGTTTTGAATGTACTTCTCATCATGATTTTAGTTTTAATGCTACTATTGCTAAATGCTCATCTGCATATCCTCTGTGAAAGAAAGGAAACGCTCAAACTCCACAAACAGCTTCTGTGGCGTAACCTTTGCGTACCGCTCGGTCATACTCACGTTACTATGCCCCAACATCTTGCTTACCGTTTCTATCGGTACTCCTTGTTCAAGGGTAATGAGCGTGGCAAAGGTATGCCTTGCCGTATGCGTGGTAAAGGGAAAGGCTATGCCTGCTCTTAGGCGCAATGCTTTAAGATACGATTGATAGGTGGCATATTTCATCTGTGGCAATAGGCTTTCCCTTTCATCGCTCTTGTACTTCTCTATTATCCTGATGGCTTCGGGCTACAACTTGATACGACAAAGTACGCCTGTCTTCTGCCTGTTGAACTTCAGCCAAAGACTTCCCTCATCATCACGGACAAGATACGACCTGTTTAACTCCATTTTTCACTCATTATCAGATAGTTTTCGCATTATACGATAATTCTTCATTTTCCTTGATTAGTTGCACGCAAATGAGAGAAATACTACCGGGTGAGCGGGGACTCTTGGAGGACGAAAGTGAGTGATTTCGGGAGCTTGACCCATTTCCGATTGACTACAATCTTGATGTTACTGCCACTTTTCTGGGTTAATATATAGTTGCCATCCTTACTTTTTGACAACGTTGCAGTAAGATCTTCGCTTCCATAATCATTTGATATTTCTAGATTTGCAGTGTTTGGAGAAACTAAATCTGCGCTGATAATTAGCCATTTTCTAGTGTCTCTTATCGCTCCGAGATAACCGGGGAGTTCTCCGAAAACCTCTTGATCTTTAACCAAAACATTGTTATCATAGAAGTTCATGTATATATATACTTGATATTCTTGATTGTATAAATATCCTTGAAAGTTCTTGTCTCTTTGAGCAAAAACGATGAGCGAAAAAGTGAGACAAAGCCAAATAGAAAATATTCTTTTCATCGTGTGTAACTAATTGATTATTGCAAAGATAATTGTTTACATCAAGAAAAGAGCCTGTTTAATCAAATATTAGGATTTAAAGTTGTCAAATTAGATAATTTATATTAAATTTGAAGCGATATTAGACTTATCATGAGTAAAGAAAAAAGATTTCCCGATTATATATTTGAATCTAGTTGGGAAGTGTGTAACAAAATTGGTGGTATATACGCAGTACTTTCTACGCGTGCCAAAACATTGCAAGCGCTGCTAGGTGATCAACTCATATTTATCGGCCCGGATTGTTGGAAGGATACAGAAAGTCCTTTTTTTGAAGAAGATGATGCCATTTATGCCGATTGGCTTGTACAGGCTAGGCAAGAAGGGCTTCACGTTCGTATTGGACGCTGGATGATTCCCGGTCGTCCGGTTGCCGTCTTGGTGGATTTTACCCCATATTATCAGCAGAAGAATTATATATATAGTCAAATGTGGGAAGATTTCCAAGTGGATAGTCTCCATGCTTATGGCGATTACGATGAGGCATCAATGTTCTCGTATGCTGCTGCTAAAGTAGTGGAAAGTTTCTACCATTTCTATTTAAATGAGCAGTCGCAAGTGATTTATCACGGTAACGAGTGGATGACTTGTTTAGGCCTTTTATATGTTCAGAAGCATCTGCCACAGGTTGGTACCATTTTCACGACCCACGCAACAAGTATCGGTCGCAGTATAGCCGGTAATAACAAACCTCTATATGAATATCTATCAGCATATCAGGGTGATCAGATGGCTGCGGAATTGAATATGCAAAGTAAACATTCGGTAGAGAAACAAGCAGCCATGAATGTAGACTGTTTTACGACTGTGAGTGACATTACTGCTGCCGAATGTCGAGAACTGCTGGACAGACCAGTAGATTGTGTGTTGCCTAATGGATTTGAAGACAATTTTGTTCCTAAGGGTGCTGCCTTTACGAAGAAGCGTAAAGAGGTTCGAACCAAAATGTTGAGAATTGCCAATGCTTTGTTGGGAACAGATTTGGGAGATGATACTTTACTTGTAGCTACGAGTGGGCGCTATGAATTTAGAAACAAAGGCATAGATGTTTTCATCGAAGCTATGAATAGGTTGCGATTTGATACGAATCTTCAGAAGAATGTCATAGCGTTTATAGAGGTGCCCGGCTGGGTAGGAGATGTACGTCAAGATCTGAAAGAACGATTGGACTCTGGCAAGAAATACGATACTCCGTTACCGGAACCGATGCTGACTCACTGGTTACATAATTCTCAAGAAGATTGTGTCTTGGGAATGGCTAGATATCTTGATATACAAAATAGGGTAGAAGATAAGGTGAAGTTGATTTTTATACCTTGTTATCTGAATGGCGATGATGGTATTGTCAATATGCCTTATTATGATGTAGTGTCTGGTAATGATCTTTCGGTATTCCCATCATATTATGAACCTTGGGGATATACGCCATTAGAGTCGATAGCCTTTAAGGTGCCTTGTATCACGACAGATTTAGCTGGGTTTGGCCTGTGGGCAAATGCAGAAAAAGGTAAACCATGTAAGTTAATTGATGGAGTAGAGGTGATTCACCGAACCGATTATAATTATTCGGAGGTGGCTGATGATATTAAGAATGCGATAGTTACTTATGCCTCTTTTGATGATGCGACCGTGAGAAAGGCTCGTATGCATGCAAGTAACCTGTCGAAGAGAGCGCTTTGGGATAAGTTTATTGCTTATTATAAGGTAGCTTATGATATAGCTTTGTCAAAAGCGGCATCTCGAAAGAATAGATAAAAGATAGTATAAAATTATTATAATAAAATATTTTATGAAAATTAAAGCTGATTATACGAATGCTCCGCAGTGGAAAGAGCTGACTATTAAATCAAGGCTTCCAGAACAGCTACAGTGTCTAAATGAGCTTGCTCAGAATATGTGGTGGGCTTGGAATTATGAGGCACGCGATCTCTTTAAGAGTCTTGATGCAAAACTTTATGAAGAAGTGGGTCATAATCCAGTGTTATTGTTGGAACGTTTGAGTTACGACCGTAAGGAACAGATTGTGAAAGACAAGGCTACGATGAAGAAGGTGAAAGACATTTATGCAAAGTTCCGTGCTTACATGGATGTGAAACCTAATGCAGAGCGCCCATCGGTAGCGTACTTCAGTATGGAGTATGGCATCAATCAGGTAGTTAAAATTTATTCAGGCGGTCTTGGTATGTTGGCTGGTGACTATCTGAAGGAAGCTTCGGATAGTAATGTCGATATGTGTGCCGTGGGCTTCTTGTATCGTTATGGCTACTTCACTCAGTCGTTAAGTATGGACGGTCAGCAGATTGCCAAGTATGAAGCGCAGAACTTTAATTCGCTTCCAATCGAGCGTGTCTATAATGAGGATGGGAATCCGATGGTTGTTGATGTACCTTATTTGAACTATCAAGTCCATGCAAGTCTTTGGTGCATGAATGTGGGACGTATCAAATTGTATCTCTTGGATACAGATAATGAGATGAACTCTGAATTTGATAAGCCTATTACACATGCTCTCTATGGTGGTGACTGGGAAAACCGTTTGAAGCAAGAAATTCTCTTGGGTATTGGTGGTATGCTGGCTTTGAAGAAGCTTGGCATCAAGAAAGATGTATATCATTGCAATGAAGGTCATGCTGCTTTGTGTAATTTGCAGCGCTTGTGTGATTATGTAGACGAGGGACTTAGCTTCAATCAAGCAATGGAGTTGGTTCGTGCTTCTTCACTTTATACCGTTCATACACCGGTACCTGCAGGGCATGACTATTTTGACGAGGCTTTATTTGGAAAATATATGGGTGGATATCCATCTCGTCTAGGTATTTCATGGGATGAGTTTATTGGTATGGGACGTGAGAATCCGGATAACCATGAAGAGCGTTTCTGCATGTCTATCTTTGCATGTAACACTTGCCAAGAGGTTAATGGCGTAAGTAAGTTGCATGGATGGGTAAGTCAAAAGATGTTTGCTCCTATCTGGAATGGTTATTTCCCAGAAGAGAATCATGTCGGATATGTAACCAATGGTGTCCATCTTCCAACTTGGACAGCGACAGAATGGCGTAAGGTATACGACAAATACTTTGATGCCTCATTTATGAGCGACCAGAGTAATGAGAATATTTGGCATGCTATCAACGATGTTCCTAATGATGAGATATGGAACACACGTATGACTTTGAAGAAAAAGTTGGTAGATTATATACGTGAAAAGTTCACAGAGTCTTGGCTGAAGAACCAAGGCGATCCTTCAAGAGTGGTGTCATTATTGGAGCGCATTAACCCTAATGCGTTGATGATAGGTTTCTGTCGTCGCTTCGCAACTTATAAACGTGCTCACTTGTTGTTCACCGACCTTGATAGATTGGCTAAAATTGTAAATGATCCAGAGCATCCTGTACTGTTCTTCTTCTCTGGTAAGGCTCACCCTGCAGACGGTGCTGGACAAGGATTGATAAAGAAAATCTTTGAAATTAGCCAACGTCCGGAATTCCTCGGTAAGATTATCTTCCTAGAAGATTATGATATGCAGTTGGCTCGTCGACTTGTTTCGGGTGTTGATATTTGGATGAATACGCCGACACGCCCTCTTGAAGCTTCTGGTACATCTGGTGAAAAGGCAGAGATGAACGGTGTTGTAAACCTCTCTGTGCTTGATGGCTGGTGGGTAGAAGGTTATCGTGAGGGTGCTGGTTGGGCTCTGCCACAGAAACGTACCTATGATAATCAAGGCTATCAGGACCAGTTGGATGCAGCAACTATCTATAGCTTGTTGGAGAATGAGATTATACCTCTTTATTATAATAAGAATAAGAAGGGGTATAGCGAAGCTTGGTTGAAGGTGGTGAAGAACTCCATTGCGACCATTGCACCTCATTATACTATGAAGCGACAGCTAGATGATTACTATGAGAAGTTCTATCAGAAGGAAGCAGAACGCTCTAAGAAATTGCTGGCAAATGGATATCAACTAGCTAAGGAAATTGCAGCATGGAAGGAAACTGTGGCAGAACGCTGGGATTCAATTCATGTTGTATCTAAAGACACACAGTTTATAGAGAATGGAGGAGAGACTGGCGTTGAGACGACTATTAAATATGTTATCGATGAACAAGGTCTAAATGATGCTGTAGGATTGGAACTCGTTATTCTAAAGAATAGCCAAAGTGACGATGAACATGAGATTTATAGTGTTCGCGAATTTAAGATGGTAGGGCATGAAGGTAATCTTTATACTTTCGAAGCTACTATTGAACCTAGCGACGCTGGTGCATTCCGTACTTGTGTTCGTATGTATCCTAAAAATGAGAAGCTGCCACATCGTCAAGACTTCTGCTATGTGAAGTGGCTTGACTAATATTGTCGTAGGCAAATACATATATAATAATGAGCTCGGTGATTACCGGGCTCATTTTATTGATGCCTCTATATACTTATATGGTAAGAAAGTGGAAAGAATGAAATAGTCAATAAAAAACTATAGAATAATTTTGGTGATATTGAATATTTGCATTACCTTTGCACCGCATTTAAGAACAATGCTTGGTAAGTTCGGTTTAAAACCAATCTTTGGAAGGATGGGTGAGTGGCTGAAACCACCAGTTTGCTAAACTGACGTACGGGTTCCGTACCGGGGGTTCGAATCCCCCTCCTTCCGCAAGTGCCGTTCTTAATGCAAACCGGTCGGTTCATCTAACGGTTAGGATACAAGATTCTCAATCTTGGCATACGAGTTCGATTCTCGTACCGACTACGAAAGCTGCTTTATAAGCAGCTTTTTTTATGCCTATTTGTGTAGGTTGGTAACATTTGTTACTACATTCTCCTTTTTTACTTCATGGCATTTAATTTGTTGGATTAGATGTATAGAAACCAATAAATGATAGAGTTATGGCAAAGGTAGAAAAAGGAAAAGTTTTCATTGTAGGTGACCTTATAGCATATACGGAAGGTGGTGTGGTGTCGAAAGAGCTGATTCATAATGATATGGGGAGTATTACATTGTTCTCATTTGATGAAGGACAAGGACTTTCTGAACATATTGCACCCTATGATGCGTTTATTCAAGTAATTGAAGGGGAAATGGAATTGACTGTCGAAGATAGTTTACATATTATAAAAAAAGGTGACTCTTTTATTATTCCTTGTGGGGCGCGACACGCTGTTCATGCCGCTAAGCCATTTAAGATGTTATTGACCATGATTAGAGGATAGAGAAATGGTTTTGTATAGAATTACTTTGTAAGATAGCAATAATTCTCTACCTTTGTGCACTATCAGGATTAGGGCACGAAGAAGAATACTAGAGGCGTGGCTATTATTGGTGGCTTTTGCACCGATATTAGTCATGTCTTCTGTTCATGTGCATTCTTCTCTACCTGCAACAGAAAAGGAGTGTGCAGCTTGTTTATATCATATCAAGCATGCAAGTCATTTAGATTCTCAAGCAAGAAATCAAGAAATCTAGATTTTTGCGCACTTTGTCAATTTCATAGTTTCTTATTTATACCAGTGATTATCCTATTTAGTGCATTTTCCACCAATAAGTATTTGGGAAAATGCATTGATAGATGTAGTAATAGAGTTGCCGGTTATACAATTTTCTTTTCAAGGTGTGCTCCTCCTAGGTTTGTAATCTATTGAAATGATAGTTTTTATAAACAAAAGTATACATGCATTATGAAGAAGAATTTATTAGTGTTATTGTTATCCTATATCTGCATGATGACAGTAGCTGCCCCTGTAGTAGGGAAAGCCACCCTCTCAGGACAAGTGTCGGATGCCATTGATGGTAGTCCGTTGACAGGTGTTGTTGTTACCTTTCCGGAATTAAATATAGGAGCAACCACAAATGAAAAAGGATATTATTTATTTGACAATCTGCCACAACGTAAGTTAACAGTACAAGTTACTTACATTGGACATCGAGTTATAGTGGAAAATATAGACCTTACAACTACCCACGTTAGAAATTTCTTGATGGAAGAAACGAATGCTATGATCAACGAAGTTGTTGTGACAGGTATTACTGGTAAGGCATTATTGAAGGAGATGCCGACTCCTGTAACGCTTGTTAGTCAGCGTGAATTGCAGATGACTCAGTCTAGTAATATCATCAATGCCTTGGCACATCAGTCCGGTATTGCAGAGATTACAACTGGAAATGGAATATCTAAGCCTGTGGTTCGGGGACTTGGTTTCAATCGTGTAGTTGTAGTTAACGATGGAGTAAGACAGGAAGGACAGCAATGGGGAGATGAACATGGTATCGAAATAGATGGGCAAACCGTATCTTCTGTAGAGATATTGAAAGGGCCCGGCGAGCTTAATGTATGGTTCTGATGCGATGGCCGGAGTGTTAATATTTCATGATGCTCCTGCATTGGCAAAGGGAGAAATGAGAGCTAATGTGTCCGGTGAATACCAATCCAATAATTCTTTGCGTGATTATTCGCTTGATTTTGCTGGTAATCAAAATGATTTTGTTTGGAATTTCCGATTCTCAGACAAGTATGCAGGCGAATATCAAAATAAGTATGATGGTAAGGTGAAGAATTCGCAATATACGGAAAAGGGGATAAATACCATGCTCGGAATTAATCGTAGTTGGGGATATTCACATTTAAATATAGATTATTATTATCTTAAACCGGGCATTGTAGAAGGTGAGCGTGATGAGACTACCGGAGAATTTGAGGATGAGACGCCATTCCAACACGTAAAACCCTAAAAGCAGTCATTGATAATACGGTGTATCTTGGCTCTGGTTCTCTGAAATCCATTGTGGGATACCGCACAATAGAAGGCAGGATTTCGAGGAATCTCCAACTACTACGGGATTGGATTTCATGCTTCATACCATCAACTATGATGTACATTACGAGGTACCACAACTCGGTGGCTAGCGATGGAACTTTGGTACGAATGGTATGTATCAGCGTTCGTTGAATAAAGGTGATGATTTTTTGATACCAGCTTATACTCTTTTTGATATTGGAGCCTTTGCTACGGTAGGACTAAAGATAGATAATTGGAATATCAGCGCAGGTCTACGATATGATAATCGAAATCTGCATAGCTTTAAACTTGGTGATGTTTTTGAGAAAATATCGCGTAATTTCTCTAGTTTAACCGGAAGTGTAGGAGCTACTTATTCGGTAAGTGATGTTGCTATTAAATTAAATTTAGCGCGTGGTTTCCGTACTCCTACAGTGGGTGGACTGGCTTCTAATGGTGTTCATGAAGGAACTATTCAGTACGTGATTGGAAACAAAGAATTGGATCCTGAGTATAGTTGGCAAATTGATTTAGGCCTTGATTATACCTCAAAGCTTCTTTCTACCCAGTTAAGTTTGTTTGCAAACTTCATAGACAGCTTTATTTTTAATCATAAATTAAATGGAGTTAAGACAGAAGGATACGATACTTACCAGTACACCCAAGGCAATGCAAGGCTTCTTGGCGGAGAGTTTAGCATTGATTTCCACCCTGTTCGGAAGTTGCATTTCGAGAATACATTCTCCTATGTTAATGCTGTTCAAGCCCATCAACCCAAGGATTCTAAGTATTTACCCTATACTCCTGCACCTCGATGGACATCTGAATTGAACTATACTTTTATCAATGATGGAAAGGTTTGGGATAATACTTATGCAGCAGTATCTATGGAGTGTAATCTCCGACAAAATCATTTTATGCGGCAGATGAGACAGAGACGGCAATACCTTCGTATACTTTACTGAACTTATCGGCTGGTACAGATTTTAAAGTGAAAGGGAAAAAGGTTGCCACTTTAATCTTAACACTGAACAATGTGTTTGACCGCGCTTATCAGAATCATCTAAATCGCCTAAAATATGTAGCTATCAACAATGTAACTGGGAGACGCGGAGTATTTAATATGGGGCGTAATTTTGGAATAAAATTGATAGTTCCACTATCGCTATAGGAATGATGACGAGCGAAAGTAACTTTGCTTGTTTCTGCTGTAGTATCATATTAATTTCTTATATTTGCATCATCAAATAGAAAAAATATATGAAGTGTAAATTGATAAAGATGTTGACGGCTCTCTTGGGATTGACAGGGGCCGCCTGCGTACAGAAGAATATCCCTGCAAATGCCATTGTAACGGTGGATGCAGTTAGTTTCGAGAAGGCTCTATCAGATGTGAATGCTCAAATAATAGACGTTAGAACATCAGAAGAATTTGCCGAAGGACATATTGAAAAAGCTCTGAATATAGATGTTACTCAGTCTGATTTTATCGAAAAAGCAAAAAAACAATTAGATAAAAGTAAAACGAGTTATGTTTATTGCAGAAGTGGTAGGCGCAGTATGATGTCTGCAGATCTTCTTTCTAAAGAAGGTTTTAAGGTGGTCAATCTAAGAGGTGGCTATTTGGAATGGCAGAGTTACAAAGATAAATAAAGATATTATCTTATAAAACAAATAAAGGGATGTCAATTGACATCCCTTTATTTGTTTAGTAACTTCTTGCGATGATCACTCGATATTTTGCCGGTTTACCACTTACCATGTCTGTTCCGGGCGTTTGTTCAAATGCAAATGGAACGCATCGAATGGTAGCTTGTGTCTCTTCTTTAATCTTAGCCTCAGTCTCTTCTGTTCCATCCCAGTGGCACAAGAAGAATCCACCATCTTTAACTTTTTCCTTGAAGACCTCGTAGTCATCGCACTCTGTGATTCTACTATCACGATAAGTCTTTGCTTTCTCCAAGAGGTTTGACTGAATATCTTCGAGCAATTTTGTTACACGTTCAACGATACCATCAAAAGAAACATTCTCTTTGTCAAGTGTATCTCTTCTCATGATTTCGATGGTATTATTCTCTAGATCTCGTCCACCCATCACAAGTCTTACCGGAACACCCTTTAGTTCGTAGTCAGCAAATTTGAATCCGGGACGTTTGTTGTCTGCATCATCAAACTTAACGGTAACACCTAATGCTTTAAGTTGGCTGATAACAGGATTTAATTTCTCTGTAATGGCAGCCAATTGTTCCTGATTTCTAGAAATAGGAATGATGACAACTTGAATCGGCGCAAGCTTTGGAGGTAGCACAAGTCCATTGTCATCAGAGTGGACCATGATGAGGGCACCCATCAAACGAGTTGAAACTCCCCACGAAGTGGCCCATACATATTCCGGCTTGTTTTCTTTATTTAAGAATGTAACATCAAAACTTTTTGCGAAATTCTGCCCAAGGAAATGGCTTGTTCCGCTTTGAAGAGCTTTACCATCCTGCATCATTGCTTCGATAGTGTAGGTATCTAGTGCTCCCGCAAATCTTTCAGTTTCGCTCTTTACACCCTGAATTACAGGGACAGCCATCCAATTCTCAGCAAAATCAGCATATACATGGAGCATCTTCTTTGCTTCTTCTTCAGCTTCTTCTCTTGTCGCGTGGGCTGTATGACCTTCCTGCCAAAGGAACTCACTCGTACGGAGGAATGGACGAGTTCTCATTTCCCAGCGCATCACGTTGCACCATTGATTACACATCAAAGGCAGATCGCGATAAGAGTGAATCCAATTTCTATATGTATTCCAAATGATAGTCTCTGATGTTGGACGAATGATTAACTCCTCGTCCAACCTAGCTGAAGGGTCAACTTCAACGCTACTACCATCTTCGCTTGATTTTAGACGATAATGGGTGACGACCGCACACTCCTTAGCGAAACCTTTTACATGTTCTGCTTCTTTCGATAGGAATGATTTAGGAATAAGAAGTGGGAAATAAGCATTCTGTGCACCAGTTTCTTTGAACATCTTATCCAGTTGCTCTTTCATTTTTTCCCAGATTGCAAATCCGTATGGTTTAATAATCATACAACCGCGTACTGGAGCTTGTTCAGCCAAATCTGCCTTGATTACCAAATCATTATACCATTGACTATAATTGTCAGCGCGTTTGGTTAAATCTTTTAGTTCTGTCGCCATCGTTTATTTGTTTTATTATGTTTTAGGGAAAACTATACTATCGAATAGGTGTTTCCCTTATTTTCTAATGTAAATATCTAATTATATTTGTAGCGCAAAAGTACGAAAAAAAGTTGGTTATCGCATGAGGTTGAGCGAAAAACTACTATCTTTGCATTGTGAAATATAATGATATAAATAACTTACAAGATAAGAGATTATGAGAAAAATGAAAGTTATGACACTTAGTTTGTGTCTTTTAACAGTATTTGGTTGTGCAACTAAGCAAGGTACAGGAGCTCTGATTGGAGCCGGTGGTGGTACGGTATTAGGTGCTATCATTGGTAAAATTGCAGGAAATACAGCTGTTGGTGCAGCTATTGGCGGTGCTGTAGGTTCAGGTGCCGGTGCAATCATTGGCCGTCACATGGATAAGGTTGCAGAAGAAGCTAGAGCCCAAGTAGAGAATGCTAAGGTGGAAGAAGTGACCGATGCTAATGGCTTAAAGGCTGTTAAGATTACATTTGATAGCGGTATCTTGTTTGCAACAGGCAAAGCAACTCTGAATCAAACTTCCAAAAATGAATTGGCAAAGTTCTCTACCGTACTGAAAAACAATACTGATTGTTATGTAGATATCTATGGTCATACCGACTCTACTGGTAGTGATGGTATTAATATTCCATTGAGTAATAATCGTGCTAGCAGTGTTGTCTCTTACCTGAAGAGTTGTGGTGTAGCTGCTAATCAGTTCCAGAATGTAACAGGTAAGGGTAGTTCTGAACCTGTGGCAGATAACTCAACAGCAAGCGGACGTCAACAAAATCGTCGTGTAGAGGTATATATGTATGCTTCTCAAGCTATGGTTCAGTCTGCAAATAACGGAACCTTGTCACATTAATATAGAGTTGATAAGAGTAAACATACTATAACATAAAAAGGAAAGGTTGCCACATATTTCGGTTTGTGGTAACCTTTTTCGTATTGTCAATAGCAATCGATTATTTGTTTTTGAATAAATATTTGTAATGAGTCTGATTTGGAAAGTCATCCGTTGGGGCATCGCAGCCTTTCTTGCTTCAACAATATTGGCAGTTGTCGTCTATCGTTTCTTGCCAATATATTTTACCCCTCTCATGTTCATTCGCTGTTTCCAACAAGTTGGGAATGGCGATTCCATAGAGTTACACCACCATTGGGTTTCATTAGATAAGATTTCTCCGCATCTTCCTGTTGCCGTAATGGCTAGTGAAGATCAGCGATTCTTGCTGCACCATGGCTTTGATTACGATGCTATAGAAAAGGCTGCAAGGCGTAATCTACAAGGTGGTAAGCGGAAGTTGGGAGCTAGCACAATCAGTCAGCAAACCGCTAAAAATGTATTTCTATGGCCCGGTCGCTCTTGGGTTCGCAAAGGATTTGAAGTTTATTTCACCGCTCTCATTGAGTTAATGTGGAGTAAACAGAGAATTATGGAGGTTTATTTGAACTCTATAGAGATGGGCAATGGTATCTATGGAGCCGATGCGGTAGCGGAATATCATTTTGGAAAGACTGCTATAGGCCTTAGTCGTGGCGAGTGTGCATTGATTGCTGCCACATTACCCAATCCCCGTAAGTTCAGCAGTAAGTCTCCTAGTGAATATATGAGGAAGCGTCAGCGACAGATAGAGAACAACATGCGTTTCATTCCGGCATTCCCTTCCGAGGGTAAAGATTATAATCCACGCACTGTAGTCGGTGGTGTGTATTCTCGATAATATGATGATAGAAAATGAATTTTTAACGGCATTAAACCCTTCTCAGCGTGATGCTGTAGAATATTGTGATGGTCCAGAACTTGTCATTGCCGGTGCCGGCTCTGGTAAGACACGCGTGCTGACATATAAAATAGCATACTTACTTAGCCAAGGCTACCAGCCTTGGAGTATTTTGGCACTCACGTTTACCAATAGGGCGGCCGATGAGATGAAGGAGCGTATTGCTAAAATCGTGGGTAGAGAGCAGGCTTCGCGGCTCAATATGGGTACTTTTCACAGCGTATTTTCCCGTATTCTGCGCATAGAATCTGATATTATAGGCTATCATTCCAATTTTACAATCTATGATGAAACCGACTCGCGTTCTTTACTCAAAGCGATTATCAAGGAATTAGGATTGGATGATAAAATCTATAAGCCGGGTTCGGTGCATGCTAGAATCAGCATGGCGAAGAATAAACTGATATTGGCACAACAGTATGCAGCAAATCGCACTTTAATAGAGCGCGACCGCGATGCACGTATGCCTGAAATTAGTCGAATATTCAGTATCTACGAGCAGCGATGTTTGCAGGCTAATGCCATGGATTTTGACGATTTATTGGTCATCACCTATCGGTTATTCGCTGAACATCCCGATATCTGTACCAAATACGCGACCCGTTTTCAGTATGTCTTAGTCGATGAGTATCAAGATACCAACTATGTTCAACAGTGTATTGTCTTCCAGTTGACCCAAGCTAATAGGCGAGTTTGTGTTGTCGGAGACGATGCGCAGAGCATTTATGGATTTCGTGGAGCCAATATCGATAACATCTTAGAATACAATAAGATATACCCTGATTCTAAACTCTTCAAATTGGAACAGAATTATAGATCTACTCAACGAATAGTCCAAGCGGCCAATAGCTTGATTAAACACAATGAACGTCAAATTCCTAAAGATGTATTTAGCGAAAATGATACGGGTGAGAAATTGTTGTTAAAACCTCTATATAGCGACAAGGAAGAGGCTGCTGTAGTCTGTAAAGATATTATGCGTATTCGTCGGCAAGATAGATGTGCGTATAGTGATTTTGCTATACTTTATCGTACCAATTCACAAAGTCGAAGTTTTGAAGAGGAACTGTTGAAATACAATATACCTTATCGTATCTATGGAGGCATGAGTTTCTATCAGCGGAAGGAAATTAAAGATATTATTGCTTATTTCCGGTTGATAGTCAATCATGATGATGAAGAGGCTTTTAAACGTATTATCAACTACCCAACAAGGGGCATTGGTAACATTACATTACAGAAAGTTATCGCAGCTTCGCAGCAATCAGGAGTGAGCTTGTGGACGGCTATTACCCAACCAAATGCGTGTGGTTTGGAATTGAGTCGGTCTGTATTTACCAAGTTGGAAGCCTTTTCACAGATGATAGAACGTTTTACTTCCAAATTAAATACAGTTGATGCAATGATGCTTGGTGAGGAAATCGTCAAGGAAAGTGGTATCAGTGCAGATATTTATGCTAGTAAAGATACTGAAAATTTATCTAAACAAGAGAACCTAACAGAATTCTTCAATGGACTTCAGGAGTTTGTTGAAGGCAATCGTGAAGAGGGGCTTGAGGAACGAGTATATCTGCCTGACTTCTTACAGACGGTGGCTCTCTATCAGGATAAAGAAACTGAAGATGGAAGTAAGGTTAACTTGATGACGGTGCATGCGGCTAAAGGATTGGAATTTCCTACGGTGTTTATCGTTGGATTAGAAGAAAACATCTTTCCAAGTCCGATGTCTACAAACAGTCTGAGAGAACTGGAGGAAGAGCGTCGATTACTATATGTTGCTATCACTCGTGCCGAGAAGCGTTGCATTCTCACATGTGCCAAGAATCGATGGCGTTACGGTAAGTTGGAGACAGATGTTCCTAGCAGATTCTTGCGTGACATAGATCCCCGTTTCATCGTTATAGATGAGGGAATGGGACGTATTTCTGAAGCACCTCGTCGGGTGGTTCCTCAAAGACAAATCGAACCAATAGAGAAGCCACGCTCGGCTTATACTCCTTCGTTTCGTCCTGTTCGTACGGTGCAACAGCCTGTAGAACACACTCAGCCTATGGCGCATAATTTGCAAGTCGGAAGCCGAATCGAGCATCAGAGATTTGGTGTCGGTGTCGTCCAAAAAATTGAAGGAGAAGGTGAAAATACCAAGGCTACAGTTGAATTTGCCAATACTGGCACGAAACTACTGCTATTGAAGTTTGCCAGATATAAAGTCTTGTAATCCAGATATAAAGTCTTGTAATGCAGGTAACCTTTTTATTGGTGTAACTAAAAGCAAAAACGAGGATATAGCGGTTTACTATATCCTCGTTTTTTATTTTGTATTATTTAAATGTAAGTTCCTCTTTATTCGGATTTTTACCTACGCTTATCGTATCACCATGTTGTAGTTCTCCGCTCAGTATGCGTTCGCACACACCATCTTCAATGTAGTTTTGTATAGCTCTTTTTAGTGGGCGGGCTCCAAACTGTACATCGTAACCTTTTGTAGCAACAAATTCTTTGGCTTTATCAGTGATTTGTAAATGATAGCCAAGAGCTTCTATTCTGCTATACAAGCCTTTCAACTCAATATTGATAATCTTTTTGATGGCATCAAGATCCAGCTGGTCGAAGGTGATAATCTCATCTAGACGATTCAAGAATTCCGGGGCAAATTGCTTGCTTAAGCTCTTTTGGATGATAGAGCGTGCATACTCTTTATCCTTTTCGTCAACACTCAGGTTGTTGGTGCCCATGGCATTGAAACCTACACCCCGTCCAAACTCTTTCAGTTGCCTTGTTCCGGCATTTGATGTCATGATGATGACCGTATTACGGAAATCTACCAATCGACCGTTTCCATCGGTCAATCGTCCTTCGTCTAGTACCTGAAGCAGTAGATTGAAGACATTGCCGTGTGCTTTCTCTATCTCGTCAAGCAATACGATGGAGTAGGGATGACGCCGAACTTGCTCTGTCAGTTGGCCGCCTTCTTCATAGCCAACATATCCCGGAGGTGCACCGACGAGTCTGGAAACGTTGAAACTCTCAGTGTATTCGCTCATGTCAATGCGGATAAGGGCATCGGTAGAACCGAACATATATTCAGCTAACTTCTTGGCTAGATAGGTTTTGCCAACTCCGGTAGGACCTAAGAACATGAAAACACCAATCGGATGATTGGGTTCTTTGAGTCCCACACGGTTTCGTTGAATAGCTTTCACCATCTTATTGATGGCAGAATCTTGAGCTACGACAGCTGTTCTGAGTTCTTCGCCCATATTCTTGAGCCTGATACCTTCTGCTTCTGCCATCTTCTGAACGGGGATGCCGGTCATCAATGACACCACTCCGGCAATCTCTGTTTCCGTAACGGTTTGTCTATCGGCATTTTCTCCGCTAGCCCATTGGTTATTTAGTTTGTCTAGCTCTGCCTCTAATTCGGTCTGTTTGTCGCGATAGCTGGCAGCAAGTTCGAAATTTTGATTCTTGACTGCATTCTGTTTCTTTTGCTTGATAAGTGCAATTTCCTTTTCTTTGGCAGTAATCTCAGGTGGCACTACAGCATGTTGCAGATGGATACGAGCCCCTGCTTCGTCGAGAGCATCAATGGCTTTGTCTGGGAAAAATCTGTCAGTAATATATCGTTCTGTCAATTTGACACACGCTTGTAGCGCATCTTCTGTATAGTTTACTTGATGATGCTGTTCGTAACGATCCTTGATATTTTGTAGAATCTGCAGTGTTTGTTCTTCGTTTGTAGGCTCTACAAGTATTTTTTGGAAACGTCTTTCGAGCGCACCGTCCTTCTCTATGCTGTTACGATACTCGTCAAGAGTAGTCGCACCGATACATTGGATGACACCACGAGCCAATGCCGGTTTCATGATATTGGCGGCATCCATACTTCCCGGAGTACTTCCTGCGCCAATGAGTGTGTGTATTTCGTCAATAAACACGATGATGTCGGGATTCTGCTCCAATTCTTTGAGCAGCGCACGTATGCGCTCTTCAAATTGTCCTCTGTACTTCGTGCCTGCTACGATGGCTGTCATATCAAGACTGACAACACGACGATTAAACAGCATCGGACTTGTGCGACGGTTCGTGATGAGTTGGGCTAGCCCCTCAACGATAGCACTCTTACCCACACCGGGTTCTCCGATAAGAATAGGATTGTTCTTCTTACGACGGCACAATATCTCTGTGACACGTTGAATTTCTGTCTCTCTACCGACTACCGGATCTAACTTTCCTTCGGCTGCAGCTAGGGTGAGGTCGGTGGAAAAATTATCCAAGACGGGAGTCTTTGCGCCCGAAGCCTTTTGCTGTATGGTAGAGGTATTCTGCTTATGATGAGATGATAAAGTACGCTCGCTTTCATCTTCTTCCTCATCCTCCGAAAGGCCGATTCCATTTCTTACATTTGGTGTACCGGTCTTTTGTGTTTGAAGAAGTTCCAAGGTTTCGGCATAGTTCATATTGTAGAATTCCAATACTTCTTTGGCACCGTTGTTTACTTGGTCGTGCAGAATTGCTAACAGCAGATGCTGTACATCTACATTTTGCGTATGTTGCAGACGTGCCTCTAAAACAGCAAGTTTAAGAATGTTACTGGCTTTCTCGTTCAATACCAACTCGCTTGTAATAATAGGCGTTCCAACCTCTTCTTCACGTACCCTTTGCTCTAATTCAATCTTGATAGACTGAATGTTGATTTGCAAGCGTTGGAATATATTGATGAGTGGACTATCTTTTTCGCGCAACATGCCTAGCAATAGGTGTTCAGGTCCTACTGACCTACTGGCCAAACGAGAAGCTTCCTCGCGGCTGAATGCCAGTATTTCTGATACCCTTGGTGTAAACTGACTAGTCATATAATTGTCTCCTTTTACCTTAAAGTCTATATAGTGAAATCTTTATGGACAGGATTCTTTTGTACATAGTGCACTCTTCCTGTCTTTATTTTTATTACAAATGTTATGCCAAAATGATGATAATGATTTATTGCAAAGGCTCCGCAGCATCGCTGCCACCACCTTTCAGCAAGCCTGCCAAGCCTTTTCAGTAGTGTTGTTCCGCCCTTGCAGCAATTGGCTTATATGACAAATTGACCGTAATAGATGTCTTTTTCCTGCAATATATCGTATCTTTGTAAAATAAACAATATTGATAGAAATAAAGAATCGTACATGTTTTATAGTGTCAATCACTATTCTTTGCAATAACATTTGCTTATGGGAATCTAGCTGCTATTGCCAACAAGCAGTGATGAAATTCTATGGTTATTGCGGATGCTAAACCGGAAGTTTTATTTAACTTTGCAAATCAATCATATAATAAAGAATGAAAAAGGTCACAATACAAGATAGTAAGCTGCGTGAAGCTGCCGAGAACGGCATGGATACATTTGTATCTGTTTTTGTCAATGCGATCAGTGAAGTTATTGGAGGAGAGTTAACTGCAGAGAATACTGGGGAGCTGAATAGCGATCAAATCACATTGCTTGCTTACCATTATTTACACGAGGAAGTGATGGATGGCGGTTTTGTGCAATTGATTCATAATGGATATGGAAATTTCATGTATCATAATCCGACTGCTAAAGCATTTCGCGAATGGGGAATTGTAGACCTATATAGGATCTTAAATAAGAGTCATAAACTGTATCAGAAGTATCATGAGAAGTTAGAAGCCGATTGTACAGACGATGAATTTATGGCTTTGTTTGAGCAATTTGATGAGTTTGACCAGTTCGATGATGCTTTCGTGGAAAACGAAGAGCAATTTACGGCCATGGTAGCAGCTTATATAGATGACCATATAGATAATTTTGCCACGATAGTACAAGAATAATTCGAAAGAATGGGGAACGATAATAAGGATTCTAAGAAAAAGAATTCCATACAAATACGAAATAAGAAGGCTTCCTTTGAATATTTTTTCATGGAGACCTATACGGCAGGAATCGTACTGACAGGAACAGAAATCAAGTCAATACGATTGGGCAAGGCATCGCTTGTTGATGCTTTCTGCTATATTCATAATGGAGAAATGTGGGTCAAAGGAATGAATATAAGCACTTATTTCTATGGCTCGTATAGCAACCATGAGGCCAAGCGCGACCGTAAGCTGTTGCTCAACAAAAGAGAAATATATAGATTGACCGAGGCTACAAAACAAGTGGGATATACCATTGTACCTACTTTGATGTTCATAGATGAACATGGCAGAGCGAAAGTCAATATAGCTTTGGCTAAAGGAAAGAAGGAGTTTGACAAGCGGCAGACTTTGAAAGAGAAGGAAGACCGACGAGAAATGGATAGAGCCATCAAACGTTTCTAAAATGGATATACATGAGATTGTAAAGCAACGAGTCTTAATAATGGATGGGGCTATGGGCACCATGATTCAAAGCTACAATCTCAAAGAGGGTAATTTTAGAAACCATGAATTGCCAGATACGTCGTGTTCGTTGTTAGGTAACTATGATGTGTTGAATTTAGTGCGTCCGGATATTATAGAAGATATTCACTGTCGATATCTGAAAGTGGGTACCGATATAATAACAACGAACACATTTAATTCGCAATGTATCTCACAGAGTGATTATCAGATAGCTGATAAAAGTCGTGATATGACTTTAGCAGGTGCTAGAATCGCACGTAAATGTGCGGATCGTTTTTCTGCACCTGATAGCCCAAGGTTTGTTGCCGGGAGTATAGGGCCTACAAATAAAAGAAGTTCTTGCTATGGTTTGTCCAACCATATTTCTGTTAATGAATTACAAGATGCCTATCAAGAGCAGATAGGAGCATTATTGGAGGGCGGGGTAGACTTGCTTCTCATAGAGACGATTACAGACTTAGAAAATGTGAAAGTAGCCATTGAGGCGGCAGAAGTGGAGATGAAGAATTTTGGTAAGTGCATCCCATTGATGTTAAGTGTTACGTTGGATGAGGGTACTGGGCGCATTTTGGCTGGCCAATCATTACAAGAGTTTTTGCAAGGGGTGGCTTCGTATAATATATTTTCTGTCGGCTTGAATTGTTTTCGAGCCCAAAGTATGACACCGTTTTTATACGAATTAGCAACAAAAACTTCTTACTATATCAGTGTGTGTCCTAGTGCGGGAACTCCTAATAGACAAGGAATATTTGAAGAGGCAGTAGAAACGATAACTTCACAACTAGTGGATTTCATGGACAAAAGACTGGTTAACATCGTTGGAGGATGCTGTGGAACTAGTGATAAGCATATCCTTGCATTTACCAATGCTTCATTAGGTAAAGTGCCGCATGTGCCTCTGAGGATATAAATACGATGCGTTGCAAAATTAAAAATATATCACATTTTGGATGAAATAACGAGGACTAATAAAAGGGTATTGATAGTTTTTTATTACCTTTGTCTCTGATTTAAATTTAGAAATGATGATGCTTAAAAGGAAAAAGCGATGGCATTGCATACCCGGTGAGCCTGTTACCGAACTGGATAAGCAAGTGATGTATTGGGAAAACAAAGGAAAGGAAGTGCCAACTCGTGAGTTGATAAAGACTCCTGAACAGATAGAAGGTATTCGTAAGAGCGGTGTTGTCAATACCGGTGTGCTGGATGAAGTTGCAAAGCAGATTCATGCAGGAATGAATACGCAAGAAATCGATGATATATGTATGGCATATTGCAAAGAGCACAATGCCATTCCTGCATGCCTGAATTATGAGGGCTACCCCAAAAGTGTTTGTACAAGTATCAATGAGGTGGTTTGTCATGGTATCCCGAAGACGACAGATGTGTTGCAAGAGGGCGATATTATCAATGTGGATATGACAACTATCTTGGATGGCTATTATGCAGATGCATCTCGAATGTTTATCATAGGTAAGACAACGCCGGAGAAAGAGCAATTGGTAAGAGTTGCCAAGGAATGTTTGGAAATTGGTGCTGAAGCAGCTAAACCGTATAGCTTTGTCGGAGATATAGGTCATGCTATCCAGAAACATGCAGAGAAATATCATTATGGAGTAGTGAGAGATCTTTGCGGTCATGGAGTTGGACTTGACTTTCATGAGCAACCTGATGTGGTACATTATGGGCATAAAGGAACCGGAATGCTATTAGTACCCGGTATGGTCTTCACGATTGAACCAATGATTAACATGGGAACGTGGAAAGTTTTCATAGATGCTGAGGATGAATATGGTTGGGAAGTTATCACAGGAGATGAGTTGCCATCAGCTCAATGGGAGCATACTTTCGTAATGACGGAGCATGGAGTTGAGATCTTAACTTACTAAGGGTAAAAAGATGGAGACAGATAAGGATATATATATATTAGGTATAGAAAGCAGTTGTGATGATACGTCGGCTGCTGTTCTACGAAATGATATTCTACTTAGTAATGTCACGGCATCGCAAGAGGTGCATAAGGCATACGGTGGGGTAGTACCGGAACTGGCTTCTAGGGCACACTTGCAGAATGTAGTGCCTGTTATTCAACAAGCTATAGCCAGAGCTGGTATCAAAAAAGAACAGTTGAATGCGATAGCGTTTACCAGAGGACCGGGGTTGATGGGCTCATTATTGGTAGGAGTGAGCTTCGCCAAGGGGCTCGCTCGTTCCTTGAATATTCCATTGGTTGATGTAAACCACTTGCAAGGACATGTATTGGCTCATTTTATTCGTGAAGATGAGAATGACCATAATCAGCCACCTTACCCATATTTGTGCTTGTTGGTATCAGGCGGAAATTCACAGATTGTGAGAGTAAATGCCTATAATGATATGGAAGTATTGGGACAGACTATTGATGATGCTGCCGGTGAGGCGATTGATAAGTGTTCTAAAGTGATGGGATTAGGTTATCCCGGTGGACCGATTATAGATAGGTTGGCTAGGCAGGGTAATCCTCATGCATATCGTTTTGCTGAACCTAACATTCCGGGAATGGATTATAGCTTTTCCGGCTTAAAGACTTCGTTCTTGTATAATTTGAGAAAATGGGTTGAGGAAGAACCTAACTTCGTTGAGAATCACAAGGAAGATATTGCAGCCAGTCTAGAATATACAATTGTAGATATTCTGATGAAGAAGCTGAGAATGGCAGTTAAAGAAACCCATATTACACATGTTGCCGTTGCAGGTGGTGTAAGTGCTAATAATGGATTGCGGAATGCATTCCGTGAGCATGCTGAAAAATATGGTTGGACGATTTATATTCCTAAATTCAGTTATACGACCGATAATGCTGCGATGATAGGTATTACAGGCTATTACAAGTATCTTGATAAGGAATTCTGCTCTATAGACAAGCCTGCCTTCTCCAAAGTAACATTTAAATAAATAAAGGTAAAATAGAATTTATCCCATGGAATTAGAAAGCAAAGTTTTAAGTAAAGAGATACAGCAGTATTTATATGATAATGGCAAAACCCTTTGTACGGCAGAAAGTTGTACCGGAGGGCGAATTGCAGAGGCTATTATTGCCGTACCCGGTGCAAGCAATTATTTTAAAGGTGGTATTATTAGTTATACCAACGAGGTTAAAATAAATCTTCTACATGTAGATTCTAATGTGTTGGAAGAAAAGACTGCTGTCTGTGAAGAGGTTGCCATTCAAATGGTTAAAGGTGCATGTGAGGCCTTGGACTGCAATTATGCAATTTCAGCAACAGGTATTGCGGGGCCTAGTGGTGGTACACCGGAAATCCCTGTAGGTACTATTTGGATTGGTTATGGTGCTAAGGATGATGTACGCACATTCAAATTGGAAGATGATTTTGGTAGAGACATCAATTTAGCGATTGCAACTAATAAGGCATTACACCTTTTCTTAGATTACTGTAAAGAACATATTGATAAAGAGTTTTCGAGAGATTAAACTGCTCAGAGAGCGAGTTGGAAACTATGATAATAAAGCTAAATTAAATAAAAAAGCTTAAATGGATAGATTCTTTACTCGAATACTTTGGATATTCGCGAAATATTTGTAATTTTGCACCCTGTTTGGAATAAGTATCAAAAAACGAAATCAAAATTAAAAGATAGCAATGTCTAAGATTTGTCAGATTACAGGAAAGAAGGCACAGTTAGGTTGTAATGTGTCTCACTCAAAGCATCGTACAAAGAGAAGCTTTGATGTTAACCTTTTCAGCAAAAAATTCTACTATGTAGAAGAGGATTGTTGGATTAGTCTTAAAATCAGTGCTGCAGGTCTTCGCCTCATTAATAAAGTAGGTTTGGACTCTGCTTTGAAAATGGCTGTATCTAAAGGATACTGCGACTGGAAAGACATTAAAGTTATAGGAGAATAATTATCATGGCAAAGAAAGCTAAAGGCAATAGAGTTCAGGTAGTTCTTGAATGCACTGAAATGAAAAATAGCGGCCTTCCCGGAACAAGCCGTTATGTAACAACCAAGAATCGCAAGAATACCCCTGAGCGTCTTGAATTGATGAAGTATAATCCTATCATGAAGAAGATGACTCTTCATAAGGAAATTAAGTAACATTTAATCAGCTAAGATAATATGGCAAAGAAAGCGGTCGCTACCCTCCATGAAGGTTCTACGGATGGTCGTGCATATTCTAAAGTTATCAAAATGGTAAGAAGCCCGAAGACTGGTGCTTACATGTTTGATGAACGTATGGTTCCTAATGAGGCCGTTAAAGACTTCTTTAAGAAATAATTAAATAGAATTTCTATAAGACATATAGAGGTTGTCATGAAGATGGCAACCTCTATTTTTTTGAAAGTTATTTTGGAATTATTGTACTCTTAACGCGTAATTCATCTATTTCTTTGTACCTTTGCATCTATCCAAAAAAGCATTATGAGTAGAAGATCAAAACCCTTACCAAAGTTTGAGAAGATTAAAATAGAATCTGTTGCAGCAGAAGGGAAATGTATTGCCCATATAGATGATATGGTTGTATTTGTTCCTTTCTGTGTGCCGGGTGACGTTGTGGACATACAGATTGTTAAGAAGAAACATCATTACTGTGAAGGTAGGGTAGAGCGTTTTGTTGAATTGAGTGAGGTTAGAACTTCACCCAAATGTCCTCATTTTGGCATTTGCGGAGGATGTAAGTGGCAGATATTACCATACGAAAAGCAATTGGAAGCAAAACAACAGCAGGTTTATGACCAGTTGTCACGTATTGGCAAAGTTGAATTGCCTGAATTTAATCCAATTTTGGGATCCGTAGAGATATTCGAATATCGTAATAAATTGGAATTTGGATGTTCTAATAAGCGCTATTTGACTAGGGAAGAGATTGCTTGTGGTACTGTGTATGATAACATGAATGCGATAGGCTTTCATGTAAACGGTGCGTTTGATAAGATTTATCCTATAGAAAGATGCGTATTGATGGATGATTTCCACAACACTATAAGAAATGAGATTTATTCTTATAGTATCGATCATCATATTTCCTTTTATGATATCAAGGCACAGACAGGGCTTTTGCGTGATATTATGATTAGAAATTCTAATCTTCAGGAATGGATGGTATTGGTTCAATTCCACTTTGATAATGAAGGGGATGAAGCTATTGCTTTGGATTTGATAGAGCATATAAAACTACGCTTCCCGGAAATCACGTCTTTATTATACGTTGATAATCAGAAGGGTAATGATACTTTTGGTGATTTGGATTTGACATTGTATAGTGGGAGAGACTATATTTACGAACAGATGGAAGACTTAAAATTTAAAGTAGGTCCCAAGAGTTTCTATCAGACTAATACGGAACAAGCCCTTCATCTGTATACGGTAGCTCGTAATTTTGCAGGCCTGACAGGCAATGAACTTGTATATGACTTGTATACGGGGACGGGAACTATAGCTAATTTTGTTGCAAGAAAGGCGAGAAAAGTGGTTGGTATAGAATATGTTCCAGAGGCAATTGAGGACGCTAAGAACAATAGTCATATCAATCAAATACATAATACTGTATTTTATGCAGGAGATATGAAGAACCTGTTAACGACTGATTTTGTGAGTGAAAATGGTAAACCTGATGTGATTATTACAGATCCACCAAGAGCCGGTATGCATGAAGATGTAGTTAAGGTTATTTTAGATACCGCTCCAAATCGGATAGTATATGTGAGTTGTAATCCAGCAACGCAAGCTCGTGATTTAGCTTTATTGGATGTAGATTATCGTGTAAAATCCGTTCAACCTGTTGATATGTTCCCACATACGCCACATGTAGAGAACGTTGTTCTTTTGGAACGCCGATAGCATATATTCAATTAATATTTTTAAGTAAAATAAGAATAATATTCTATTTTCCGGTAAAGCCCTTTTTGTAATATAATCTGTATTATGATAAATTAATATAGATGACTAATGCTCTACCACTCATCATTACCAATGGTTAGTTTTTTAAGATCATAGAATGAGCCATTATAAATATTAAAGTCTACATACCCTTTAATTCCCGGTAATCTACCAGCATCTGTATGCTGCCAGAATTTCCATGCTCCTTTATATTCTACCTTATCTACATAATAATGTGCAATCCAATATGGATAATCCTCAAACACCGGAGCATTCAGATAAGCCTCTTTGAACTTATAATATGTATATATGATGGGTTTTACATGGTATCTGTCTTCAACAATATGTAACCATGTAAGGATGTCCTGTTGGAAATCTTCAGTGCTTTGATTCTTGGGTTTCTTCTCAACATCTAGTACTGGCGGTAAATCACCATCCAGTAAGTTCACTTTTTTAAGGAAAAAGTTTGCTTGTTCGCGAGCTGTAGATTTGACACTCCAAAAATGATATGCCCCACGCAAGAAGCCATACTCACGAGCTCGACTGAAATTTTCTTCAAAGTTTTCATCGATTTCAGAAGCGCCTTCTGTCGATTTAATTATGATAAATCGAAGTGGACATCCTTCAATCATTGCATTTTGGAGTTTGTCCCAATTAATATATCCTTGATAATGAGAAATATCTATTCCATGTATTTCATAGCCAGAGGGATAACGTGTATCTCCATATAATGCCCTCCATCTAAAGCCTGTTGGTCCTACGAAGAAGTAATAGAAAATCCATACATAAACAAGTACAATCCCTATTCCACCAAACCAATAAGCACGTTTAGGTAAATTATGAAGAAAAGAAAAGATGTGTTTCTTTTTTCTCTTTATTCCCTTATTTCGTTTACGATTTGGGCGTATAGCAGATGGTTTCCTTTGTGTAGAGACTCTCTTGTTCATAAAAAGATTGGGTAGAGACACACTGCTCTACCCAATGATTTCATATATAATTTTTATTTCTGTTCTAAGGCAAGTGTCTTAGTCGTTTGATCACATACATCAGATGGACCCCAATACTGGATAGGGCCGGGATAGATATAGCAAGTTTCCTTAGCCCATTTGTCGCGTCTAGCTGTAAAGAATTTGAAAGGCTCGCCCTCCAACTCTACCAAAGCTTTACGAATAACAGGCTTCATCTCGCCATTACGTCTTTCCATATTCATCATCATGGTAATAGGAACGCCACCAGCTTTCCAGTTATCAGTCTTATCTGTGGTGTTCTTCACAATTGCCATGTAACCAGTCTTACCATTTGCAATCAAGAGAGCTGCACTTGTACCCAATGCATAGCAATAGTCTGCATCGAAATTAGAAGGAGCTGCGCAACGTCCTTCGTATCCAAAGAAATGGTGCAATGGAGAGAACTTGCCTTCATACTTGCCTTCTTTCTTCCATTGATTTAGTTTATCACCAACCATTTCAGAAATCAATTTCTCTGTTTCAATCAATGATACCTGTACATTTCCGTGCGGGTCACGATCCAAACTCAATTGTCTTGCAACGCCTTCTGGTAGGGTCCCAAATGTTGCTTTGTTAGCTTCACTCAAATGAGACAGGATATATTCTCTTTGAGCAGCTTTGTCTAAGTCTTTATAATCATCACCGTGAGCAGCTAAGAGATCGTTTAATTCTTGGATCAAACGTCCAATTGCAGGGATAAACTCAATAAGACCTTCTGGTATAAGAACAACACCAAAGTTCTGACCTTGAGCAGCTCTAGAGGCAACAGCAGAAGCAATTTGCTCAACGATGTCGTTTAGAGTCTGATCTTTTGCTTCCACTTCTTCAGAAATTAAGCAAATGTTTGGTTGTGTCTGTAAAGCGCATTCAAGAGCAATATGAGATGCAGAGCGACCCATTAATTTGATGAAGTGCCAATATTTACGTGCAGAATTGCAATCGCGTTCGATATTGCCAATCAGCTCGCTGTAGGTCTTTGTTGCTGTATCGAAACCGAAAGAAGTTTCAATTTGGTCATTTTTTAAGTCACCGTCAATTGTTTTGGGGCAGCCAATCACTTGAACACCATACTTCTTTGCTGCGTAATATTCTGCGAGAACGCATGCGTTTGTGTTAGAGTCATCACCACCGATGATTACGATAGCTTTGATATTCAACTCACGAATGATCTCAAGTCCTTTTTCAAATTGTTCTTCTTTTTCAAGCTTTGTACGGCCGGAACCAATCATATCAAATCCACCCGTATTTCTATATTCATCAAGGAATTCCGGAGTAATCTCAATATAATTATGGTCAACCAAGCCACCGGGGCCCATCAAGAAACCATATAAGCGATTATTTGGATTCAAATTCTTTACAGCATCAAACAAGCCACTAATCACATTGTGACCACCGGGAGCCTGACCACCACTAAGAATAATACCAACATTCATTTCCAAAGAATTCTTCTCATCACCCGGAATAAACTCTACGAGAGGCATTCCGTAAGTGTTAGGGAATAATTTCTTGATTTCTTCCTGATTGTCTACACTTTGTGTAGGTTCTCCTTCCTTAATTTTAACTGCACCTTGAAGAGCTTTAGGCAACTTTGGCTGGTAACCAGCTCTTTCTTTCTGCAATGCACTAATTTCCATAGTTAACAATAAAATAATTATTTAAGTGATATGATATATCGTTTATCAGTGCAAAAATAGCGTTTTTAATTGAGATGATAAAGGATTTTATAGACAAATCATACATTTAGAATATTTTGTGGACTATATAACTTGACGTTTCCATTTTTTTTCCTACCTTTGGCATATAACAAAACATGATACGGATTTCTAACAAGAAAAATTATGGCAAACAAACGAGTTCTTAAGCGTACAATCAACTACATTTGCAGTGAATTATTCTCAGAGTGCATTGCTGCTTCTTTGTATAATGGGCATCATGTCAATCGTGACAATATGGATGCTTTGCTATCGTCGATTATAGTCATTCATAGTAACTATATTCGAAGAGTTTCCCATGTAGAGCCCGGAATGAAGAGTAAGGTTTACTTCAAGTCTTTAATTAAAGATTTCAATCAACAAATTGATGAGGTAATAGACCAAATTAATAATCTCGCTTAATTTACTCTGCAACATTTCAAATGCTTAGAAAATTTTGTAATTGGTATTTATACTCATATCTGGGATGGAAGAAGAACATAACTATTGCGCATCCTGATAAGTATATACTCTGTTTAGCTCCCCATACAAGTAACTGGGATTTCTTTTTAGGGCAAATATATTCTCGTGCAGAAGGCTTCAAAATCAATTTCTTAATGAAGAAAGAGTGGTTCTTTTGGCCATTGGGTAATCTGTTTAAAGCAATGGGAGGTATTCCAGTATGGCGCGATAAGCATTCCAGTATGACGGATAATCTTGCCAATACGGCAATCAAATCCAGTCAATTCAAACTCTGCATCACACCGGAAGGTACGCGCTCTTACAATCCGGATTGGAAAAAGGGGTTCTATTTCATAGCCTTGAAAGCCGGTATTCCTATATTGCTTTATGGTGTGGATTATCAGAAGAAAATAATAGAGTGTACGAAAGTATTTATTCCTACGGGAGATTTTGACAAGGATATTGTTGAAATTAAGCAATATTACTCTTCTTTTGTAGGGAAATACCCGCAGAAGTTTGGTTATTGATGAATAAAAAGATTATATTATTGATAGCTTCTTGTATATTGTCTTTTGAGGGATTCTCTCAAGAGACAATTAAGTTAAATGCGTCTATCAATAATAGATTGTATGGATATTTTGGAGATATACCAACTCTCGACAATAATAAGAATTACGTGTCGAATATATCTGTGGATAACCGGGCAAAGTCGGTAATAGTTTCCTTGAGGAATATCTATGCCCAACTAAATGTTACTCCGAAGCAAGTTGGCAAGACCTATAAAATTATTAGGAAGGAGCTTCCACGTACATTTAAAGATTATACCCTCAAGGTTCTTGTTAATAATTTACCTATAGAATATTTACCAAAAGACAGCAAGATTTCGAGTGTGGAGTCTAGAAACCTTTGGGGAAGCATCGAATATGATGGTACTCCATGGGTGTCGGAAGTGACGAAGCCCTGTGAACCATATCATGGACTTTATAATAAGCACATCTCTGTTTGGGCCAGTCATGGTAGGTATTTCAATAACAACAAGCAAATATGGGAATGGCAACGCCCTAATTTGTTTGGAACTACAGAGGATTTGTTTACTCAAACAATCGTAGTTCCTTATCTTATTCCTATGTTGCAAAATGCTGGTGCTGTGATATTTACTCCTAGGGAGCGTGATTGGCAAAAGCAAGAATATATTGTAGATAATGATGATGTAAATCCCGGTGTCCGTTATCTTGAAGTGAATGTTAAGCATGACTGGAAGACTAGCAAAGAAAAAGGATTTGCATGGCATGCCGGTTCTTATGCTGATGGTGAGAATCCGTTTGTAGCCGGAACTGCCAAAATGGCTAAGTCTACAAAAAGTAATAAACACTTCTCTCTATTGTCATATCAACCTCAGATTCAAGAAGCGGGCAAATATGCTGTATATGTTTCTTACCAGACATTACCGAATAGCGTTCCTGATGCTCATTACACTGTGTATCACCAAGGTGAGAAGACTGTGTTCCGCGTCAACCAAACGATGGGTGGAGGTACTTGGGTATATTTAGGTACGTTTAATTTCGATGCTGGATGTAGTGAAGAAAATCGTGTTGTGCTTACCAATCAATCCGGAAAACGTGGGGTAGTAACGTCCGATGCAGTCCGATTTGGCGGCGGTATGGGAAACATTCGCCGAGGAACTACTGTCAGTGGACTTCCGAGAGCTTTAGAAGGGGCTAGGTATTATGCACAATGGGCAGGTGCCCCCTACTCTATTTATAGTAGCAAGAACGGACAAGACGACTATAGTGATGATATTAATGCCCGTTCATATATGACCAATTGGTTGGCTGGAGGCTCTTGTTTTGTACCAACAAAAGAAGGGCTGAAGGTTCCAATGGAATTAAGTTTGGCAGTTCACAGCGATGCAGGTTTTGAATCTGATGGCAAATCTCTTACTGGTTCGCTTGCAATTTACACTACCAATTTTAATGATGGGAAACTCTCGTCGGGTGTCAGTAGACTGCTTTCTAGAGATTTTGCAAAGTCCTTACTTGATGGATTAAATAGAGATTTGTCTGCTACGATTGGAAAACAGTGGGCTATTCGTTATTTATGGGATCGTAATTATTCCGAGACCCGTAATCCGGAGATGCCCTCTGCCATCCTAGAGATGCTATCTCATCAAAATTTTCCCGATATGGTATTGGCGCAAGACCCTAATTTTAAGTTTACTTTAGCGCGTTCTGTATACAAGACAATACTTCGGTTTATTAATACTAATCATGGGCGCCCAAGCATTGTGCAGCCCCTATCTCCGCAGAATTTTAGTATTCAGATATTAGATGCAACTCATGTCAAGCTATCATGGTTGCCAACTTTCGATCCATTAGAACCTACTGCTGCGCCTACATCTTTTAATATTTATCAAGCTATCGGGAAGCATGGATTCGATAATGGTATGAATATTAAGACGAATTCTTGTGTAATAAACGTTGTGCCCGGCAGGCAATATCGTTTTAAAGTAACTGCTGTCAATAGCGGTGGAGAAAGTTTTCCGACACCGGTCTTGTCTAGCATATCAGTTGGTTCGGATAAGAAGACAGTTTTGGTTGTTGATCATTTCGATCGGTTATCGGCTCCGGCAGTTATTGACGATGGTGTTCGACAAGGATTTGATTTGCAAGAAGACCCCGGAACCCAAAGAGGACTATATGCCGGTTGGAATGGATTACAACAAGATTTTGACCGTTCAAAGATGGGAAAAGAGGGGCCGGGAGGACTTGGGTATGGCAGTGATGAACTTGCAGGGCACCTTATTGCTGGTAACAACTTTGACAATGTATCAGCCCATGTTGCAGCTATATCTACAGCGCATCAATATAATGTCGTGAGTACTACGGCTTCTGCTGTAGAAACTGGCATGGTAAATCTAGCAGAATATGATATTGTAGACTTGGTAAATGGCCTGCAGAAATATGTACCTCATGCCTTGAAGAATTATAAGGTGTTCTCTTCTAAGTGGCAACAATTGTTAACAGTATTTACTCAAAAACCGCATGTGGGCTTGATTGTCAGTGGCAGTTATAATGGTAGTGACAGTCAATCTCTAGCCGATAGTGCATTTTTGGCACGTGTATTAAAGCTCCAATACGCACGTTCCAATACGGAAACAAATGATTCAATCGTATCGGGACTTAACAATCGCATGGAGATTTATAGAACACTTAATCCTATACATTATGCTGCAACATCTACCGATGTATTGCAACCTGCATCTACCGATGCTTTTTCCGCAATGCTATATGGCGATGGAAGTAGTGCAAGTGTTGCATATAATGGACAAGATTACAATTGTATAACGTTAGGATTCCCATTTGAATGCATTAAGTCTAAATCACAACAAGGACTCATCATGCAGGGACTTCTCCAATTTGTTGATAAAACCGAAAATAAATAGTATATGTATAAGATTCAAGCAAATCAATCAGGTACAAGGAGTATTGAGATTAGCGAAGCTCATTTAGAGACGCTTGATAAGTATCAGCTCCTTCGCAATTTAGTAGATAGCAATGGAATTATAGATGAAACCGTGCTAGATAAACTAAAGTTTAATACCAGAGCAATTTTAGAAACAGAGGCCGGACAAGACAAACTGTTACTCGATTTGTGTCTTGATGTCATTTATAATAGCAATATGAAAGCTATCGGACTGCATAATTTGGTCTTGTTGTATGTAGATTGGAAAGACAAGAAGAGTGAATCAGAGCTCGATGTAGATCCTCTGACAGTAACTGATTAATAGTAAATACCTTGATAGATAAGAGTACTATTTTTAGTAAACAGGGCTATACACAGCCAAATTTAACCGACTTTCTACCCACGACAAAGAAAGAGTGTCTTCTACGTGGATGGGACGAATTAGACGTTATCTTATTCTCCGGAGATGCCTATGTAGACCATCCCTCGTTTGGTGTTGCAGTGATTGGCCGGAGTTTAGAAGCTGCGGGATATCGTGTGGCTGTCGTTCCTCAACCTGACTGGCATGGGGATTATCGAGATTTTAAGAAGTTAGGACGCCCTCGCCTCTTCTTTGGAGTCTCCCCGGGATGTATGGATTCGATGGTTAATAAGTATACTGCCAATAGGCGTTTACGCTCCGTTGATGAATATAGTCCTGATGGCCGTCATGATTGTAGGCCCGAATACCCGACAATAGTCTATACACAGATACTAAAACAGTTATTCCCTGACGTGCCGGTAGTGTTGGGTGGGATTGAGGCTTCCATGCGAAGGCTCACACATTATGATTATTGGCAAGACCGATTGCGTAAGTGTATTCTCTGCGATAGTGGTGCAGATTTGTTGTTGTATGGTGCTGGTGTCAAGTCTATTCTGCAACTTAGTGAGAATTTGAATAACGGATTGGCTATCAAACAAATCCGCTCTATACCTCAAACTGTATATTTAACTAAAGAAAAAGATATTCCCGATGGTATCTCCGAGGACGATATTGTGTTGCATTCCCATGAAGAATGTTTGAGCAATAAGAAGGCTGAAGCCGAGAATTATAGACACATAGAAGAAGAGTCTAATCGTATTCATGCCAAACGACTATTACAAGGGGTTGACAATCAATATGTAGTTGTGAATCCTCCGTATCCCACATTGACGACAGAGGAACTTGATGCTACATTTGATTTGCCGTACACGCGACTTCCACATCCCAAATATAAAGGCAAGAAGATTCCTGCATATGAGATGATAAAATTCTCTGTGAATATGCATCAGGGATGTTTTGGCGGTTGCTCGTTCTGTACAATCTCTGCCCATCAAGGTAAATTTGTTGTATGTCGATCGAAGGAAAGTATCATCAATGAAGTGAAACACATCACGCAAATGCCCGATTTCAAAGGGTATTTGTCCGATTTGGGCGGTCCTTCGGCTAATATGTATGGTATGAGAGGACGCAATAAGAAGGCTTGCGAGCATTGCGCCCGTCCCTCGTGTATCCATCCTCAGGTCTGCCCTAATCTGAATACAGACCATGGTAAAGTACTAGAAATCTATCGAGCTGTAGATGCTTTGCCCGGCATCAAAAAGAGTTTCATTGGTAGCGGAGTACGCTACGATCTTCTTCTGCATCGTAGTAAAGATGAACAAATCAATGAGACGGCCAAGGAATATACGCGTGAGCTGATAACGAAACATGTCAGTGGCCGATTGAAAGTAGCCCCGGAGCATACAAGTGATAATGTGCTTAAGTTGATGCGAAAGCCTTCCTTTACTCAATTTTATGAGTTTAAGAAGATATTTGATCGTATTAATCGAGAAGAAAATCTGCGACAACAGATTATACCATACTTTATCAGTAGCCATCCCAGATGCGAGGAAGAAGATATGGCTGATCTTGCTATTAAGACGAAAGATTTGGATTTTCACTTAGAGCAAGTGCAAGACTTCACCCCTACCCCAATGACTATTTCTACCGAAACTTGGTATACTGGATATGATCCATATACACTCGAACCGGTCTTTAGCGCCAAGACTCCTAAGGAAAAGTTGGCTCAACGCCAATTCTTCTTCTGGTATAAACCGGAAGAGAGGCGGAATATCGAGAAAGAATTGGTACGTATTGGGCGTCCGGAATTAATCAAGCGACTGTATCCCAACGGTAGTTCTGCATCGAATAGCGGTTATAAAAAGAATGTAAGATATAGCGACCGACCGGGTGGTAGTAGCTATGAGGAACGTGCGGTAGATAAAGCCACTGGACGAAAGAAGAAATCTTCTTATCCTACAGAACATATAAAGAGAGGTGATATTCCGCAAGCTTGGAAACCAAAAACAGGCAGGCGGCATCGTTAATCTTTACTATGACTTTGCTGCAAAGGATAGGCAGCATCGTTGAACAGGCTCCGCAGTAATACTGTTATTTCCATGCAGTAATGTTGCGGAGTTTTTGCAAATATATCATATATATACTATGATGGTTTTGAACCAATCTTTGAGCATGCCTTTATAGCGATGTTGGGAGTCGGTGACCAATAGCAATACCTGTCCCCCATCAACTAGTTTAGGGCCTAGGCACATTCCTTCGTAGTTGGCAAAAGAATGGTTTGTAATGTTCATTTTAGTCTTCCACTTAGTTAGTAGATGCTTTTCCAACTGTCTATTGATGGGGCGTGCCTCATAGAGTTTACATTCTGCCCATGCTCCGATCTTCTTTTCCGGAATCATGACTTCTCGTTCTAACACTAGCAAACGGCCATCGTTTAAAGCACATATTTCGCTAACACCATTTACATAGTTCTTTGCTGATGTGGCTTGATCAACTTTGTACTTCCATACATTGATAAGCCTTAAGTTGCTATCATATTCTATCATTCGGCAATCTTCAGCTTCAGTTGCAGTCCAAAGGCGTTGTGTATTTTCATTCCATGATAGAGATTCCAGCCCTCTATTGCTATCTAATCTTTGCTTTATAGAATCTGGTATAAATACATTATTACCAGAGAGTTGTCCATTTAAATCATATTCTTTAATGACATTATCTTTTTCACCGGATATAAAAATCGAGTTACGAATTTTACAGTAGGCTATGCCCTCTCCATCTCTATTCGGTCGCCCACTTGTTTTGATAGCTTCTAATTCTATGTTTTGAATGGTTCCGGAGATAGAATCAATATTTATATGAAAGATACTGAAACCATCGGGGCTTGCCTTATCGTCTACGACGGCATATCTATTATTGCCTAAATAGCTGATTCCACTGTAATCTCCTGCGGGTATTTGCTTGGAAAATACTTGTTGAGAGTTTTCTTTGACTTTGATTTTCGTGTATGTTGGGTGATTCGCTTCCTCGTCTTTCCAATAATTTTTCGCTTTTAGGAAGATGCGTTTAGCGTGTCCATTCTTTCCTCTTAGTTCAATTTCTTGAGTTGGTGTGTCGTCTATCTCCCATTCCTCGTCCCATGTGAGGCGTTTTACTGGTTTGTGATTAATGGCAACGATGGTATCTCCGATTTCTATACCACTCTTACGTGCATCCCCATCTCTTACCAATGAGGAAACTATCCAGCCATCGCAAATGTCTGTACGATTTCGAAATCCGTAATCATAGCCTTTGACATCACTGTTCTCTTCTTTATTGAATCGTTTTAAATAAAGGTATCCTCTTTCTTCATCTACTATGATATTATAGTCGCTCCATATCCCATTGCCTACTACTCCTAGCCATTCCTGTTTGCTAAAAGCCCCTACTCCTTCGGGGAGATAAGACACTGTACAATTCTTGATGGTGTCGTTTCCTAATAAAAGAATTTGATCTGCTTTTATATCAACAAAGTATTCCTGTTCCTTGCTGCCCACACCAAAATTAGTAATATCGGTTATACGTTTCTTTCGTGGGATGGAATCTAAATGATAAGTGGAAGTTGTATGGGCTGTAAAATCAATGGTACCACCGCTTCCAGTATCCATCAAGTACCATCCTTTAATCGTCTTATCTCCTATTTTAACGGAAAGATAGAGAAATATTCTCTGTTTATGGCAGCGCACCAAAACGCGTTGCCACGAGGATAAGTCTTTTGGTAATTCAGTGTTGAATTTAAAATATTGATGCTCAAAATTGATTTCATAGGGACGATGATGAAGCCCTTGAATACCAACAAGACCATCTGCATGGCAGTCAAGAATATCTCTTAACCGTATTACCGGAATATAAGGATATGGCACATTGGATGCTCCTTGTTTTATTTGGGTGTCTTCGTAAATGAGAGGAACGGTTAGCCTTCCGGCTCCTCCCCCAATATTTGCTTTTTGAATATTACGAGTATGCCACTTGGAGTGTGCGAAGAACACTGAGTCTATGCAACAAAGATTGTTACCACCTGTGTCGAAAATGAGTTGACAGGGAATGGTGTCGTTGATAGCGGATTGAAAATATATATGCCCATAGTACTTAAATGGAATACTGTCGTCGGCTGTAATCTCATTTGGGAATGCCACGATCAGGAGGAAAAACCATATATATTGTAGCTTTAGTTTCATGTTTCTTTTAAATTTACGTAATAATAGATATTGCAAATATACGCAATTGCAGCTAGATGTCTATACCTATAAATAGGTATTTTATATAAAAAATGGAATTATAAGAAAACAAAAGCAAAGTTTATTGTTTACTTTTGCATGTTATAGATATTGGAATATGAAGTTATCAGATCTGAAGACCGGCGAATACGGTATCATTATAAAAGTAACAGGACACGGCGGTTTCCGAAAACGCATCGTAGAGATGGGCTTTATCAAAGGGCAAAAAGTAGAGGTCTTACTCAATGCTCCCCTACAAGATCCCGTCAAATATAAGGTCATGGGATATGAAGTTTCATTGCGTAGGAGTGAAGCCTCCATGATAGAAGTGATGAGTGAGAAGGAGGCTAAAGTTTTTAGTTCTGATAAAGATTATACAACTTCTATTGTTCCGGAAAACGAATTACATGTTTCTGATGACGAATTAGAGTTGGCAGCAATAGCCAAAAGGCGAGTTATCAATGTGGCTTTGGTGGGCAATCCGAATTGTGGTAAGACTTCTCTATTCAATTTTGCTTCGGGCGCACATGAACGTGTCGGTAATTATAGCGGTGTAACTGTTGATGCTAAAGTGGGCCATACCGAACATCGAGGATACCATTTCAATTTGGTAGATTTACCGGGAACTTATAGTCTATCTGCTTATAGTCCGGAAGAATTGTATGTAAGGAAGCAGATTATAGAGCAGATGCCAGATGTTATTATCAATGTCATAGATACCAGTAATTTAGAACGCAATCTTTATCTTACAACCCAATTGATAGATATGCACTTACGTATGGTATGTGCACTCAATATGTATGATGAGGTAGAGAAGCGGGGCGACCATGTTGATGAAGACAAATTGGGCACTCTCTTCGGGATACCTATGATACCGACATCGTTTACGAATGGTCGTGGACTCAATCAGCTCCTAGATGCGGTAGTTGATATGTATGAGGGAAATGAAGGAGATAATCTACATTTTCGCCATATCCATATCAATCATGGACACGAGATAGAGGCAGGTATATTGCATATTCAGCATTATCTAAAAAGCAATATAGATCTTCGTCAGAAGTATTCTACTCGTTATTTGGCTATCAAACTATTAGAACATGATCAGGATGTAGAATCGTATATTAAAACACTAGATAAAGATGAGGAAATCTTTGCAGAACGCAAAAAGGCTGAAGATAGAGTGAGAGAAGAAACTGGAGTAGACAGTGAAACGGCTATTATGGATGCTAAATATGGTTTTATCCATGGTGCATTGCAAGAAGCCCTCTATTCAACAGGTAATAAGAAAGACACTTACCAGACTACTCACCTGCTCGATCGTATCATAACCAATCGATATTTAGGATTTCCTATATTCATATTGTTCTTATGGTTGATGTTTGAAGTAACATTCACCCTTGGACAGTATCCGATGGATTTGATTGAGGCGGGAGTTACTTGGCTTGGTCAAACTGTAAGTGAGGTGTTACCAGCCGGGCCTCTGAAAGCCATGATTTCCGATGGAATCATTGGTGGTGTTGGCGCTGTGATAGTCTTTCTACCGCAGATATTGATTCTCTACTTTTTTATCTCATACATGGAAGATTCGGGATATATGGCCAGAGCTGCTTTCATAATGGATAAACTTATGCACAAGATGGGATTGCATGGAAAGTCGTTTATTCCATTGATAATGGGATTTGGGTGTAATGTTCCTGCTGTCATGGCTACGCGAACCATTGAGAGTAGACGTTCTAGGCTTATTACCATGCTCGTTCTTCCGATGATGAGTTGCTCGGCCAGACTGCCTATTTATATTATGATTATAGGGACATTCTTTGCAGCCGAATACCGCTCTACCGTTATGATGTCACTTTATTTTATTGGAATTTTGATGGCAATAATTATCGGTCGGCTATATTCTCAAGTACTAGTGAAAGGAGAAGACACCCCCTTTGTGATGGAGCTTCCCCCCTATCGTTTCCCTACGTGGAAAGCAATTGGTCGACATACATGGGAAAAAGGTAAACAATATCTAAAAAAAATGGGTGGTATCATCTTGGTGGCAAGCATTATAGTATGGGCTTTAGGATATTTTCCGCATCATGATGAATTGTCTGCTAGTCAGCAACAAGAACAGAGCTATATTGGCAGGATAGGTAAAGCTATAGAACCTATATTCCGTCCTCAAGGTTTTGATTGGAAATTAGATGTTGGTTTGCTAGCAGGTGTTGGGGCAAAGGAAATCGTGGCCAGCACCATGGGAGTGCTTTATAGTGATGACAGTAGTTTTGCTGATGATGATTCATATAACTCTGATGCAGCAAAATATACGCGTTTGAGAAGAATGATGGTAGCAGATGGGATTACCCCCTTAGCCGCTTATAGTTTTTTGTTGTTTGTGTTACTCTATTTCCCTTGCATTGCAACGATAGCTGCAATCAAAGGAGAGACTGGTAATTGGAAATGGGCTATTTTCACAGCGGTATATACAACAGGATTGGCATGGGTAGTCTCTGCACTCACATATCAGCTAGGAACTCTTTTGGGATTCTCGTAATTCAGGGATGGAAGTGCAATTTTGCAACATTAATTAGAACAAGGAATTTCCTGCAAAAAATAGCATGAATTAAAAAAAATGGTTACTTTTGCACTAATCACTAAACGAAAATAGAAAATCGTTAATCATTTATTTATGAAAAAGGAAATCCTTGCATCATTACTTGTATTGGCATCTTATGGTGCATCAGCGCAAGAAAGTAAAGCAACTTGGGTCAACAATTTAAAGTTGTCTGGGTATGGTATCACGCAATACCAGTATAGTGGACAGAGTGGTGCGAAAGCTAACTCCTTTAATATTCGATTGGTCAGGGTTTCTCTTGACGGTAGAATTCTTAATGATGTAGCATGGAAAGCGCAAATTCAGTTGAATGGTAACACTTCTACACTGGGCAGTAGTCCTCGTATTGTAGATTTGTTTGCAGAATGGCAAAAATATGGTTACTTTAAAGTGAAGTTGGGACAATTTAAACGACCATTTACCTTTGAGAACCCTATGCATCCGGTTGACCAAGGCTTTATGGGCTATGCACAGAATGTTACAAGTTTAGCTGGCTTTAATGATCGAGTTGGAGCACATAGTTCTAATGGTAGGGATATAGGTCTTCAGCTGCAAGGTGATTTCTTGAAGAACTCAAATGGCCGTAATTTGCTACATTATCAGGTTGGTATCTTTAATGGACAGGGTATCAATGTAAAAGATGTAGACCAACGTAAGGATATCATTGGTGGTATATGGGTAATGCCAGTAGCTGGTATGAGACTAGGTGTATTCGGCTGGGAAGGCTCTTATGCCCGAAAAGGCGATTGGTCTGAGACAGATGCTGTTGGCAATACCGTAGAACATAAGGGAGCTATTAGAAGTTTGTCACAACACCGTTATGCTATCAGTGGGGAATATGTGGTGAATGATTGGACATTCCGTTCGGAGTATATCCATTCTACTGGTAATGCTTTTGCTAAGACTTATCAAGACTCCAAGACTGCTTCAGATTGCACTCTGAGCAGTAATGGCAATAAAGCTGACGGGTTTTACGTTTTAGCAATAGCTCCCATCATTAAAAAGCAGATGCATGTAAAAGCTCGTTATGACCTTTATAGAAAGACAGGAGAATGGGCTTCTGCAAAGACTTTTTATGAAATAGGTGCAGATTATGAATTTACTAAGAATTTAGAAATCTCGGCCGAGTACGCAAGAGTAAACGATAGAACGCTAGCAAAGCATGATTATGATATGGTAGATGTGCAGGTTAGTTTCAGATTTTAGTAATATCAAAAGAAAAGGAATAAATAATTATGGAAGATAACTATAGAAATTCGACAGAAAAGAATTATGTGCATCACCGTCATCACAGCAACGGAAAACATCGTCATAGCCATTACAATATGACGACAGGGGCTGCAAGAGCAAAGAGAAGAAGAAAGTTCTTGGCCAATGTACTTTTCGCTTGTCTAGTGATTTTGGCACTTATAATAATTTGTTTCGTAGTATGGTTATATACCGCATAATTTAGAGACATTGTTATCTAGGGCACAAATATAGTCTTATGTTTGTGCCCTATTTTATTCTATTTATGAGAAAAGTTCTGACACGAATTAAGAGTTGGCTTCAAAAGCTTTCTTTTAAAACAGGTGTATGTGTGTTGTTGATGTGTATACCTTTTTATATCATCTCTTTTGGGCAGATGGCATTACCTATATCCACGTCTTTGAAAGGTGTTCTATGGGTGGTGTTTTTTGGCTTGGCAAAAACATGTCAATATGGTGGTTTTACCATTCTGGGAGTAGAAGGATGGAAAAGATTAAAACAGAAATTTCCTAGATGATATTCATATATAAAGAAAGCTTCTTGCAGAATAATAGCAAGAAGCCTTCTTTATATAGTTTTCCTAAGTCAAAGTTCATCACATTCTTCTAGCCATAAACGATTCATAGCATCGCTAGGCATACGCCAATCTCCCCTTGGACTGAGGCTTACACTTCCAACCTTTGGACCATCCGGCAGACAACTGCGTTTGAACTGTTGTGTAAAGAATCTGTAATGGAAAGTTCTGAGCCAATGCTTGATGGTTTCCTGAGAATATTGTTCAGGCTTGAAAGCTTTACATGCAAGCAGATAAATCTTTTTAGGACTAAAGCCAAATCTCAAGAGATAGTAAAGAAAGAAATCGTGTAGCTCGTATGGACCAACTAAGTCTTCCGTCTTTTGTTGGATGTTCCCAGATTCAGCGGCCGGGGTAAGTTCCGGACTAATCGGTGTATCAATGATATCTAATAAGATGTCGTGTACAGTTTGGTCTAATGTTGTTGCAACATATTCTACCAAGTACTTGATAATAGTCTTGGGAACACTGGCGTTAACTCCATACATGCTCATATGGTCTCCATTATAAGTAGCCCATCCTAATGCTAATTCAGACAAATCACCGGTACCAATGACTAGTCCACCAACCTGATTACTCAGATCCATCAGAATCTGGGTACGCTCGCGAGCCTGAGAATTCTCATAGGTTACATCGTGTACCTTGATATCATGGCCTATATCATTGAAGTGTTGTATTACAGCATTGGCGATATTGATTTCACGAATTTCAATCCCAAGTTTTTGCATGAGATGGATTGCATTGTGATAGGTACGGTCGGACGTACCAAATCCCGGCATGGTGACACCAAGGATACCTGCTCTATCTAATCCTAACTTATCAAAAGTCTTGATACATACAAGGAGTGCCAATGTTGAATCTAATCCTCCACTGATACCTATAACTACTCGTTTGCTATGTGTATGTTGTAAACGTTTGGCTAACCCCATTACCTGTATATTCAGAATCTCCTCACAGGCAGCACTCAAATTCTCTTCGTGTGGAATAAAAGGTTGTGGATCCACTTGTCTAGTTAATGTAAATGGGCGAGGGGTAATCTCTTTGCAATTGATGATAATCTTATTAGAATCAGTGTTGTTGGTAGTTGGACGCTGGGCATTGACAAATGTGGAATTATTGCGACGCTCTGTACGTAGACGTTCTACATCGATTTGAGCCATCTCCATTTGGGGCGATAACACAAATCTATCTGCTTCTGCAAGGAGACTCCCATTCTCAAAAATAATAGCATTTCCACCATAGACTAAATCTTGTGTACTTTCACCATAGCCGCTACTGCTATATATATATCCAGATATAGTTCTGGCGCTCTGCTGTCTTAGCAAAGCCATCAGATATTGATGCTTACCTAGTAAATCATTGCTTGCTGATAAATTGAAAATCAAATCGGCTCCGCATACGGCTAATTGGTTACTAGGTGGGATGGGCGCCCATACATCTTCGCATATTTCAACGCCAAATTTGACACCACCTGCTGTTTGGAATAGTTGAGGGGTTGATGTCACAGATACATTTTGTCCGGCATATCGAATCGTGGTATCGTGTAAATCTTGTGAAGAAGCAAACCATCGCTTCTCATAAAATTCATTATAATTTGGTAGATATGTCTTCGGTATGATTCCCAATATATGTCCACGTTGGATAACAATGGCACAGTTGAGTAATAAGTCGCCGACACAGATGGGAGCCCCTATAATACTGATAATATCAAAATTGCTTGTAGAACTCACAAGTCGAGAGATATTTTCTTCAGCGGCATCTAGTAACAGTTGTTGGCGAAATAGATCTTGACAAGTATATCCTGTTACAGATAATTCTGGAAACACAATAATCTCAACATCTTCATTTTCAGCTTGCTGAATAGTTGATATAAGATTATCGGTGTTGTATTTGGCATCGCCAACAAGTACATTTGGTATTGCTGTGGCTACTTTGATAAAACCGTAATTCATGATAAATATTATTTGATGACTACTTGGGTGGCTCCATAACCATATTCTAGAAATGAAGCATCTTGATATTGAACTTTCTTATATTTGTAATTTAGTTCGTGAATGATGGATTGCCTTAATACACCATTTCCTTTACCATGGATAAAGACTATTTTTTGTCCTCGTCGATTCTTATAGTGCTCCATAATTTCATTGAATTTCTCCATTTGATAGTCTCGTATATCTTCTGGTCTCATTCCGGCTGTAGTATCCAATAATTCATGAGCATGTAAATCTACAACAAGGATATCGGAGTCTTTCTGTCTGATAAATCGTTTATCTTGAGATTGAACATTTTTAGTATCCTTATCTGTGGCAAAGTCCAGAGTACTAGCTATTTTCATTGAAGAACTAGCAAGTGGTTCATCATCTATAATTAAATGATACAGTAATGCCGGAGATTCAAAAAAGTCATTCTCTACAAATACATGAGATTTATAGAATTTAACAGGATCTAATTTTAGCCGTATATTAAAAGCTGGTTTTCCGATGAATACCTTTTCTTTCTTATAAAAGAAAGCTTGGAGTGATATGCGCGAAAGGTCATTTAGCATTTCTAAATCAACATCTTCAATAGCTAATTGAGTATTGGGTGCTATTTCTCCTTGAAAGCGTAAATTGTGATTGCTTTCTTGCAAAGAGGCATAGGCGCATTGCACATAGTAATTACAATCATTAATGATGTACGCCTTGAAAGATGATTGTGTGATATTTAGCGGATTTTGGGGAACAAAGGCTAGATATAGATTAAGTAAATCCCCACCCTTTCTCTCCTCAATAGGTTTCTTGAAAGTAATTTCCGGTTCTTCGAAGAAGCTACTGTCATCAGAATCATCATCAGCTATTTCTTCATGAAGTAATGCTTTGATACTATGGTTTTTATGTTCTTGCTCTTGATTTTGTTTCTTCTCTAAAGCATTTGTTTTTGATTTGATGGCTCTTGATGTGCTATAGTCATCCATGTTTGTGACAACAACATCAGATCTGGAAACTGGTATTTGGAAGCCATCTTCGTCTTCAACCAATACTATCTGATGACTTTGAAATCCCGCAATGGTTCCACCGCCAATTTCATTTAAAAAGCGTACTCTATCTCCTATTTTCATAATGATGTGTTCTATGTGAATTATGGAATTAATAAACTACTATCACCATAGCTTAAGAAGCGAAAATCATGTGATAGGGCATAGTCATAGATGGTTTTCCAGTTTCCCTTGACAAAAGCACTTACCAATAGAAGTAATGTACTTTGTGGTTGGTGGAAATTGGTAATGAGCATCTTTACATACTTATATTCATAGCCGGGTGCAATAATAATTTGTGTACTGCTATGAAGAGCATTCAGTTCATTTTCATTTAGATAGTCTAAGATATTTTGAATGGCCTTCTGTGGGGTAATCTGATTGATAAGCCCACCTTCTACCTCATTTTCATATGGCTCCCATTGGAAAACGTGCAGTTGCTCTTCAGTAAGGTTTTTGTCATGTTCCAGTTTCACACCCATGTAATAAAGGCTTTCAAGTGTTCTAACACTCGTTGTTCCAACAGCAATAGCTTCGCATTGATGATTTAATAATTTAACGAGCGTCTGTTTGTGTACGCAGATGAATTCTGTGTGCATTTCATGTTCTTTTATTTCAGGATGCTTGACAGGCTTAAATGTCCCAGCTCCTACATGCAATGTTAATTCTTCGGTTTCAATACCTAACTTTTTGATAGAATCTAATACCGAATCTGTGAAATGTAAGCCTGCTGTTGGTGCAGCCACACTTCCCATAATTTTACTATATACAGTTTGGTAGGTGGTTTTATCACTTTCTTCTGTCTCACGATTTAAATATGGCGGGATTGGTAATTCTCCAACAGTTTGTAGTATCTCGGCAAAACTTATACCTCCCGTTGTGTCCCATTCAAAATCAATCCAATATCCAGCACTAGGAGTTTTGAATGAAGAATGTAAGAAGTGGTTTGCGTCAAATTCTTTTCGATTAGCTTTTAAAGTGATTTTACATCCACGAATTTCAAAATCTCGTTCTAAAGTTCCATTCTTCCATTTCTTCAGATTGCCGACCATACAGATCCACGAACATTTGCCTACAGACTGGAACATCTGTTCATAGTCTGCCGGTTTTGCAGGTTCTAGTAGAAAGACTTCTATTAATGCTCCTGTTGATTTACGAAAATGTATTCGTGCCTGAATCACTTTCGTATTATTATATACCATGAGAGCCCCTTGGGGCAGCCAATGAGAAATATTATAAAAATGGTCTTGTTCTATTGTGCCATGGTTATATACTAGTAACTTACTATGGTCACGTGGACTAACAGGGAATTTTGCAATTCTTTCATCGGGTAAATCGTATGTATAATCACTTATTTGAATGTTCTTTGTATTCATTTTTATATAACAGAAATAATTAATGAAAGGATTAGTAACATGACGAAAATAGATATTACGACATCAATATCCTCATGGCTATATCCAGTAGATGTATATTGAGATGATATATAATTTATTTTGGGTGAATATTTATAATATATATAATGGTACACTTTATAACTAATTATTCCAACGAGACTCCCCCACAACATGCCCATGCATACATCGCTGGGATAATGAAGTCCTAGATATAATCGCGTAATGGAATTTATTATAGCCCATATGTACATGATAATACTCAAGGAGAGGCTTCGCGTCAGGCAACAAATGAAAGTGGCTATAGCAAAAGTGTTTGCTGCATGTGCAGAGAAAAAGCTAAAGTCTTTTTCGCCTACCCCTTTTAGAATATCCAATGTGTATTTAATATATGGATCATTGATAGGACGTAGACGCTCTACCAATGGCTTAACTAGCAAATTATCGGTTCCACTAGCTAAGAGAACTCCAAAGAGAATTCCCAATACTGTTATACAAATCTGTAACATAGTCTCATTGTTTTTGACAACGAGAAAGAATATTGCAAAGTATAATGGAATCCATGTATACCCTAATGTAGAATATTGCATGAGATGGTCTAATAACAGATTGTTACTGCTATTAAAGCTATGTAATATATTTATATCAATCTGATTGATATTACTGTAATCCATTATATAAGAATTATATCTTTTCGATAGAACTTGATGGTATCCACCCCTCACGACCATCAGCTAATTTAATATTCCACCAATTTTTCATGCCTTGGTCAATAATATCTACTCTAGTTCCCTCATGGATAATAAATTGACTTGCATTATTTTGTGTAGGGGTTTTATAAACTGATACCGAAGGACTTATAACTATTGCCCCTGTAGAGTTTTGCAGGTTATATTTTTGCTGGTACGAGAAGACCATACTAACGATAAAAAGACATAAAAAGCAAATCGAAGCATAGAAGCCGCCTTTTCGGAATAATAATTTATTAGAGAATAGGTATAGCAATAAGAATGCTAAAAATCCTATTAACGCTATGATGGATATATAAGCCCAATTGTCAACACTCGTAAAATTCACACATGATTTGTACCACGTTATAAAGAACATTTCATTGTCTTCAGCAATTTTATCAATAGTCTTACTTCTGGCAAATTGTAAATTGAAGCGTATATCCTTATTTCCCGGTTCTAATTGTAAAGCACGTTCGTATGATAGTACAGCATGTGTAATATCATTCGTACGATAGTAAGCATTTCCAAGATTATAATAGAGCAAAGCATTTTTGTGACCCTTTAATAACTGGGTGTATTCTTTGATTGCTAATTGATAGTCACCTGTTATATATGCCTTATCTGCCGTATCTTTATTTGCAGCTATAGTAGTACCAGGAAGTAATGAACCAAGAAGTATTAACAGAATAATAAAATGAGTATTATATCTCTTCTTATTCATGACATTCTCTATATTTGTAATGGCTGTCATAGCTGCATTAAAAGTCTTATTCATATTACCTGTTACATCTCCTGGGGCATATCGTTCATATTCACATTCATCTATTGCTGTAATGAACATAGAGATGGTAGCATCATCTACATTATAGCTTTGTAACTTTTCTGATATATTCTCACGAGAAAGTTTTTCTACAGGAATATTTATTTTGTCACCTACATATCCCCATAAAGCCCTTAGAACTTCGTCATAGAATTCATTATCCCTATTGGCTTCCATTAAATTCTTGGCTTTCTTTAATCTCTTATTGGCAACTTTATTAGCTTTTCTCCCTTTAGAAGCAATGATGTCAGCATTTTCTTTTGCTTGTTTCCTGAAAGCAACTGATAATATGCCAAATGTGACAATAGGCAATATCAAGAATAGCCAATAACTAAGAGAATCAAAGAAACTTTGATGTATATCGTAGGAATCTACATTCCCACGTTTAATATCTCGAATATCATTTTCCTTCATACTGAAGTCTGAAATCGTACTATTAGTACCATTACCTTTTGAAACCTCTAAGTTGAATGATTGAGTTGATATTGTCTTGTATGAATTTGAGGAAATATCATAATAAATAAACTCTATAGCTAGAATTTTATATTGCCCAACATTCCTTGGTACTATGATATAATCGTATACCATACTGCCTTCCACACCTTGAGATGTCAATTGAGTTTTATCAGTTATCTTAGGAGCATATTTATCAAAGTCTTTTGGTAATTTTATTTCAGGCTGTTTTATCAACTTTAGATTACCGACTCCACTAACAGCTACACGCAACTGAACTGGTTCGCCTGTCTTTATTTGGCTTTTATTTAATTGGGCTGATATTTTGAAAGTTCCAACACCACCGGAAAAATCCATGGGACGTGTAGGAAGTGGCAATACTTGTACATCAATACTTGGCGCAACGATGTTCCTCTTAACCTCCACATATCCAGAACCTCCATTAAAGAATGCTTCTAATGGGTCTACATTTCTATTTTGTTGAACAACAATGCCCTTGAAAGTAATACTAGGAATCGTTAATTTCCCTGTAATTTGGGGATACATGACATATTGACTCCATGTTACACACCTATAATTCCTACCATTAACTTTTTCTACATGGAAGTTTTTTTGTTGTGGTAATTTTATTTCTTGTGTATGGAAGCCTGTTAGGTCGGGCATTTTTCCTTCTAATTGTGTAAGATCAAGTAACGTATATACCTTATAAGTTAATAGTATTGGTTCTTGTTCATGTACCACCCTTTTATTTGCGCTCACTTTGATAAACAAATCATTACCCGATATTTGGGAACCAGCACTACGCATCTGTGCATTATTGTCTTCATGCATCTGAGGACTGGTTGTATTTCGGGCATGTCCGGATACTTCTACTTTAACAGCATGTGATACTATTTTCTTCCCATTAACGATAGCAACAGCAGAAGGAATTGTATATATACCATTTTTAGCTGCATATAAGGTATACGTATATGTGATGGATGATGAACTACTTGCTCGTCCATTAATGATTTGATAACTAGATTGTGAAGATGTATATGGCCCTGCCAAGACCTCAAGAGCAGATGGTATGTTACCAGCTCTAAAGTCATTAACGTCTTGTGTTGGAATAGTATAGGAGAGTCTAAAGTTCTCTCCAACAGCTACTTGATGTGGAACAGAGACGGAAATTGTTTGTGCAACACTTTGCATGTTCCACAATATCATATATAATACGCTTATAAAAAAAGATGCTCTCTTAGTCATTAAATATCTTTATTATAATGTTTTTATAGGCAACTATTTCTGTTACCAATTCTTCTGCAACTGTTTAGATTTTGGCTGTTGCATGGCTTTTTTTAAACGTTGTTGAGTATTCTCTTCCTGTTGCATCGCAGCATTTAATAATTGTTCTGCATTACTTTTACTCATACTCTGTTTGTCTGGACTCTCTTTTTTAGATTTGTCTTGCTTATCTTTATCTTGCTTATTATTTTTATTTTGTTTATCCTTATCTTTTTTATCTTTGTTCTGCTGGTTGTTCTTGGGCGGTTGATTCTTTAATAACTTCTGACAAAGAGCTAAATTATATCTAGTTTCATTATCAGAAGAATTGTTCCTTAAACTCTCTTTGTATGCTTCAATTGCTTCCGCATATAATTGACGTTTCTGACATATAACCCCTATATTGTGATATGATTTAGATTTGCGGATTTTATTTGTTTCCATCTTTCCCGCATTTTCAAACTGTACAATCGCAGCAGAGTCTTTTTGTTGAGCAAATAGTGCATTTCCTAGGTTATATACCGCTTGCGCATTACGGGGATTTTGAGATATTGCTTTCCTATAAGAAACTTCAGCTTGAACATATTGATCTGTATGAAATTCCTTATTCCCTTTACGAATATTTCGTCTATCAGCTTGTGCATATATGGAATTGCTTCCTATGATACTAAGCAAACAGCACAATATCAATTTATTTATATTCATTTATGTTCTCTTTTAAACAAATGGTAAGACTTCAAATGTCGATTTTTTGCATTGAGTATACAAACGTCTATAATTAATAGAATCAACAAAATAATACCAAAAGCCTGAAATTGTTCGGCATACTGGCTGTATATCACAGAGTCCGTTTCCCCTGTTTGTAATTTAGTAAGTTCTGAATTCAATTTCTCTTGTGCATCGCTGGTATTGTCGACATGTATATATGTACCGCTTCCTGCCTCGGCTATTTGTCGACACATAGTTTCATTCAATGCTGTCATAACTGTATTACCAGCATTATCTTTCAGATAGCCACCCTCTCTCAACGGTATTGGTGCCCCTTTGGGATCTCCAATGCCAAGGATAAATACATTGATTCCTTTTTGATGGGCTGCTTTAGCTGCCTCGGTAGCACCTCCCTCATGGTCTTCACCATCTGTAATAACTATGATAGCTTTTCCAATATTTGATTGTTGGGAGAAACTATTAGTAGATATTTTAATAGCTTCTGCTATGTCAGTACCTTGTGTGGCTATCAGTGATGGATCTATATTCTGCAAAAACATTTTGGCAGAGACATAATCGCTTGTTATAGGTAATTGCACAAATGCGTCTCCAGCAAAGACAACTAATCCTATCTTATCATTGTTAAAATGGTCGACAAGATTTTCTATAAGAAGTTTACTTTTGGCCAAACGAGAGGGAACTACGTCTTCTGCAATCATAGAGTTACTTATATCCAATGCTATAATTGTCTCTATCCCTTGCCGCTTCTCGTGACTAATTTTGGTGCCCATCTGCGGACGGGCTAACATAAGTATTAATATAAATAAGGCCGCACACAATAACCAAAACTTTAAATTAGGGCGCAATTTAGAATAGTTTGGCGATAATTGTTTAATAAGAGCTATATCGCCGAGCCGTTTAAGTTTGGTTTTACGTTGTTTCCATGCAATTCCTTGCCATAAAAGTAAAGCCGGAATAATACATAAAAACCATAAATATGTGGGATCTTCAAATCTAATCATAAAAAATCAATCAGTATTTTTTTATTATCTTTAAGGAAGTCTCCTCAATACTATATATTGTGTGAGTATTTCCAATAATAGGAATATGAATGCAAAAAGGACGAATGGTTGGAATGCCTCGTATCTTTTAGAGAATTGCTTGACATCCATCTTCGTTTTCTCCAATTTATCAATATCTTTATATATCTGCTTTAATTCATTATTATTGGTAGCTCTATAAAAGTTCCCATCCGTCGTCATTGCTATATCACGTAATGTTTTTGTATCTATTTCTACCGGCATATTTACATATTGTACTCTACCGGCAACATTCATGGGATAGGGAGCAACTTTATTGGTGCCTACTCCGATTGTATATACCCTTATTCCTAAGCTCTTAGCAATCTGTGCTGAAGTCATTGGCGACAAATCACCCATATTATTACTACCATCAGTTAACAGAATCACAACTTTACTTTTTGCTTTGGAGTTCTTCAAGCGTGAAACTGCATTTGCCAGTCCCATACCGACAGCTGTTCCATCAGAAATTAAGCCTCTCGCAGCAATATCTGTTCTTACATTATGTAAGAGATTGGCTAAAGATGCATGATCGGTCGTCATAGGGCATTGTGTAAAAGCTTCACCAGCAAAGATTGTCAAGCCTATATTATCATTAGGACGATCGGCAATAAATTCCGCAGCAACATTTTTTGCAGCTTCTATACGATTGGGCTTCAGATCTTCAGCAAGCATAGAGGTTGATACATCCATAGCCATCATTATATCAATACCTTCTACCAATTTGTTATTCCATGAATGACGAGTTTGAGGTCTCGCCATAGCTACTACAATCAATGTAAATGTTATACACCTTAATATCATAGGGGCATGGATAAGTCGCATTCTCCAACTCTTATGAACATATTTATAAGCGAATGTATCGCTCATCCTTAAAGTTGGCTCAGAATCTTTCCTGTATAAGAAATACCACAAGATATATGGTATCAATAATATCAATAATATAAAATATTCCTTATTTGCAAATTCCATATCAGCCAATTAATTGATAAATAGCATACATGATATATCCGAAGAGAATCGCAGCAAATCCTATAACAACACTAATTGTTGTTTTAATAATGACGCGCTGTTTCTTAGATTCCAATTCGTTCTCTGTCAGTTGTGGAACTATACGTTCTTCTTTCGGTTCAATATTCTGTTTGGTGCTGTCTATAAAATTGACAGCATTGACTAAGTTCAAATCATTTTCATTGATTAATGTCGAGTATTTGGCAAATTTTACTAAGTCTGCAGTCTCAAATAAGTTATGAAGTTCGTTTAGCATTACTTGATCTCCATTATCGCGCAATTTAGAAATAATTTCACTACTTGTCATTTCCATTGCACTGAATCCGAAACGCTCTTGGATATACAATCTCAATGTGTCGGTCAATTTTGTATAATACTCCTTCGTATTTTCTGATATATCCATCTTGTCAGATTTAATCTTCTCTATCTCGTGAAGAGCTTTCTGATGAGGTGGTATATGTTTAATTATCCTTATCTTTGTGATAATAGGTTTGTTTTGTTTTAGTCTTACATATAGGTATATGGCTGATATACAAAGTAAAAGCAATAATATGCTCAAGAAAAATAAAGGAGCCCATTCACTCCATAAGAATGGATTGGACTGAACATCTTTTGGTGGATAAAACTTGTTAGGATGAAGAGTATCCACATCAATTGTCAATACTTTTAGTGCAAGAGGATTACCTTGAAAGTTCTTTCCATTGATTAAAACCTTGATAGCAGGGATGGCATATAGCTTTTCTGAGAAAGCTGTCAGCGTAATAGTTTTGGAATATTTGCTTTGGTTGTCATCAGCATCAGTAAGCACGACAGGACTTGATTCAATGATCTCAAGTCCGGGAACAATTTGCTTGGCAGACATTAGCTTTGGAAAGGTGACCTTACTTCCCCTTGGAGCTGTTATGTCAATAGTGAGATGAGCTTGTTCACCTATTAAAATAGATATAGAATCTATCTTTTGAACAACTTGTACTTGTCCAAAAGTAGAGACAGGAAAGAGCCCAATAAGAGCAATACTTAATAAGAAACTTTTAATCCAAACGTGCATAATCAATTCCTTTGCTTAAACAAATACATGAGAGACTTTACATAATCTTCATTTGTTGCTACAGAAATCCAATCAACTTGTCCCTTTGCAAATAATTGTTTCAAGACTCTTTGTCTTTGATTCCAATATTGGGTATGGGCATTCCTAACGAGTTTGGAATTGGTGTCTATTATCATCTCATGACCTGTTTCCGCATCCACGATATTTACCAAACCTACATTTGGTAATGCTTTTGCACATTGGTCATAAACTTGAATAGCCACTACATCGTGCCGTCTACTTGCAATAAGAAGTTCTTTTTCGAATGATTTTTTATCATAGAAGTCGCTTATGACAAATGCAGTAGTTCTATGTTTCATCATCCGTGAAAAGTAAGAGAGAGCGAATGATATATCTGTCTTACGACTCTGAGGCTGGAAATCCAACATCTCTCTGATAATGAAGAGAATATGTTTCCTGCCTTTCTGAGGCGGAATATACTTTTCTATTCTATCTGAGAAAAAGATTGCCCCTATTTTGTCATTGTTTTGGATCGCACTAAATGCCAATGTTGCAGCAATCTCTGTAGCCAAATCTCGTTTCATCTGGATTTGTGTCCCAAACTCAAGGCTACCGGAAACATCTATCAGCAGCATGGCTGTCATTTCCCGTTCTTCTTCGAATACCTTAATATATGGATGGTGAAAACGTGCCGTGACATTCCAATCGATGTCACGAACATCATCACCAAACTGGTATTCTCTGACTTCAGAGAAAGCCATTCCCCTACCTTTAAAGGCTGAATGATACTGTCCGGCAAAGATGTTTTGACTCAAACCTTTGGTCTTTATCTCAATCCGTCTTACTTTTTTTAGAATATCGCGAGTTTCCAAAATGAATTCTATGATTGATAAATCTTAAATATAACTACAATGAAATTCAATTATGGAACTTCTACCTTATTGATAATCTTTGATACAATTTCCTCTGTAGATACATTATTGGCTTCTGCTTCGTAGCTTAGACCGATACGGTGCCTCATAACATCATGCACGATAGCTCTCACGTCTTCAGGAACAACATATCCACGATGTTTGATGAAAGCATAAGCCCGTGCAGCCTTTGCAAGATTAATACTAGCTCTAGGACTACCACCGAATGTAATCAAATCCTTTAATTCCGGTAGTTGGTATCTCTCTGGGAATCTGGTAGTAAATACAATATCTGCGATATATTGGGTGATTTTATCATCAATGTATACTTGATTGACGATAGAACGAGCCCTAACAATGTCGTCCAAAGAAGTAACAGGCGCTATTGTCCCCCAATCCGACAACAGATTCTTACGGATAATGAGCTTCTCTTCTTCTAAAGTTGGATAGTCAATAACCACTTTCAACATAAAACGGTCAACTTGTGCTTCTGGCAATTGATAAGTACCTTCCTGTTCAATTGGATTCTGGGTAGCCATAACCAAGAATGGATTTGGCAATTTGAAAGTGTTGTCACCAATTGTTACTTGATGCTCTTGCATAGCTTCCAATAAAGCACTCTGTACTTTGGCTGGAGCACGATTAATTTCGTCTGCAAGAATAAAGTTTGCAAAGACCGGGCCTTTTTTTACTTGAAACTTCTCATCTTTTTGAGAATATATCATTGTTCCGATAACGTCAGCCGGAAGTAAGTCTGGAGTGAACTGTATTCTGCTAAAATCTGCGGCTATCAATTGAGAAAGTGTTTTGATAGCCAAAGTCTTAGCTAGTCCGGGGACACCCTCCAATAGAATGTGTCCATCGCTAAGTAATGAAATCAGCAAACAGTCTACGAGGTGTTTTTGCCCTACTATTACTTTATCCATACCTTGTACAAGGTTGGTAATAAAGCCACTCTGTTGTTCAATTCTTATATTTAATTCCCGAATGTCAATAGATTCTGCCATATTGTAATTTTGATATATTATGTTACGCAAAATTACAATAATAATAGAAGAGAGGCGAAAGTGAGAGACTAAAAAAGTATAAAAACAAAATCGTCTCTATTAAAATAAGAAAACAGCTATAAAAAGAAAGAGAGTAGAAAGATATATCCTTCTACTCTCTTTTTGTTATTACTTTGAAAGAAGTAATTAAGCTTCTGCAGGAGCAGCTTCTTCAGCAGGTGCTTCTGTAGCTTCCTCTGTAGCTTCAGCAGCCTGTGTCTCAGCAGCTAATGCTGCTTTCTTGTCTGCAACTTTCTTTGCAATAGCTTCGTTCATCTTCTTCTCTGCTTCCAATGCAGCGGCAGCTAGACTTTTCTTTGTGTCTGCAACCTTTGCGCGTACAGCGTCTACGCCTTGAGTCTTTTCGTTCTTCCAAGCGTCGAACTTCTGCTGAGCGGTAGCTTCATCGAAAGCGCCTTTCTTTACACCACCACGAAGATGCTTCATGAGGTATACACCCTCATTCTTCAAAATTGTACGTACAGTGTCTGTAGGTTGAGCACCAGTCTCTACCCAATAGAGAGCACGTTCGAAATTCAAATCTACAGTAGCCGGATTGGTATTAGGATTGTAAGTACCAATCTTCTCAGTAAATTTACCATCACGTGGTGCACGAGCGTCAGCGATAACAATACCGTAGAAAGCGTAGCCTTTACGACCGCCGCGCTGTAATCTGATTTTTGTTGCCATTTAATTTATTTATTATAAGGTTTGAATTTTATGCTATCAACTCGTAATAGCGGTGCAAAGGTAATTCTTTTTATGTTCTAAGAACTACTTTGTATTGATTAGAAACATGATGTTAATTATTATTAACAAATAACACTATCAAAACCTTACATAACTCCGTCTTCACGCAGTTTTAATTGCCACTTCCATGCACTGGCAAGTACATCTTCCAATGGAGTATCTGCTTTCCAACCAAGAACTTCATTGGCTTTGCGTACATCTCCCCAAACCTTTTCAATGTCTCCTTCACGACGTGGGCCGAACTTCCAATTCAATTTGACACCTGTAGCTTTCTCAAAACCTTGTACAATCTCTAATGTCGATTCTCCCTTGCCGGTGCCAACATTAAAGTATTCCAAAGGTTCTGTTTCTTTTTCAAGTACACGTTCCATGGCTTTCACATGGGCTTTAGCCAAATCAACAACATAGATATAGTCGCGGATACATGTACCATCCGGTGTAGAATAATCGTTTCCAAAAATAGTGATTTCTTTTCTAACACCAATTGCCGTTTGTGTTACAAATGGAATCAAATTGTTAGGAGTGCCATTGGGCAATTCGCCAATTAGGGCAGATGGGTGAGCACCAATAGGATTGAAATAACGCAAGATAATGCTCTTTACATTAGCTCCACTATGAATATAGTCTTGAATAATCTCTTCGTTTATCTGCTTGGTATTACCATAGGGGGACAATGCTTTCTGGATAGGTGCAGATTCTGATACCGGTAGATTCTCAGCAGTTGGCTGCCCATATACCGTACAACTTGATGAGAATATAATACCTTTCACATTGTATTTTGGCATTAGTTCAAGCAAATTGACTAGTGAAATGACATTATTTCGATAATACATCAACGGCTTTTCTACACTTTCCCCAACTGCTTTTGATGCTGCAAAGTGAATAATACCTTCTATCTTAGGATATTTTTGAAATACTTTCTCTGTTGCCTCATAGTCTTTCAAGTCTACATTTTCGAACTGGGGACGGATGCCTGTAATCTTCTCAATACCATCAAGAACTTCGATTTTAGAGTTTGACAGATTGTCTACAATGACAACTTCATAGCCTGCTTGCTGTAATTCTACAGTAGTATGAGAACCGATAAATCCTGTGCCGCCTGTTACCAATATTGTCTGTTTCATCTTATTGATTATTTAAGTAAATTGATTGAGTGGCAAAAATACGCAAAAATACGCTTTGTTGCAAATATTACATGCCAAAATACTTTGTATGACAGAACTTTTCTCATCTATACGAACGTATGTCTTATTTTTAGACTAACTTTGCATAAAATTGGAAATTATTATTATCTGTCTACTAAGAGAAAGATGAAGCGCTTATTATGGCTTATTGGCATCCCCATATCAATCATTTTAGTATGGGTGATTTTTATTGTTGTTCGGTGTTGGCCGGGAAATGAACGGCAATTAACTTCTTCATTGGTTACAATGAAAAGAGTCTCTTATTTCACATTGTTATCAAATCATTCTCCCATTCTTTACTTCTCCTCTCTTCGTGATGATTCTCTAATGGAGCATCCTGCATGGAATAAGGATTCCATTATTACGAGTACGCAAATGTATCATGGATTTTGGATAAAGCCTTCATGGCTCTTTCCTGTTTGTAAAGGGAGAATGGTGGCTGCCATAGATTCTGTAAAAACGGTCTATAATGAGCAAGAAACTGTGCTTATTGTGAAAAAGGAAATCAACCGTTTGCAGAAAAAACTGAGGGATCTTGATGCACAGAGAGATGAATACAGATATTATTTGAAGGTTCACAGCGTGAAAGACGAAGGATATGAATTGGTTGCGAAACATGCAACTATAAATCATTCACGAATGGATACGATTCAACACGTTTTGCGTTTACTATCAGCTCATGTTTCCAATAAGAAATTAAAAATCAACAGAATTGATCAATACCATGCCTATATACGCCATTCGCAGAAATCAGCTTCTATAGAATGCTCTTTAGTAAGATATGGGACAAAAGGACAAATCGCATTGATGCAAACTATTGATAAGAAGACACCAAAAGATGTTTTTGCTATTAGCATTATACCGTATGCAAGCATGTTCTGGCAAGGAGTTCTCTCGCTAAGCAGTCGGGATTCTCTTCCTGTGCCGACTGCATTGGGAGAATGTGGTGCTCCTATCTTTACTAAGTATGGTAACATGGTTGGTATGAAGTTAAACAAAGGTGGCGTTGACTCTAAAGATATTTTGAAATGAAGAATTCAGCAATAGCAATTGGCTTTCTTACTATATTTTCTTTTTGGGGATGTAAAGGACTATCTACTGGTAATACGACAACCGTTGAAAAAGGGGATACAACCTATATAGGTGGTATCGTTGATGGAGCATATTCCGGATATGGAATGTTGTTGTGGCATGACAGCATCATATACAGAGGCGAATGGAGAGCTAATAAACGCCAAGGATATGGAGAATTTACAGATTCTATAGGGAGACACTATATTGCAACATGGGAAAATGATACGCTTGTAGAGGGAAGTCGGAAAGATTCTATAGGTATATATACGGGACAATTCAATCAATTCGGACAAGCTTGTGGCCATGGCGTGTATCGCGGTAACGATGGTTCATATTATGAGGGACATTGGATGAATGATCGACAAGATGGATTTGGCGTGGGAATGACAGCTCGCCACGCATTAAAATCAGGAGAATGGAGACAAGGAGTATTCAGAGGCGAACGAATGACATATACTTCTGAGCGTATATATGGAATTGATATATCCAAGCACCAGCATATCATTGGCAAAAAGCGATATGGTATTAACTGGAATAATCTACGTATTACTCATTTAGGAAGTCTTAGTAAAAAGCGAATACAGGGATATGTTGACTATCCTATATCGTATATATACATCAAGAGTACCGAAGGAACAACCGTGCGTAATAAGTTTTATAAATCTGATTATATAGAGGCTCATCGGCATGGTTATCATGTCGGGGCATACCATTTCTTCTCTACAACGTCTGACGCACGGGCACAAGCTCTTTTCTTTTTGAAGCATACACTCTTTCGCAACGGTGATTTTCCACCTGTTTTGGATGTAGAACCATCGCATGCGCAAATACAAAAAATGGGTGGAACAACGGTACTATTTAATCATGTTCGTACTTGGTTGCGTATCGTTGCAGCTCATACACACCAAAAACCGATTCTTTACATTAGCCAGTCTTTTGTAAATAGGTATTTGAAAGAAGCTCCCGACATCAAGCGCGATTACCAAGTGTGGATAGCCCGTTATGGTGAATACAAGCCAGATGTGAGATTGATTTATTGGCAATTGAGCCCTGATGGTCGGGTCAACGGGATTAAGGGCGAAGTCGATATCAATGTGTTCAATGGTTATACGGCAGAGTTCAATCAGTTCATAGAGAAATATGCCTTATAGCAATGAAGCTGTTCCAGCCTCAATCTATTTGCCTCGATAAAAGGAAAATGTTTGTTGCTGATGATAGGTAATACTTTATTCCTTTTGGGGAAGATAGGAATATTATTTCATTTATATTTTCTTGATTCAATGCAAAGTCTCAACAGAATTGCTGTTCAAATGTATCAGCAGTGCTGTTAAGACTTTGCAATATTGCTGCCTTGGCTTTGCAGCCAAAGGTGGGTAGGCCTCTACCCTATTCAAAAACTTCGTCTATGCCGTTGAAATCGTCTTCCGGAATATTGGCGCAAGGGTTATATCCTTCTGGTAAACCGAATTTTGCTTGGGTATCATAGCCTAGACTACGGTCTCTATAAACCTTTTTCATATAGTAAGCCCATATAGGAAGAGCCATTGTAGCACCCTGCCCCATCTGCATGTTTTTGAAATGGATGTCGCGGTCTTCACCTCCTACCCATACACCACTAACCAGTTGGGGAGTAAATCCTACAAACCATGCATCGCTATTGTTATTGGTAGTACCGGTCTTACCACCTATCTCGCCCTCTAGATTGTATTTATAACGCAGGCGACCGGCAGTACCTCCATCTACGACCGCTTGCATGAGAACCAGCATTTTGTTGGCGCTCTCGGCACTAATCACCTCGTTCATTCGAGGCTGGAAACGTGCAACGATATTTCCTTCATTGTCTTCTATGCGTGTAACAAATAAAGGTGAGGTTCTAATACCGTGGTTGGCAAATGTGGTATAAGCACTTACCATTTCGGCAACACTTACATCGCACGGACCAAGGCATAGCGACATGGATGGATGGATATCCGGATTGTTGATGCCAAAATCATGAAGTGTGGAAACAAATTGTTGAGGATTAAGCTTAGACATCAAGTAAGCTGATATCCAGTTGTTGGACTGTGAGAGTCCCCATTTCAGTGTTACCATTTGTCCATATCGACTTCTGCTAGCATTTCTTGGTGTCCACGGGCGGCCGGCTACCATGTATGTATGTTGCACATTGGGTGCTTGGTCGCAAGGAGAGAAACCATTTTCCATTCCAAGGGCATAGAGGAAAGGCTTGATGGTAGAACCAACTTGTCTTCTACCACCGGTTACCATGTCGTACATGAAGTGGGTAAAGTCCATCCCACCCACATAAGCTTTCACATAACCATTCTTTGGATCCATACTCATAAAGCCTGCACGTAAGAATGATTTATTATAGCGGATTGAGTCTATCGGACTCATGAGCGTATCAATATCGCCATGATAGGTGAATACAGTCATCTCGGTCTTGGTACGAAAAGATTCATCTATCTCTGCATCGGAAGCACCATGAGCCTTCAATATGCGATAGCGCTCACTCTGACGAACGGCTCGTCGCATAATATCTTTTACTTGCTGTTTGGTTAAATCGCCGGAAAACGGTGCATCAGGATTGTTCAGATTACTTTTATCGAACTCCTTTTGCAGGTATTGAGCTACATGTCCATACATGGCTTCTTCTGCATATCGCTGCATTCGACTGTCGATAGTCGTGTATACTTTCAGCCCGTCTGAGTAGACATTATAGGGTGTTCCATCTTTCTTGTAATTCTTGTTACACCATCCGTATAAGGGATCATTAGCCCATGCTATGGAGTCTATCGTATATTGCACTTTATTCCAAGAAGGATAATCGTTGATGTTGGGTTGAGAAGCCATCATATATCTGCGTAGGAAATCGCGGAAATAAGTGGCAGTTCCATCCTTATGATCCATGCGATGGAAATTTAATGCCAATGGCTCATCGCTATATTGATTGTACTCGGCAGTAGATAAATAACCGGCTTTCTGCATTTGTGACAATACCACATTTCTACGTTCTACACAGCGTTCGGGGTATCTGACCGGATTGAACAATGAGGGATTTTTACATAATCCAATGAGTGTGGCGGCCTCACAAATGGTAAGGTCGCTGGGTTCTTTATCAAAATAGGTGTTAGAAGCGGTCTTGATACCAACAGCATTATGTAAAAAGTCGAAATAATTGAGATAGAGCGCAATGATTTCTTCTTTGGTATAATTACGCTCCAATTTGACGGCTATCACCCACTCTATCGGTTTTTGGAGTACACGCTCTAGCGTGCTGTGGGCTACATCAGAAAATAATTGTTTGGCTAACTGCTGAGTTATGGTAGAACCACCGCCTGCAGAAGTCTGTCCGAATAGTCCACGTTTAATGACAGCGCGCCCTAATGCGATGAAGTCTATGCCTGAATGGTTGTAGAAACGAACATCCTCCGTAGCAACCAAGGCTTTGACCAAGTTTGGAGATATTTTTGAATAGGGAACGACAATACGGTTCTCTTTGTTGATATTCCATGTGCCAATGACTTTACCATCAGATGAAAAAACTTGTGTGGCAAAGCGATTGATAGGGTTTTGCAAATCGTCTATTGGCGGCATATAGCCTATCCAACCATTCCAAATGGCGGTAAAAGCTAAAACACATGCTATTATACCTGTAGCCAATAGTCCCCATAAGAGATGTATGAAAGTCTTTCTCATTATAGTCAAAATGTCTATAGATAACTTGACAGTATATCTTTTTATTTTTGGCAAAAGTACAACTTTTCTCACAATTAAGTGGCTTGAATTAAAAAATATGAGTAATTTAGCAAACGAAAACGGAACTATCAATCGCATTTTAGATGGAGAAACATAACTTTGTAACAATTGCCGATCTGACGAAGGAGGAAATCCTTTATTTAATAGAGATGGGGCAAGAGTTCGAGAAGCATCCCAATAGAGAGATTCTGAAAGGGAAAGTAGTAGCAACATTGTTCTTTGAACCTTCTACAAGAACGAGGTTGAGTTTTGAAACAGCAGCAAACAGACTAGGAGCTAAAGTCATAGGTTTCAGCGATGCGAAAGCATCTAGTGTTACCAAAGGAGAGACGTTGAAAGACACGATACTCATGGTAAGCAACTACGCAGACGTTATTGCGATGAGACATTACATCGAGGGTGCTGCTCAATATGCCTCGGAAGTAGCTCCTGTTCCGGTAGTCAATGCGGGCGATGGTGCCCATATGCATCCTTCACAATGTTTGCTTGATTTGTATTCTATCTATAAGACCCAAGGAACATTAGAAAACTTGAATATCTATCTTGTCGGTGATTTGCGATACGGGCGTACGGTTCACTCACTCATCACAGCCATGCGCCACTTTAATCCAACTTTCCATTTCATAGCTCCGCCTGAATTAGCCATGCCAAAAGAGTATAAGATTTACTGCAATGAACACCATATTCACTATGTAGAACACGAAGATTTCAATGAAGACGTCATAGCCGATGCCGACATTCTCTATATGACACGTGTACAAAAGGAACGTTTCTCTGATTTGATGGAATATGAACGTGTTAAGAATGTATATATCCTACGCAATGATATGTTGGGTAAGGCGCGCCCAAATATGAAGATTATGCACCCACTGCCACGCGTGAATGAAATTGCATTCGATGTAGATAATAATCCGCATGCATATTATATTCAACAAGCAAAGAACGGATTGTTTGCAAGAGAGGCAATATTCTGTTATTGTTTGGGAATAACATTGGACGATGTTAAGGCCGATAAAACTATCATTGATTAATGAAAATGGAGATGAACAACAAGAAAGAAAGATTGGTTGCTGCTATTGAGAACGGCACTGTTATCGATCATATTCCGGCCGATAAGACTTATCAGGTGGTAGCATTATTGGAGTTGGAAAATCTAGATTCGCCCGTCACTGTTGGTAATAATTATGCTTCAAAAAGGTTTGGACGCAAAGGTATTATCAAAGTCTCAAATAAGTTTTTTACCGATGAGGAGATTTCCAAGTTGAGTGTCATATCACCTAATGTCGTATTAAATATCATCAAGGACTACGAAGTAGTAGAAAAGAAGACGGTTCGCACTCCTGATGAGTTGAAGGGCATTGTGAAATGCAACAATCCCAAATGTATTACGAATAATGAGCCCATGCAAACTATATTCCATGTGGTAGATAAAGAGCATGGAGTGTTGAAGTGTCATTATTGTGATAAAGAACAATTTATTGACCAAGTAAAATTGGTATAGTTGTTTCAAATATAGGTATAGTTTAATTTTTACATATTATTATTGCCACAATGAAAAGAGATCAAGAAATTTTTGACCTTATTGAGAGAGAACATCAGCGTCAGCTTAAGGGTATGGAACTGATTGCATCTGAAAACTTCGTAAGCGATGAGGTGATGCAAGCTATGGGTTCTTACCTTACAAACAAATATGCGGAAGGACTTCCCGGTAAACGCTATTATGGTGGATGTCAGGTTGTTGATGAAGTGGAAGATTTGGCACGCGAACGTGTAAAGAAGCTTTTTGGAGCGGAATTTGCAAACGTGCAACCTCACTCTGGAGCACAGGCTAATGCAGCTGTATTCTTCGCCGTATTGAAACCTGGTGATACTTTCCTAGGGCTAAACCTTGCTCATGGTGGCCACTTGTCGCATGGTAGCAGCGTCAATACCTCTGGTATCCTTTATAACCCTATTGGTTATAATCTTGATAGAGAGACGGGAAGAGTTGATTATGATGAGATGGAGAAGTTGGCACTCGAACATAAGCCGAAGCTGATTATTGGTGGGGGTAGTGCATATAGTCGTGAATGGGACTATAAGCGTATGCGTAAGATTGCAGACGAGGTGGGTGCTTTGCTCATGATTGATATGGCTCACCCTGCAGGATTGATTGCTGCTGGACTTCTTGATAACCCTGTTAAATATGCACATATTGTAACAAGTACTACTCATAAGACTTTGCGTGGTCCTCGTGGCGGCATCATCTTGATGGGTAAGGATTTCCCAAATCCGTGGGGAGAGACAAATAAAAAAGGCGAAGTGAAGATGATGTCACAGCTTTTGAATTCAGCTGTATTCCCCGGAATCCAAGGTGGACCACTAGAACATGTGATTGCTGCAAAGGCTGTTGGTTTTGGTGAGAACCTTCAAGATTCTTGGAAAGTATATGCAGCTCAAGTTCAGAAGAATGCAACTGTGCTTGCTGACGAATTAATGCAGCGCGGATTTGGTATCGTTAGTGGTGGTACAGACAATCATTCTATGTTAGTGGATTTGCGTTCTAAGTATCCAGATTTGACAGGAAAGATTGCAGAGAATGCATTGGTTGCTGCTGATATTACTGTCAATAAGAATATGGTGCCATTTGATACAAGAAGTGCTTTCCAGACAAGTGGTATCCGTTTGGGGACAGCTGCTATGACAACTCGTGGCGCCAAAGAGGATATGATGAAGCTCGTTGCAGAACTCATAGAAGAGGTTTTGAATAATCCGGAAGATAGTCAGACTATTCAACGAGTACGTGAGAAAGTGAATGCAGCCATGAAGGATTATCCTTTGTTTGCATTCTAATAAAACAAACAAAACAATTGTAGCAGTTTCTTGTCTGTAGAAGAAATAGCTACAATTGTTCTATTAACTGAACTGTTAAGGATGATAGTACAATACATTATAACATTTCTTATCATCACCCTAGCATTATCATTTGCGTTTTTTAGGCTATATACGACTTTTAAGCATGCAAATGATAAGTGTTATGGATGTAGTGGTTGTGCTATCCATGATCAGATGTTGAAAAAAAAGAAAAACTGTCGTGTTCTTTCTACTTCTATAGAAGGAAAGGAAAAATATAAATTAGTATCAAAAATAGGAAATTAGCATTGAAGTATTAGTTAATTTCCTTTGCTTTCTAAAATATTAATTGTATTTTTGCATGGCTTTTGGAAGATTGGCAGAGTGACCGAATGCGCTGGACTCGAAATCCGGTATACCCTTTTCGGGTATCGGGGGTTTGAATCCCTCATCTTCCGCATCAAGAGAATAGCTTTTTATAGAAAGTTGTTCTCTTTTTTGTTTTGAAGTTTCTTAGATAAGCTTGCTGAGTTTATCTCTTAATAAATTAGCTTTACTCTTTTGAATAGCTAGGACTATTTCGCATGTGTTATCAAAGTTTTGTGAAACAATACGTGGATTTAGTTCCTTGATAATACGCATGACACTATTGAGCATAGGATAAGTGAAAGTGTAAGTAACGGTCTCTTCTATAGGCATGTATACAACTTCACTAGCACCAATAGCTTCTGCCGCAGCTGTACGGTATGCAACAATTAATCCCCCAGTCCCTAAATTTACTCCTCCGTAATAGCGAACAACAACTATTAATATATCTGTTAGTTCGTTAGAATTAATTTGCCCTAAAATAGGTTTGCCGGCAGTACTACTAGGCTCTCCATCATCATTGGCTCTAAATTCAGTTCTATCTGCACCAAGCATATATGCATAACAGATATGACGTGCATCATAATATTTCTTTTTATATTGACTTAATAAGGATTTAATTTCTTCAACAGAAGAAACGTGGTGAGAAAAAGCAAGAAACTTACTCCGTTTTTCAGAGTAAGTCCCCTCGCCTATTTTAGATGTTATAGTCTTAAATTCGTCTATCATTTATTAGTCTGAGAGTTTATGAATCACAAGGCCGGAACGTAACTTTGGTTCAAACCAAGTAGCCTTAGGTGGCATAATATTTCCACTATCGGCAATATCCATAATCTGTTTCATGGTAACTGGATATAATGCTACTGCCATACGCATCTCGCCACTATCTACCCGGCGCTTTAATTCTTCCAATCCACGCAGACCTCCAACAAAGTCTATACGTTTATCGGAACGAAAATCCTTTATGCCTAATATTTCATCAAATATGAGTCTAGACGAGATATCAACATCTAAAACTCCTATAGGATCTAGATCATTGTATGTGCCATCTTTGGCCTTTAAACTATACCATTGGCCATCAAGATACATAGAGAATTCATGTAGGTGTTGAGGTTTGTAATTTTCACAACTTTTCTTCTCTATATAGAAATTAGTTCCTAAGGCTTTTAAAAACTCTTCTGATGATAACCCATTAAGATCTTTCACAACGCGGTTGTAATCAAGTATTGTTAATTGACTAGCCGGAAAGCATACTGCCATGAAGTAATTATATTCTTCAGTTCCTTTATGATTTGGGTTGTTTTTTGCTTTTTCTGCCCCTACTAATGCCGCTGCTGCTGAACGATGATGACCGTCTGCAATATATAGATTAGGCATTTTGGCAAATTCTTTTGTAATTGTATTGATATCATCGTCGCTGGATATAATCCAAAACTGATGCCGAAAACCATCTATTGGTGCAATGAAATCATATTCAGGATTGGTAGATGTGTATTGTGCTATTAATTGGTTGAGTACAGCATTATCAGGATAAGCAAAGAATACAGGCTCAATATTCGCATCGCATACACGTACATGTTTCATGCGGTCTTCTTCCTTGTCCCGGCGAGTTAATTCATGTTTCTTAATAACACCATTCAGATAGTCTTCTACATATGCACCCACAACAAGACCATATTGGGTCTTGTTATTCATAGTTTGTGCATAGATGTAATAGTTTTCTTTGGTATCTTGTTTCAACCATCCATTATCTTGGAATTTCTGAAAATGGTTTGCAGCACTTTCATACACACGAGGATCATATTCCGATGTTCCTTGCTCAAAATTTATTTCAGGTTTGATAATATGATAAAGACTTTTTTCATTCCCCTTAGCTTCAAGGCTCGCTTCTTCGGAATTGAGAACATCGTATGGACGACTTTCTATATCTTCTACGTATTGTCGTGGTGGTCTGATGCCACGAAACGGTTTGATGATAGCCATGTTACTATTTATTTACTTGATATTTAGTGCATCCATCTTTGAAGAAAGCATTGATTTGCTTAGCCGCGGCAATGCCCGCATTCGTATTTGCTTCCGCTGTCTGAGCTCCCATCTTCTTAGGAGTAGTAAAATAACGTCCTTCTAATTGCTGGAAATCTGTATCTGCATCTGGTTTAATATCTGTGATATATTTAAGGTCGGCACGTTCTGAAAGTAATTTAATAAGCTCAGGTTCGTTGATAACTTCCTTACGAGCAGTATTGATAAGAATGCCACCCTTTGGAAGCTGATTGACAGTACGATAATCAATACTGTCCTTAGTTTCAGGAGTAGCAGGGATGTGTAGAGAGATAATATCACAGGTCCGAAATAGTTCGTCTTGGCTCTTTACAGCATGAACTCCTGCAGCCTCTATTGCTTCAGCAGGACAATATGCATCGTAAGCATAAATATCCATACCGAATCCTTTAGCAATCCGGGCTACATTGCGTCCTACGTTTCCAAAAGCAAGAATGCCTAGCTTTTTATCTTTTAGTTCGGTTCCGGCTTTTCCATTATAAAAATTACGTACTGCATAGACCAATAGTCCAAACACTAATTCAGCCACCGCATTGGAATTTTGCCCCGGAGTATTTTCTACAATAATATTCTTCTCTTTTGCATAAGCTGTATCAATAGAATCATATCCAGCACCTGCACGAACAACAATCTTGAGTGCTTTAGCTGCATCTAGTACTTCTGGTGTAACCTTATCCGAACGAACAATCATGGCATCTACGTCGTTGATAGCCTCAAGAAGTTGTGAATTATCAGTGTATTTTTCGAGGAGAATTACTTGGTTTCCTGCACTCTCTATTTCTTTTTTAATACCTTCGACAGCTGTAGCTGCAAAAGGTTTCTCTGTTGCTACTAATACTTTCATGTCTTTTATGCGATTTAATGATTGAACAAATATAAACTAATAGTTGGGTGATAGTGTGAATGTCATATTCTATTATCGACAACCATACGCTAGCACCCAACCATTTTATGATGTTATTCTTAACTAGTACTTAGCCTCGAAATCCCTCATAGCCTGAACAAGTGCATTAACGCCTTCGAGAGTTTGGGCATTATAGCAACTAGCACGGAATCCTCCTACTGAGCGGTGTCCCTTGATACCGACCATTCCACGTTCTGTTGCAAAGTCTAAGAAAGATTTTTCCAATTCTTTATATTCATCGGCCATCACGAAACAAAGATTCATGACAGAACGATCTTGTTCAGCAGCAGTCCCTTTAAAGAGTTTATTACGATCTATTTCGTTGTACACAATGTCAGCATGTTGATGAGCTAGTTTGTTCATAGCTTCAACACCACCATTTTTCTTTATCCAACGTAATGTTTCCAATGCTGAATAAATTGGAACAACAGGAGGAGTATTAAACATGGAACCTTTATCTACATGAGTACGATAATCAAACATGGTGGGTAATTCGCGAGGTACCTTACCTAATTTTTCGTCTTTAACAATGATGACCGTTACACCAGCCATAGCTAGATTTTTTTGAGCTCCAGCATATATTGCATCATATTTAGAGACATCTACAGGGCGACTAAAGATATCAGAACTCATATCTGCAATTAATGGAATAGGACTATCTAGATCCTTGCGAATTTCTGTTCCATAGATTGTATTATTGGTAGTGATATGCAAGTAGTCTGCGTCTGTTGGTATTGTATAACTCTTTGGAATAAAAGTATAATTAGCATCAGCAGAAGAAGCAACTTCAGTAACTTCACCATACAGCTTGGCTTCCTTCATAGCCTTCTTAGCCCATGTACCAGTATTTAGGTATGCAGCCTTTTTGATGAGAAAGTTAGCAGGTATTTGAGTAAACTGTAAAGAAGCACCACCACCGAGATATATTACGGAATAGCCCTCAGGAATACTAAGCAGTTCCTTGATTAAGGCGACCGACTCATCTACAACAGGTTGGAAGTCTTTAGCTCGATGGCTAATCTCCATAAGAGACAGCCCACTCCCATTGAAGTCCAAAATCTGCTTGGCAGTATTTTCTATCACTTCTCTAGGAAGCATTGAAGGACCTGCATTAAAATTATACTTCTTCATCTGAAAATATTTTTAGTTATAAAATAAATGTTCTAGTGAATTAATTTGTTGTGGCGAAGTTACTATTTTTCCTTTATTTTTCAAAATAAAATAGCAACTTTTTATTATTTCCTATTATTTTATGACATTATGTTATAAACAAGCTATTTATTTAACTTCTTCTATCACAGTACGTACCCCTTTAATCTTCTCCCCTTGGACTAATTGCAGTACATGTTGTAGTCGAGGATGTGAGACTGCAACATACGTATATCTATCTTTCACATCAATGCGGCCAATCTCCGTGATTTGCAGTCCTCCTTTCTTACATAAGAAGCCTACGATATCCCCCTTGCTTAATTTATCTTTCTTTCCCTTTCCTATATACAATGTCGCCATTTGAGGCTTAGGGGGCTCTGGTAGTTCCTCTGAAATTTGATAATCCACCATATTGCCATCTATATAATCTGGAAGGGCTTCGTCAGGTCCAAGGATAAAGAACGTTTTTCCCATCTTATCCCATCTTGCAGTTCTTCCTACTCTATGTATATAACCATCTTCGTTTTCCGGTAAATGATAATGAATGATATTTGCAATATCCGGAATATCAAGTCCACGAGATGCTAAATCTGTGCTAATAAGTATATTGGCACTTTTATTAGTGAATTTATACAAAGCATCTTCACGTTGCTTTTGTTCTAAACCGCCATGAAAAGCACTAACTGTAAAACGATTTTGTTCCAAATAAGAGGCAGTTCTTTCTACACTATCTCGATAATTTAGAAAAACAATGCTACTTTGATTTCCTATATCGCAAAGAAGCTGTCTTAATGTTTCTAATTTATCTTTTACAGGGCTTTTTACTTTATATATGGTTACTCTATCCGGCACTTGTTCGGTAGAGAGATAATCAACTTTCTCTGTTCTGCCCATTTGGACGAATTGAGGTATAGATTTTGCATTTGTAGCAGACAATAAAATGTGCCGTTCTACATGGGACAATTTTTCAAATATACGACTCATTTCATTTTGGAACCCCATCTCCAAACACTTATCAAATTCATCAATAATAATAAACTTAATATTGTCTATATTGAAGTTGTTTTTATCAAGATGGTCGTTCAGTCGTCCGGGAGTTGCAAAGATTATATGGGGGCAAACTTGCTTCGTATGTCGATGCTCCTCCATAGCAGTACGCCCACCATAACAGGCAATAGCTTTCAAACCACTGCCCATATTATTCAATACTTCTGATGATTGCAGAGCCAGTTCTCTCCCCGGAACTATAACGACAGCTTGGATCTGTGGATTATCAGGATTCAGAAGTTGAGTTAATGGCAATAAATAAGCTAATGTCTTTCCTGACCCTGTTGGCGAAAGTACAAGTATATCTTTGTTAGTATGTAATATAGCGTTCATGGCAGCCTCTTGCATACCATTCAACTTGATTCCTAGCTTCTGTTGTATATTATCTAATCCTTTCATTTTCTTTGTTTTAATATGTGGTCAATTTCATCAAACTCTTTGCCCATATTTAAATTTAAATAGATAGTATAGAGTGGCAATCCCCATCTATCTTTCTGATTGGGTGCTAATGTCTTATATTTTTGTAGATAAGGTAAAGCAGCTTTATATGATTGTATAATCATCTTTTTTTTCTTAACTTGATCTCCTGTTTTCTTATCAATCTCTATACCTTGATTGAAATATGCCAATCCTAGATTTAAATAGGCATCAACCATAGAACTATCTTGTTTCAGTAAGTCGTCACATAATCTAATACATTCTTCGTATTGTCCCATATTCAACAATGTAGTACTCATTGCAAATTTAAATATAGTATTCGTACTATCAGCTTTTAATGCTTGTTTACAGACTTCTAAAACTTTATTGTTTTGTCGTAAGTCAGAATAGTAGTCTACTAAACGGGGAAAGAAAAATGGAAATTTAGGATATTTAGAGAATCCATCCTTCAAGGTTTGTACATAACGAGCAGTGTCATTCTCAAGTTTATAAGTTTCTGCAAGATATTGTAACATCATGGCATAATGAGCCGTATCTTTCAATGCTAAATAGGTATGATGCAAGGTTGCCTTTGTATCCCCCATCTTATATCCGCAATATACGGCCCAATAGGCTGCTACTGGTAATGTCTTATCTTTTTCTAGATATTTATATGCGCTAAATAAAGGCTGGTCTGCGCTATTTATATATGTATCTAAGAAGTGATATGCAGTTTTAAAATCTTGTTTGTTGAGGAAATAAATACCTCCATTGTATAAGTTGGGTCGATATACATTCAGTAATTCCGAATGTTTTGCTCTATATTTTAGTTTTATTTCTCCTTTCTTGTCAGGGCGAGCATCTAAAGAATCCAATCCTTCCAAGGTAGTAAATAGATTGAGACAAGAATTAAATAATCTTGCAGTATCATACTTTTGTTTTAAATATAACTTCTCATTTCCTTGCTCATATTGTTTTTTTTGAGCTTCAAACAAAAGAAGCCATATCTTTTCATTTGTTCTGTTTGCCGAATCTTTTAAAAGCTGTTTCATGCTTTGTTCAACTCTTTCTAGATTCTTACCACTCTTTATGTCGCTCCTTGCTTGTGCCATTTCTTTCTTTTGAGCATTTGTGCCTAAAGAAAAAAATATCAGCACGCAAATGATAATCTTTATCTTACCTATCATAATTCAACTAATTACCTAAAACTTTTATTACCTTTTGTAATGGAAACTTCCATTTAACAATCTCCTCATTAGGATCTAATGATTCCGCTTTTCGCAGCCACATAGCAGCTTGATTTAATTCTTTCTTTATCAGTTGAAAATCTTTTCGCTTTATTTTTCCACTATCGTTTTCAAACTCCCTCCTTAAATACATGGCTTTTGAACAATAGCATAAACCTATATTATAAACGGCTTTCACCATAGTCGAATCCATAGAAAGTGCCTTGTTAAAAGAAACTATAGCATTATCCCATTGTTGGGACTTCATATCTGTCTCTCCTTTCAAGGCCCAAACCAATTTATTGTGTGGTCTGATACGGACTTCTGTGCTCGCAAATTCTTTCAGCTGACGTTTATGTCCCGGCGATGATAGATATTCTATCAATAGCTTAAAATATAATTCATCTTCAGGAGCCTTTCGATGAAGGGCAGAAAGAACAGAATAATATTGGATAGAATCAGCACTGTTCTTTAATCCCATCCTCATACAATTTATTTTTATCTTAGCGGCTTCCTTTGCATAATTAATATCCCTTAATGCTACATCTGCGAATTGTTCTGATGTAATATAATCCTTTTTTCCATAAGTAAGTAAGCTTATATAATAAGCAGCTTGTCCCTGAATATATTTTTGCTCATGGAATAAAGCACTTTCTGTACAATCCAGATAGAACTTAAAGACATTAATAGCAGAATCATTCTGCCTATGTCGATAATAATACCTTCCTGCATCTATTAATGTCTCTAAATACCCACTCAAGCGTTTGACATTCTTTGAACGATAGGTTAGTATATCATGCAGACTCTTTGAAGCTTGTACATCGTAAAAATCACATAACAATGCCATTTTTATTATTTCAGATACATTGTTATAATAAGTTGCCGAGTCTGTTTTTTGATATTGTCTACCTTCTATTTTTTGTAAAAGAACCTCTATTTGTTTATTCAGCTTTTTTGCGGTAGTACGTGGTGAAACATCTTTACCTTGTATCGATAAAGAGATCCAAAAAAGTAGAAACAAATAGAGATTCTTTTTCATTCAATATCCTTTACTTGTTTAGAGACTCCATCTCTTTAGTGCGTGCATCATTTGCACCATAAAGAGAATAGTAGCATTGATATAGAGGATAGCTCCAATTGGCTTTTTCGCGGTTAGGGTCTAAACTGCGAGCTTTTTCCAAGATTGCAGTACTCTCCTCATAGAGTTTCTTTTGGCCAGCGGCATCATTACTGATAGCACCTGCTTGAGCATTAATTGTAAAACCAAGATAAGTAAGTACAACAACGTTTTCTCCATCTATTTCCAAAGCCTTCTTGAAGCTAGAAGTTGCTTCATCTAGCTTGTTTGCATTCATTGCATTTTGACCTTTCAGTGCCCAAGCCGAGAAGCATTTTGGATCTTGTGCTATCTTGTCATTAATGAACTGAGTCTGTTCGCTAGCCATTTTTAGGCTACCATACATATTAGCCAAAGTTGCAAAGATCTGCTCATTTTTAGGATCTTTAGCATAAATTCCTTTTAAGGTTTCTACATTTTGCAATGAGTCGGTCTTTGTTTTGAGTCCTTGTTGCATCAGATACATCTTTAGATTCAAAGCCTCTTTATATACTGCGGTATCCTTCATTGCTACATCGCAATATCTGTTGGCACGCTCCAAATCTTTGTTCTGGAAAGCATATACAGCTGCTACCCGAGCAACTTCGCCAAGATATTGATCAGGATTCTTTGTTTTGTCAATTCCTTTAAACAGAGGATCTTCAGAGCTATCAACATATAAACCAAAATATTTCAGGGCTTCTGCTTGATTTTCCTTTTTGCCAAACTCTTGACCACCGTTAATCAGCTGTGGACGAATGTTGTAGAGACGGTTGCTATTCGAGCTTTCGAATTTGGGCTTTATCTTTCCTTTTTCGTTCGGCTGTTGATCAAAGGCATTGCCAAGCATACCATTATTCATTGCATTGTAAACAGCGTTATAGAATCCCAAGGTATCATAGGCTTCCACCTTACCTTGTTTGAACTGTACTGCCATTTGGTTAGAATTTATGACAGCTTGCTCTTTTCCAACTTTATCCATGGCTAAATCCACCAGTTTGTTATAAGCAGCAGCCTTTTCAGCTGCATTAGCCAATTGGCTCAAATTTGTTTTAAGAAGACTTTCTGCCTCTGCAAACGTCTTAGCTTTCAAGATGGCTTTCAGAGGTTCACTGTCTCCAGCAAATACAGCTGATGTACCAAGTAACACCATTGCTGCAATCATCATTTTTTTCATACTTAAGTTGTTTAAAAGTTTAATATTATTATTCACTTACTTCGTTATCTGTCTCTTCATGAACAGCTGTGTCTTCGTCTGTGTTCTCTCCTGCTGTAGAGTCTTGTTTAAACTGTTCTGATTTCTGTGCCCACTGACTTCGGCTTTCTTCCTCTACCGTAGCTTCTAGCTCAGAACTCATTACTTTACATACGCTAGCAATGACATCATTCTTTTTAGCAAGATTGATAAGACGGACTCCCTGTGTAGCACGTCCCATTGTACGTACGTCCGAAACAGCTAGACGAATAACGATACCACTCTTATTGATAATCATCAAGTCATTATCATCTGTTACATTCTTGATACTGACAAGTTTACCGGTCTTTTCTGTTATGGCAAGTGTTTTCACACCTTTACCACCACGATTGGTCACACGATAATCTTCTACATCCGAACGTTTACCGTATCCTTGCTCAGAAACAACCATAACAGTCTCTTTCTCAGGATCATCAACAACAATCATACCAATAACTTGATCTTCTTTGTCCTCGTCAAGACGCATACCGCGTACACCGGTTGCTGTACGTCCCATAGTACGAATTGTATCCTCGTTGAATCTTACGGCACGTCCGTTTCTGTTTGCAAGGATAAGTTCATTTCGTCCATTTGTCAAACGAACATCTATAACTTCATCACCCTCAGCAATATTGATTGCGATGACACCATTAGCACGGGGACGTGAATAAGCCTCAAGAGAGGTTTTCTTAACCGTACCATTCTTCGTCGCAAATACGACATAGTGAGAGTTGATGAATTCTTCATCATCCAAACCACGTAGACGCAAAATTGCATTGATAGCATCGTCTGGTTCTATGTTGAGCATATTTTGGATAGCACGTCCCTTTGAATTACGATCACCTTCAGGTATTTCAAAGCACTTTAACCAGTAACAACGCCCTTTTCTTGTAAAGAACAACATTGTTTGGTGCATGGTTGCCGGATAGATAAATTCAGTAAAGTCCTGTTCACGATGACGTGCCCCTTTTGAACCGACACCACCTCTAGCTTGTTCGCGGAACTCACTTAATGGAGTACGTTTAATGTATCCCATATGACTTACAGTAATAACAACCGGATCATTGGGATAAAAATCTTCCGGATTAAACTCTTCGCTAGAATATTTGATTTCTGTACGACGCTCATCACCGTACTTTTCTTTTACCTCTAACAACTCATCCTTCATCACTTTCTTACAAAGTTCAGGATCTGTCAGTATCTGATTGTAATATTCTATTTGTCTTTCCAATTCTTCATATTCAGCATGCAGTTGATCCATACGCAGGCCAGTCAACTGGCTCAATCGCATATCTACGATAGCTTTGCTCTGTAGCTCGTCAAGTTCGAAACGTTTTTCCAAGTTTCTTTGAGCTTCCATTGGAGTCTTGCTAGCACGAATAATATGTACGACTTCATCAATATTATCACATGCTATGATTAGTCCTTCCAAAATATGAGCACGTTCTTGAGCCTTTCTCAAATCATATTGAGTACGGCGAATCGTTACATCATGACGATGGTCTACGAAGTGTTTAACACATTCTTTTAAACTTAACAGGCGTGGACGCCCTTTGACCAGTGCAATACAGTTCACCGAGAATGAACTTTGCAAAGCTGTCATCTTAAACAGTTTATTCAAGATAACGTTGGCATTGGCATCGCGCTTAATATCTATGACAATACGCATACCTTGACGACCGCTCTCGTCGTTGGCATTACTGATTCCATCGAGTTTGCCTTCCTTTACCAGTTCCGCAATATACTCAATGAGCATAGCCTTATTTACACCGTAAGGAATTTCGGTAATAACAATCTTGTCATGATTCTCATCGCTCTCTATTTCGGCTTTGGCGCGCATAACAATACGTCCGCGTCCTGTCTCGTATGCTTGACGTACGCCTTGTATACCATATATATATGCACCGGTTGGGAAATCCGGAGCCTTGATGTACTGCATTAATCCATCTAAGTCTATATCCGGATTATCGATATAAGCACAGCATCCATCAATAACTTCACCAAGATTATGTGTCGGGATGTTGGTCGCCATACCTACAGCAATACCATTACCACCATTTACAAGTAGGTTTGGTATCTTTGTCGGCATCACCGAAGGTTCCTGTAAAGTGTCATCAAAGTTATTGTCCATATCCACGGTTTCTTTTTCCAAGTCATCCATGATATGTTCACCCATCTTTGAAAGTCTACACTCGGTATAACGCATGGCGGCAGCAGAGTCGCCATCTACGCTACCGAAGTTACCTTGACCATCAACAAGTTTATAACGCATGTTCCACTCTTGTCCCATACGTACCAACGCACCATAAACTGAAGAGTCACCATGAGGATGGTATTTACCAAGCACTTCACCCACAATACGGGCACATTTCTTATAAGGTTTGTCGCTTGTATTTCCAATACCCAGCATACCATAGAGGATACGACGGTGTACTGGTTTAAATCCATCACGCACATCAGGGAGTGCACGAGCTACAATCACCGACATTGAATAGTCGATGTACGAAGACTTCATTTCCTCCTCAATGTTGATTTTCATGATTCTGTCATGATCAATAGTCTGATTTTCGTCCATTATTATTTATATTATTTTTAGAATGATTCTTTTCGTCTAAAATCGCCGTAAAGGCCGTTTATTTTCGTTCTAAGCCGTTTAGGGCTTCACTTCCAAGCTGCTAAATTACAAAATAAATCCCCACATTCCAAACATTTAAAAACTTTATTGAGAAAATAAGAGGTCTGAGACCTCTGCAAAACCTTCATTTATAGAG
>NZ_KQ960587.1 GCF_001553265.1 Prevotella sp. DNF00663 | reverse complement strand
ATGGATAAGAATCAGTTATCTCTTGATTTAATGCATAGAATGAGGCTTACGGGTATGGCAACTGCCTTTGAAGAAAGTCTAACAACTACAATTGCAGATACGATGACACCAGATGCCTTTTTATCATGGCTCTTATCTCGAGAATGGGACTATCGTTCCGCAGCTGCTATTGAAAGACTCATAAAATCAGCAGGGTTTAGATATAAAGCCTATCCTGAGCAAATAGATTATAATATCAATCGCAACCTTAGCCAAAACAAAATGGAGAGAATACTCTCACTTGATTTTATCAAGCAAGGACGCAATATATTTATTACTGGTTCATCAGGAACTGGTAAAAGTTTTATCGCTACAGCTATAGGCTATCATGCTTGTAAAAATGGTATTAGAACGATGTATGCTAATATGTCAAAATTACTAGGGATACTTAAAGTCGCCAAGAATAAAGGAACGTTAGAAACAGAGCTAAAGAAGATAGAGCGATGTCGCTTGTTAATCCTCGACGATGCCTTCCTTGTACCTGTAGATGCAAAAGAGCGTCCTATATTACTTGATATTAT
>NZ_KQ960586.1 GCF_001553265.1 Prevotella sp. DNF00663 | reverse complement strand
GCAGAACCGCCAGCAGCACGAACCCGAAGCCCTTTACTGGTCTTTGCATTATTCCAGAAGTAGTCGGCGTAATTCGTAGAAGCAGACGCGCCCACTTCGGTAGGCATACAGCATAGACCGTTATAGCTCTTACGCTTGATGTAGCCCTCTGCTTGCGGACATTCTGCAACCTTTGTTTTGCCCTCTATGGTAGCAGGGTCGAAAGGTGCATACATTGAACGCGAAATGTACACTTCGCTTTTATCTCCCGTGTTCATAATCATACCACGCACCCATCGCCATAGGTTGCCATAGTTAGCGTGTACGAGGCCAAAGAACACAGGTATGTTAAAGGTCTTGTAGGTCGAGCCGTCAGACGCAGGCAGGTTATATGGAACGAGGCACACGCCGTCGCCTGCTTCAAGTCCTACGCTTGTAGGGATAACAGGATAATAGCCGTTGTAACCTGCCCAGTCTGGCATATCGGTTACGCCAGTGCCGAAGCCGCCCTGATACAGCCCGTTTGTGTCCTTTTCTGCCACGAATGCAGCCTGCGTGTTGGTCGTTCCCATAATGATTTCAATAAGGAACTCCGCAACGAACTGCGCAACGAACCAGTTAGCTTCCCAGCCCTCACCACGTTTGCGGGCATAAGTG
>NZ_KQ960585.1 GCF_001553265.1 Prevotella sp. DNF00663 | reverse complement strand
TTTTTTTTCTTGTACTACGGAAGCTGTTTACTATAATAAAGAGAAAAAGGAAGCCGGGCATTCTCGCCCAGAGGCCTGAACGCAGCCGGACACAGTCCTATAGCTCAGTTGGTTAGAGCGCCACACTGATAATGTGGAGGTCGGCAGTTCAAGTCTGCCTGGGACTACTTCTTTGAGGGGGATTAGCTCAGCTGGCTAGAGCACCTGCTTTGCAAGCAGGGGGTCAACGGTTCGAATCCGTTATTCTCCACTCTAGTAGTATACAAGTTAAGAGTAAACAAGTTGACGAGTTTGTCTCGTTATCTTGTCAACTTAAGACTCGTCAACTACATCCGATCTTTGACATATTGACACAAGCAAGACTGTAGAATATAACAACAGTATCAAGTATGAGCATCCAAAGTTTCCTTTGGTGCGAAGAAAGTAATTAAGGGCGTATGGTGGATGCCTAGGCTCATGGAGGCGATGAAGGACGTGATAAGCTGCGATAAGCTTCGGGTAGATGCAAATAATCTTTGATCCGAGGATTTCCGAATGGGACAACCCGGCCGTCTGAAGGACGGTCATCTTGACCAAGTTCAAGAGGCGAACGCAGGGAACTGAAACATCTTAGTACCTGTAGGAATAGAAAATAAAAGAATGATTCCCCTAGTAGTGGCGAGCGAACGGGGAACAGCCCAAACCGGCGTTGTGGCAACGCATCGCCGGGGTAGTAGGACCACGACATTGTATCTTGCGTGTGAGAGGAATTTTCTGGAAAGAAGAACCATAGACGGTGATAGTCCTGTACTCTAAGCACAATGGGGCATAGTGGTATCCTGAGTAACGCGGAACACGAGGAATTCTGCGCGAATCTGCCGGGACCATCCGGTAAGGCTAAATACTCCCATGAGACCGATAGTGAACCAGTACCGTGAGGGAAAGGTGAAAAGCACTTCGATGAGAAGAGTGAAATAGTTCCTGAAACCATACGCCTACAAGCGGTCGGAGCATAGCAATATGTGACGGCGTGCCTTTTGCATAATGAACCTACGAGTTACCGTCACCGGCAAGGTTAAGGTGTTCAGCACCCGAGCCGCAGTGAAAGCGAGCCTGAATAGGGCGTCATAGTCGGTGGTGGTAGACGCGAAACCAAGTGATCTACACTTGACCAGGTTGAAGTCCCGGTAACACGGGATGGAGGACCGCACCAATAAGCGTTGAAAAGCTTCTGGATGAGTTGAGTGTAGGAGTGAAAGGCCAATCAAACTTGGAGATAGCTCGTACTCCCCGAAAGGCATTTAGGTGCCGCGTACGATGTTCTGCGTGAGAGGTAGAGCGACCGATAGGTCAAGAGGGCTTCACCGCCTATCGCGACCTGACGAACTCCGAATGCTCACGCACCGTAGTCGTGCAGTAAGGGGGCGGGTGCTAAGGTCCGTCCCCGAGAGGAGAAGAATCCAGACCGTCGTCTAAGGTCCCGGAATTCTGCCTGAGTTAGTCTAACGAAGTCTGGTCCCCGTGACAGCCAGGATGTTGGCTTGGAAGCAGCCATTCATTCAAAGAGTGCGTAACAGCTCACTGGTCGAGGGTCCGGGCATGGATAATAATCGGGTATAAGGCAGATACCGAAGGCACGGGATAGTATTTAAAAAAGTATCGGTAGGGGAGCATTCCATCGGCGTAGAATGGTTTACGTAAGTATTCCTGGAGCTTATGGAAAAGCAAATGTAGGTATAAGTAACGATAAGAAGGGTAAGATTCCCTTCCGCCGTAAGACTAAGGTTTCCCGGGCAATGCCAATCATCCCGGGGTTAGTCGGGTCCTAAGTCTCAGCCGAATGGCGAAGGCGATGGCAGACACGGTTAATATTCCGTGACTACCAATGGGAGCGATGTGGAGACGGAGTAGTGACACAGCCGCGGACTGACGGAAATGTCCGTTGAAGAGTGTAGACGTTGATTGGGGTAGGCAAATCCGCCCTGAGAGTCGACCTTGATAGTATGGAGCCCTCCTCGGAGGAATCCAATAGCGCTGGTAATCAGACTTCCAAGAAAATCCGCTAAGCATATTTCATTGGTACCCGTACCGTAAACGGACACACGTAGTCGGGTAGAATATACTAAGGCGTTGAGAGATTCATGGTTAAGGAACTAGGCAAATTGACCCTGTAACTTCGGGATAAAGGGTCCTCGTAGCAATACGAGGCGCAGAGAATAGGTCCAGGCAACTGTTTAACAAAAACACAGGGCTGTGCTAACTCGAAAGATGATGTATACAGCCTGACACCTGCCCGGTGCCGGAAGGTTAAGAGGAGATGTCACCAGCAATGGGAAGCATTGAATTGAAGCCCCGGTAAACGGCGGCCGTAACTATAACGGTCCTAAGGTAGCGAAATTCCTTGTCGGGTAAGTTCCGACCTGCACGAATGGTGTAATGATCCGGACGCTGTCTCAATCATGATCTCAGTGAAATTGTAGTATCGGTGAAGATGCCGATTACCCGCGATGGGACGAAAAGACCCCGTGAACCTTTACTACAGCTTAGCATTGACCTTGGTCATCCGATGTGTAGGATAGGCCGGAGGCTTCGAAGCGTGAGCGCCAGCTTTCGTGGAGCCATCCTTGAAATACGGCCCTTTGGCTGTCTGAGGTCTAACGCGCGATAGCGCGGACACTGCTTGGTGGGTAGTTTGACTGGGGTGGTCGCCTCCAAAAGCGTAACGGAGGCTTCCAAAGGTGCCCTCAGGTCGATTGGTAACCGACCTATTAGAGTGCAATGGCATAAGGGCGCTTGACTGGGAGGCAGACATGCCGAGCAGGCAGGAAACTGGGGCATAGTGATCCGGTGCAAGTGTATGGAAACTGCATCGCTCAAAGGATAAAAGGTACTCCGGGGATAACAGGCTGATCCCCCCCAAGAGCTCATATCGACGGGGTGGTTTGGCACCTCGATGTCGGCTCGTCACATCCTGGGGCTGGAGAAGGTCCCAAGGG
>NZ_KQ960584.1 GCF_001553265.1 Prevotella sp. DNF00663 | reverse complement strand
ATTTCTAAACTAAGAGTTTTGCAGAGTTCTCCTATCATTGATATTGAAGACGGTATCATCACTTTACTGGCCATCTACGATAAGGAAGAACAAAGCACTATCACTAAAAAAGAGATTCAACAACTATTAGCAGAATTATAATTCTGTCCATCAATAAACCACAAAGCGCCTGCATGGTAATCATGCAGGCGCTTTTATTTTATTTCTTTACGAGCTTAATACTTTGCAGCGATAAACTCACCGGTATCAGAAATCAGATTCTCACCAGTCATATCGGTAGGCTGTTCCAAGCCCATGATATGGAGGATTGATGGAGCCACGTCGGCCAAACGACCGTCTTTCACCGTAGCACTGTTATTGTCTGTAACATAGATGAATGGCACCGGATTCAAAGAGTGAGCCGTGTTAGGCGTACCATCCTCATTGATTGCATTGTCAGCATTACCATGGTCGGCAATGATAATGGCTTCGTAATCATTCGCCTTAGCCGTTTCAACAACCTCTTTCACGCAATTATCTACAGCATGCACAGCCTTAGCAATAGCATTATAGATACCTGTATGACCTACCATATCGCCATTAGCGAAGTTCACCACGATGAAGTCGTACTGCTGAGTCTTAATAGCTCCCACCAATTTATCCTTCACTTCGTAAGCACTCATCTCAGGTTTCAGGTCGTAAGTTGCCACCTTTGGCGATGCCACCAAGATACGGTCTTCACCTTCATAAGGAGCTTCACGACCACCATTGAAGAAGAATGTCACATGAGCATACTTCTCTGTCTCGGCTGTATGCAACTGTTTCTTACCCAAACCTGAGAGATATTCACCCAATGTATTCTGTACATTCTCTTTCGGGAAGAGCACAGTTACGTTTTTAAAGTTCGCATCATACGGAGTCATAGTGAAGTATTGCAAATCCTTAATGGTGTGCATACCCTGCTCATCCATATCCTGCTGTGTCAACACCTGTGTCATTTCCTTGGCACGGTCGTTACGATAATTGAAGAAGATTACTACGTCGCCTTCCTCAATCTTACCATTTACAGTGCTGTTAACGATAGGTTTGATGAATTCATCGGTCACACCCTCAGCATAACTCTCTTCCATCGCCTTCACCATATCGCTGGCTGCCTTACCCTCACCATTCACCAAGAGATCGTAAGCAGTCTTTACACGGTCCCAACGCTTATCGCGATCCATAGCATAGAAACGACCTACGATGTCAGCAATGTTGGCATCGTTCTTCGCACATACATCAGTAAGCTCCTGAATGAAGCCCACACCACTCTTCGGATCGGTATCGCGACCGTCCATAAAGCAGTGTACAAACAGATTCTTCAACCCATATTCCTTACCTATCTCTACCAAACGGAACAGATGGTCGAGCGAAGAGTGCACACCACCGGTAGAAGTCAAGCCCATCAAGTGGAGTTTCTTACCGGTCTTCTGAGCATAACTGTAAGCTGCAACGATACCCGGATTCTTGGTAATAGAACCGTCCTTACAAGCACGGTTAATCTTTACCAAATCTTGATAAACGATACGTCCGGCACCAATATTCAAGTGACCCACCTCAGAGTTACCCATCTGACCATCGGGCAGACCTACGTCTTCACCGCAAGCCATCAACTGTGAGTGAGCCGATGTAGCTGTCAAATAATCCAAATAAGGAGTCGGTGTATTATAAATCACGTCTCCTTTTCCATGCTTTCCGACTCCCCATCCATCGAGAATCATCAATAAAGCTTTCTTTGCCATAATGAAGTACTTATTAGTATTTGTTCTTTTATTATCCTAGTCGAGAAATGGTTTCATCGTTCTCTTTCATTTTTCGACCGACAAATCCATTTCTATTATTGTTGCAAAGTTACGATTTTTACTACTAATGGCAAAGGGAGAACAGATAAAAGAAATAAACGTTTTCAGCAATTTTCACCCTGTTACATCCTAAGTATCCGGAAAATTACTATTTTTGCAATATGAAGAAACCAACATGGATGGAGAGGAAGCGTCTCTATAACATTATCTTCGAAGCCGATACGCCCGAAGGTAAAGCCTACGACGTGGCACTCATCATCGTCATTCTTGTCAGTATCATTGTCGCTTTCATAGAGAGTATTCAGTCGTTGGCACTCACCTACAAGTACATCTTGGAAGTATTAGAGGCGCTCATGACCGTACTTTTCACCATCGACTACTGCGCCCGACTCTATTGTTCGCCACGCCCAAAGGACTATGCCCTTAGTTTTTTCGGCGTCATCGACTTCATCTCCACCATTCCACCTTACCTCAGTATCATCTTCCCAAGCGCACGCTACATGATACTGTTGCGCTCGTTCCGCTTCATTCGCATCTTCCGCGTCTTCAAGCTCTTCAGCTTTCTCAACGAGGGCTACCTACTCCTGCAATCCCTTCGACGCAGCATGCGCAAGATTATGGTTTACTTCATGTTCGTTTTGATACTCGTTACGTGTATCGGAACACTCATGTATCTCGTAGAAGGTAATCAACCCGGCACCCAATTTACCGACCTTGGCACGTCCGTCTATTACGCCATCGTCACCATGACCACCGTCGGTTACGGCGACATCACACCCACCACACCTCTCGGACGACTGCTCTCGGCCTTCGTCATGCTGCTTGGTTATACCATCATCGCCATCCCCACGGGTATCGTTACCGCCACCTTTGTCGATGAAACCACTCAAAAAGTGGAGCACGGCAAATGCCCCCGATGTGGTAACAAAGTCGATCCTAACGACCGATTCTGCAAACATTGCGGTGAGAAATTATAAAAAGAATGAGGTAAATATAGCTGTAGATTCCCAACGGACGCAACATATCGTATCCCTACAAACCCTCATGAAATACGATTCCAACAACTAACGAACTTAAAAACAAAATCACTTACAAACTCATCCCGTTCACTTGTCAACCCGTCTACTTGTCAACTAGTAGAGTGCAAAGGCACACCAGCTTTACTGCCTCGCCTTTTCTGCAATGCTGCAAAACCCGAACAGTAATGTTGACTAGCCGTTGCAATCTGCCGGTTAACAAATAAATGAGCCAACAAGCAGACTTGTTAGAAATAAGAAATGAGAAATAATAGAAGGTATGAGACGTTAAACATGCCAGTTTCTACGACTTTAGGCTTGCCCGAAACGCCAAACCTCTGCATAGTCAAATGCCTTTACGCTTCCATAAAGAGAGTCATTTCAACACCTTTTAATTTTTATCTATCTAGCCTCTCAACCGATCCCGGCACTGTTCCAGTATCTCCATCAACTCATCGGCTTTCTGTGCACGCAGCATGGCGATACGCGTTTGGCGGAAATCGGGAATACCTTTGAAGATGGGACTGGCAGCCAAATGGCGACGCGTATGGAGTATACCGCGGTATTCATCAATACGTTCGATGTTAATACGCAATTGTTCTTCAAGCACATCAATCTTCTCATCAAGAGTCAACGGCGTAGCATCGACGTTGCCATCTAGATGGTCTCTGATATCTTTAAATATCCATGGGCATCCGAAAGTGGCACGCCCCACCATGACAGCATCCACACCGTAGCGGTCGAAAGCAGCGGCAGCCTGCTCCGGAGAAGTCACATCGCCATTGCCAATGATGGGAATATGGATACGCGGATTGTGCTTTACCTCGCCTATCAGCGTCCAGTCGGCCTCGCCAGTGTACATCTGTGAGCGCGTACGACCATGGATAGTCAAAGCTTGGATACCGCAATCTTGCAGCTGTTCGGCTAATGTAGTGATAATCAAACTGTTGGTATCCCACCCCAATCGAGTCTTCACAGTCACCGGCGTATGCACGGCTTTCACCACTTCACGCGTAATATCGAGCATCAAGGGGATAGTGCGTAGCATGCCCGAACCTGCACCTTTGCCCGCCACCTTCTTCACTGGACAACCGAAATTCAAATCTATGACGTCCGGATGAGCTTCTTCCACGATCTTGGCAGCCTCAACCATCGACTCCACATCGCGCCCATAGATTTGTATTCCCACCGGGCGCTCATCGTCACTGATAGTGAGTTTCGACACCGTCGACTTGATGGAGCGCACCAAAGCCTCGGCACTTACAAACTCGGTATACACCATGGAAGCACCAAAACGCTTGCATAGCAGTCTGAAACCTATGTCGGTAACGTCTTCCATCGGCGCCAGAAACACCGGATGTCGACCATATTCTATATTGCCTATTTTCATTTGCCGACAAAGATACATAATTTCTCGCAAACAAGAAAAATACTTCTTTTCCTCATAAATAAGGATATTTTTCTGAATTATTGACAACTCGCATCCTTATTTATGATTATATTTGCGAACAATAATCTGATTATGGCCTATGGATTTTCGTAAGCTCATCACATGGAAAGACCGCCTGTCGGAGAGACAGAAAATAACATTGCTCGTTCTTAGCGGTGTTATCGTGGGGTTGATAGCCCTCTTCTTATACCTCTTACGCATGCACACATATCTTATTGGCGACGATCCGGCAGCCTGCGTCAACTGTCATATCATGACACCTTACTATCAAACGTGGGAACATTCCAGCCATGGACGCGACGCAACGTGCAACGATTGTCACGTACCTCACCAAAATATGGCCATGAAATACCTCTTTAAAGGGGTCGACGGTATGAAACATGTGGCCTATTTCGTAACCAATAGTGAGGCTCAAGCTATCAGGGCAGAGACCGCAAGTTCCGAAGTCATCATGGACAACTGTATCCGTTGCCACAAACAATTGAATCAGGAGTTTGTCAAGACGGGACGTATAGACTACATGATGGCCAAGCGTGGCGAGGGAATGGCATGCTGGGACTGTCACCGCAACGTACCACACGGTGGCATGAATACGCTATCGAGCACACCATGGGGCGAAACCCAAACACCTATTCCCAGCTCTCCTGTCCCCGAATGGTTGCAGCATTTGCTAGGACACTCTACCAAATAATATCACGATTAAACGAATAATCAAAACCAAACTTTCGCAAGTTGAAGGATGGATAGAATTAAATAGAAGTTAACTGGAGATAACGGGAGGTAACAGGAGATAACAGACATTTGTCCGATAACTCCCTTTGAACTCCTCCTAACTCCCTTTAAATCCCGATAACTCCTCTATTGAGCATACATACGAAACTTAAATTAAAATATCAGAGATATGGCAAAGCAATTAAAACGTTGGCAAGGATGGCTCCTTTTCGGTGGAGCTATGGTCATAGTATTCGTGCTTGGACTCATCGTTAGTTCGCTATTGGAGCGCCGTGCCGAAGTAGCAAGCGTGTTCAACAATCGCCGGACGATGTTCAATGACTCCATTGTATCGCAGAACGAGAAGTTCAAAGAAGACTTCCCACGCGAGTATGAGACGTGGTCTATGACGGAAGACACTTCGTTTGTAAGCCTATACAATGGTTCAAGAGAAGTAGACATATTGGAAAAACAACCAGCTATCTGCGTCATTTGGGCAGGATATGCTTTCTCACAGAACTATAACACCCCGCGTGGACACCGTCATTGCCTCGAAGATCTGCGTAAGATATTGCGTACCGGAGCCCCCGGTGTAGAGGGAGGAAAGGAGATGCAACCCGGTACTTGTTGGACTTGTAAGGGGCCGGACGTACCCCGACTGATGCGAGAGAAAGGTATTGGCGCTTTCTATGGAGCCAAGTGGAGCGATTGGGGCAACCAAGTGATGAACACCGTGGGCTGTTCCGACTGCCACGATGCACGTACCATGGAGCTTCGCCCGGCTCGTCCTGCTCTCTACGAAGCATGGCAACGCGTAGGTAAAGACGTGCGCAAAGCTAGACATCAAGAGATGCGCTCACTCGTATGTGCGCAATGTCACACCGAATACTACTTTGAAAAAGAGAACAACAACTACTTGCACTTCCCTCAAGAGAAGGGTATGACCTGCGAAGCTGCAGAGGCTTACTACGATAGTATAGGCTTCTACGACTACATACACCCACTCTCTAAAACTCCTATCTTAAAGGCTCAGCACCCCGGATACGAGATGAGTCTGCAAGGAATCCATGCTCAGCGCGGTGTCAGTTGTGCCGATTGCCACATGCCATACATCCAAGAAGGTGGCATCAAGTACACCGATCACCACGTTATGAGTCCGTTGGCACACATTGATCGCACCTGTCAGACTTGCCATAGACAGGATGCCGAGACGCTCCGTCAGAATGTTTATGAGCGCCAAAAGAAAGTGTACGACTTTGCCGTCAAAGTGAACTCAGAGTTGGCCTATGCACATATCGAAGCCAAATTTGCTTGGGATAAGGGAGCTACAGAGCCTGAGATGAAGCATGTTCTCGACGATTTACGCAAGAGTCAATGGCGTTGGGACTACGCATTAGCTAGTCATGGAGCCGCTTTCCATGCCCCTCAAGAGGTGATGAGATTACTCGCTGCAGCCATGGAATATGCTAAAGATGCTCGTCTACAAGTAGCTAAAGTCGTGGCACGTCACGGTTTCACCGGCGATATTCCATTGCCCGACATCTCAACAAAGGCCAAAGCTCAGGCTTACATCGGTTTAAATATGCCGTTGTTAAAGCAAAAGAAGCAGGAATTCTTGAAAACGGTAGTTCCTGTTTGGATTGAGAAAGCACGTCAAAACAAGCGTTTCATCGCACAACCAATGTAAGAATTGGTAGACTATAAGAACTTTCCTGTCGGGAGTTAATAGAGGTAACGGGAGCTAAATACACTTAGCCTCGTTCTTCCATTAACTCCCGCTAAATACTAAACACACACACTTATGTGGAAAAAACCTTGGGGAATCATTGAAGGAAGTGCCATCGGAGCAGGCTTACTGTTAACAGGTGTCTTGCTTCAACTTACTATAGGAGGCATTGATTGGGCACTGATGGCGTGGCCGGTAAACATCTTTCTATTGGCCATCATACTGATGAGCATAGGCGTAGGTTATGCTCTTAGAGGCAGAATCTACGCTCTTCGTTTTATGATAACACCACAGGCTGCCGTTCCGGCCGTCGCTTTTGCGGCTTTATTGACGGTCATCATGGGACTGGTCAAGCAACTTCCACCCGACCATGCACCCACCGACCCCTTGGGATTCAGCCGCATGTTAAGTTCATGGCCGTTCATCTTGACCTATCTATGGGCTACACTCATCGTCGGACTAGCCACCGTTCACCAGCTTATCCATTTCCGCCGTCGAGCCCTACCGGCTATCATCAGCCATCTAGGGCTCTTCTTAGTGGTCGTATGTGGCACCTTGGGCAGTGCCGACATGCAGCGGTTGAAGATGTATTGCATGGAAGGGCAACCCGAATGGCGTGCTTTCGACAGTCACGGTACGATGCACGAGCTACCTTTAGCACTCCAGTTGAACCGCTTTTCCATCGACGAATATCCACCCAAACTGGTCATTGTCGACAATAAGAACAATATGCCGTTGAGCAAAAAACCGCAAACTCTGCTCATCGATGACAAATTTCAAGGTGGTACTTTAGGCTCATGGAGTATCAAGGTAACGCAACGTTTCGACGAAGCTGCGCCTCGTATGGTGCCCTCTAAAGACCCTCACAAGGCGCCACAATATACTTATAAAGAGTGGAAATCGAGCGGAGCAGAGTGTGCTTTGCATGTGGAAGCCGTGCAATCGAAAACCGGTCGAAAGGTGGAAGGATGGGTTACTGGGGGCAGCTACATGTATCCGGCAGAAGTATTACGCCTCAACAAGCACGTCAGTTTAGCCACTCCACCCCGCGAACCGCAACGTTTCGCCTCCGAGGTAGAGGTCTTCACCAAACAAGGCAAACACCTTGCCACCACCATAGAGGTAAACAAACCTTTCAGTGTGGCCGGTTGGAAGATTTATCAACTAAGTTATGACGAGCAAATGGGTAAGTGGAGCAATATGAGTATCTTTGAACTCGTGACCGATCCGTGGCTCCCTATGGTCTATATAGGTATCTTCCTGATGCTTGCCGGAGCCATTTTAATGTTCGTATTTGCACAACGTAGAAAGGAGGAGAAGCCTTATGACATGGCATGAATTTATCATTTTCGCTACCATAGCAGTGGGGCTTTGGACACTGGGAGCGTATGCTGCTTGGAAAAACATCACTAAATGGGCCTATATTCTCACTGGTATCGGCCTATTGGTGTTCTTCGCTTACATCCTCGGATTGTGGAATTCGCTCGAACGCCCACCCTTACGTACGATGGGAGAAACCCGCCTGTGGTATTCGTTCTTCCTGCCTTTGACCGGTATCATCGTTTATTCGCTATGGCGATATAAGTGGATTCTCGCTTTCAGCACGCTCCTTGCAACAGTCTTTGTGTGCATCAATATCTTCAAACCAGAGATACATAGCAAGACATTGATGCCTGCTTTACAGAGTCCTTGGTTCGCTCCACACGTCATCGTATATATGTTTGCCTACGCCATCTTGGGTGCAGCGTTTGTCATGGCGTGCTATCTGCTGTTCTTGAAAAAGTCGGTCGTCACCGAAAAAGAGTTCGACATCTGCGACAACCTCGTCTATGTGGGATGGGCATTCCTCACCATCGGCATGCTCTTCGGGGCTTTATGGGCAAAAGAAGCATGGGGACATTACTGGGCGTGGGACCCGAAAGAGACATGGGCGGCAGCCACTTGGTTTGCCTATTTAGCTTATATCCATCTGCGACTCGACCGCCGAAGCAGCCCCAAAGCAGCCCTTTGGATACTCATCGTGAGCTTCGTGCTGTTGCAAATGTGCTGGTGGGGTATCAATTATCTGCCTTCTGCACAGGGTACAAGCGTACATACCTATAATTTGAATTAATCAATTGATATGAAGAAATACAAGATTGGAATTATCGGAGCGGGCAAGATTGCCGCTAAAATGGCTCATACCATAGCTGGAATGGAAGAGGCTGAATGCTATGCAATAGCCTCACGTAATCAACAAAAAGCCGATGAATTCGCACAAAAATGGGGATTCCGAAAGGCTTACGGTTCGTATGAAGCGATGGTAAACGACCCGGATGTAGACCTTGTCTACGTAGCCACACCCCATAATTTCCACTTTGAACATGCCTCACTGTGCCTGCGTCATTACAAGCCGGTGCTTTGCGAGAAGGCTTTTACAGGCAATGCACGGCAAGCCGAACAACTCTTTGCCCTTGCCAAAGAGCAGAACACATTTATCACCGAAGCCATTTGGACGCGCTATCTTCCTCTCTCTGCCACGCTCAAAGAGTTGGTGGATTCGGGCATTATCGGCACTCCTTACATGATAGCAGCCAACCTTGGATATCCTATCAAGGACGTTGAACGCGTCAAGAAGCCAGAGTTGGCCGGTGGTGCACTGCTTGATTTGGGCGTCTACGCCCTCAATTTCGCCGCCATGCTTTTTGGTACAGACGTGAAAGAAATGTATGCCCACTGTATCAAAGCACCCAGCAGTGTGGATGCCCAAACCTCCATCACGCAGATATATCCCGACAATCAGATGGCTCTGTTGGCTTGTTCCATGTACGCTCGAACCGATAAGCAAGGCATCATATCGGGCGATTGCGGTCAAATCATCGTCGAAGACTTCAATCATCCGCAATCTATCACTGTATACGATAGCAACTATCAACCCATCAAGCACATTCCCCATCCACCTCATATCACCGGTTACGAGTACGAAGTACGTGCTTCTATCGAAGCCATAGAGCATGGTTGGCTCGAATCTCCCTACATGCCGCATGCTGAAACCATCCGTATCATGAAACAGATGGATGAGATTCGGCGACAACTAGGCATCGTCTATCCTTTCGATTAACAAAAAAGGTAGTTAGGATTAAGCCTTCCTCGTATTCATAACATAGTATATTTCTGTCCAAAGGACAGCCTATTCATAGCCGTAGGCCTTTAGGCCTACGGTAACAATGACAGTAAAAAACGAGTCTGAAAAACTCCCCTTTGTAACACAATGGATATTTAATCCGACAATGCAATGGGAAGTCTTTCAGACTTATTTTTTTTTGTTCCCTATCATTCCGGAAGCATCAAGGCATCCAGCTATTCAAAAGGGTTGTCCTATCGGACCAAGATACAGTCATAAAAATCTTGCTTATGACCGTAGTTTCGTATCTCTATACAGCTACTCTTACTCCCAAGTAGCAGTCTTGGTACAATTCAGTTTCACCTGCTGATTACCACAATGAAACAAGAATTCACCCTCTTCAAGTGCCCATTTCATATCACTATTGACAAAAGCCAACGAACGGGCGGGAACCTTCAAGGTCACGGTCTTCGTCTCACCGGGCTGCAAATCTATCTTGTCGAAGCCGCACATATTGCGATTATCGGGAACCAATGAAGCCACAACATCCGAGAAATACAGCAGCACAGCCTCTTTTCCGGCTTTCTGTCCACTGTTCGTTACGTCTACAGACACTGTCAACTCGTCGTTCACATCAAACGAAGTCTTGTTCACACGCAAATTACTATACTTGAAAGTGGTATAGCTCAAGCCTGCACCAAACGGCCACTGAACATCCATTTTAGCGTCGTAATTGTAGTTACCTGCCATCGTACTCTGATTCTCGCTCACCTTATAGTCGTATGTATGCAGCGAACTGGTGGTACGAGGATAGGTAAATGGCAATTTACCGGAGAAGTTACAATCGCCTGCCAACAGGTTGGCGAGCGCATCACCACCATAGTTTCCGGGCAACATCACGTCTACCACAGCCTTCGACAGAGGCACAATATCGTTGATGATACGTGGCCGACCACCGTTCAACACCAAAACAATGGGCTTACCGGTCTTTGCCAATGCCTTCACCAAGTGGCGCTGATTTTCGCTCAACATCAAACTGTTGAAGTTTCCGGGAGTCTCGCAATACGAGTTTTCACCCACACATGCCACGATGACATCGCTGTTTCCAGCTGCAGCTACAGCCTTCTCCAAATCAGAAGCATCCTCTGCTTCCCAGTCGGAACCAGCCTTATAGCGCACACCTTCGGCCAACGTCACATTCGCAGCACCGAACTTATTGGCCAAAGCCTTATAGATACTGTTGTACTTATCACCCACCAGCTGGTCGGTCTTATCGCCCTGCCATGTGTACGACCAACCACCATTGAGACCACGGAGTGTGTTGGCATTGGGTCCGGCAACGAGTATTCGCGTATCTTTCTTCAACGGAAGGATACCGTCTTCGTTCTTCAATAGCACCTCACCTTCCTCTGCGAAGCGTGTAGCCTCGGCTGCAAACTTGGACGAAGCAAAATCGGGATAGTTCTTAGCTATCCTCTCCGGCTTGTCCCATGTCTTCTTATCGAAGAGTCCCACGCGGTATTTGAAACGCAAGATACGGCTCACCGCATCGTCAATACGACTCATCGGAACAAGTCCTTCGTTCACGGCTTGCTTCAGAAGCGTACAAAAATCCACGCTATAGGGATCCATACTCATGTCGATACCAGCATTGATAGCCATAGCGATGGCATGTTTCTTGTCGGCAGCCACATGTTCACGAGTGTACAAGTTGTTGATGTCGGCCCAGTCGGTAACTATCATTCCATCCCAGTTTAAGCCATCCTTGAGCCAATCGGTCAACAATTTTTTGTTGGCATGGAAAGGCACTCCGTTGTTGGAAGCAGAGTTGACCATCAGCGTTAACGCCCCATTCTCCACACAATGTTTGAACGGTTCAAAGTAACGCTCCTTGAGTTCACGCTCTGTTATCATCGAGGGCGTACGGTCTTTACCCGTTACCGGTACACCGTAAGCCATGAAATGCTTGATGCTTACAGCCACGTGGTTCATATCGATGTGGTTAGGATCGGGACCTTGATAGCCTTTCACAGCCTGCACAGCCATCACGCTATTCACGTAATCGTCCTCTCCGAAGCTCTCCCACATACGTGGCCAGTTGGGATTTCTACCCAAATCCATCACCGGAGCATATACCCATGGGATGAGACAAGCGCGACTCTCGTAGGCCGAAACTTCTGCCACACGAAAGGGAATATTCTTGTTGAACGATGCAGCCTGCACAATGGGCTGGGGGAAGAAAGTAGCACCCATGGTATAAGTAGCACCATGAATCTGGTCTACACCATACACCTGTGGAATACCATTGACCGCCATCGACTTGCGATTTAGTTCGCTGATGAGTGTACGCCATACCTTGGGAGTCTGCGCAACGCTCAACGGGACGTTTAGAATCGAGCCCACTCGGTATTTACTGAGTACGGTATCGGTCTGCACGGCCGACAATGCGAAGCCGGTCTTTGCCTTGGAGAAGTCGGTGATAGCGTCTATCGTTATCTCACACATCTGTCCCACTTTATCGTCCAACGACATCTTAGACAATTGCTCTTTCACTTGTTTCTCTATGTTGGCATCTGGTTTGATAGCCGGACGTACGCTCTGCGCCCATGCACAGAAACCCACTTGGAGAGCCAACATCGTTAATACGAGTTTTCTTTTCATTCGATTTGTAGTTGTTATTATTAGGTAATTTGTTGTTATATCTACGATATTTGAATTGGTAGAGCTACTATATAAAATACGTATATATATGGCCTTTCCCCTTACTAGAGATCGCTTTCATCAGTAAACCGGTTTATTTGTCTACTCAATTTATTCTCCCTCTCCTTGGGAGAGGGCTGGGGAGAGGCTACTGCAAAGCCCCTGCAACATCACTGCATAGCTTCTTCAGCATTGCTGCCAAGCCGATGCAGCATCTTTGCCTCGTCCCTGCAGCAACTCCATTGTGAGAACGTTGCCAGCCAATGGAATCAAGCTTGCGTTAGCAAATGTACATAAAAATCGGGATATATCCTGCATTTCGTATATAAAAAGCAGATGAAAGGAATGGAAAAGTAGTATGTTAGTTGTTAAGTTTTTTAGTTGTTGGAGGAAGATAGCATAAGGGTATGGAGGGGTAACATGTCGCACTAGTATCCCAATGAACAGGCATTATCAAGGCAATAGTAGAGACGGAAAATCTTCCACAGCTGTCCCAACACTACTAATATAAAGACTCCTGCCGACCATGAGACTTCCCATTATATTATCTAACACATAAAATGCGACATATAGGGGAGTCTTTCAGACTCGATTATTATCGCCATTGGTAGAGGGTGTGTCAAAATTGATACCCCCTCTTT
>NZ_KQ960583.1 GCF_001553265.1 Prevotella sp. DNF00663 | reverse complement strand
GGGTGGGTCAAATTAGTGTGGCTTTTCCATATGTCAAAGTGCTTCTTCATAATACGGAGTACCTCTTCTTCTGTGAGATAGCCACGATCTACCAATTCATAGCGCAGCTTGTGATTCGCAAATGGATCATGCATGATAAGTCCTCTGTTCCTCGCATAGTTCACGACCGTTTTCAGGTTTCTCAATTTCTTGGTGGTTGTGTTATGCACACCACCTACAACAGATGTAAGGTATAATTCGAAGTCCTGAACAACGGCACTTGTCAGTTCTGTCAGTCCAATATCCTTGCGATGATACTTTGCTTGTAGGAAATCCTGAAAGTTCTGCCTCACCACCTTATACTTATAAAAAGTACCCTTTGTTAATGTCTTACCAACTTGTTGTGTGATGGAGTCTATATACTTGTCAAAGACTGGCAGAAAAGTGGTATATTCTTTGTCTGTACCAAGGAATACTGACCTGATAAGGTCTATGGAAAGTTCCTCTGATGTTTCATATTTCCTGTAAATCTGCATCAGTGTTGTTGTCAGTGTATCTATAGAAGCATTAATGGAGAGTGCTTCTGCTGTTCTGCCAATCATTCTGCTAGTTTTGTTACTCCACTTGGATTTATCCACAAAAATTTTAGTGGATCCAAGATTTGCCTTTTCGTCACCGAGATATATTCGGAGCATTACAGGTGATTTTCCTTCTTTGTTCTCATAGTTGGAACGTAGGTAGTAGGATACCTTGAAAGTCGTTTTCATAACGCATCATTTTAGTGTAGCTTTTTGGCTACAAAGTTCGACATAAGTTCTTGAAAACGAAAGTTTTGCATGCCGTCAATTTAATAGTCATTTTCCATTCATTGCTACATTTTTTTGAGAGCCTGCTTTTGTGTAGCAATTTCTGTAGCAGAAAATGACCGAATGATGACTATCAAAAGGTATGGTTTAGCAGTCAAACGGATATGGATAAAAACAAAAAATCGCTGTAAAACCTTGATTTTACAGCGATTATCCTTGTTTTGAAGGCTAAAATGACGTGTTGTTTGACGTCCTCTTGAAACCTATTTGTGGACCAGCCTGGGCTTGAACCAGGGACCTCCAGATTATGAGTCTGTTGCTCTAACCAACTGAGCTACAAGTCCGGCTTATTCTACTGCGGAATAAGTTTGCGGATGCAAAGATACAGTGTTTCTTGGAAACAACCAAATATTTTCTTTTAAAAGAACAAATAGAGGTTCGTGAGGGGCATCATAATCTAGAACATAAACAAGGCAAGAAGTTATTGACACGAATAGTCATTGGTTATTTCCCACGAAATTATTATATTTGCAGAATTCGTTTCAAAAGATTAATAATATGAGGATTACAGTATTTTGTTCAGCAAACAACAATATCGACCCGGATTTCTTCAAAGCAACGGAGGAACTAGGGGCATGGATGGCTGCAAATGGGCATACTTTGGTATATGGGGGAACCGACCAAGGGCTGATGGAATGTATTGCCAAGGCCGTTCATGAGCACGGTGGGCAGACCATTGGAGTCGTACCGACGAAGGTAGAAGAGCACGGACACACCTCCAAATACAACGATGTGGAAATTCCATGCGACAATCTAAACGACCGCAAACAGCTTATGCTGCTACATACCGACATCGCCATTGCCTTGCCGGGAGGCGTGGGTACACTCGACGAGATCTTCTCTATGGCTGCCTCCAAGTCTATAGGTTATCACGACAAACGCGTGATACTCTACAATATGAAAGGCTTTTGGGACAAAACCATCGAACTCTTAGATGACATGCAACACCGAGGATTCATCCGCGGTGACTATCATCGCCTGATTACACCGGTGAATTCGTTGGAGGAATTAAAAGCCGTTCTATCCGAAGAGTAATCTTCCTATTCCCCAATTATCAAATACAAGAAGTGCTGACAGACATTCCATATCATCGCATGGAGTCTCTGCCAGCACTTTCGTGTTTATAGATTTTATCCTCTCAGTTTCTCGGCCATTGCCTGACCAAGTGCCCTACACTTCTCTTTGGTTTCTTCCGTGAGTGCTTGTTTCATCTCTACCGGCTCACCCACTACGTCGAAATGGATGTGTTGCTCGTTCCATTCGCCTATCTTTTGAACGGCCTTGCTAGCCCATCCATAACTTCCGAACCAACCGATATAATGATTCTTGATGTCGCGATTGGCAATCTCTTGCAACAATACGTCCATCTCATGATAGAGACCATTGTTATAAGTCGGTGCACCAACTATCAAACCGCGATAGCGGAAGATGTCACGTAGAATATAAGAGTGGTGAGTCTTCGACACATTATACACCATAATATTCTTCACACCAGCCTGCGAAGCAGCACGAGCAATGGTTTCTGCCATACGTTCCGTGTTGCCATACATCGTACCATAGCATATTACCAAACCCGGCTCAGTTTCATATTTCGACATACGATCATACATAGAGACCACCTGATTGGCCTGTTCATGCCATACAGGTCCGTGTGTCGGGCATATATAATCAATCTGTTCTGCAGCCAATTTCTTCAATGCATTCTGTACAGGTGTACCATATTTGCCCACGATATTGCTGTAATAGCGGGTCATTTCCAACCACGCCCAGTCGGTATTAATATCGCTATCAAGCAGTCCACCATTCAATGCTCCGAAACAACCAAAAGCATCTCCGGAGAAGAGCACGTGGTCTTCAACATCAAGAGTCATCATGGTTTCAGGCCAATGTACCATCGGTGTCATGAAGAACTTCAATGTATGGTGTCCCAAATCGAGCGTATCACCATGCTTCACTTCCAAATGATTGTCATCCATACCATAGAAACCGCTCAGCAAATCAAACGATTTCTTGTTACCAATCACCTGAATTTCAGGATAATATTTACGCAACAATTTGATGGAACCGCTATGATCCGGCTCCATATGATTTACCACCAAATAGTCTATTTTACGGTCACCCAACACCTCATGGAGACTTTCTATAAACTGTGAAAAGAAATCTACTTCTACTGAATCTATCAAACAGACCTTGTCATCATCAATCAGATAGGAGTTGTATGTTACTCCCGAAGGTAGAGGCCACAGCCCTTCAAACAGACTCTTATTACGGTCGTTGACACCTACATAGTAGATTTTGTTTTTTAATTCTATCATGATTTCGTCTAAACGTTTAAAGATTTCATTTTATTTCCGAACTCCGTCGATACGTAGTTAAATATATCTTTGCAACTCTCGGCAGAGAACATCTGCCCATATCCAATGGCTTTATCCCATTGTTCTTCGCTCAATCCACGGTCAATATCGTCGCGTGTCACCCCACCTTTCAGCAATCCATAGATGAATCCGGCATTGAAATTGTCACCAGCTCCGATGGTACTCACCACCTCTGTATCCATTACAGGATACTGTTTAGCCAGCTTATTCTCCGCTCTCAATTCGGTAGGAGTATCTCCGCAAGTGCAAATGAACTTCTTACAGTAGAAAGAAATTTCCGCATTATATACTCTTTCGGCCTCTTTCAAGCGATAGAGTATCTCAAAATCCTCAATGCTCCCACGCACAATGTCGGCATATTCCAAATTTTCAATGAGGTTCGGCGTTATCTTCATAATCTCATGACGGTGCGACGAACGATAATTCACATCGTAGTAAAGAATTGCTCCGCGACTATGTGCATACTCCAAGAACGCCGCCACCTGTGGTCGAATCACCGGATTCACAGCAAAGAATGAGCCGAAAAGCACGATGTCATCGCGCTGTACATCGGGATAGATGAAGTCTAATTGATCATGCGGATGATCTTTATAGAAGATATAATCGGCATTATTTTTCTCGTCCAAGAAGGCCAAAGAGATGGGTGACTTACTCTCAGCAAATACATTCACACTATCGGCATTCACACCGTTGTCGCGCAGAAAACTTACCACATACTCCCCTATCCGGTCGTTTCCAGCCTCTCCTATAAAAGTGGTATTCACACCGGAGCGTCCCAACGAGATCGTGGCATTAAACGAAGAGCCACCGGGAACCGCCGAAATGGGTTGTCCGTTCTTAAATATAATATCGAGTACTGTTTCCCCGATTCCTATTACCTTGCGCATAGATATATTAATAATGATATGCCCCTATCTGCATTCCAAGATTCCGGAATACAGCCACGGCTTTTCTTCAGTATGCAAAGATAATCTAAATATTCATATATCGTGACAATGCCAACCGGATTTTTAAAGAATTATTGAGGGAGAAGGGGGTGGAGACGATTATATATTCCGTGTTCCCTGACAATTCGGATAATCGCTACAACTCCAAAAATCTCGTCCTGCATTCGTTCCTCGCTTAGCCGTACGCCGTATCATTGGTTTGCCACATACAGGGCAAGATGGTGAACCTTGTGCCACAGCTTGTTCCCTCTGTGTACTCACTCGTTCTCGGGTGAGATTCTCAGTAAATCCACCTTCTTGTTTAAAGCGGTCTAACTGACTGCTTATCATCTTTTGCAACATAGAGATATTACGATTTATCAACAGCATCATTGCATTGAGTCGAGTTGACAAATCAGCACATTCTGTCCACAGTGCAAACTTCTTACGCTCGTTTTGGATATGTACCCAAGCATCATGTTCTATATCATCGCTGTATTGAGGACGAGATAATTGGATGGCATTAAACTTTTGATAATTTGCTGATTGCTTCGACCATGGCTCACATCCTATCTGCAACGACAAACTAAAAAAGTCGCCAAGCAATTCTGAAAGGCTGGCGCGAGCTACATCATTGAGCTTCATTTCTGTTTCACGTGATGTCTGATGCCTAGAACATCCCTCTGCTATATTGGCCGTAACCGACCGGGCAGCCATCGTCATTTGGTCGTATAAACGTCCACACGGGTCGTTATGCTGATTCAAATACCCTTTACAGAAAGCCAATGTGGCTTGTTGTACGATGTTGGCCATAATCCATACATCCAAAAAATAATAACCTTTGATAGATTTAATGGTAATAGACATAAGCTAATAGAATTTTATTCTTGACCGATTATTCGACTAATCGATTACTCGAATGGTCGATACAAATATACGAAAAAATCACATACACTCTGCTGCAAAGCCCTTGCAACATCACTGCAAAGGCGAGGCAGGAATGCTGAAGAGGGCACGCAGCATTGCTGCCACGGCCTTGCAGGATGACAATAGACGAATAAACGAGTTGACAAGTAAACAAGATGGGTTAGCAAAAGGGACAAGAATGAGTTAACAAATGGAGGAGATTTGGCTGCTCAACCGATTTTTAGTATATTTGCCAACATGGACAATAAGATATTGAAAGCACTCAAGCTATGCCCGCTATTCGCCGGAATGAGCGACATAGAGATAGAGATGACACTCTCGGCAGCGCACTACCGCATCGTAGAATACGATAAAAAGGACGTATTTTCGCTCACGGGAATGCCTTGTCAGTACGCTGATATCGTCATCAGCGGTGTACTGATATGCCGCATGGTGGGTCTCAGTGGCAAGCAGGTAGAGGTGAGTCGGCTCACCGAAGGCGACATCGTGGCACCCGCTTTCATCTTCGCCAAGAACAACAAGATGCCGGTAAGCGTAGAGACCGATACCAAAGTGAGCGTTCTTCGCATGAAACCGGAGATGCTCATGGAACTGATGAACAACGACCCGAAGCTGAACCTGAATTTCATACGCGTGCTTTCAAACATCGACGTATTCCTCACCAAGAAGATGAAAGTGTTGTCGTTGCTCACCGTGCGTGAGAAAGTGGCCTACTTTTTACGCGAGGCTGCTGGCAAACAAGGTTCACTCACCATCAAGATAGACCAATCACGACAAGAGATAGCCGACTCTTTCGGCATTCAGAAATATTCGCTCTTACGCGTATTGTCGGAGATGTCGGCCAACGGAACCATCAGCATCAACGGCAAAACCATCACCATTCTAGACCGCAGCAAACTGTAACAGCATGGTTTTTCATCCGCTTACAGGCAATAACGAGCGCCCACCACGCTTCAACAATCCCTTCTATTATGAGCCTCATTCACTCTGTTTGACAGCCGTCGAACAGCTAAAGGCAGAGTTATCAGCAGCAACTTCCACACCTTTCGGTCGTGAAATCGCTGCCGGTAAGATGTTTGGTGTGCTCATAGTAGAACGAGACAACGGTGAAATGGGATATTTACAGGCCTACAGCGGACAAATATGTGGGCGCAGCGATTGGCCAGATTATGTGCCGGCCATATTCGACTACCTGCAACCCAATGGCTATTTTAAGACCCACGAGCAACAAATCAGCGCCATCAACGACGAAATCAAACGCATAGAGAGTAGCCAAGAATATCGCCAACTACAGCAAGACTTGGCAACCACACAAGCAGAGGCACAAGACAGGATATCGGCTCAACGCAGCTTGATGGAACAGAGCAAGAAGCAGCGCGACCAACTCCGACAATCGGGCAAAGGCTTCGATGAAACCGCACTTATCAGAGAGAGCCAGTTCCAAAAAGCCGAATTGCGACGTATCAAACTACAATATGCTGACAAAGAGCAGCACATTATCGATGGAATCGGTCGTTTTGAATCAAATATACAAAAGTTAAAAACTAAGCGACATCAACGTTCGGACGCGCTACAGAGATGGTTATTCGAGCATTTCTCCTTGCTTAACGCGCGTGGAGAGACGCGTAATCTGCTTGATATCTTCGCTCCAACAATAAGCAAGATTCCCCCATCGGGCAGTGGGGAATGCTGTGAGCCTCGGCTGTTACAATATGCCTACGAACACCACATGCACCCACTACAGATGGCCATGTTTTGGTGGGGCGCATCGCCCAAGCAAGAATTGCGGCGCCACGGACAATTCTATCCAGCCTGTAACGGGAAATGCAAACCCATTTTAAATTGGATGTTGCAAGGACTGGACGTAGAACCTAACCCACTAGATGCCGACAATCATAACGAATTGCGCACGATAGACGTCGGCGAACACTATGTAGTAGTGAATAAACCGGCCGGCATGTTGAGCGTTCCGGGAAAGAGTAAACGCGAGTCGGCAGCCTCTATCTTGCGCGAACGATACCCAAAGGCCGACGGTCCGATGATGGTTCACCGGCTCGACATGGCTACATCGGGATTGCTCATCGCCACCCTTGACATGCCCACCTATATCTATTTGCAACGTCTTTTCGCTACCCACCGCATACGAAAACGCTACGTAGCCATCCTTAACGGCGAAATAGAAGTTCCTACAGAGGGTACCATTGCCCTACCATTGGCTCCCGACATCATGGATCGTCCACGCCAAAAGGTAGACCACGAACACGGTAAGCGAGCCATAACGCGATACCACATCATAGAAAGAAAGAACGGAAAAACACGCATAGCACTCTTTCCTGAGACAGGGCGTACCCACCAATTGCGCGTACACTGTGCCCATCCCGAAGGACTCAATTGCCCTATCTTGGGAGACGAACTATACGGTAAGAAGGCCGACAGGATGTATCTGCATGCCGAAGAAATAGAAATTGCGCCCGACGAAGTCAGTCCGTGGGGCGCAATGAAATGGATATGTAAAGCCGATTTCTAACGTTCGGCCTTGTTCAAACAAAGAACATAACGATGACTTGGGCGATAATCACTCGCACAAACATGCTCAACGGATAAACCGTAGCATAACTTACATTGGCCGTCTCGCCCTCAAGTGTGTCATTAGCATAGGTCAATGCCATCGGATTGGCCATGCTTCCACAAAGTATTCCACAGATGGTTCCGAAATCAAATTTCTTCGTCTTCAGCGCGATGAAACCGACAATAATAACAGGTAGCACCGTGACAAGGAAGCCTAATCCTACCCATAACGCACCTTCTGGGCGCAACACGGTATCCATAAAATGCTTACCGGCTTCAAGCCCAAGTCCGGCTAAGAAGATTGCCAAACCGAGTTGGCGAAGCATCAGACCTGCACTACGCGTCATATAAGAAATAAAATGAACGCGTGGACCGAGTGAACCAATGAGGATTCCCACTATGATGGGACCACCGGCAATACCTAGCTGGATAGGAACACTCATGCCGGGAATGACGAGAGGAATCGTACCAACGGCCAATCCAAGAATCATTCCGAGGAAGATGGCACCCAAATTAGGTTCGCTAAGCGTCTTCACGGCATTCCCCATAAAGCTCTCCACATGGTCTACATCTTCGGGAGCGCCCACCACTGTAACACGGTCGCCATACTGAAGGCGTAGGTCGTCGGTGGCCAAAAGTTTAATATCGCCACGAATAACACGACTGACATTCACGCCATACGTATTGCGTAGCTGCAAATTGCCAAGTAGTTTACCATTGAGCGTAGTGCGTGTGACCACGATAACGCGGCTTTCTACCTTGGTATCGAGCGCATTCCAATCTATCTGATCTCGATTCCAATCGGTCTCAACCTTCTGTCCGAAGAGCAACGTCATGGCCTCAACCTCCTCCTTATTCGACACCACAAGCAGGCTATCTTTAAGTTCCAAGCGCGTAGTCGCAAGCGGAACGATGACCTGACTATTACGCCAAATACGCGAAATGATGAACTTACGATGAGTCATATTGGAAATCTCGACGATGGTTTTGCCATTCAATGCCGGATTGACGACAACAAATTGTCCCACAGAAGTGTGGTCGGCATCGTCTTTAATACGTGCTTTGAGGTCGTCGGGCTTGACAAACAACTTGCGCAACACAATCATGCCGAGGATAACACCTACCACACCCAAAGGGTAAGTGACGGCACATGCCAAGGCTGCCCCTTGACTAGGCAAGCCCATTTGAGCCAGCGTTTGCTGAGCAGCACCCAACGCAGGCGTATTCGTGGTGGCTCCACAAAGGATTCCAACCATATCGGGAAGCGACACGGGCGTGAAGATTGACAATAAAATAGTCATAACCGTGGCAACCAATGCCAGCGCCAATCCCCATAGATTAAAAGCCACTCCCTCGTGGCGCAAGGCTCCGAAGAAGTTTGGTCCCACGTAGAGTCCAAGGGTATAAACAAACAATGTGAGTCCGAAACTTTCGGCATAAGAAATCATTTGCGAATCTACCGTTAGGCCAAAATTGCCTACCACAATACCAACAAAGAAGACAAAAGCGATTCCAAGAGAAATTCCCTTGTAATGAAGTTTGCCTAATGCTAATCCGAGCGAGCAGATAAGCGACAATACGACGATAGCCTGTATCGCCGAATGCATACTGAATAAGCCCTCAAGCCATTCCATAAAAATGTGTTATTTTCTAACCTTTGAAAAAAAACTTGCACAAAGTTACGACAAATACCTTGGGTCGGCAAAAATAAAAGGTATATATTTGCAAGTTTATAGAATAAATCCTAAATTTGTTGGGAAAATGATAACCATGAAAAGAGTAATGGCGCTTTGGCTCTCACTATGTTGTATATATCCTATAGAGATACACGCACAAGAGCCTGATACCACAACAACCATACACCATATTGAAGCAGATGTAATTCCATCGACCATCCTTCATACCAACCGTTACCTCCAAGGAGGCAACGCAGAAAGGCGTACGATGAACTACGCTTTCACCGCTCGACTGAAGTATGCGTTCGCTTCGCCCGAAGGAAGCATGCAAGAACGCATCTACAGAGGTGCATATCAAGGTATCGGTATGGCCATACACGATTTCAATTGGCAACTAGGTCATCCTTGGTCGGCATTCATTTTCCAAGGCGCACGTATCAAGACCATCTCGCCATATATCAACCTGAACTACGAATGGAATCTGGGATTGACCGCAGGATGGCACCCTTACGACATAGAAAAGAATCCGGATAACAAGGTCATCGGTTCGCGCGTGACGGCTTATATAGATGCCGATTTATACTTAAACTTCCGCCTCTCACGCCATTTCGACCTGAATGCCGGTATTTCGGCCATTCATTTCTCCAACGGAAATACCACAGTACCGAATGCAGGATTGAACGTATTGGGCGGACGGATGAGCTTGGCGTACTATCTAAACCGTCCCAGACAAAGGACTCAAAAGCAAGATACCATCCCCCATTTTCACCGTCATCTATACTATGACTTAGTGGCTTATGGGGCATGGTACCAATTGGGATATAACACAGACGACGGTCCGGTGATTATACCGGGTAAATATGGTGTCTTCGGATTCAACTTTAATCCGATGTATGGCATCAACCATTGGGTCAGTACCGGGCTCTCGGTCGATGGTGTCTATGACAGAGGAGCCAACATCTACAAACCTCTCGACAAAAAAGACAAATCGGTTGTGACGCTTGTACCGAATAAACCTAAGACCTTGGAACAAATGGCTATCGGCTTATCGGCACGTGCCGAGTTTATCATGCCATACTTTTCTATCAACGTAGGAGTAGGTCATTACCTGCTAGGAGCACAGGGCGACCTGAATGAGTGGTATCAGATACTCGCCCTGAAAGTGCATTGTACGCACCATCTATTCCTACATATCGGCTATAGTCTGCGTGATTTCAAGTACCCAAACCATTTGATGTTGGGTACAGGATGGCGATTCTAGTAGGTGTTACGCGTTAAAGTGGGCGTAAAGTAGCGCCCATTGGTAATCTCGCTGATAGACAACACCTCATAAGCTATATTATAAGTGGTAGGTCCTTCTTCCCATAAAAAGCCGATATTACCACCGATAAGCTGGGTCATCGTGGAATAAGCAGACAACTGTTGGCTTACTTGTAAGCCACGTGTCCATCCTGTGACAAGACCGGCTGTACCAATATGAGTAGTGGGAAGTTCGCGATAGAAGAAGCCTACGTGGCGACGTTGCGGGCCGAAAGGTACACTCTGCAAAGCCAACCACACATCGGTTTCGTCGGAAGCACGACGTGCCTTAACCACTAAAATTTCTCCATTGCAAGCATTCTGAATGCCATCGAAAGACTGACTCTTCATAGGTACATCCCAAGAGCCGCGACCTTTCTTGACATTAGTGAAGGTATAGACGTTGAACAAGCGGCCGTTGGCACGAGAACTAAGGATAACACTGCCATCGGGGAGTTCATCACACTTAGGCTCATCGCCTTTTGGACAAGGCGATTGAGTGGTGTTGCCTAAAGCTTTCCACGACTTTCCGAAATCATCGCTGTAAACAACGAAGTTGCCTTGTAGCGTACAAAGGGCTGCATAGAGACGATAGTAGCGCCCCACCTTAACATAACGGCTCTGGTGTATCTTACCCGAACCGAAGAAAAGGCTTTGTACTGGGCCGTCCTTATGCTTATCGAAGAGGCGGTATATTTTCTCAGTAATCTCCTCACCTTGATTCCATGTGTGGCCATTATCATCGCTATAGAAGCAAGCTACACGATTAGGATTGTTGCGACGAGCCTTGGTATAAGGGGTCTTTCCACACACACCGATAGCTAAAACACGTGGGCTGGTGCGGTCGGCCACAAGTGCACAGTCGCCAAAAGCGTAATTCCAACCAGCAGAAGATTCGTCGCCTGTACCGTCGGCCAGCTTACGTTCGGCGCTCCAAGTCTTGCCTTGATCGCTGCTTTCGCGGAAGTGGAGGTCGATAGCACCATAACCTATGTCGCTACCACAATAACGATAGTCGGCCACAGCAATGATATTCCCATTCTGAGCTTGGGCAATGGCCGGGATGCGATAAGGCACACTGTCGGGCAATGTACGGAAAAGAATCTGATGGAAATGCCCTGCCTGCGAGCAGAGAGCTACGGCCGAAAGGGCTACGGTCAATAGAAATTGTCTCATGGAGTATTGCTTTTTTAATCTTTTATACTATATGCTACAAACTTACAAAGAAATTTCCAAATAACCAACCACATAAGAAAGAAAAACGTCTCAGCCCTATACAACAAAAAACGAGTGCACTCTTGAGAATGCACTCGCTATTTTTGAATAGGGAATTAAATCGTATTATTTATCCCACCATACTCGTGTATCAAATCTATCCTTACCTTGACGAGCAATAGCTGCGTCGTAGTTGGCCTTATTTACCTGAGATTCCTTGCTAGGATAGATGAAGCGACGTGGGATAGAACCATCCTTTGTAGCACACTGACCATCTTCCTTAGCCATTGCATTAGGTGTCAATACAGGGAAACCAGAGCGACGCCAGTTTGTAAACACCTCATGAGGATCACCGAAAGTAGTGATGTAATACTGTGTATTAATCTGTTCCAAAGCCTTAGCTGCGTTGTAAGGATTAGCAGCGAGATAAGCATCTACCTTACCATCTAAGTACTGCTGATAAATCTTACCGGCATTGGGGAATTGCTTGAACTGCAAGAATGCAGCCTTTACACCGTCTTCATAGAACTTCTTAGCGTCACCGCTGATGTATCCACGAACTACAGCTTCTGCCAACAAGAAGTTTGTCTGCGCAGCTGTTACAACAAATGTAGGAGCTGTGGGGTCGTTATAAGTGTAACGGTTAGGGATTGAGAAGTAGTTGGTGTAACGATCATACCAGTAAACAGGTGTACTCTTACCGTCTTTTACTACATGGTCAATGATGTGAGCATCGTCTTTTTTGAATCGAGGATCAACTTTAGCCATAGCGTAAGGACTGGTAGGGTTCAAGCTATAACCACCAGAAAGAAGACCTTCTTGCTTCTCTGGAGTCATATCACCATAGTCTTCGGCAGACAAATCTTTCTCAACCGACTTGATACCATTGGTTGCTGCAACAGTCGCAATCAAAGAGATACGTGGGTCTCTAGAATCCTTCAACATATCAACGAAAGTCTTGCTGAGGAAGAACTCACGGTCTTCTTTGGCATTGATTTTAGCAAATGGCTCAGCAGAATCATCCGAAGGAGATGCTCCGGGATGGTCCAATTTCACATTATCTGCGTAATCTGTGATAACACCATTGGTAAAAGCCTTAGCAGCATACTTCTTTGCTGTAGCCTCATCTACCTTTACTAGGCGCATAGCCAAACGAAGCATGAGAGAGTTAGCAAACTTCTTCCACTTAGCGGCATTACCTGCAAAATAGACATCATGGGCTCCCATGTCAGCAGTTCCAGATGCCAAATTAGCCTGAGCTTCATCCAATTCCTTCAGCATATCAGTGTAAATATCCTTCTGGCTATCGTAAACCGGATAAGAGAATTGATCAGGACGACCAGCTTGAGAGTAAGGAATATCTCCGTAAAGGTCTGTCATCTTGCCGAAAGCATAAACACGCATCACACGAGCGATGTTCCAATCTATCTTCAATTTGTCGTTTCCTTTCCACTTATCAACGCAGGTAGTGACGTCACGCAAAGCTCCACGGTCACCATTGAAAGTATCCCAGAACGAAGCAGAGTAACCATCGCTGTAATTATAGCGGCCATAACTATCCCACCAGTCGATAGATGTAAGTTGCTGAGTAAACTGAGCTGAGTAGATACATCCGGTACGCCACATATCCCAGTCGGAGCCCAATGCCTGATGTTCCGCATTTGTGAACAGCATAGCCGTAGGCACATTGGCCTCATTCAAGTGCTCCGGATCAATATTGAGGTCACCAAAATCTCCACAACTAGAGACTCCGAGTGCAACTACCGAAGCTAATGCTATATATTTAAACTTTTTCATTTTATTTTCTCATTAATGATAATTAGAACTTAATATTCACATTGAAACCAATGTTTCTAGTTGTAGGATAACCGTTCAACTCAAGTCCTTGACCGTTACCAGCATTGACTGCAGACTCTGGATCAATGTTCGGAGTATGCTTCATGATTGTCCATAGGTTACGAGCAACAAGAGATAGGCTCAATCCCTTAACAAAGTTCATGTGAGTAAACATTGATTTCGGGAATGTATAGCCTAACGACAACTCACGCAACTTGATGAAGTCAGCACTGTAAACGAACTCTTCGCCAATGTTTGCCTTGCAAATTGCCTGATAATAGTCTTGAGCTGATACAGAAACAGTGTTGGCCTTGCCGGTAGCTTCATCAATACCCGATGCCACGATAGCACCCTTTGCATTGTCGGCTGTACGACCGTTCAATGTGTTCTTGTGCATACCATAGGAGTAAAGCTGGTAGTTTGTACCAGAGAAAATCTTAGCACCGAACTTTGCATCAATCAAGAATGCCAATGTAAAGTTCTTATAGCTGAAAGAGTTACGGAAACCACCGGTCCACTTATAAACCCCATTACCGAGTATAGTCTGCTCACCTGCTTGTGGAAGACCCTTACTCAACAGAAGATTACCATTAGCATCTCTCTTATACTTGTTACCGATAATCTGACCATAAGGCTGTCCTACAACATTGTAGATATAAACATTACCGTTACGGCTCTGAGCTCCATCGATAGACAAACGGTCTACACCATCACCCAAAAACTCTACATTTGAGTTGTTATAAGCAAAGTTCAAAGTAGTATTCCACTGGAAATTTTTGTTTCTGATAGGATATGCATCAACCATAAACTCAAAACCGTTGTTCTTCAATTTACCAACATTGGCAACCTTAGAACCATAACCTGATGCAGAAGATGTAGATACTACAGCGATGTCATCGGTGGTCTTCTTTACATAGTAAGCCATATCAAAGTTCAAACGACTCTCGAAGAATGACAGGTTCAAACCTACTTCAAACTCAGAAATATGAACCGGCTTCAATGTATTGCTAGGATACTTGTCACCATTGTTCTGTGTTGCTGCAATCTGTCCATTAACCTTATAGTTACGCAATTGGTAAAGAAGGAGGTTCTGATAAGGAGAAGTTCCGTTAGATGCAGAAGCCAAACCGGCACGCAACTTACCGAAGTCGAACCAAGCAGGAAGCTGGTTACGGAATGTATCGGTGAACACCCAAGAAAGTGTTGCAGATGGGTAGAAATAGCTATTGCTATTGTCTGCCAATGTAGAGAACCAGTCGTTACGAGCTGTAAGGTTCAAGAACACTTGGTTCTTCCATCCTAAATCAGCTGTACCATAGAGAGAATTAACCTGATAACGCTCTGTCTTTATAGCCGGACGCTTGTCACTCAAGTTGTTCACAGACCACAAACCGTCTACTACGAATGGGCGACCACCATCTGAAACCAAGAATATCTTGCTGATATCAAACTGCTTGTTACCACCGAAGGTAGCACCAACAGTCCAATCACCGAATGTTTTATTGAAGCCCAAAAGGAAGTTGTAGTTGTTCTCATGGAAGTTCTTAGAGTACTGAGTCATCCAACCTGCAGGGTCAGCAGCTGCACCAACAGGCTGTACCTGCTTGTATTCGAAGTTATAACCATCGTGTTGAACGGCACCTTGGATATACAACCAGTCTGTAATATCCCAACGTAAATTGACAGCACCAACCAAACGTGTGCGGTTCATATCGTTGGTCTTACGATATTGCAACCAATAAGGGTTGTTGAAATAAACATTGGTACCACCAATCATTTCGCTTCCGTCAAGGTTAGTACCCCAACCTTTTTCGGTTCCCTTCATCCACTCTATGTCGAAAGAGTTACCACGATAAAGCAGAGAAGCATTGGTATTACCGTTACCATCAGAAAGGTTTGCACGACCATTCGACTTATCCGTAGTATAGTTAGCGGTCACTGTCAAGTGCAGATTCTTAAAGATGTCATAGGTAGTATTCATATTCAAACCTACCTGGCGATTACCTGCGTTAGGCAGAATACTCTTCTCCTTATTATAAGAAGCACCGAAACGATAAGTAATATTTTGTGCAGAACCAGAAACTGAAGCCGAAGTATTAGTTGTAATACCGGTACGATAGAATTTAGACCAGTTGTCTACATCCTTATAAGCATAAGTATTACCAAGGAAGTTGGTAGCTTCAGAGCCATCTAAAGCGGCACCCCAGCTATTGCTTTCGCCTTCTTGAGCAGCCTTTACGTTAGTAGGCTTCACACCATATTTACCCAAACCGAAAGTCTTTTGCCAATCGCGATAGTCATAAATAGAGTTGAAAGTCAAGTTCTCATTTACTTCAATAGATACCGGCTGATTCTTCTTACCACTCTTAGTAGTAATCAAGATAGCACCGTTACCACCACGATAACCGTAAAGGGCAGAAGCGGCAGCCCCCTTCAACACCTGAATACTTTCGATATCATCAGCGTTGATGTTGCTCAAACCGTCACCCATATCCGAGCCACCCCACATACCTGCGGAGCCTTGGTTGGTATTATCAAATGGCACACCGTCCACTACATAGAGAGGCATGTTGTTACCTGTAAGTGAAGCATTACCACGAATGACTACACGAGAAGTACCTGTAGAACCTGTACCATTACCCGCTACGTTCACACCGGCAATCTTACCAGAGAGAGCATTACCAATATTGGGATCACGTGCCAGCTGGAAATCCTCACCACCTACCTTCGTTGTAGAATATCCCAACGAACGAGACTGGCGCTTGATACCCAAGGCTGTTACCACAACTTCATCGATAGCGGTAGCTTCAGGAGTCATTTTCACGTCTACCTTAGAGCGGTTACCCACTTTTACATAAGCTGTCTTGTAGCCTACATAAGACAATTCGAGTGTTCCGTTAGCCGGACAGTTAATCGAATAATTACCATCGATGTCGGTAATTGCATTGATGTTAGTACCCTGTACCTTGACAGTTGCACCAATAACCGGCTGACCGGTCTCATCAAGGACATTACCTTTGACTGTTGAGTTCTGTGCGAATGCTCCAAAAGCGAAGCATAACATCAGAACAGTTAGTTTGGTTCTCATTGAGATCCAAAAGAACTTCATTCCTTTACACATTTTGAATTAAGTTTAGTTACAGTTACCCTAAACAGGGATTGTTAAAGTTATATATCTGGTTTTACACAAGGCAAAATTAGCAAATGATTTGATAAATGCAAATTTTTTAATACTTTATTTTAAATAAATCAAACAAAATTACAACTTTAAAAATTCATATAAACCGCTCAATACGAATATATTACACCGTTTTTAAGCGTTTATAGACCGTCATGGCATTCCTGTATACTCATTTGAAACAGTTTTGCTATTAAAATATTTTTAGAACTATACAGAAGTTACAAAACTAAAACCATTCCACATTTTTTAAATCATAAAAGCATATTATTTAATACTTAGAATAGCAAACAGAAAGAAAACTTAGCTTTAAAAAGAAAGAAATGAAAGCTAGATGGTTCTAATTTTCTAGTTTATTCTCCTTTTCTTACCCTTCATCAGGGAACAAAGAAGCTTTATATATAATATGGTGTAAATCCAACTGAAAGCCCCCGTGTCCAAAGAACAACCCATCTATAGTCGGCAAGTTAGAGTAAGTAGGGGCATACAGCCCCATCCTACCCTTTCTATCTCTTCCTTTCCAACAATATCCTTGTGGCATTCATCACGGCCAACAACGCCACGCCGCTATCGGCAAACACAGCTCCCCACAGATTGGTCAAGCCTAGCACGCCTAGCAACATCACCAGTGCTTTTACGCTAAGAGCCAAGAATATATTCTGCCGAGCAATCACATACGTACGTCGCCCCATCTCCACAGCCTCGGCAACTTTCGTCGGTTGGTCGGTCTGCAAGATAATATCAGCCGTCTCAACAGCCAAATCCGAGCCCATGGCTCCCATCGCTATGCTCACATCACTCATGGCCAATACCGGCGCATCGTTGATACCGTCGCCCACGAAAGCCACCTTCCGATCTTGTCGCTGCAACTCTTGGATATGTGCCACCTTATCTAGAGGCAACAAGTCACCATATCCATGCTGTATATGCAGTTCATTGGCCACCCTGTGTACGAGTTCCTGCTTGTCGCCCGATAATATTTCTACATGATTGACACCTTGAGAAGCCAAGCTTTCCACAACATGCCGAGCATCCTCTTTCGGCGTATCTGCCAATTTCAAGCAACCCACATATCGCCCATTACAAGCACAAGCCACCAATGTCTCGCTCACTTCTTGCAGCTCAACCGGATAGACCACCCTTTCTTGATCCAGTAATCTGAGTGTTCCCACGAGCCATCTGTCCTTACCATTGTGTGCTTCCAACCCATAACCGGGAATATCTTTGGCATCCAATCGCTTATCCGTGGGATGATATTCTGCTATGGCCTGCGCCAACGGATGATTGTTACTACTTTCCATTGCCGACACTACTTCCTGCATTTCAGGCGTCAGGCCTTCCACCGAAGTAACGGTAAACTGCCCCGTAGTCAGTGTTCCGGTCTTGTCAAACACAACGGTATCTACCTCACGAATGGCATCTAAAAAATTTCCACCCTTAAAGAGGATACCGCGACGCGATGCCGCTCCGATACCCCCAAAATAGGTTAAAGGCACGCTAATGACCAATGCACAAGGACAAGAAATAACCAAGAACACCAAAGCACGGTGCAACCAAGTACTAAAAACAAAGGAAAAATCGGCCGTAATCAAACTATATAGCCACGGCAAAATCACCGTCAGCACGGCCAATAGCACGACAATGGGCGTATAAACACGTGCAAATCTACGAATAAAGAGTTCGGTCGGAGCCTTGCGTTCACCTGCTTTCTCGACCATCTCTAAAATACGCGAGATAGCAGAATCGCCAACCTTACGCGTCGTACGAATCCTAACTGGGCTGTCCACGACTATCATTCCGGCCAGCACCTCACTTCCGCCATCTATCAGCCTAGGCAGACTCTCACCCGTCAGAGCCGCTGTGTTGAAAGTAGCAGCGCCATCTTGCAGCACACCGTCCAACGGAACGCGTTCGCCGGGTTTCACTTCTATCACACTGCCCACACCTACTTCTGCCGCTTCGCGAGCCTCAACCCCACCGTTAACAATCACCATTGCACGGTCAGGACGATAGGCCACCAAGTCTTTGATATGGTCTTTGGCACAGTCTACCGCTTTATCTTGCAGCAGTTCGCCAATACAATAGAGAAGCATCACAGCCACAGCTTCCGGATATTCGCCTATGAAAAACGCACCAATAGAGGCCAACGACATCAGTGTAAACTCCGTAAACACATCGTGCTTCTCGCTGATATGCTCCCAAGCCTCTTGCATCACTCCCCATCCTACAGGCAGGAATGCAATGATATACCATGCCAAAAGCACCCACCAATGCCCGAACCAAGCCACATCAAGCCATGTCATCACCATCCCGACAACAAGCATCACTGCCGAGACTACTAGTTTCCAAGGTTGCATTATTTCTTCCTCTTCCATCTTTATAAATTTTGATTCATCGACAAAAGTAAAAATAAAAACATGCAACTCGGTTGCAAACTCCTTATTTACTCAGATATTCCACCAATCGTTCAGGTCGATTGGTCTTGATGATTGTACCTCCTTGTCGTATCAAGTCGCCCCACACGAGCTCGGCATCTCCATCCTTTTCCACATCTACATGGTTACCGGCAAGTCCTTTCTCGGTTGTATTGAAGCATACACGAGCATGTCCGCGCACCAGCGAGATGGCATGTTTGAGCAGCGAATTATTATTTTTGGAAAATCGTAATTCCACCATCACCGGCCACGACTTCAACGCCTTGCGTACACGAAGGATTGCACGTGGAGCGTCAAGGTCTACCACTGCCTTATGCATCCAGTTGCCTTCGTCTTTCACCGCACCCGGTAGTATGGCCACACTTTGCGCTCCTGCTTCTGCTACCACATCGCGAATATCCGACAAGAGGGCATCGGGAGCATCAATATCTACCAAGATACGCCCCTTGGCATAGTTCAAAACCTCTTTCAACGTAGGCATTACCCATTTAGTCACCTGCCCACGGTCGTCTTTCATCTTCAGTGCTTTTAATTCCGCCAGAGTCTTGTTGCCAACAAGTCCCTTACCATTAGTCAGTCGTTCTAAAGTCCTATCAGAGAAGCAAACGAGCTGTCCGTCCTTGGTCTTACGCACATCTACCGACACCATTTGGCGTCCTCGCTCCACCGATTTAAACACAGCATTCAGCGAATTTTCCGATGTTCCGTGCCAATCACCACGATGCGCATCGAGCAACACTTCTTTTCCTGTGACGTTAAGTAGGTGGGCACGCAATTCGTCTATATTCTTAGAAAGTCGTTGATCGAACAACCATTCACCCATACTCGGTATGCTATAGGCCACACGCCAAGCATCCTTACCGTCTCCACCCACCAATCGTGTGTGTTTGATATTACTTCCTGTGAGCATCAGCTCGTGCACTTCGGCAGCTCGTTCGGCAGCTGTAGCCTCCAAAGGCCAGTCTTTCTCGCTCACCATGGCGTCGTGTTCGTCCCATTCATCGAGCATCTTATCAACACCGGCTATCGTTTTCGTATCCTTTTTACCCGATACCAGCCACAGATTTTTCTTGGCCAAAGGTCCCAATTTTCTTGCATCCCAATGCCCGGAAACCAGCAATGCCGAGGCAAAAAGGTAGGGGCGGCGTAGCAACATCACATAAGCCGACATGGCTCCCATGCCTTGTCCTGTGACATACAAGCGGTCGACATCGAGCGGATACTGCTTTTTAAGGAAATCGACCAGCGACTGACAAGCGCGTATTTCGTCGCCATAATGATACGTATCGTCTGCCGTCAGGCGGTCGAACTGCGGTGCCACCACTACACAAGGATGCTTTTCCTGCCATTCGGGCGACGCCCACACCGTGGCGCCATTGCCTTGTACGAGTGGATTCTTCAGTTCCTTGCCCACCCCGGAGGCATCGTGCAGGAACAGCACCAATGGATATTTCACGCCGGGTTCAAACTTTCGGGGTATAAAGATATTGTAACGCAATCCTAAACCAGTCGACCGGTCTTTATAAGTCTGCTGCTTGAAGTCGTCTACCGCAATGTTTTGTGTCGACAAGGTGTAGATGGTATCTCTCAATGCCTTCACCTTTCCGCCTCCAAGAACCTTGATTTTTGCCTTCTGTACGACTGCGGCCGCACCGATCAATTTAGCTGCCGAGGCACGTTTAGAGGACAAAGCTATAGGCGACTTCAGCGCGATAAGCACATACCGGCCACGCTTCGAGACTGCCGACTTCTCTGCTCGGTCGTTGGTATAGACCCTTGCCACCTCGCCCCCACGCACAGTGTATGTTTTCAACGTTAAACTTGTAGAGTCTATCGGGGCATCATATTCCAGCGCAACTGCCGTCAATTTTAGTCCGTCGCCAAACACCTCGTTGATGGCTTTGGCCCATTTCAACGTGTGGTTACCGGCATTTGCCAGTGTAGCAGAGACCAATAATCCTGCCAATAATATCGTTCTTTTCATCATTCCAGATTGTTATGAGATTGCTGCAAAGCATCGGCAGCAATGCTGAAAGGCCTTTTCAGCTATTTTGCAAAGGTACAGCAGAAAAACTGCAATGCCTCTGCAGTTTCTCCAAAAAAGGTTAAATATATCTTCATTCAATCCATAATATCAAGCAAAAGAGTTACCTTTGTATCGCGGGCGTTAGAATATAACATATTGATATAACAACTATAACAAAAGGATAATAGACATGGAAAAGATTGATACACTGATTATCGGTAGCGGACCTGCCGGATATACGGCAGCCATCTATGCCGGTCGCGCTAACTTGAAGACCATCCTCTACTCAGGATTACAGCCGGGTGGACAGCTCACCACAACTTCCGAAGTGGAGAATTTCCCCGGTTATCCGCAGGGAGTAGACGGCAATCAGCTCATGATGGACTTGCGTGAACAGGCCGGAAGATTCGGTACCGAGATTAGAGATGGTGAGATTGTAAAAGCCGACTTGAGCAGCCGACCCTTCCATTGCGTCGACGACAGAGGCAACGAGATTGAAGCTCGCTCGGTCATCATTGCTACCGGTGCCACAGCAAAGTACTTAGGACTGCCCGACGAAGAGAAATATCGCGGTCAGGGAGTGAGCGCCTGCGCCACCTGCGATGGTTTCTTCTATCGTAAAAAGGTCGTTGCTGTCGTTGGAGGTGGCGATACCGCCTGTGAAGAAGCGATGTATCTGTCGTCTCTGGCAGCCAAGGTTTACCTCATTGTTCGTAAACCTTTCTTGCGTGCAACGGAGATTATGAAGCAGCGTGTCATTGATAAAGAGAATATCGAGATACTGTTCGAGCACAACACCGTGGGACTCTTCGGAGAGAATGGTGTCGAGGGTGCTCACGTAGTGAAGCGTTTAGGCGAACCTGATGAAGAGAGATACGACATCGCTATCGACGGTTTCTTCTTGGCTATCGGCCACAAACCGAATACCGAACTATTCAAAGAGTATTTGGATTTAGACGCTCAGGGCTTCATCAAGACCGTTCCCGGAACATCAAAGACAAACGTAGAAGGCGTCTTTGCAGCCGGCGACGTAGCCGATCCCAACTATCGTCAGGGCGTGGTAGCAGCCGGTTCAGGTGCTATGGCAGCCATCGATGCCGACAGATTCTTGCAAGCTAATTAGTTAAATAAGGAGGAAGAAGGAGTTAAATGCCCCCATCGGGCATTGGAGTTATCAGTAGTTAATGGACATTTGTCTGCTAACTACAAGTCTCAAAAAGACACTTACTCTTGATAGTTCCCGAAAACTCCTAAACCTACTCAAGCTATCCTATAAATTATAAAAAGAGAGAAGAGGCAGCAGTCTTTTCTCTCTTTTTATTTCGTAATGTCATTATTATTTCATACCTTTGCACCCGTTCAAACCGAGAAGACCATTTTTATTAGGATAAGTAGGGAGGTCCAAGAGCTTGAACAGGAATTTATATACATTTTATTTTGAAGACATTTGAAGAGTTAGGCGTTAACGAAGAGATTCGTAAAGCCATTCAGGAGATTGGGTTTGAGCATCCGATGCCTGTTCAAGAAGAGGTAATCCCGTATTTATTAGGTAATGGAAATGATGTCATAGCGCTCGCGCAGACCGGTACAGGTAAGACTGCCGCCTATGGAATCCCATTGTTACAAAAGGTAGATCCATCACAGAAAGTCACTCAGGCACTCATTTTGAGTCCTACACGCGAGCTTTGTTTGCAGATTTCCGACGACCTCAACGACTTTGGTAAGTACATTCCGGGCTTACATGTAGTACCCGTTTACGGCGGAGCATCTATCGAAACCCAGATTCGTTCACTCCGTCATGGCGTGCAAATCATTGTGGCTACACCCGGTAGATTGATTGACTTGATGCACCGGGGGGTCGCTAAGCTGGAGCATGTGAACAACGTTGTGCTCGACGAAGCGGACGAAATGCTCAACATGGGCTTCTCCGACAGCATCAACGAAATCTTTGAAGGCGTGCCAAGCGACCGCAATACATTGCTCTTCTCAGCTACAATGAGCCGTGAGGTGGAGCGTATTGCAAAGAATTATCTGCACGATCACAAGGAGATAGTAGTGGGCAGCCGCAACGAAGGAGCCGAGAATGTAAACCATATCTATTATATGGTGCATGCCAAAGACAAGTATTTGGCACTCAAACGCATCGTAGACTATTACCCACGTATATTCGGTATCGTCTTCTGTCGTACCAAATTGGAGACTCAAGAGGTTGCCGACAAACTCATCAAAGACGGATATAACGCTGAAGCATTGCATGGAGACCTGAGCCAACAACAGCGCGATTTAACCATGCAGAAGTTCCGTAACCACCTCACACAGTTGCTTATTGCTACCGATGTGGCTGCACGTGGACTCGATGTCGACGATTTAACGCACGTCATCAACTACGGAATACCCGACGATGTAGAGAGTTATACTCACCGAAGTGGCCGTACCGGTCGCGCCGGAAAGAAGGGTACAAGTATTTGTATCATCCACTCACGCGAGAAATTTAAGATTCGTCAGATTGAGAAAATCATCAGCAAAGAGTTTGTAGACGGCACACTGCCTTCGCCCGAAGAGATATGCAAGAAGCAACTCTACAAGGTTATGGACGACATTATGAAGACCGATGTGGACGAAGAGCAGATAGCTCAGTACATGGAAGAAATCAATCGACGATTCGAATATATTGATAAAGAAGACATCATCAAGAAGATGGTGACCATCACTTTCGGTCGTTTCCTCGACTACTACCGCAATGCACCGCAGTTAGAGAAACCTGTGACCGGTGGCAGAAAAGAGCGTTCGGAAGCCGGCAACAGCCGTGGACGCCGCTCAGAGGGTGGTCGTCGCAAGGCCGAAGGCGGTTATAAACGTCTCTTTATCAACCTTGGTAAAGACGATGGATTCTATCCCGGCGAGATGATGCAGTTCTTAAACAAGAATGTACGTGGCCGTCAAGAGGTGGGACATATCGACTTATTGAGTAAGTTCTCGTACTTTGAAGTACCCGAAAGCGACGCCCAAAAGGTGATGCGTGCCCTCAGTGGCTTGCGTTACAAAGGCAGAGAAGTGCGTTGTAACGAAGCCGATGAGCCACAACGTGGCGGTGGTCGTCGCGAAAAAAGCGACTATAGCGAGCGTCGCGGACGCAGTGAGGCGCGTGGAAGACGTAGCGATGCACCTCGCAAGAGTGCTCCCCGTCGTCGTAATGACGATACCAACGCAACCGATTGGCGCTCTTTGATGAATGCCGGAAATAAGACCTTGAAAGGCGAAATCCCCGATTTCACCGAAGAGGGATGGGCAAGAAGAAAGAGTAAAAAGTGAAAAATAAGGAATCAAAGTATTGAGATAAGAAAATAGGGAGCGTTTGGCTCTCATGAAATATCAAGGAGGTAGGCACGAGCTTACCTCCTTTTTGTTATGCTATCAACACGCTATACAATGACCATATCTATCCTTATAAACCGCCAATCAGCCAATCCTACCTCATTAAAGCCATCACTTCCCACTCCTAACTTCTCAATCTCAACTCGCTGCAAAGGCTTCGCAACCTTGCTGTCTCGGCTCTGCAGCATCGCCGAATAGGCTTTGCAGTATCGCTGCCTCGCCCTTGCAGTGAACTAATGGACATCTAAACAAGTTAACAAGTAGGCGAATTAAGAGTGGGAAGTGAATTGTTTTGGCTGCGATGAGGGCAAAAAACACTACTGCACACGGCCTCCTTTCATGTGCGAGACCTCCCCAAACAACTGCTTTTAGTTAAATACATTGAAAAGATTTTGAATGCTTTCGGTATTTAGCGAGAACGATATATATTTGCAAAATAACCAATTATAAAAGGAGAAATAATGAAGAAAAAATTGTATACTACCTTACTGACCAGCCTCATGATGGCCAGTGCAGTATCGGCACAAGCCGCTGACGACTTGCTACATGTCAAAGGTAAACTGGCCAACTTCGGCGATTCGGCCGTCGTTGCCTATGGAACGTTCGGCGGGGAAACTAAACAAACCAATGTCGTATTGAAGGATGGAACCTTCGATTTCACGCTCCCGATGAAGGAAGTCTCTTACGTTCAGATGGCCACACCGGCTACCATGCGCGACCAAGACAGAACTAGAGTGCTCGTAGTGGGTGTTCCCGGCGAGACGTTGGAGTTGACCGGTGACATGAAAACACGCTATGATACCGGTGGCTCTAAATTCTATCAACAGTACCATGAGGTGAACCTAATGTTGGAGAACTCATCTAAAGAGATGCAAGAATACAGCATGGGCATTCAGAAGAGACTGGATGCAGGTGAGAATCGTAAACAGGTGATGAAGGAATATCGCGAAAAAGCTGCTGAAATAGAGGAAAAGGCACAGCAACGTATGCTCGACTTCGTCAAGCAACATCCCGACTATGAGGCCAGTGCCGTCGTTATCAGCTTCCTTGAAGACGTGAAGAAGATGGAACAAGCAGCCACTCTTCTCACCCCCGAAGTGCAAAACGGGCGCATGAAATCGTACTATTCTTTCTTCATAGACAGGGCTAAACAGCGTGCCGAAGCAGAAGAGAAAGCCAGCAAGGCACAGGCTACAGGAGTACAAGCTCCCGACTTTACACTTAATGACTTGGCTGGAAAGCCACTCGCCCTGAGCAGCCTGCGTGGCAAATACGTGGTTCTCGATTTCTGGGGTTCATGGTGTATATGGTGCATCCGAGGCATTCCAAAAATGAAAGAGTATTATAACAAGTACAGAGGACAGTTTGAAATTCTTGGCATCGACTGTCGCGATAGCGATGAGAAGTGGCGTGCTGCCGTGAAGAAACACGACCTTCCATGGCTCCATGTGTACAATCCGGAAAACAGTAAGGTACTATCCGACTATGCCATTCAGGGCTTCCCAACCAAAATTATCGTTGGTCCCGACGGCAAAATCGTAAAGACCATCGTGGGTGAAGACCCTGTATTCTACACTATACTCGACGAGTTGTTCGGTAAAAAATAAACGGTTCAAGTTTAGAAAGATAAGAAGTTATCGGGAGAAAACGAGAGATAAAGCCTCCAAGAGCCTTAAAGTCAATAGACATTTGTCCGTTAACTCTCATTCGTAATTTCTACGCCCAAAAGGCGTTTAACTCCCGATAACTCCGAAGTGGAGCGATATAGCGGAACGAAAATAAAGCAATGAATAAGGCCTGTGACACTCAATTGTATCACAGGCCTTATTGTTTCTACTCGTATTATCACTTTTGGAACACGAGTTTATCGAATAGTTGATAACGTCGATCCATCGTAGGATTGGTCTCAACACGCGTATTTACATCTATTTTCATCACTGGAACAGGATTCTTTCCGTTGATGGCGGGCCAGTCGGGGAGGCCCAGTCCATTGGGATTTCCGGTCTTAATGAAGTTCACATAGAAGTTCATGAAGATGCCGGAAACAGCATAATCATCGGCATTCCAGTCGAAAACTTCATTCGTAGAGAGGTTGCCCATGGCGTATTCTATATCCGATGAGTGGCTCGCTCCGATGTATTCATCCACCGGTTCAGTAGATTTGGTATCGGTAGCCTTGGATGTTCCACCGGCCAGTTTGGCCACTAAACCTTTCTGTTTCATCGCCGGACGAGGATGACAATACTGATAACGATACACCGGACAATTACTTGTGGTACGGTGAAGTTCGCTCAAACGCCACGTACTGGTAGCAATAAACATATCGGAACCAATCAGTGTGCCCGGCTCTTTGAACAAGTCGGCATCGTTATGAAAGCCATATAACTGCAACATCTCGTCGGTTGCATCGCCGAAAAGTGGCGTGATACGAGCCTTGACCGTCTCCAATGTGGGAGCACCGCCAAGCAAAACAGACCACGCAGCAGCCTCTTTCGAGGTACCACCGATAAGCAGTGGCACCTGTGCTTGCTCACCTTTCTTGAACACTTCCTCCGGTTGCTCGGTGAAGAAAAGGCCGTCTACTGTTCCGCGCGACATGCTTCTGACACCTGCTTGGGTCATCAATTCCTCGGCAGGCATGGCTCTTAGCTCCTTCAAACTCTTACAACCAATCTTTTTCATAGTCTTGACACCCTCGCTTTCAGCCTCTTTGAGCGATGGTAACTGACCATAAGCGATGTATAGATTACCTTTCTTGTCGACCTCATTATGCAACAATCCCACAATAGCACCACTCGAACCAATGACTTGAGAGAATGTTCCTTTGGCCATAGGTGATGCCATCAAGGCGCTCACCGACACCGAACCAGCCGATTCGCCCACGATAGTAATGCGTTTAGGATCGCCTCCAAAAGCTGCCACATTCTGTTGCAACCATTGTAAAGCAGCTGCCTGATCCATGTAACCGTAGTTACCCGACCCTTTATACGAGGCCTCCTTAGAGAGTTCGGGATGCGAGAAGAAGCCGAAAATACCCTCGCGATAGTTTACCGTGATGCCCACTATACCACGTCGAGCCATGTTCAGTCCGGCGTAACGAGGCTCACTTCCGCTTCCTGCCATCAGTCCGCCACCATTGAAATATACCAACACCGGCAACTTCTCCTGCATGGTTTTAGCGGGCGTCCAGACGTTAAGATAAAGACAATCTTCGCTTTTTGTCTTCGCACCGAAGTTCATATCACCAAATATCGGTTCCTGCATGGGGTCGGGACCGAAGTCATCTGCCATCCTCACACCGTCCCAAGCAGCCAACGGTTGTGGCGCTTTCCAACGCAAATCACCTACAGGTGGTGCTGCGTAAGGTACACCCTTGAAAACTTTAATACCCGAAATTTCAGTACCTTGCAGCACACCTTGTGCCACTTTTACGCGTGGTTGGTCTTGCGCACTTGCGCCTATTACCAAGCAAAACGCCAGCATTGATACAATAATTCTTTTCATTTGATTTAGTTTAGTTATTACAAGTAGAGTACACTCTCGTTACCTTCATTGAACAAGAGGTCTAAGATACTAAGGTTAGGTTGGAATCCATGTCGCTGCAAATAGACTTGATAATACGGTTTAGCAACAAATTCGGCATCCTCACCGGGATGCTTCGGCCGAATCACCTCACGAAAATCGGCATACCCTTCGGCCTCATCCATGTACGAAGAGGTAAGTTTTACCGTCGGTTCTATGTCTAATAAACTGCACATTTTCTCCATGATTTCCATGTTGAAATCAAAGAGATACTTCCATTTTCGTTCAAAGAAAGGGCGCAAATCATCGGAATAGAACTCGAAGAAAGGGCTTTCTCCATAAGCACTCAATAATGCATTCCAGTGGATATGACGCCAGTTGCCATGGTCACTTATCTGTACATCGCGCATCGGACACTTCAAATTATCGGTTCGTTCCACCGGTACGGTGAGCGATTGCAAGCCATTGGCCGTCGCTATCGTGCACCGATTACGGTACGTTTGCTTCACAAAATTGTCGTGTTGTTCGATGAAACACACGCCATAACGGTTCAGTTTCTGATACCACTGCACCGGTCCGAAGTATGAGGAAGTGAGTATTGCGTTCTTTACCATGGTAGATAGAATAATCGGAAAGCCTGTCCAACCATTTGGTGTTGGTACACCAGCCGTCGGTCTTTGCCCGTATTGACCAAATAGAGTTTACAGTCTGCGCTCTGACAACGCTGACAACAGCGCGTCGGAACAAGATAGTGCGTGCCTCGTAGAGTGATGGTATCACCGGGAAGAGCCTCTACCCGACCAATGATAGTACCTTGTTGATGGAACACCACCATCGCCCCCGGCTTCAATTTTCGGTGTATAAATCTATCCACCATCACCCTATCGCCTGTCTTAAGCATCGGCCTGAGAGCCGAATCTGTCACTGTATAAACGGTGAAAGCGTATGCCCTGACGGCCAACATCAGCAAAACAGCCGCCACAAGCCCCAATATGAACTTGAAAGGGAAGCGCACTTTTCTTTATTAATAATTCATCATTGAGAATGGATAATTATGAAATGCGGATAAGGGAAAGCAGGACTAATATTCAGAGAATCACAATGCTGCTCATCATATCATCATTATCCATTTTCAATTTCCCATTATCACTTACTTAATATTATCTACCAAACTGAACAATCTGCTCCATCTGATACCGCTAAAGCCCTTGTGATCGGGGTCGTGCGACCACCAAATGAAGATAGGTTTACCCACGATGTGGTCTTCGGGAACGAATCCCCAATAGCGCGAGTCGGCCGAGTTGTGACGGTTGTCGCCCATCATCCAGTAGTAATCCATCTTGAATGTATAGCTGTTGGCAAGTTTTCCGTTGATGTATATCTGCCCATTGGTCACCTTTAAGTCGTTACCTTCGTAGGTACGGATGGGACGTTCGTAGACTGCTATATTATCCATCGTAAGCTTCACAGTAGCTCCTTTCTTCGGAATCCAGATGGGACCGTAGTTGTCACGAGTCCATCCCGTATAGCCATTGAGCGGATAAAGGTCGCCCGTAGTAGCATCAGTATTCAGTCGGATGCTTGCCACGAGGTCTTTACGAGCCTTCAATGCCTCGTAAGCCTTCTTGGTCAGAGGCAAGAAACCAGCCTGATTCAAGCTCATCATATCTTCCATTGAAATACCCAATTCGGCCATCACCTCTTCGGGCATGGGCTTCTTCAACTTCACATAGTAAGTATATTGCACATTATCCGGTTCCTTATTGGCCTTGCCATCAAGGTAGACGATGTGGTTTTTAATCTGCAACGTTTGGCCGGGTAAGCCCACACAACGCTTCACATAGTTCTCGCGACGGTCTGTGGGACGTGTGATAATGTCTCCATAGTCTTTCGGATTATTCGCTATATAGTTGCGACCAACGGCATATATCTGCCCAAAATATTCGTATTGCTGCTCCCGAGTAAGCTCAGCCAAGTTGGGTAACAGGCCTTGTTGTTGTTCCACGAGCTGCTGACCAAATGAATATGCCATCTGATAGAAGTCGCTCTGCTGCCATTGTTCTTCGTTGACAAGCGTGTCACCGGCAGGATAATTGAACACTACAATATCATTGAGCTTCACATTACCTAGACCCTTCACACGACGATATTCCCAATGTGGCCAGTCCAAATAGCTCTTCACATTGATACCGGGCAACGTGTGTTGCGTCAAAGGCATAGTGAGTGGAGTCTGCGGAATGCGCGGACCGTAGCTCACTTTGCTCACAAACAGATAATCTCCCGTAAGCAACGACTTCTCCAAAGAGGAAGAAGGAATAACGAAATTCTGAAAGAAGAAGAGATTGATGAAGTACACTGCCACCAGCGCGAACACCAAAGCATCTACCCAACTCATGATAAATCGCACCGGACCTTCGGCATCTTTCCACCATTGCCAGCGTATCTTCTTTGATATATACACGTCGTATATAAAGGGAATAACTATCAATCCCAACCAACTCTTTAACCAAAAGAGGAATATAAGATACAATACCAGTACAACGACAAACTTAGTCCATTGTACTTTCATATTCAGTTTAGCTTTTTCTTTGTCTATCATAATCTTTTAATCGGTCTAATTTTGGGAATTAAGAAGGAGTTAGAAAGGAGTTCAAAGGGAGTTATCGGACAAATGTCCGTTATCTCCTGTTACCTCCCGTTACCTTCCCTTAGTCCCCATTACCTTTCGTTATCTCCTCAATATCCTTCAACTTGCGAAAGCCAGATTTATATTTTCTCAGCCCAATACTTCTTTAAACAAATCACTGGTAGTAAGCAATCCCGTATGGTCTTTGGTATACTCGGCAGCCAGTACAGCCCCCAACGCAAATCCTTTACGGCTATGTGCATCGTGAGAAATCACAATCTTGTCGGCCTCACTATCGTAAGTGATGGTGTGAATACCCGGAACTTCGTCGCGACGAACGCTCGCTATAGCCAACTCATTAGCTGCCACATGGTTCGTTCCGGTCACAGTGCCATCGGCATTATGCTGTTCTCCCTTCACCCACGTGTCTTTCCTGTCGAGTCGGTCGATGATTTCCTCAGCCAAAGTGATAGCAGTTCCCGACGGCGCATCAAGTTTATGGATATGATGGGTCTCCTCCATCTCTACCTGATACTGTGGGAAACCGTTCATAATCTTGGCCAAATAGCGATTCACGGCAGAGAAAATGGCCACACCAACCGAGAAATTGGAAGCCCAAAACAAAGTCTGTCCCTCGTCATTACACAACCGTTCTACATCGGTCTTATGTTCGCTCATCCATCCCGTGCTGCCCGAAACCACCTTCACATGATGCTTAAACGCACGCAGATAGTTGTCGTAAGCCGCTGTGGGATTGGTAAACTCGATAGCAACATCAGCCGAAGCGAAAGCCGGACTGTCAAAGTCCTGTATGTTGTCAATATCTATAATACTCACGATTTCATGGCCGCGAGCTTTGGCAATCTGTTCTATCATCTTGCCCATCTTGCCATAACCGATTAATGCTATTCTCATTTTTGATGCTTTATTTTATTCTCATTTTCGTTCATACTCGTATATCTGCAAAGGTACTGTAAATCAGATAAAAAGCAAAAGAATCCTTTCTATTTTCTCGCTTTTGTCACATTTTTCATCTCATCTCATTCCATTTGTAATTTGAATCAGTATCTCTTTCATCCTCAAACCATCCACTTCTCACTCCTAACTCCTCACTCTTAACTCACTGCAAGGACGCCGCAACATTGCTGCCAAGCCTTTTCAGGATTGCTGCAGAGCCCGAACAACAAGACTGCTAGGGCTTTGCAGAAATTTGAGAGTGATGAGTTAAGAGTGAATAAAAACGTAGTCAAGTCACTAAATACCATGACTATAGCGATTTAAAGTATATTCATGCAGCTTTTATATAGGTTTGTATGTTTTAGAGCTATTTTTAGATTAATTAATAATCAATTCAAGATTGTTTCAAAATTTTCAACTAAATTCACTGCCATCTAATATCGATGCATATGAGAAAAAAACATTATCTGTTACCAGCATTCCTGCTTGCGCTGAGTATGGCAGTCCCCTATTCAGCCTCAGCTTTGGAATCTTCACCTGACTTACGAATCAGTCAGAAGTCGAACATCGTTACCGGTACAGTGGCCGACGAAAATGGTGAGCCCATCATCGGCGCCAGTATCACACTCAAGGGAACTCGTGTGGCTACCGTTACCGATATTGAAGGTCACTTCAGTATCGAAGCTCCTGTGGGCAGTATCCTGCAAATCACCTACGTAGGTTACGACGTCAAGGAGGTAAAGGTTACTTCGGCAAAGGCTTATTCCATCTCAATGACTGAGAATAGTCAGAACTTGAACGAAGTGGTCGTGACAGCCATGGGCATCCGAAAAGAGCGCAAAGCACTAGGATATTCGGTGTCTGAGCTCAACTCTAATGAAATTTTGAAAAACAAACAGACCAACATCGTTAACTCATTGGCCGGTAAAGTGCCGGGCGTCAACATCACCCAATCGAGCGGTGCAGCCGGAGCTGGGGCCACCATCATTATCCGTGGCGGTAACTCGGCGAGCGAATCGCGCGACAACCAACCGTTGTTCGTGGTTGACGGCATCATCTACGACAACTCCACACCTAACAGTGGAAACTCAGCTACCGACGGTGTGACGAAGAACAATACCAGCTTCTCTAACCGCGCCATGGACATTAACCCCGAAGATATAGAGTCGCTCTCGGTGCTGAAAGGTGCCGCGGCCGCTGCTTTGTACGGTTCTCGTGCTGCCGATGGTGTGGTCATCATCACCACAAAGAAAGGTAGCGAGGGCACGGTACGGGTGAACGTAAGCAGTAAGGTAAGCACGTCGTGGGCTACCAAGACGCCTGAATACCAGAAGACTTACGGTCGCGGATACTACAACGAGAAAGGTATCTTCAGCGATTACTCCACCCAATCGTGGGGTGAAAAGATTGGAGAGAGCAAGACTCTGAACCAAATATACGACAATGTAGGCAACTTCTTCCAAAACGGAGTGGTTTACGACAACAGCGTAAGCGTATCGGGAGGTTCAAAAAACGGGTCATTCTTCCTCAGTGCATCAAACTTCGACCAATCGGGTATAGTACCGCAAACAGGTTATAACAAGACAACTTTCCGCCTCAACGGTGAACAGAAGTATGGCAGACTGACCGTCGGAGCCAACGTGGCTTATACCAAAGCACACACCAAGAAGACGCTTACATCGGGCGGATTATGGGAACACGGCGGCAACGGTACAATGACAGCGCTCTATGGTTGGCCGCTTACCGACAATCTTACACACTGGTTGAACGACGACGGTACCAAGTATCGCATGTTCGACGGCCTACAAGAGATTGCAGACGACGTGGAAAATCCATATTGGATAATCAATCGCAATAAGATGACCGACGACAACGACCGCTTGACAGGGTCTATCAATGCCAGCTTTAAACTCACGGATTGGTGGGACATCAGCGCCCGTGCCGGTCTGGATATGTATAAGACAGACTCTTATACCTACACCGCGCCTAACGGAGCTGTGGTAGAAAAGTATCAAAACGGCTTCTTGTCGAAGAACTACTCGAACTACCAATACATCACAACCAACGTGATGAGCAACATGCATAAGACATTAAAGGACTTCGACTTGAACTTCTTGCTCGGTACAACGACCGAAGCTACCAAGAGATGGTCGCAATCTCACTGGGGATATAAGTTTGTAATGCCCGGCACCATCAGCTTTAATAACATCGCAACAGCCAACCAGTTCTTTAAAGATGGTACCACTCGCAAGCGCATGGTGGGTGTATACGGTGAGTTCAGAGCCTCTTATAAGAGCATGGCCTACCTTACCGTGACCGGACGTAACGACTGGTCGTCTACACTTCCAAAAGAAAACCGTTCTTATTTCTATCCATCTGTGAGCGGAAGTTTTGTATTTACGGAACTGTTACCGAAGAGTAATATCCTCTCTTTCGGTAAGGTGAGAGCCTCATGGGCACGTGTTGGTAAAGACGCTGACCCCTATGTGACAAACAATTACCTATGGGCTGTGGGCACTTTGAATAATGGCAAGCTCGGTTCGGGTAACAGTTGGACTGGTGGTGCGCCCGATTTGAAACCGGAAATACAGACCTCTTATGAACTGGGAGCGGAACTTCGCTTCTTCGACGGACGCTTAGGTATAGACTATACCTATTATCATACACAAACCAAGAACCAGTTGTGTTCTCCCCGTCTGGCCCAGTCTACCGGCTATATCTTCCTCACGCTGAACGGTGGGTCGGTCATCAATGACGGTATGGAAATAGCTATCACCGGCACACCCATCAAGACCAAGGACTTCAAATGGGAATCGATGCTTAACTTCTCATTTAATAATGGTACTTTGGGTAACTTCATTGACGGTGTAGGTATCTTCTATCCCACCGACGCACAGATAGGTACTGTCAAGGCAGGAGCTATCCCTAACGGTGGCGATTTCCTCGGTTTGACAGGTAATCACTGGGTGACCGACGACAACGGACACTACGTTGTAGACGTGGCAACAGGCGTTTATAAGAACGCAAACAAGACTACCGACATCATTGGAAACCGTGAACCGAAACTCATCGGAGGCTTCAACAACACCTTTACATACAAGAATCTGTCGGTAGCATGCCTTCTCGATTTCCGCTTCGGTGGCGATATTTATAACGGTACAAACTATTATCTCACCTCTATGGGATTAAGCAAGCAGACCGAGAATCGCCAATCTGTGACATTGACTAACGTGGTTTACAGCGATGGTACAGCTCCAGAGAACAACACCATCACTTATGAAGCAGACAAGACCTACACAATTAACGGCAAAGAGCGGTCAGGTCGCTATCTCATCCAGCAATACTGGAGTAGCTATTGCGCCAACTCTTACAACTTCATCCAGTCGGTGAATTGGCTGAAATTGCGCTCACTGTCTGTCAGCTACGACTTCACCAGTCTCATCAAGAACCATCGTGTCATCAAAGGATTGGTGGCTAATCTCACCGGAATCAACCTCTTCACCATCACCAATTACAAGGGTATGGATCCGGAAGTGGCCTCAGGAGCAGGTACGGGAGGTTCAGGCTCAGTGGGACTCGACTACTGTAGCGTACCATCTTCGACAAGTGTATCGCTCGGTATCAACCTTACATTCTAACCAATCTAAACAAGTAAGAATATGAAAAAATTACAAACCATCATATTAACCAGTGTACTGGTATGCGGACTGTCGTCATGTAACGACTATTTGGACGTGAATACAGACCCCGATAGCCCTACATCGGAGACGGCATCTCCCCAACTTCGCTTGCCTTGGATACAAAACTATCTAGACTATGCACTCGGTACGGCCTACATGAGAGCGGGTACTGCCGCCGGAACCTTCACCCAAACGTCTACCACTAGTAGCAATGGTATGTTGGCAAAGTGGGATCCTCTGCAGGGAACAGCGACCACCGTATATCAGAATTTCTACCTGGGAGCGGGCGTCAACGTGGCTCCTTTGATTGCAGCGGCAGAGGCTCAAAAGGCTTATCACTATGCCGGTGCAGCCTGTATCAGCTACGCGCTGGGCTTTATGACGTTGCTCGACCTCCATGGAGAAATCCCTATGAGCGAAGCCTTCACCGGTAAATACAACCCGGCCTATGATGATGGAAAGGCTCTTTTCAACCAGTGTATGGAGTATTTGGATAAAGGTATCGCCTATCTCAAGATGAAAAACGAGAACATTGCGCTCTCTGAAGGCGATATATGGAATAACGGTGATGCCAATAAATGGTTGAAGTTGGCCTATGGTTTGAAAGCTCGCTACTTGCTAAAACTGTCTAAGAAGAGCGATTTATACAAACCTGATGAAATCTTGGCCGCCGTTGCCAACGGTCCACAGTCGAATGCCGACAACACAAGTGTGAAATGTTATAATGTGGAAGGCGACCAAACCAACGTGACAATCGGTGACCCTTATCAGACCAATCCTATTTGGAACTGCGCCGCTTACGGTACTTCTCAGCGACTCACCAAATGGTATATCAGCCTGCTCAACAACAGTTTCACTGGCGGTTCGGGCGTTATCGACCCACGATTAACAAAGCTGGTGCCTGCAGCCATGACCCATGTAAAGCTCGATGCTGACGGTAATCTCGCCTCGTTCCAATGGACTCGCGACAAAGGTATTGACATGTTGACTCCCAACAACCCACGTCTCAACGGCAATATCATCAATGCCACCTACGCTTCTAACGCCGTAAAGCTGACCTATACCGTCGCTGATGCCACCGCACGCAACAAGTTTGTGGCCGACATGAAGACTACCAGCCATGCCGTAGAGACAAATGGAAACGACGTAGTAGTAACTTATGCACCGGGACAAATCTACTGTAACACCACCAACTACCTGCATGCGGGTGATACTTGCTACGTCAACATGCGGTCAAACAGTATGTCTACAAGCGGTCGTTCGGCTACCGATATGTATTATTATCCCATTGCCGGTAAGAGTTATGTAGCAGGTACGGGAACATTCTACACTCGTCCGAACTCCGATTTCGACATTATGACCTATTCGGAGATGTGCTTTATCAAAGCCGAAGTGCTCTTCCGCAAGGGCGATAAAGGTGGTGCTTTGGACGCATACAGAAAAGGTATACAGGCCAACTTCGACCGTTTACAAGCCGGATTGAAGCAATGGCAAAGTGATGGAACCACAAGTGACAAGAAAATAGGGGAGAATCCGGACATGTTACCTATGAAAGATGCCGATATAACTGCTTATATGAGCAGTGCCGCTGTGGCTCAAAATGCTGCTCAACTAACCATGGCCGACATCATGAGACAAAAGATTATCGCTATGGGAGGATTGAATTTAGAAATCTGGAACGACATGCGTCGCTTCAATTACAGTGCCGGTAACATCGAGAACTTTGGTAATATATATCCCGACTTCGCCCGTCCATCAGAATTTACTGCCAGCAGTAAGATTATCGGAAAGTCACCTTCAGACCCTACTTATTGGTTGCGTCGCTGGACACAGAGCAGCCTTGAGAGAGATTATAACCTCACTCAGGTGAAAGCTTCCAACAAGTTGGCCCTGACAGATCCTATCTGGTCGTGTCCGGTTTGGTGGGATTGTGCTACCGATAGTGAATACTATGGTTATATAGGGAAATAATATCTATCCATCATATACACAAACAAGAGCGTGCCAATGCACGCTCTTGTTATTTTATTAGGTAGATTTAATTAGACACATAGAATTAATTAGAACTACAAGACCTTTTCATTTAAGATTTTTTTTGTATTTTTGCCATTGAAAGAACAATATCTATATCATGGAACAGCTCCTACATTACGTATGGAAACACAAGCTATTTCCGCTGAAATCACTTGTTACGGCCGATGGACTCGGTATAGAAGTGATAGATACGGGACTGCATAACCACGACGCGGGACCTGATTTCTTCAATGCAAAAGTGAAGATTGATGGGACACTATGGGTAGGAAACGTGGAGATACACGACCGAGCAAGCGACTGGTTCGTCCATCATCATGAACAAGATGTACGCTATGACAATGTCATCTTGCATGTATGTGGGACTATAGATACCGAAGCCGTAGACAGCCAAGGCCGACCTATCAGGCAATTGCAGCTGGATGTGCCGGACGATATAGCGGAACATTACGACGAACTGATTCATTCCGACCACTATCCGCCTTGCTATCGCATCATTCCGGAGCTGCCATCGCTCATGATTCATTCATGGATGAGCAGCTTGGAGACCGAGCGTTTAGAGCAAAAGACAGTGGCTATCAACGAGCGAGTTGTCCGATGTGGAGGCGATTGGCAGGCAGCCTACTTCGTCACCATGGCTCGCAATTACGGCTTTAGCATCAATGGAGAGGCCTTCGAGCAATGGGCTTGCAACATACCATTGGGCAGTGTAGCTCATCATAGAGACGATTTGTTCCAGATAGAAGCCATCTTTATGGGACAGGCAGGCCTCTTGGAGCCGGAAGCCTTGCCTAAAACATATCGCGACAAGGCCTTGAGAGATACGTATTATCAACGTATGGCGAGCGAATATCGCTATCTGGCGCATAAGTTTTCCATGCAAGCGATGGACTTCCATCAATGGAAATTCCTGCGATTGCGGCCGCAAAACTTCCCACATATACGCCTGTCGCAATTGGCACAACTCTACTATAACCGCACAGCAGGATTGAGCGAAATCATCGAATGTGGCTCTCTGCGCGAGTTAAGAGAACATTTGAAGACGCAAGCTACACCCTACTGGCAGACTCACTTTGCCTTTGGGACAGAGCATACACCCAACGAGAAGCATCTGTCAGCGGCTTCATTGAATCTCATGATACTCAACACCGTCATCCCAATGCTCTTCGCCTACGGTCGACATATATGCAACGAAGGGCTTTGCGACCGCGCTTTCGAGTTCTTAGAACAACTCAAAGCCGAAGACAACCATATCATCCGTATGTGGCAAGAATGCGGAATGAAGGTGGAAAATGCCGGCGATACGCAGGCACTTATCCAACTCAAGAACGAATATTGTGACCATAAAGACTGCTTACGCTGCCGTATCGGATATGAATATCTGAAGTATGGCAACCATTAAATATTCACTATTATATCATATTAAAGACAAAACAGATGAAGTATATCTTTGAAACGAGAATGGAAGTACGCGACTACGAGTGCGACATACAAGGCATTGTAAACAACGCCAACTACCTACATTACACCGAACACACGCGTCATCGCTTCCTCAAAGCGACCGGACTGAGCTTCGCAGAGCTGCATGAGAAAGGTGTAGATGCCGTTGTGGCTCGCATGTCGCTGCAATATAAGACGCCATTAACATGCGACGACGAGTTTATTTCGCGCATGGGGTTGCGCAAAGAGGGGCTCCGCTGGGTTTTCACTCACGACCTTTTCCGCGCCAGCGATGAGAAACTTTGCTTCCATGCTGACGCCGATCTCGTGACACTTATCAACGGAAGGCTAGGCTATAGCGAAGAGTATGGCCAAGCTTTCGAGAAATTCTTATGACCCAAGAAACACTCTATACGCTCGCACTCAGTCGTATCAACTACTTCAGCCTCAGCGGTCTGTTGGAGTTGTATCGGCGGTTAGGCTCGGCCACGGCGGTCATTGAGCATCGTCATGATATCTTAGACGTGCTGCCCGATGCCTCACCTAAGTTGCGCGAAGCATTGAGCGACCTCAGCGAACCCATGGCTCGTGCAGAGGCAGAATTGCTTTGGGACGAGCAACATGGAGTGGAACCGCTTTGTATGAACGACGCTCGCTACCCGCAACGACTGCGAGAATGTGACGACGCACCGTTGGTCTTATTCTATCGGGGCAATGCTTCGCTCAATTGTTCGAAGGTGGTTTGCATGGTCGGGACACGTCGATGCACCGCCTATGGACAAGACTTGATACGTCGATTTATGGCCGATTTGAAGACGTTATGCCCCGATGTACTCATCGTAAGTGGCTTGGCCTATGGCGTAGACATCCACGCCCATCGTCAAGCATTGGCCAATGGATACGATACCGTGGGCGTGTTGGCACACGGACAGGATTACCTTTACCCCCAAATCCACCGACAAACAGCCAACGAAATGATAGAACATGGCGGCCTGTTGACAGAGTTTTTCACAGGTACGAATGCTGATAAAGTGAACTTTGTAAGGCGTAACCGCATCGTGGCTGGGATGAGTGATGCATGTATTTTGGTCGAGAGTGCATCGCATGGAGGCGGACTTATCACCACAGGCATAGCTCGCAGCTACAACCGCGACGTCTTTGCTTTCCCCGGTTCTGTGGATGCTCCCTACAGCGAAGGATGCAATATGCTCATTCGTGACAACGAGGCCGGGCTCATCATGTCGGCTTTCGACTTTGTAAAAGCGATGGGATGGGAAGAAGATATTAAACTAAAAAAGGCGCAACAGCAAGGCATTGAACGGCAGCTCTTCCCACTGTTGTCGGCAGAAGAACAACAGATAGCCGACGTATTGCAGCACCACAACGACCTGCAAATCAACATATTATCCGTTCAAGCCAATATCCCTATTGCGCAAATCACCTCTCTCCTCTTTTCAATGGAAATGAAAGGAGTGGTTAAGATGCTCCCCGGAGGGGTGTATCATCTACTCCATTAAGATAAAAAAAAGATTCATCCGATAAATTGTATGATGAAGCTATGACTGTCCGAAGGACAGCCCTATCAATAGCCGGTGGTTGAAGCAAAGCGTAAACCTCCGGACAATAAAAAAGCAAAACAACAAACGAGTCTGACAAGACTCCCCATTGATAATTATAGGATGGGCAGTCTTATCAGACTGGGTATTTTCTTTCACACAATACCATAGACCTAAAGGTCCACGGCTATTAAAAGGGTAGTCCTTCGGACTATTGACAATGGCACTATCAACAGATTCCTCGCACGACTCTAAAAAGAGCAAGTAATCAGGAGTTGGGGAATTATGGAGTCAGGCCAATAGTTGACAGTTCCCGATTACCATGGCTATATTCTCTGTTTACCTACTCTTTTTTTCCCAACAACTTCAGCGCCGCATTCTCCGCAGCTTCCATGATTTCTCGCTCTCCCGGCCCCTTATCGTTGATGCCACAGAGATGCAATATGCCGTGAATAATGACGCGATGAAGTTCTTCTTCATACGATTTTCCTAGCATTTCGGCATTACTCCGCACTGTATCGAGGCTTATCACAAGATCGCCATTGAGCACATCGCCCTCATCATAATCAAAAGTGATGATGTCGGTGTAATAATCATGGCCTAGATATTCGTTGTTTACTTCGAGTATTTTCTCGTCGTCAACAAACATATATCCTATCTCTCCTATCTTCCTATCATATGTTGCTGCCACCTCTTTAATCCAAGTTGTGGTCTCACGCTTCTTGATTTTCGGCATCTTTACGCCGTCTGTATTGTATGTTATCATAAAAGGAATGTATATTGGAAGCCCCTCCCAACCCTCCCCATAGAGGGGAGGGCTATCTATCAGAGACTTGA
>NZ_KQ960582.1 GCF_001553265.1 Prevotella sp. DNF00663 | reverse complement strand
TCTTTCTGTAATCTTATGCGCCCTTGTTCCTTTGTGCATAATGTGACTTTTTAGTTTCATTCGGGCAAGTATCTCCTTGTTTTCTGCCGAGTCATAACCCTTATCAGCATATACGAGTGTCTTTTCCGGAAGATTTGCTTTTTTCAGGGGCGTTTCCAAATGCTTGATGTCGCTCTCATTAGCTGCAGTAGTCTCCTCTGCAAGAACCAATCCATTTTCATCTGTAACTGAATGCCGTTTGTATCCAAAGTGGAGCCTTCCCATTTTCTTGATCCAGCGTGCCTCTCCGTCCACATTGGGCTTGAGTTTCTCCTTGAGCATAGCTTTCTCGGATTTTAACTTACCCGTTTCTTCATCCCTGTCCTCAACTATCTCATACTCCTTGCGACCACGTGGACGACGAGGACTATCGGTAATGCTGGCATCGACGATAGCCCCACGTTTGACAATAACACCATGTTGCTCCAGCTGACGGTTAATCTCATTCAGTACCATATCATAAAGGTCTGCCTCTACAAGTATGTTACGGAAACGACATACCGTCGTGCTATCAGGAGCAACATCTTCCAAACCCAGTCCTACAAAGCGGCTGAAAGACAAACGATCGTTAACCTGCTCCTCAACCTCACCATCACTAAGACCATACCAAGTACGGAGAAGTTCTATCTTGAACAGCACAAGACTATCATAGCTCGGACGACCTGTTGCCTTGTTACCTTTGGTGTAGGCGATTTCAATAATACCACGGATTGGATTCCAATCGATAATTTTATCTATCTGAGAAAAGAAGGTCTGCTTGACCCTACGCTGACCGACTAATAGGTCGGCAAAGTTGAGAGAGGAGAGTTGCTGTTTCATACTATAAAAGTACGAAAAAATAATGATATAAACAAATTTCTAAACTAAGAGTTTTGCAGAGTTCTC
>NZ_KQ960581.1 GCF_001553265.1 Prevotella sp. DNF00663 | reverse complement strand
AAAGAGGGGGTATCAATTTTGACACACCCTCTCTTTTTTTTACACTACTTAAAAATAATTGCGCTTTTCTTTGGCAGTTACAAAACTTCTACCTATCTTTGCAATTGTCAAAACCGAGAACAATGTTCTCAAAACAAGGGCGAGATGAACATCAAGCCCCGAACTTATTAAAATTTCGATGGGCTTATTTTTATGCCCATATTGTAGCCCGAGGGCTACGACTTTCGATATTGGCGGATGCCTTCCATGTGATTTAGCCCTTGTGGAGAAATCTCGGTTTTGACGAACAGGAAGAGCATCCGCTTTTTCTGTATCCGTACCCTGCGGATCAGGGCAATGTCAAAACCGAGTGCAATATGCAACAAGTAATCGAATTCGAGAGCTCTGCAAAACAGCAGCCTATCGACGTACGTGCTACGATACAGCGCACCCCTAGCCTCCCCCGGCCCCTCCAAAAGGATGGGAGCAGCAATCCGCGTGCAAATTTCTCTCCCGAAAATTTGCACATTCACTTTTCTTTCGTATCTTTGCAATGTCAAACAGCGGAGACTAATGTCTTCGACGAGCGGGAACTCGCAAAATATCCATCATCTTTTGCTTTTCAGCCACATAAGATATTGACGGCTGCCTTCCATGAGGATTCTGCTTTTCGGAGTATTCTTCGCTGTTTGACGACACGGAAGCGCAGCCGTTTCTGCGTCCGTACCAGCCGGAAGCTGGCAACGTCAAACAGCGAAAAGTAATGGCAACATTATCAGTTCAGCGCACAGCTCAGCGCGCCTTCTCCCTCAAGGAGTGGACCAAGGCAAAGAGTACCTGTAGCCTCTCCCGGCCCCTCCAAAAGGAAGGGAGCAGCAATCCGCGTGCAAATTTCTCTCTCGAAAATTTGCACATTCAGAAAACATTCGTATCTTTGCAACGTCAAAATCTCAGTAAGTCTTGTGCTACTGACGAGCGGGAACTCGCAAAATATCCATCATCTTTTGCTTTTCAGCCACATAAGATATTGACGGCTGCCTTCCAATTGGGATTTTTGCTTTTCAGAAGCATAATTACTGAGGTTTTGACGAACACGGAAGCGCAGCCGTTTCTGCGTCTGTACCCGGCAGTTCCGGGCAACGTCAAAACCTCAGCATAATGGAAACGCAACAGACAATTTCCTTCGAGACCTCTGCCCAGGTGCAGCAACCCCTCGACGTACGTGCTACGATACAGCGCAAAATCAAGTCATTAATATTACGGGGAGAGGCTTGGCTCTCTGCCGAGAGCCGGTTCTACAGCCGTATCGCCGAGTTCCCCGTAACCCGTCGTTTGGTAGTTCGTGTAAACGCTGTATCTTTGTGCATGCTCCTCTCGGCCATAGCCATCGAGCAGCAACCACTCGTAGCCATCACGTCCGCACTCTGCGCCGGCTGGCTCGTCTATCGCATCAACCAAACAGATAAAAAAGGAGGTGAACAATGAAAGGATTAACTACAGCAGAAATGGAAATTAAAATGAATTTCCCTGATATGCTAAAGATGGTAGTAGAATTTGATGTTATTTTTTCAAAACAAGAAGTTGAAAAAAAAGGTCGAGAGATAGCTGCCAGCTTTGATTCTTATTTGCTGCGATATGAGCATAGAGGAAAAGGAGCAACCTTTTACTTTAGCCAAATGGCAAAAAAAGTCGTTACGAATATGGAAGAAGGGCAAGAGGTAACGTTGGTTCAAAGAGATGTTGCAGGAAAAATAATTCCGAGCCTTAGCAGAAAAGGGCGATTAGAGCCCTTTGAGGGTACTGTATATGTAAGTTATATGAGTGGCGATGCAACTGTAAGAGTAGAGTTTGAAGATGATACAGCCAGCTATGCTATTTACAATCTTGTTTTTTCTCAAGATAAGAAAGGAGACCAACAATGAAAATATCCGAAAAAACTTTCTCTGCTGACCAGAAGCGTGTGGACGAACTAAGTAGAAAAGTGCTACTACTCCTTGCCGACAATGACGCTACCGATGGAGAAATCATAGTGGCACTGGCAAAGAGTTCAGCCCTTGGAGTGTTCTTTGCTGCGCAAAAAAACAAAAGTAGCATCACCGGCCGACTTCTATGTAACATTCACGAAAGCTCTTGCAGATATGTATGGAGAAGTAGGCGCGGAACTCGTCACTAAATCGAAACTCATGGAAATGGCAAAGAAAGGGGGTAAACAATGAGCAAGATTAATCTATCAAAAACCACAATCGAGGCTCTCAACGACTTGCTAGACGAATCGGTATTGGAAAACAATATAGACCTAATGGAAGACTGTATCGATGAGTTTCTAAGCGACATCCCTACAGGCGATGAAGAGTCGCGGCAAGTACTCGACAGAGTAGCAAGTCTTAGAAATGTCAGTAAACAATTCTCTACAATTCTTAAAACACTGAAATAAAATGGTAACAGACGAAATTATACAAGAGTGGAAAGATAAGATGGATGAGCATGAACGGAATCAAGTGAGCGTGCTCGATGCATATTTCACCAATCGCAGAAATCTACCCGGAAAGAACATTCTAGATGATGATTTGATAGAAGCCCCGAAATCTACAGCAGAAATCATCGACGAACTAAGCGAAATGATGCCACTCAGCATCAGACTGGTAGCCGACTACATGATGAAACATGAATACGGCTTCACGACTTCGGCAGACGGCATCATTAAATGGGCTATCTGGCGAGACATGAGTGGGCTAATGTAACATCGCCCCATGAATTTTATCACTAAATTTGAGACATTTTTTTAACATTTATATTACAAGGGCATGGCGCGTGAGCGTAGTGTCCTTTTCTTTTTGTATTTTTAGTGCGATAAACCTCTTATTATCTTTGCTTTACAATCATAAAAGCAAAAATAATGATTACTATTAACAGCGGACTTTCAGGGAAATACTTCTCTGCTACAATGCCGGATATTTCATTTGGTATCAACGGCCATCATGCCTCTGTGCGAATGCAGATAGATGGGCAGGATATATTCTTCGAGGACCTCTACCCTGCTTCAGGTGTCATCAATCTACGTGACATCCCGGCACTCATCACCCCATATGCGCGTAAAAGTTTGGCGGTACACTTGGATATTTCCATTTCTGAAAAATTCAACGACGATGCTCCTACCAACAACGCTTCTCTGGCTGCCGACGTAGTATATTGTGAAGCAGACATTGACACTCCTGCCGCAGACTTTATCAATACGCATTTCTTGTCCCTGATGATTGGGACACGCACAACGGCTATAGGGCGCATGGAATACTTGCATTATATCGGTACGGATCAAGCACAGGTACAAGCTCATTATGATGACCACAGCAAGAAGACTTTCACACTGGAACCCATAGCCGGCAATGAGAAATACACTACTATCGATGTCTCTCCTGCACAATTTACAAAAGAAGGACATCTACTCACTTATTATATTGTGACAGCCGGGAAACGAAGTCAAGAATACGATATAGACTTCGCAGCTCCGGACTGTGCCCCTATCCTACTCTTTGATAATTCGTTTGGAGTAGAAGAACTTCTCTATTGCACCGGGACAGCAACCATGGCACCGAGCTTCAAACGAAACGTAGCAAATATTGAAGGGAAGCAACGCAATTACAGCATCGAAGAAACACGAACGATGAAAGCTGATACCGGTGTGATGAACTACGATACTGCAGCATGGACACAGGAGTTGTTCAGATCTAAATTCGTACGAGTCATCACTTTCGTAAAAGGACAAGCCAATATCGGAAAGGAAATACTCATCACCGATTCAAAGACGGAATACACGAATAAGGACGATGAATTACCACGCTTCACTTTCTCTTATCAGTATGCTCAGCACAATCAGAATGTATTGAGCCTGTTGAGGGCTGGCCGAATCTTTGATAACACCTTTGACAACACGTTTAACTAGAAGGGAAATGGTCAGGGTGGTAGAAAAAAAGCAACATGTGATACATTTCAACGAGATGCTGCATGTGCTTGCTATAGCTGAAGAGAGACGGCAGTTGGTCAATATCAAGGCTTGGAAAAGTACAGGAGAAATCGTCGTTTATAAAGGTTGGCTGGTTCATCACGATTATTGGAAAAAGGGATTCGTGAGGTTGCGCAATCCTCTTAACAATGAGATAAGAGCCATTCCAGAAATCTATATTTTCGAAATCAACAATCATCAAGTTTATCTATGAATAATACAGAAAAAAAAATGCAACTAGAGCAAACCGGCCAAAATGGTGAATACGCCCGATACAAAGTGGTGCCAAGTGGTGTCGGTGGCTCTTATATGGATAATATGTCTTCTGAATATGGGCAGGATTCTAATACTGTGTTCGACGATAACGCCTTTGGAAGGGTGAACCATTTGCCCTTGGAAATCAACGGCAAAAAATATGAATATGTACCATGGGGTGAGGATGACCAGCTACCTTATGAAATATTGAAGCGTTTGAGTGATAACATGATAACGGCACAGTGTCAAGCTTTCAATATATTATGTTGCTATGGCCAAGGTGTCCGATTCGTTGATAGGAAAGAAAAAAAGGATATTGACGATAAGGAAATACTAGACTTCTGTCTTCATAACTCTTTACAGGAAGTCTTTATGGAACAGGCTACTGATATGAAATATTGGTACTGGAGCGTGACTGTTATAGTACTTAGCAGAGACAAAAAGAAGATTGTGAGTGTAGCTAATCGTGACGCAATCCACTGCCGTCTGGAATATGCTCCATCTACAAAAAGCAAGCGTATAGAGCATGTGTTTTATGGAGATTGGAAGATAGGACAACAGGAAGAAGATGATATAGAGGTTCTACCGCTGCTTAATCTACGAGACCCACTTGGCGACTTACGACAACGGGTAGGACTTGACCCCGATCCGAAAACCGGTAAAAAAAACAAACCGACTTCCGATAGTAAGTTTGCTATTATAACCCGGATGGCAACCCCCGGTTGTCAATATTACCCACGCCCCTACTATCTCAGTGTCATGCAAGATGCATGGTTGGATATATACCGGCTCATCGGAATCGGCAAACGGCATATGATTAAGAACACCAGTGCACCACGCACACAGATAGAGATACATGAAGACTACTGGGATTCGGTTTGCGACAATGAGAACATTATAGATCCAAATGCACGAGCTGAACGGAAAGAGAAAGAAAAAAACAATATCATAGATTTTGTTACAGGCGTACAAAACGCGGGGAAGGCTTTGGTTTCGGGCTACTATAATGACCCAAACGGCAAGGAAAACCGAATGGTGCGTATCAATGTACTCAATGATGCTGGAAAGAAAGAGGGAGGTAACTGGAGTGATGACATGAGCGAGGCATCGAATGCTTTATGCTTCGCATTCGGAGTACACCCAAACCTCGTAGGTGCAACACCGGGAAAGAGTCAGATGAACAACTCCGGTTCAGATAAACGCGAACTATTCACACTGAAACAAGCAGTAGAAAAACCTTTCCATGATGTGATGACGAAGCCCTATCACGTGATATTGCACTACAACAACTGGGCTGAACGCGCTACTGTTGACGTGCCTATGATACAACTCACCACGCTAGACGAAAATAAAGACGCGAAAGAAGTAAGTGGGAATTCTAACCAAAATACAGAAGAAAATGGAAATCAATATAGGAAAATCGGATTTTGAACGTGCACTGCCTGTCGGAACAAGCGCGCATGAAGAGGTCTTTGAAGGAATTGCCCCTGCAATCGAACAGGAAATAGCCCTGACAAAGCTAAACATTCTAGGAGATGCAGGAGAAGAAAGATTAGAAGAAGCAGGAAAAGAGAGTGTACTTTATCAAAGCTGCGTACACTATATTTGCGTGACAGCATTCCTGTCTGTATTACGGCAATTAGATCTAGTACTCACACCTACCGGGTTCGGCATTGTGAGTACGCAGGAGGTTAGTCCGGCTAGCAAGCAGCGTGTAGATGCGCTGGATGGGACACTACGTACTCGTCGACTGCAGCTACTTGGGATGCTACTCAATCTATTGAGATCACCGAAATGGGGAGAAACGAAACAGGCAAATCAATCTATTGCTTATCTCTACGACGAATATACCTTCTTCCTACGTGGAAAAGCAACCAATCTTACTTATCAAGATTGGAATAGTATGCTCTCTTCTATAGAAAGTGCAGACGAATACCTGCGCTCTAGGATTTCAGATCTGCAAATGGACGAAGTGCTACGACTATATCGTCGCAATGAGACAGAAAAGGTTCAGAAGTTCATTGATAAAATAGTAAGATATACAGACGTATTTGCAAGTAAAGGTATGTCTATTGCTAATCAGATAGCACTACGAAATGTGTTGAATATAGTTGATTCAGACCTTGATACATTCAATATCTATGCAGGGTCATCAGCTTATAAAGCCAATCATCATGAAAATTTTCAAAACACTAAGGAGTCATCAGCCTTCCTTTTCAACGGCTGACGGTTCGCTAGACCTTACCGCTCCGAAGGCGTGGAAAGACTTGACACAACAGCAGCTACATTATGTATTGACGTTGCTTACGACATTCGAGGATCATACGGTAATCAAAACATATATGTTCATGCGCTTTACCGGCATACATGTCGTCAAAAGAGACAGGTTTGGATGGAAATGTTTCGTCCGGACTACATGGTGGGGGAAGCGTAGGTTTTTCACTGTACAGGCTTGGCAGGTTGAGAGCTTACTTTCGCAACTCAATTACATCGATTCGTACGAAGACATTGACGTTCGGTTGGAGGATATTAAAGGCCTTCGTGCGGTCGATGTCAACCTGCATGGGGTCTGTTTCCTTGACTATCTGAATGCAGAAAAATGCTATCAGGCCTATATGCTATCACCGTCTGACCGCTATCTCGAACAACTGGCGCTTATCTTGTATCGAAAGAAAAATGGGAAAATGGCGAAACGTATCAAGATGGATGCAGCACAGCTGTTAGGTGTCTTTTTCTGGTACTCTCATATCAAATTAGTGTTGTCGCAAGCATTTCCACATTTCTTTAAACACGTCGATACAGACGATAGCTCGGAGTATAACATCATTGATGCTATCAATACGCAGATACGCGCTTTGACAGAAGGGGATGTGACTAAAGAAGAGACTATATATAATATCCCGTGTTGGCGAGCATTAACAGAGCTGGATCGTAAAGCACAAGAAGCTGATGAGTTTAATAAAAAGTTCAATAACAAATAATCATGGTAACAGAAGATCTTTTCGACATATTTGAATATATCAAGGATATTGGCAGTAAGAATAAGTTGGCTGTCAATAATAAGTTCAAGACGGTATTTTGCTCTGGACCCGAATCGATTCAGGGAGTAATGCAGCAATTTACAAAGACTGCAAACTTCATTATGGTAGATGATACGACTGCACAGAACACGTTCTCAGCAGGGGTTAGCTTCTTCAAGAAAGATGTTTATACAGTCTTCATCCTAGCCGGCTATCGATACGATGATATGCAAGATCGTGAAAATAAATTGAATCTTTGTCGACGTCTCTTTAGACAGATACATTCAAAGATGATCTTTGATAAGATACAGATGACTTATGATGACAAACTCGAATATCTCGAAGTCGACAAAATATACTCTAACGAGATTGGACGCTATGCTATGAACGGTGTGACAGGACTATACTTCATGGTTCAGAACGTACAACCGATAGAACTTGAATACGATGATACAGAATGGGCGGATTAAGCCACAGACTGCAGACGAACGACGAAAGTGGGAAGAGGGATGGACAGATATGATGGTACGTATATGGGTAGAGAAAATGAACCAGTTCAATCCCCCTATCAAACGAACCGGATACCTACAACAATCTATCAAAGGCAGCCACCATCCGGGTCCTAACACCTCTATAGAACATCGCTTTGCGGAATACGGAATCTATGTGGCTCATGGTGTTACTCCGTCGTTCGCATGGAAAAAGTGGACAAATGCACAAGGAGGTGAGAAAGTACCACGTCCAAGGGTGTCGGGTGGACATTTGGAAATACTAGACCCTCAATATCGTCATGAACATGGGCTGGACAGACCGCATAAGGTCGGCCCGAAATTTGGTGATACCGTTCCACCGATATTCCCGGTAGGGCCTCGGGAATGGTTTCTAAAGAAATACTACTACTCTATCAAGCGGCTGCAAGAGTATGAGGCGAAATCGATGGGTACAGAATATCAGGGAGTAATCTCTAATGCGCTCGACATGATGTTTAATGGCTTTGACAGCATTATCGGAAGGACATTGTCCCATCTCATCTAAGTATTATTATAATAAGGTTATGTTTGTTATTTTTGCAATAAACAAAATATGAGTCAGACAGACGATAGAAAAGCAGCATTGCGCAAGCAATTTGAAACAGTACGAGACGAACGACGGGCACACGCCAATACCGCTGAACGAATCGGTAATGCCTTTCTATCTCTCCTATCCTATCTCGACGATGGTACACCTTATCTTCGCAAAGATCAAGATGAGGTAATGCCTTATGTCCTTACTTTATTAAAAGGAATGAAGATCGGTCTCGGAGAGCTGGGGATAGACTCTTTAGGCAATGCGAAACTTCATGAAATCATCATCAATGCTATCAAGAGCGTTGGTTTTGAAAAAACACTTCAAGGCTTCGGTGTTTGGATAGATGATGATGGTAAGGCGCATGGACAGATAGACTTTATCGAGGTCGTTGGTAAAGCTATATTTCATGAACTTGAAATACGTAGGCTGTCAAGTGTTGGAGGTGATATATCACTCTCTCCTGCATCATCGCGTATCGAACGTGTAGAGAAAGTCGCTAATGGATGGAGATGTTATATCAAGACTGACGATGGTACAACAGCAACTTACAATGGATGGAAGCCGGGGGACCAACCGAGATGTCAAACTTTCAATATCCGAGAGGGTATTTATTCAGGAATATCAAACAGGTATTATTGGCGTACTGTTGAAGAGGTAGCAGAAAAGACAGCAGAGCATGATGCTTATATTATCTTGTCGAATGTAGCGAACTTCTATGACCCTAACGGAACGGATGAGCCTATGCCCGGTGATGTCATCGTGCTATGCGGGCATAACGCCTTATGGGATCAAGTGCATGGCATCGCTAGCAGCGATAAGAGTAGGATGAATTATACGCAGCTCACAACAAGCGGCGACAGTCCTACGATAGAGATGTATCGAAATATCTATGATTTTTGCCTTGGAACTAAAAATATAGTTTTGAAGTTGTCAAGCGAGAAAATCACACTTCGCTCTTCTGCTGTGGAGTGGATGAGCTATAGTGGCGACATTGTACCCAACGTCATTCACATGGGCAAATGGCCGGCGCAGGGGACTACAGCGCACAAATACGAGTCATGGCAGTGCGATGGTGGTACGTGGCTCTGTATTGCAGAGAGTACGACAGACAGACCGGGCAAGAACTCGCCTGCTTGGAGTGCTCTCGCAGAGAAAGGCTCATCGCCCTACACGGTCATCATCAACACCGACCGGGGCAATATCATTCACAACGGTCAAGGCGATGTGGTGTTGACGGCTACGGTGTTGCATGGAGAAGAGGATATTACCGATACACTACAGCCTAATCAGTTCTCGTGGCTTGTGAATACACCGAACGCAGAGTTCAATATGGCGTGGAACAAGCGACATGAGGCAGTAGGCAATCGTATCACTGTCTCGGCACAGGAAATCGACAAAAGGGCGCAGATAGACTGCATCGTTAACATTGAATAATCAACAGAAAACATTTTTATAAATCAATAAAACAACAAAATTATGTCAACAGTAAAGGCAAGAGGTCAGATAACAATAGTAGATCTGAATGACGCGAAACAGGTACAGATGCGATTCGACATATCGGAGCGTGTACAGATATACAATCCCGACACGAAGATACATACTCCGAATTTCACTTCTGCTCCATGCGTGGTTAGTCCGAAAGTGTACGTGACCGGCAATAGCAGCAATCAAGTGGAAAAGCTCACGGCGCTTAGCTACATCGTTGGTGGTGTGACCGTCAATGCCGGGCAGACGAGCGGAGCATATTCAGTCGCAGCCATATCGGCAGGTGGCACACTCACTATCAAGCAGAACCTCACAGCCGGCAGTCTGAAAATTGTTTGTAAGGCAACCTATCATGATAGTGATACCGGGCAGGATACAACACTGGAGCATGAAGATGCTATTGTCCGTTCATCCAGTGCCGGAGCATTGTTCCAAGCTGTTATCACTGCTCCAAAGGGGCGTATCTTCGACGAGGGAAATGCGTTGACGTCTCTGCAGCTCGTTGCGAATGTCTATCGAGGGGGCACACACGATACTGATGGATTGAACTTTAAATGGGAGAAGTTCGTTGCTACAGGTGGCGGAACATGGCAGGCAGTGACTACAGGTATCTCGACAGTTAACGGTACCAGTACGTTGACAGTAGGTGTCAATGATGTGCTGAACTTTCAATCCTACCGTGTCGTTGTCACGGATGGTAGCGACAGGGCGGAAGCTATCGAGACGCTTGAAGATAAGACTGACCCTTACACCGTCGAGGTGGTAAGCACGACCGGTGACAAGATAGTCAATGGGCAGGGAAACACGCAGCTCATGGCACGTGTGTATCGCGGTGCAACGAAGATTGAGGATGAGACTACTCCGCAGAGTTCCCGGAAGTTCACGTGTACGTGGTTCAAGTACGATAAGAACGGTAACAAGGCGAACTGGGCAGGAACAGCGAGCAACGTCAAGACAGGGAATCCTATCACTGTCGCAGCAAATGAGATTGACCAAAAGGCAACATTTTTCTGCGAGGTTTCGCAATAATCATCAAATTGAAAACTTATGACAAAGGTTATAGGTAGAGGCAGAATCACGGTGGCAGAGGTGCATGATGGTGATGATGCTTATCAGGTGATAGTCAATCCGGAGCAATTGGTCTTCGATACAGCCAACGACGGATTCGTAACAAGCTCGGCGCTAGCGGCCAGTCCGATAACGGTCATGATTCATCAAGGCAGTATGGACAGACTCCCTTCTAGTGTCGAGATTGACAATGCGAACTGTGAGAATTGCGCTGCGAAAGTAGTTGGTAATATCGTTACTTTGACTAAAATTTTAACAGATACAACCACAAAGCGTAGTGCCGGGCGCGGATATGTCGGTATCAAGGCGACACTGGAAGGACGAATGTTCTCTGCAAAGATTCCGTTCGCTGTGAACTTTCATACCGTCATGGCAGAATGGATAAGTAAACAGGACGAACTAGGTGGAATTGTGAAAAGCGTTAGAGAAGATTTCAATGGCTATAAGAGCAAGACTGAAACTAAGATTACAGCGCTTGACGGGCAGATTGATTTAGCTATCAAGAAGACCGTGGGCGGTACTAATCTTCTCAAAGGTGCATCGCTAAGATGGGACTCCGTGAAGTTGACAGAAAGTTGTACGCAACAAGTTGTAGAGCAGAGACAGTCTGCCAACGCATCTGTACGGCGCTATAGTGGAACATCCGATGCAGCACATAATGGGCATGCTTTTGTCAAAGTAGAAATGCAGAATCAAACGACTCCTCAATACGGAGGTGTATTCTTCATTACATACGTCGAAAAAGATAAAGAGTACACAGTAAGTGCGTGGGTGAACTCTAGCGATCCGGCTAACACATGCCTCGAACTGTATATCAGTGATGCCGTAGATAAGCGCAAGAATGCAGTATGGTTCGGAAAAAACTATTTGTGCGACAATGATATTGTCGGGAAGTGGCAATATATCAAAGAGACATTCACAGCACCGAAGTCGGGATGGCTGCGAGTCTATTTATGGCTGCGCCGGAACGGAACACTGTATATATCAGAAGTGCAATTGGAAGAGGGCAACACGGCAACCTCATGGCATGACCCGGATGTTGATGAGCAATTCGCAGCTCTGAATCTGAAAGCTGATAATATCAAGCTCGGACTCAAAAATATCGGCATCAATATTGACGAGGAAGCGGTATCAATTATAGCGGATAAGTTCAGAGTGAAATCGGCAAACGGTACACCGATAGCTGTTTTCAAACTCGGGGTAAATGGTAACCCGATTCTGCAAGCTCCGTACATCGATGTCGATAATCTCACAGTGAAAAAGATTGAAGGAGCTATCGGAACTTTCAAAGAGATATACTCTTCAGAGGGGGCGATGCCAAATCATCCCGAACTCGCAATGACTATGAGATTGACTAATAACATCATTATGTTTGATTCTAAAGATATTAAAGCGAGGTTTGGGCTTGGAACACTGCCCGCCACATCCGGTTTCCCGGACATTCCGTTATGTCTTGATGTCAAGAATGATAGAGGGGGAGCCATTGGTGCTTACATTTCAGCAATCAGTAACGCGCCGGTATATGACTTAGACCCGTCGATAGAGGGAAGTCATGCTTTATATATTCAAAATGGCAATATATCAGGATTTCGTCTATACTCAAAGCGGTCGAGAGGTTCTATGACACTGTCGAAGATGGACAATGTTATTGTAGACTTAAACGAAGCTGGTGATAGTACCTATACCCTACCTAGTGGGTGCGAGGATGGACAATTCTATATGATATTTTCAACATCAGAAGAGATAAGTATCAAGACTTCGGGCATCGACCGGTTTAGCTATAGAGATAGGTCAACAACGATGGACGTAGACCCGTGGGACCTCACGTTCTTGGTGTATGACGCTAGAAATCACAAGTGGAACATGAGATTCGCAAGACAAACATAATAATTAGATTCATGAAGAAAATAGACTTTAGAAAGATTCACGTCACACAGATTGATGGAACTATCAAGGATTTAGACATGACCCAACATACTGCAGGAGAATTGTCTGCATTACAACAGTTCGCTAACTACATCTATAATAAGACGCAAGACATAGGCGAACTGGAATTTGCACGGAAGCTCTATAAGGCAGAAGAAGTAGAACTCTCTGACGTAGAGATTGAGACTTTGCGCAAGTATGCTGCAGAATACTTCAAGGCATTTGTAAACGAAGCAATTATCAACTTAATTAAATAACAACAATATGAAAGTGAATATTATCCGTTCAAAGTCGGAAAAAACAATCGGCATCTTCTATAACAAGTATTATCATCAAATCACATGTACGCTCGATGATACGGATGTCGCTCATGTGAAGATACTAGACCTCACAGACATTGTCTGTGAACTAGTAAGCAAAGACGTGATTGCACACAGAGTCGGAACACTGTTATACACCGATGGCGGTGCAATACAGGTACAGGGGATGGCGGTAGATGCTGTAGAGACAACAAGTAACGACCTCAAAGCTATCATCCAGCATATCGAGACCGGAGCGAAACTGGTAGAGACGTTTAGCTTTGAGAAACCGAAGAAGCCGGAGTCAGAACTGGAACCGGCAGAGTTCAAACCCGCTACAGAACATCCAGTAGAAGATTCAACAGCAGAGGTTAAGGAAGAAGAAGAACCCGAAAAGATTGTAGACGCATAATACTCTACGAGTCGTTACATAGTTATTATTACAGGAAATAGCATGGTACGTGATGTATTGTGCTATTTTTTTGCCCATATAGTATTTTTATAAGAGCCATTCACGATCTACCTTTGCTACACAATCAAACTGCAAAGGCAATGAAGAATAATACAAAAGAATGGATTCAGTATGGCTCGGCTATACTCATGCTTACAAGCGGTGTCTTGCTGGCATTTCTCTGCTTTTTCCTTAATCACTATCACATCAATGATTCGGTACTAGGTTATGTCGCGCAAACACTCGTTTACGCAGGCAGCGTATTTGGTTTTTCTATTTATATTAGAACCAAATGGGGCGAAGTGAAAAACTATATCGATGAGACTATTACTGGAAAGGAGTCAAAAGATGGTAAGTAGAGGTTATCGAAATTGTAATCCCGGAAACATACGCCTTAGTAAAACTCGGTACCAAGGCGAAATTCAGCCCTCAGCCGACCATGCTTTCAAGCAGTTCCAGTCGATGCCATGGGGATTCAGAGCTATGTTCGTGATTCTAAGAACTTATTATAATAAGTATAGATTACGAACCATCCGCCAGATTATACATCGATGGGCGCCAACAGCTGAAAATGATACCGAGGCATATATTCGATTTGTGGCAAAAGAATCAGGGATTGGAGCCGATGAACAGGTTGAATTCGAAGCATCCATGATGGTCAAGATTGTTGCAGCTATGGCGCAAATGGAAAATGGTGGCATTCCCTCATTATCAGATATAACAAGAGGCTGGTATTTACTATGATATATAGAAAACTCTTTTTCATTTCGATTCTCATCACCGGTCTACTAGTATATTCGCTGTGGACTGGTGAAAAGAGTCGGAAGTCAACTCACAAAGAATTAGAACATTTGAAAGTAGAGTTGGCACATGCTCGTATTGCTCCCTCTATCATATATGATACTATACGAGACACTGTCACTACAACAGAACAGGCTGTAACTACTTTTAGTAGAACAACCTATCGTAAAGAAATTGCTGATAAGGATTTACTAAAAGATGTAAAGCTAAAAGCTAGACAAATAGAGTCTGAAATGTCGATGCTTAGGGCTATACATGATACCGTCAGACTACAAGCACAGCATGACAGCCTGATATTCAAATATCAGGATCATTGGACAACTTTTCATCTATCCTTGCGTGACACGATCTTACAATATCGCATTATTGACAGCCTACAGACTCTTGTCTTCAGAGAGTATAGACATAGGTTTCTGTGGTGGAAATGGGGAACGAAAGGCTATAAGGTGAAAATCATTAATTTCAATCCAAATTCACATTTGCAGTACAATCATTATATAAAGGTTGAGTAGCTATGAACAATAACACACAGGAGTTTGTTACTATTGTCAAACTCAACGGACAAGAGGCGTATGATACTATTGAGCGCCTGAAAAAGAAAGTTTCCGACCTTACAGCAGCGCGAGACAAAGCTATTGCTGCAGGGGCGGATAGTAATTTCGTTAAAGGCTTGTCTAAAGACTTGAAGCAAGCTAAAGCGGAACTGAAGGCATACGATACTAATGTACGCAAGACCGTCGAGACCCTCAATAACCTTTCAGAATCGTCTATTGAGGACGTTAAGAAAGCTATGAGGGCGCTTCGACGCGAGATGAACAAAACAACAGATCCTGAGGACTACAAGCGACTCAACAGCTTGTTGGAGCAATGCAAAGACCGTGTTGATGAATTTAAGGACGCAGTCGGAGAGAGTAATGCAGAGCTACGAAAAATGGCTAACGAAGCGGAAATAGCTGCTAACGTTGTCAAAAATATAAACGGAGCATCAGTCAACGATCTGCGCTCAGCTCAATCTACAATCGAGACGCGCATGTCCGGAATGAATCCCAACTCTACCGCATACGCAGAACAGAACGAAGATCTGCTCAAAATCAAAGCACGTCTAGCGGAAATAGCAGAGAAACAACGTCTCGTTAATACCATTACAGATCAATACAACGCGGAGTTGAAAGCTGCAGGGCAAGAATGTAATACTGTCCGCGACAACACCCAGTTGATAGAACGTACGATGCGTAATCTATCAACATCGTCCGTCCGTGACTTGCAATATTCGCTTAAGATGGTAAATAAGGAGATGGATGGAATGGACAGGGGAACTAACGGATTCAAAGCCATGCAACTGCAGGCCAAGCGGTTGCGTACTGAGCTTGAAATGGTAAGAAGCGAGGGTGCTGCACAAAAGTCATGGGTGGGTAGCATGGCAGATGGCTTCAATCGAATGCAGAGTCTCACCATCTCAGTAATAGCATCTATCACCGGATTGTCTATGACTATTCGAAAGTGTGTGTCCGAATACGCATTGATGGATCAGGAGATGGTCAATGTTCAGAAATATACCGGACAGACAAAAGACGAAGTGAAAGAGATGAACGAGGTCTTTAAGAAGATGGACACACGTACACCTCGCGAAAAACTGAATCAACTAGCCGGGGATGCTGGTCGACTTGGTATTACCACAACGGAAATGGTTGAAGAGTTTGTCGACGGTGCAGACAAAATCAACGTCGCGTTGGGCGATGACCTCGGTGAGAATGCTGTAAGAGATATTGGCAAGCTTGCAATGATGTTCGGTGAGGATAAGAAGAAAGGATTGCGTGGCGCTATGCTTGCTTCCGGTTCTGCAGTGAACGAATTGGCACAGAACTCATCTGCAGCAGGAGGCTATCTCGTAGACTTCACAGCAAGAGTGGCAGGTGTTGGCAAACAAGCAGGGTTGACACAGCAACAGATTATGGGATTTGCTTCTGTTCTTGATCAGAATATGCAGCAAGACGAGACGGCAGCAACGGCTATGCAAGGACTTATCACTAAGATGTTTCAAGACCCTGCCAAATTCGCGAAACTGGCAGGAGAAAGTGTCAAGGATTTCACGACATTACTGAAAACGGATGCCAACGAGGCATTACTGAAATTCTTCGGTGCGATGAAGAATAAGGGTGGATTTGACAAACTGGCTCCTATGTTCGAAGCAATGAAGATGGATGGGGCTAGGGCTACCGGTGTACTTTCTGTGATGGCTGATAAACTAGAGGATGTGAAAACTGCACAGAATTTGGCAAACAAAGCTTATGCAGAAGGAACGAGTGTTATCAAGGAATTCAACACACAGATGTCATCAGAAGAAGCTTACTTAGATATACAAAGAAAGAAATTCAAAGACCTTAGTATTGAGTTGGGTGAGAAGCTATTGCCTGTTGCAAGATACACTGTATCGACTGCAGGGACGATGGTGAAACTCTTACTGAAGCTTACAACTTTCACGTTCAAATATAAAACTACTATTATCACTTTGACTACAGCTATAGCATTATATACAATTGCTGTCAATGGTTCTGTTGCTGCAGCCAAACTCACAGTAGTTTGGAATGACAAGGTAGTCAAAGGGCTGAAAACGCTCTATGTCGTTATGATGAAACATCCCTACATGACCGTAGCTGTAGCTGTTGTCGGACTGGTAGCCGCATATAGAGATTGGAGAGACGGCATCGTGAAAGTGAATCAAGCAAAACTTAGGCTTCAAGAAGCTAACGAAGAAGCGGCTAAAGATGCGGATGTTGAGCGCAAAAATCTTCAAGCCCTATACAAAGCTGCCACCGACAAAGCTTACTCCGACGCTGTACGCAAAAAGGCAATAGAGGACTTGAATAAACTCAGCCCGGAATATCTTGGTTTCCTGAATGCAGAAAACATCGGGACTGCAAAAGCCAAAGAGGCTGTAGACGCTTATTCTCACTCGCTAATTCTCAACGCTAAGGCTAAACAGCTTGCTGCACAAATAGAAGACGTACAAAACAGAAAGAAAGAAACACGGAATGAGGATTACTCAAAGTGGTATGACATGTTCCACACCGACATCAATGATGTTTTCGATAAAATAGAACGTAGTAAGAATGCCGTTGGTTCTCTTCTGTTCCGTGGAAATCTTAGTGGATGGTATGAAAAGACCTCTCTTGACGGCTATGCCCTGAATCCACTGCAAGCAGCTAATATCAGACGAAATAACGAATTGCAAGACCTTAACGCAGCAGAAAAAGCACTTAACAAGGAATATGCAAAGACCAACAAAGAATTATTAGAAAATCGTGCAAAATTTGAAAAAACTCTTAAAGATCTAGATACAGGGGGAGGTGGTAATGGTAATAATAATTATGATGGGAAAAAAACTGCAGCTGCAGAAAGAGCAAGCAAAAAGAGGGAAGCAGCTGCGCTGAAAGCTAAGAAAGAGGATGATAAGAAAGAGAAAGCAGAATTGAGTATACATCTTGCCGATCTCTCTACTCAATATGCACAAGGTCTCATTACTCATCGAGACTATCTTCATAAGATAGAAGAAGAGCAATTAGCAAGTCTTGCAAGACGTAAAGCGATATGGGGAGAAGAGTCTACAGAAGCTCAGCAACTTGTAGACGATGAAATGAATATCAGGCGACAGGCCATGGAAGCGCATCATAAACTCAACGAAAAAGAGATTGAGCAAGCGCGGATTGCGCAAGCTGCAAAAATAGAAGCGATGTTCTATGATGAAAACTCAGACATCTACATGAATGAGGATGCGTTGAATGAAGCTCTCTTTGAAAACGACATGTCGGCCATGGCCGATAGAATGGCGATGATGCAGGCAGGTACCGAAGAATGGTTCGACTTGAAAGAACAGATGGAACGAACCGAGCAAGAACATCAACTGTCTATGCAGAGAAATTATACAGAGATGCTGTCGCAATATAGGGAACAATGGGGACGTGGAGATGTAAAGATGCAGGAAGAAATCGCACTCAAAGGATTGGAGATATTACATACAAAAGGACTTGTTTCGGAAAAAGAGTATCAAGAAATGTTACTCAATATCAAACGGAACTACGCAGCCAAGCAGGCAGCCATCGACGCAGAGAACCATGGGGCCGGTTCTGCCGATCGTAAATTCAATGAAGATGTCAACACTGTTCTCAACCAAGCTCGCGCCAAGGCCGGTGACGCATCAAAGGGCGGTGATAGCTCATTCGGTGATGCGCTTTTTGGGAATGACATCAAAAACTGGAAGAATGTCAATGAACAAATCGCTATTATGGATAAGGAAGGGGTTATTACACACGCTCAAGCGAATGCAGCGAAAGCGCTGAATGACGCTCAATATCTTGAAAAATTGACGGATAAGGCACAGTGGGCGTATGGACAACTCAATTCCTTGATGCAGGCCGGAGCAGCTTACTCACAGGCTTGCGCTGATTTGGAGACTGAACAGATTAACAAGAAGTACGAACAGCAAATAGCTGCAGCTCATAACAACTCGGCTAAGCGAGAAAAGATAGAGAAAAAACGTGATAAGGAGTTGGCAAAGGCAAAGCAGAAAGCTAACAAGAAAGCTATGAAGATTGAGCTGGCGCAGGCAGTAGCTTCGACAGCTTTAGCTGCCATCAACGCGTATTCGTCAACAGCAAAGATTCCTATTATGGGTCCTACACTGGCTCCTATTGCTGCAGGCGTGGCCACTGCTGCAGGTCTTTTACAAATTGCAACTATCAAGAAACAACACCAAGTTGAAGAAGCCGGTTATTATCAAGGTGGATTCACAGGGGGAAACAACTACAGACGTCGTGCCGGGATTGTACATGAGGGTGAATTCGTAGCTAACCATCATGCAGTTGCCAACTCAAGCATATACCCTGCCCTACAGCTCATTGATCAGGCACAACGGAACAATACCGTTGGAAGCCTAACAGCGTCCGATGTGGGACGTGCCGTCGGTGCCGGTTCTACAGTCGTATCTGCTCCGGTTGTCAACGTACAAACAGACAATGCGGAACTTAATACGGTCATCGGCGCACTCAACGATGTGTTGGCTCAACTGAATATACAGTTGTCTCAAGGAATTCACGCTTTCGCAAGCATCGACGGACCGAACGGAGTGAAGCATCAATTGGATTTGTTTGACAAAATGAATAAGAACAGATGATACATTGCTTACTAAACGGAAACACGGCTTATCCGGATACGTCTTCAAATATCAAGGTGACGTATTCAAATCCGTATGTAGAAGACTCCGGGAGCTATACATATACTATAGCTTTCCCAATGGCAATTATGTCTAACAGAGCGATATTCGGCAATGTTGACAGGCAAGAGACTAGAAAAAGAATCCCGGACTTCTCAGATTGCAAACTCTACATAGACAATCGGCTGATTATTTGTGGAAAAGGAACCGTCATAGGCATTGCCAGCGGACAGGTAAAGCTACAGATAGTTGGTGGGAAAAGCCGTATCAAGTATAATTCACGTTTCGCATCTCATTATATCGACGCGATTGATTATGGGGTCAAAAGGAAAAAAGGAATACAAGGACATTTCGGAAACAACCCCAATGCTACCTATATACATGATTTTATCAAAACGGATTTAAGTAAGAGCAGTCTTATCGGAGAACCCGGCATATATGCCTACTGTCCAATCTATGATGAGACTCATGAAAGATTTCATAATGTGCCTTTTGTTAAAGACAATAGAAGTCAAGGAATAGAATCTACAGCAGCACAACCATTCCTTTTGTTTGTCGTGGAAAAAGCTTTGGCAGCAGAAGGCTTCACGCTTATTAGGAATGATTTCAATAAAGAACCATGGAACATGTTGCTTATCGCATCATGTAGATTAGGACTTGATATTGCTGGCTCATTACCTCATTGGAGCGTCTATACCTTCCTTGATGAAGTGAGAAAACTGCTAAACGCGACGTTGATTTTTAACGAACCGAACAAAACGGTACAACTTGTTTCGGGCAGTGAAATGTTATCGGAAGGGTATGTAGAATACGAATGTGACGACGATTTTAATTGCGAATATGACAAAGACGGATTAAGCAATCTTGCAACTTCAAACATACAATACAGTTTCGCAACTTCTAGTAAGCGAGATTGGAGAGAGGTCGTGTCTGCAGATATTCAAAAAGCATTCACGATGAAAGAATATGATACCCCTGCAGCTGCTGAAACAGCCGGAAAGGCTATGTCGACTAAGGAAAGACGTACAACTCTCTTCAAAGCAAATGGAAAAACATACATTTACGCGATGTTGGAACATAGTCCTGAAAGCGCTACACTTGTTGAGAAATTTACACAAGTAGGTTTTTTCAGTCCACTAATAAGAGATGCTGAGAGTGATAACTTTATTGACTTGAAAATTTCTCCAGTGGCTATGGCTTCTATTAAGTTGTTCCCCGATGATGATAAGATACGTGAGTTTGGAAGTGATATTCCAAGAGATATAGAGCTATGCGTCCCATCCATCTCTGTTGATAGTACAAATAAGAATAGTAATTCTGCGGATGAAAGTGGTGAAATTTTCGTTTCTGTCCAAGATGCCATGGACGGAAGTAGTATCAAGGCGGAAGAAGACACAGAAGCCATTATGCCGGTGATGTTCCTTAGCAAAAAAGCTTATAACACGTATATGAAAAGGGCTGTAGCGATTAAGGACACTGCTGATGAAGATAGCAAGGCCTACCGTTTCCCATTCGCATATACCGACCAAAACATGTTTCCTGAGTTCACAGCGTCAGGAACAGAGGCTGACCATGGGTCATTCTCTTTGATAGACAAAGAATCAGGAATTGGTAAATTCTTCATGGAGAAGATGTCAATAGATAAAAATGATTTGATGACTATCAAATTTATAACTGACGATATTCCAGATCCATCTAAAATATATGTCTTCAGGAACAAACGATATATATGTCAAAAGGTGGAGCTGGATATTAAAAACGGTTCTATCGAGCGACTGAAAACCGGATACTTCTACCAAATGAATTAGGTTTTTATATGATGTTTCTAGTGAGGGCAGCGTGTAGTGATTACAGGTTGCCCTTATAATGTTTCGTCTGTTCATGTACCGTATCAGTTTGCTTCAGATAACGATTCGTAACAGCGACATCAGAATGTCGAGCTTGATCCCTAGCGACTACAATACCCTCTGCATTGGCTAAATCTCTGATTCCAGAATCCTTTAAAGAATAGAATTGATAGGAGTCCGGGAAGTGCAGTGCTCGACGTACCTTCCCCCATTCCTGCCGGAATCGATTGACATATATTTGTTTCGGCCCGGGAATAATATCCTTTCCGAAAAGATAGTCGCTTGATGGATGCTCGAAGATACGAAGCTCTATCATCAACTTTAACAGAGAATCATTGAGAGCTATCGTTTGCCCCTTGCGATTCTTACTGATTTCTGATGATACATAGACTGTTTGCTCGGTTATGCTGATGTCACCTATCTTGATATATCGGAGCTCGTCAGGACGTATAAAAGTGTAATACTCCATCATACAAGCAAGATAGAATGAGGGCATATATTTATAAGTGTAATCATGCAGACGCTTAAGAGCATCCGCTGGGAGCGGGTCGCGGAACTTGTCGGTCTCCTTCATCATGTGAATATCCTCGATAGGGTTTGCTTCGATATATTGACGTTCTTTCAACCATGTACCAAGAGTTGACAGCCAAGTCCTATAATTATTCCGGGTTTTAGAATTGACGTCTTTGTCAAAAATAAGATAATCAAGAAAATCGACCGCAAACGTACGGTCAAATTGGTAGACATATTTGATATTCACATTAGTCTCAAGTAGATACAGCTGTAGTTGTTTGAGTCGACTTTTGTAATCGATAGCCGTTTTGTGCTTCAAGATGCCTTTCTGTTCTGCAACTGTGATATAGTCTGCATAACGCTGTACGACAATAGAGAACTCCGTATAATGTCGTGTCTTCTTCGCATGAGTGAAAGGATTCCAGCCGGCTATCAGCTTTTGATAGATATTGTGAATAAGAATGGAAGCCATAGTCTCACGTTCTTTCGTAGTCTTATAACGATCGAGCATATACTTCTTGCGTTTAAGCCCACCCGATATCGGGTCATATGCAAAGAAATCGACATACCATTGCTTCCCTCGATGAAGACGAGGAAGTGTGAACTCTATTATATCCTTATGCGATGTGAGTTTTTTGTCTGATAAAGACATTTTTTTACATTGTTCGCTTCGCAACCAATGCTAGTTTGTAACTCTGTTCCAAAAAGTGTCCGAGTCATTAATACTCGAAACGCTCGAAAGCCACTATATATAGGACTTTCGAGCGTATTTAGTTGCGGAGGCAAGATTTTTTCCTAGCAAGGTCGGAAGCCATTATTAAACCTATTATTACCAGTAAGATACGGACATCTATTTCTGTATGTCCGAATTTTGTCCGAGTTGCAAAAGCACCTCTAGACTTTTTCCAATTTGCTCATTAATCTTTTTTAAGTCAAAAATTCGGGCATCTTTCTCCTGAATAATCATTTTCAATGCAGAATTTTCCGTTTTCAAGACTTCCAAAGGATATTTTTCGAGCAGTTTCTCATTACTATCTAGCATTGCTGCAGACGCCCCTCCGTCCGAGTATTGGAAGAAATCTCCTATATTACAATCAAGAATTTCCGCCATTTTTATTAATTTACTCACTCGTATATCTGGTCTTTTTATAAAATATTTAAGCGTTAAGTGAGTTTCATTCCCCCACAAAAGCTTGCAAAATTGCCTATCTGTCAACCCTTTAGATTTCACGACCCTCAAAAGAGTTTGATAGTCAATTGCATCATGTTCATACCGCATAGCGTTTGTTAAATTCATAATTATCTAGGAAATATTATCCTAGTATTGTTGGATAATTAATATTTTGTTTTTATCTTTGCGTTAAATTTAGCGATAAAATTCAACTTAAACGAGATTATGAACGGAAAAAAGAAAAATGTAGACCCACGGGATTACTACCGGAATTTAAGAAAACGCGACAAAAGCAAGTTCCTGCAGTATCTGACTAACACGTATGGGATGAACATTAATACCATACGTGCTAAGCTTGCTGACCGTCCGCACGCACATCTCACTATACTGGAAGAAATTACGCTGGTTCAAGTAATAATATCAAATTCATGGAAACAATAGAGTTTCGTACAAGCCCTGACGGGACTGTATATTACAAAACAATCAATCAAGAAGAGAAAAAACTAACTCGCTTTTCGAAAGAAGTTATCAGCCCTCTTCTTGAAATCATCAAACATAGATTTCCGCAATGCTATGCTAGGCTTTTCACTATATATCCTGCTAAAAATAGTAGTATCGCAGAAATTAGTGTTCATCAACATAAAATGGTAGAACGTTTTGTACGCTGCAATTTTGGTGAACACGATTTGCTTACACAAGATATAGAACACGACATGTTGCACTTCGAAGAAGTAAGATGCCCTCTGCGAGGTGGATATTGCAAACACGAGAATATTATTTGCCGTCCAAAAGGAGTCGTCAACATCTCTCCTGCTGAACGAGTAGTAGTAAGTCTATACCTTGATGGTATGACCTTTGATAAAATCTCACATCTATTGCATAAGAGCCCATCTACGATCAAGACGCAACTTTTACGAGTCAAACAGAAATTAAAGGTAAAGAATTGCCGTGAGATTATACGCATCATGCGATTATACAACTATTAGACTTTAGCCATAATTATATGATGCCCGGCAGGAATGATTCACGGGCTGGATCTAGTAAAACATTAGGGACACCTGCCGTTTTATAAAATGAACGAATACTGTAAAACCTGTAGGTACGGACGCAATCAGATCAACGGACGATACTGCACAATACTTAATAGATATGTTGAACACTCAAAAACAAGCCCCTGCAAAGAAAGTAACCATCGAGGCTTTTGAAAAGACAATAACTCTTTGGAAAGAAAAAGGAAAACTCCCAGCGAATTTCAGACTTATACAGTATAATAACGGTTCTTTCCTTGGTCAAAGTGGAGAACATGTGTTTCTTTGGAATGCCTTTGGACACGCATACCGCTTTATAGTAGGAGGTGAAACCGTTAAATGCGTAATTTGTGACAAGACCGGAACTCCCTCTATTCAAGAGGCAATGCTGAGCGAAAGATGTAATGAGTTGGATATTTGCTCCGATTCTAAGATGTATTTTGAGACTAACAAAAGCTAGGTTAGCTTTGCAATAATTAAGTAAGAACGATATGATTAAGGCTGAAGACGTTTTCGAGGCAACCAACGGTGGACTGGATATTATTCTTAATATATATCCGCAGGCAAGAGTCTGTGTCGATACGAAAAACAAGCATTTCGCAATCAGAAACGAACGTACACCTTCTGCCTGTTTGAGGGAATACAATTCTGAAAGGTATGGAAAAATATGGCAAGTAACAGACTTCGGTGGCGAAGGGCGTGGAGAAAATGCCATCTCGATTTACATGCGCGAGAATGGTATAGACAGGTCTCGATATAACGAAGCTCTATTGCAACTAGCTAGCCAGTATGGCGTTAAGGATGAGCTATCATATACAATCAACAAGCCAACATTCAAAGAACGGGAAGCTAATCAAGAAGAACAAGATGGCTCCCGAAACTTTGAGTTAAATGAAAAAATGACAGCTGAAGAGCTGGCCATCTTAGGACCAAAAGTGACGCAAGCAGATGTAGAAGCGCTGCACTGGTATTCTGTGAAGTGGATATCAACAGTCAAAGATAGAAAGGTGAAAATCAAATACTCAAACGAGCATTACCCCATCTTCTTGCGTGAATGCATGATACGGCCAGCTCAAGGCGATGAACCAGAAGAAAAATTCTATAAGATATACGAGCCTCTGAATTGTGATAAAGGATTTCGCTTTAGCTATACACCTGCAGGGAAAAAACCACAACATTACGTGAACGGTCTCTCAGAACTGAAAGCCGCTTATCACGAAATGAATCGTAAAGAAGAGCAAGAATGGCAACGAACACATGATGACGATAAGCCTTACAAAGAAAAGAAGCTCAAAGAAGCTTTTATCTGTTCTGGAGAGAGAGACAGCTTATGCTGCCACTCCATGGGCTATCATCCGCTGTGGTTCAATTCTGAGACATATAAATTAAGCGTCGAAGAGTACCGAGAGATCATGAAATATGTCGAAGTTCTATACAATATCCCGGACATCGACGAAACAGGGCGCAGAAAAGGAAAAGAACTGGCCTTACGCTTTATTGACATTCATACAATTTGGCTGCCGGACTGGCTTGAAAACTATCACGACAAACGAGGGAACTCGCGTAAAGACCTCCGCGACTGGATGGAACTTAGAAGTCAGAAAGCTGATTTCAGGAACCTTATGGAGTTGGCCATCCCTGCACGTTTTTGGACAGAGCAGATGGATAAAAACGGAAAAACGAAGTATGAAATTGATACGGAATGCTTATACAACTTCCTACATCTGAACGGCTTCAACGCACTACGTGATGACACGACAGATCTCATTCAGCTCGTACATATAAATGGTAATATCGTGAAGCGCACTTCGGTACGAGAAATGCGTGACTTCGTGACATTGTGGGCAAGAAACTTCCATCAAAAACGTGGAGTTAGAAACTTGATTCTCAACAGCCCGAAGTTAACCGGACCATCCTTGGAATCTCTCTTCAGCATTACACTTGACTTCACTTCCTATACAAAGAATAGTCAACTTTTCTTTTTCCCAAACAAAACCGTCGAGGTGACTCGCGACGGGTATAAGGAATATGAGCCCGGAGCGGATGATATGCACAACTACGTATGGGAAGAGAATGTTATCGGGCACCAGTACAAGAAGATGGATGATATGTTTGAAATCATACGCAGTGTTGACGAGAATGGTCGGCCAACGTTCGATATTGTCATCAAAAATGTGAAAAGCCACTTTTTTGGTTATCTCATCAATACTAGTCGCCTATATTGGAGAAAGGAGATGGAGTATAATTTCGGTGACGATCGTGAAGCAGCTAAAACATATCAAGAAGCACATATCTTCGACATCGCTGGTAAAGGACTGACCACCGATGAGATTGCAGAACAGAAACAAAGTCTTCTTAATAAAATATTCACCTTTGGATATATGCTTCATCACTACAAAGACGCAGCGCGAGCATGGGCGCCAATGGCTATGGACAATAAGATAGGTGAAGAGAATGAATGTAATGGCCGTAGTGGCAAGAGTTTTTTCTTCAAAGTTCTCTCTCTACTGATGAAGACCGTGAAGCTGTCAGGGCGTAACCCAAAGCTGATGGATAACCCTCACGTCTTCGATCAGGTAACACCGCATACGGATCTGATGCTCATAGATGACTGTGACCAATATCTGAAAACAGATCTATTCTATGACAATATCACTTCTGATATGACCGTGAATCCCAAGAATAATCACTCTTTCACCATTCCATTTGAAAGTAGCCCGAAAATAGCATTTACAACTAACTACGTACCTTCAGATTTCGACCCATCCAGCGAGGCTCGACTGATATATATGGTCTTTTCTGACTATTATCATCAACGAACTGAAGAGAATGATTATTTAGAGACGCGCAGTATACGAGACGATTTTGGTAAAACACTATATGACGCATTCTATACAGAAGAAGAATGGAATGCGGACATTAACTTTTGGCTGCAATGCTGTAAGTTCTATCTATCTCTCATAGACGAATCGGTCAAACTCATGCCGCCGATGAACAACATTGCAAAACGCAAACTGAAAGCCGTGATGGGAGCTGCTTTCGAGGATTGGGCATACGGTTATTTCTCACCTGAAAGCGGTAACCTAGACACTATGCTACAGAAAGATAACGTTATACAGGAGTTCAAGATTGCAGCACAACTGCCGAAACTCACCACACAGCGATTTACTCGCCAGCTGAAAGCTTTCGCAGAGCTATGCCCATGGATTGACGAGCTGAATCCTAGAGACCTTCAGGACGCGAATGGACGCATTCAACAAAAAATTGAAGTGGCGTTGGGCATCAAGAAGACAAAGGACATGATTTATCTCAGATCTAAAGAGGACGACAGGCCATTTTAATCATATCTTTAATTCGTTTCTGTAGGCGGAGTAGTCGGATTTCGGCTGCTCCGTCTCTTTTTATACACGTTATCACTTTTTTTTACAAACGACATGTTAGGAACAATACGCCCCTTAGCTTCCCCCACTCCCTCTTTCTTATTTTGTACTAAAACTTTGTGACTTTGTAACTTCTTGTTGGTTAAAGCCTTTGAAAGGCTAATAAATAAAGGGGAAAAGGAAGTCACAAAATGGTCACAAAATCAAGTCACAAACGGTCACAAAACAAAATCAATTTGTGACAACCACTTTTTGGTAATTGCAGTCACAAAACAACGACTCTCTACACAAAAATGTGACATACAAGAGGCGTGTATAATATATATTGATTATCAATGCGTTACGCCTTTTACACAAACTTTTATCCGGTCACAAACTTTTCTGACGAAAAAGAGTCTAAAAGAAAAAGAAGCAACAATAGAGAAGTCTATCACACTTATAATAACAGCGTTTTTTCTTTACAAAACATCATATTTTATAGAACTTTCCTACTCTTCTAGGAAAAATCATTTTTTTTCACTAACTTTACATGCTGAGAAAATAATCTATAACATCTATGAGCCAGTTTGTTACTTATATTTCTGTCAAACCTTTTATAAAACAGTGGTTAGAATATCATTATGGCAGTCCTGTGATGTTTCCGCCTATGAGTGCGGAAAATGCGACTATACGGAGATTTTTAATAAAGCGTCCAAATGGGAACAGACCAATAATAGGTGACGAATCTACTGTTACAATAGCAATTCCTGACTCGAAACAAAAGCCAGTCATTACATACAACTATTTAGGTAAACATGCTAAGGAAGCTGTCGTTGAATGTATAGAGGATACTTTTCGCATTCAGATGTGGAATGATTTGAACGATCTGCATGAAGCAGGATGTTCTATCCTAAAAGGGATACAAGCGTGGTGTGAAGCCAATGGTATCTCCACCGACTATGATTATACCATCAAGATGCGCTATCAACGCATGCGAAATAATTATTTAAAGAACGGAGTCGACCTCAGATTGCGCAAAAGAATTAGAGACAAAGATTAACTGTTAAAAATAATAAAATTCATATGGACACCAAGCCTCTTTTTGTTCGTAGCCATTCTTGGCCGTTCAACACTGTTCAAAAACTTTTTTTCCTAGCTTAGTATGAAAATAATGAAACTTGTAGTCGCTGTCGCGAGAACGAAGTATACCAATTTGGTATCATCAAAAAGAATTGGTATCAACCGAATGACGATACCAGATAATGTGGAATGGGAAGAAATTCATATAAAAATCCCTGCACAACTTACTATTACACATAAGACAGAAGAGAAAAGCGATATATATATTGCTCAGCTGAGATTTCTAACCTGCACAGATATGAACACACAAGGTCACTACGCGTGGCGCGTATGTCTAAATGGTGGTCAATATCTACTGCTTGGTACTGGAAATAGGCCATTCGCAACGATGGAAATAACGGAAACGTATCCGGCGGACGTGAAAGACAACCAGCTAAATGAAGTGCTTATCAACTATTCACACCCTCAACCTATCCCATATATAGAGGTATAAAGGTTTTTTTACAGGTATAACAACATGGCTACCTTTGTAATAAAAAGAAAGGTAGCCATGGATTATCAACTCGTTATTTCAGGAACTATTGGCAGTTGGTGGAGCGGTTGTTCTGCCGACTATGTCCGTTATGTGCTCAACAAGAACAAGGGAAAGGACGTACATGTCGGTTTCTGTTCACTAGGTGGCTTTGTCAAAGATGGTCTTGAAATGAATCAGGCTTTCAAAGATCATGGAAAGGTACATGCCCATGCTTTTGGGATGAATGCTTCTATTTCCACAATAGCGATGCTAGGCTGTCAAAGCATTGATATTGTCAAAGGCAGCTTCTTCCTTATTCATAACGTCTCGACTTGGATTGACAAATATGAGCAAAGTAATAAGGAGCAACTCGATAATATGATTAAACAACTGCAACAAGAGCGAGAAACGTTGAAGACTTTCGACGATGTACTAGCTTCCATGTATGCAGAGAAAACAGGAAAGACCGTGGACGAGTGCTTGGAACAGATGAAAAAAGGTAATTGGCTCACGGCTCAGCAAGCGAAGGAGTTTGGACTTGTTGATGAAATTAGAGAGGACAAAGCTGCCGAACAGACTGCCGAAGAATTGAACAACAGATACACCAATTTCTATTCTAATATATTTAAGGATGCAGGCATACCGCCTTTGCCTACCGATACTCCGCAACAACATGCTGTTACTGAAGGAATAACGGATAGCGAGGGCAATCCAACTAATAACTTCTTGCAAAAGACTTGGCAAGGGTTACAAAGCCTAATCCGTAACAATCAAGCAAATAACCAAAACAACAGCATGATTAAGATTTTTGCAAGCGTAATGACGCTCTTGGCATGCTCCGACGGCTTTCAACCACAAGCTGACGGAAACATCGCACTTAGTCAAGAGCAGATGAAGAAAATCGATGATGAGTTGACTTCACAGAAAAAGACTCTCGAGGAGAATGCAGCTGCAATGAAAGCAGCTAAAGATTCTATTGAGAAACTGAAGAATGAGAAGACTCAACTAGAAGCCGATTTGAAACAGAAGGATGAACAGATTAAGAATCTGGAAAATGGTCCTGCTGAAGATGTTGAAAAAAAAGACTTGAACGGTGAAGACAATGTCACTGCCAAGGATTTGTATGACCTTATTAAAGACGTGTAATTATGAGTAACAAGAAAAATGGAACCGTGACATTCACACCGGAAGAGTTGGCAACTACCTTTGTGCGCTATCGCACTCAGTTACTCCAACTCCCTATATTCGCGTTGCAGGAACTGCTGAAGCACACTAGTATCAGAACAGGAATTCGCTACAAAGAAGTTGTTTCACAAATCGGTGGAAACTTCGAGATGGGAAACTATGACGATGCGAAACTAGGAGAAGATGGTGTTACTATCAAAGGTCGCACGTTCGAGACTTTCTTCGGAAACTGCGTTGAACCTATCAAGCCTAACGAGATCTATCAAAGTATTTGGGGAAGTGACATCACCAAGGGAGACGGATTGGAAAAAGTGCCTATCACACTTGAGGTAGCAAGCTACATCGTTAAGAAAATTTGGGAAAATGTTCTTATGAACTCTTTCACAGCAAAGCATGACTCGTCTGACAAGAAGAGTACCGCAAAATGGTTCAATGGCTTCAAGACTATCATTGATAATGATATTGCCGGAACAAACGAACGTCGTGAAGTGCTTATCTCGAAAGAACTAGGTAACTTGCAGACTGGAACAGACTCTATTACAGAACAGAATGCAGAAGACCTTATCAAGGACTTCTACTGGGCTAGTGACGAGAAACTACGTAGACAGAAACTGAAGCTCTTTATCAGTGATATTGGTTACCATCACTATACGGAAGCCTATCAGACCGCGCATGGTGCACTTCCATACAACTTGTCATACGATAAGAAGACGCTTGACGGAGCGTCTAACGTGGAATTCGTACCGCTGTCTTTCGTACCAAAAGACTTCATGATTCTGACCCCGAAGAACAATATATTCTGTCTGTTCAATCAGAAAACAGCAGACGAGAAGTATCTCATCGAAAAATCTCTCAAGAGTCATTATCATGTCGATGTGATTGCCAATGCTTTCTTCGGAACTCAGTTCGAACAGGTAGATAAGGAAATGCTTTCAGTCTGGGAGAAGAACCCCTCATAATCTCTTCAGGGCGAGTCGTTCATGATTAATTGACCGACTTGCCCATTTATTGTCAAACATTCAAAATAAATTATCATGGCATATAAATGTACTGATGCGGAAAGTATCTATGTAGACCTTCCGTTCTGTCGTGGCAAAAAATCATTGCCCGGTCTTCGTGGTAAAGTATACGGTATCTCAAAACGAGACATCGTGAGCTATCCTACAATTACACAGAAACCGGCTAAATTAGCCGACTTCGTCACTTATACCGGTGACTTCAAATTGGCTGCAGATAAAAAATGGCATCAGGTAGGTCTGATTCCGGATCAGAGTCAACTACAATCAGAGTCTCAAGGTTCTTATGGATCCAAGACTTTCAAGAATACATTGAAAGTTCTCATACCCGGAACGGAAGAAGATGCTACAGGATATATCTGCGAAGCTAACAACGACGAGATGATATATCTTGCTGTACAGCGAAATGGTAAGGCGCGAGTGCTTGGTTCTGACGCTTTTACCCCGATGTTGACTTTGTCTCAAGACAGCGGACAAAGTGCAACAGATACTAATGCAACGACGATTCAGATTGAAGTTACTGATATTTGTCCTGCACCTTTCTATCCCGGTAAGATAGAGACTGCAGACGGAAATATTTCAGGAGCTACCGGAATTGCAGTCGCAGCAGCTCCAGCTGTATCGCATGACTAAATTGTAACCAAAAAGGATGTGATGACACGCAAGGCATGGCCACGTGTCATACATCCTTCTAATTTATTAATTATGATAGACCATCAATTTACACTGAAACTGAAACATTGGCTAGAGGAGAAAGAGCACACAGAACATCAGGATATTATAGAAGGTGCGATGATGCTGTTACAGCTGAATAAGAACCAAGCCATGTTCAATACTATCGTACGTCGCCCTGAACGATTTGTAGAAAAGATAAAGTATGAACTGAATAAGTTCTTACCGATGCGCCTTGCTAAAATGACATTGGCCGACGTGAAAGAGCTTGATGACGAAATCACACCTGTCATAACTGCTGCAATAGAAGCAGAACCGGAAGACAACACTACGAAGATAGATGATGAAAAAATACTACCTCTTAGAGGTGGGAAGCGTACCGATCATGACAATCTACCAGTAGAGATTCAGAATATTTGGGGACATAATGCTGACAGGTGGAAGAAAATCAAGGAAGCATTCAATACTTGCAAAGCCCTCGAAAAGGTTTGCGATCGCTTTGAATATCTGATGATCCTCAAAGACCTTTGGTATAAATACAAAGCAGATTTCGACATCTACGACTCATATGTAGTGCCTTCTGATAATTCTGAAAACAAGGAAGCCAATAGCACGAACGACCCTTTGAAAGCCGCTAAGAATATCGGTAATGCAAGGTCGTACATTTCTAAGAATATTGATAAGCTCATAGCACTGCAGCATACCTCAGAGGACCCGACTGCAGGAGAAAATGCTATGATAGACTATCAAAATTTGCGAAAGAAGATGTACGATCGAGTGCTAGTTATCACCGCAAATGGCGAAGTGATTGGCGAAGAAGTGTTGTCAAAGCTGTCTGAAGCTGGCATTGAAATGAACAGTAACGATGAACAGGAAGAACCCGATAGCGAGTCTTCTAAATCCGCTCAGTAAGCAACCATTCCAGTGCTATCTTGGCACAGGACTACACTCTCTCGGACTGCTCGGTTGGATTCTTGAGCAGACCGGGAGAGCTGATGTTTATGTAAGTACATTTTCAACTTCTGACGCCTTCTTGTCCGGATTTTGGAGATTAAAGAAAAAGAAGCTTATTGGACATTCTGTGCTTGTTGCAGATCTGAAAGCTTCTCAAAAGACCATACAACTTTATAAACTGATGCAGAACAATTTCGATACGGTATATCTTTCCATGAACCACTCGAAGATTATGCTCATACAAAACGAAAAATGGACTGTATCGGTCATCACTTCACAGAATCAGACATACGGAGACCGTGCCGAGTGTACCATGGTAACAACAAGCCAAGAAGCTTTTCTAAGCTTATATACCGGCTTATCAAACATTGTTAACAACAAAAGCCTGCAACTCAATGGACTATTCTCAAGAATTACTGAAAGAAATAGAGACGAAAGCTGAAGAGATGATGACTCCAAAGGAAATCTCATTTCTATTGAATGTTGACGAAATCATATTGACAGATGACATCAATACGATTGGACATCCTGCTAGAAAAGCTTTTTTCAATGGAGTATCAACATCGGCCTTACAACTTCGAGAGAATATAAGAGAGGCAGCCATAGCCGGCTCACCTTTCTCTATTGCAGAATGTCAAAAGCTAATCATGAATCAGCTTTCAGAAGTGAACGTTTAATATAATCATGAGCCTACCTGTCAACATAGATCAATACTCTAGATACATCACACTCTCCGATGATGAACTTCTTGAACTACGAGTAAACCCGAAAATCCTCGAAAGACTGCATCGTCTTCGGGGATTGTATGCGTATTGGCTCCAGTTCCCTACGAAGTTCGATCAAGAGATCGTACAATATGATATGTCTATGTTCAAGGTAGGACGGGCGCAAGCCTATGATGATCTGCATCTTGTACAATTGCTGCTTGGAAATATACAGCAGGCAGGAAAGGAATTCATGCGATGGAAGATCAATAAAGACTTAGAAGAAGACTTGAAGAAAGCTAGACGAGCCGGAGATTTCCGGTCCGTTGCTGCCATTGAAAAAAACCGCATCCTTAACAATCGTACCGATAAGGACGATGAGCCGGAATTCGAGTTCGACAAAATCGTGCCTCAGAACTTCGAGCCTACCGATGATCCATCGGTTATCGGAATTGAGCGAGTTCCTGATTTACGCAGTCGTATCAAGAAGCTCATTACAAAGTACAGTAAAGACACGATGATCGAGGATGCCGAATACGTAGAGGTGGAAGATGATGGAACAGACTCAACCGAATAGACAGTATTTCAACGATGCACAACTATACACGCTGACGATGAATACGCGAGACGAAGTCATCGTAGCCGGACGTGGACTTGGAAAAGGTGCCATACAGGCACGTCGCGCCCAAAGTTGTGTACAAGGAATGCCGGGCTCGATGGGGGGCTTCGTGGCGCCATCAGTAAAACGATGCCTCACGAATATCCTACCATCCATGCTCATTCATTTAGAGCGATGGGGATTCAAGCGCGACCTTCATTATGTAGTCGGGAAAAAGCCTTGGAAAAAATTACATTGGAAAAATCCGATCTTCACACCGGCCAACTGGGAGAATACCATCAGCTTCTATAACGGTTCTGTTATCAATGTCATTTCACAGGATAGAAGTGGTACGTCAAACTCAATGTCTCTCGACTATCTCATCATAGATGAAGCGAAATTTATTGACTTTGAGCAGCTCAAAGATGAGACGTTTCAAGCTAACCGTGGTAATGAGATGTACTTCCGAGACTTCCCATTACACCACGGTATGACCATCACGAGCGATATGCCAATTACAAAGAAAGGCTCTTGGTTCTTGTCATACAAGGAAAAGATGGATCCAGAGCTCGTCGAGGTTATCGAAGGACTGGTCTTTCAACTTTGGAAACTCCGAAAAAAACGTCTTAAACACCCTGGAAACAGCATACAGATTGACGAACAAATAGGTAAATTGCAGCAGAAACTTTCATTTTTCCGCTCACAATGTCTTTTATATAAGGAGTATTCATCTATAGAAAACTTAGCATTGCTTGGAGAAGAGTTTATTCGTCGAGCAAAACGTGATTTGCCTCCGCTGACATTTGCTACTTCTATTATGTGTAGGCACATTGGCATCTCGGCAGACGGCTTCTATGGTGGTATGCGTGAAGACGTCAATCTCTATACCGCACCGAATGAGAATGTCCTCAATTTGCATAACCTCGATAAAGACAACATGCCTGATGATTGCAGGATGGATAGCGACCTTATTGGAGATGCACCGCTATGCATAGCGTTTGATGCTAATGCAAACATCAACTGGCTAGTAGTAGGTCAAGTTGGTTTCGACTTCAAACTTCGAGTCTTGAAATCGTTCTTTGTTAAATATGAGCGGAAACTTCCTGAATTACTAGAAGATTTCATGAGTTATTATCGCTATCACAGGCGTAAACAAGTAATTTTCTATTATGATGCTACATTCGTCGGAAACAATTATGCGCTGCATAATAATGACTTTCATAAAGAAATTGAGAAAACTCTGAAACTGCATCAATGGAATGTGCGTGCAGTGTATATCGGGCAACCTATGTCGCATATCGATAAGAATGCACTCATCAACCGGATGTTCCGTGGTCGTGCAAATCACATGATTCTCATCAATCGCGATAACAACCCTGACCTGCTAATTTCCATCACTTCGGCAGGTGTGTATAATGGCAAGAAAGATAAGCGTGGTGAGAAGCTGGCAGAGACCGAAGAAGATAAATTGGAGGCTCGTACTGATGGCTCCGACGCCTTTGATACGCTTTGTATAGGTGTAGAACGGTTCCCTGTCATGCAGATACGCGGTATCACCACCAATTCCTACTCAAAATAATTCTCCATAGTTTTCTTTTTTCATGATGTGTGGTCGTCTCCATTCGTGGGGGCGACCTTTTCTATTTTGCAGCTTTCAACCCCTATACTTGCTTCTATGTCATACCGCTAACCAAAACTTGTTATGTCAAATTCATCCTTTTACCTCTTTTTGTAAAAAACACTATGGTACATTGATGCCAACGACCAAGAATATGACTGATACGATACCGATGCTTCTACCTAAGACTGTCATGATTTCAAGAAAAAGAGAGGCAACCCCAACCATCTCTACTTACAAGTTCTATATGTCTACTCACTGTGTCTGTCCTCGTTATGACCATTGATTGACCTCTGATTCCGTCTGTTGTTATCATTGCATTTTGATATTGTCGCACTTCTTATTTTTCCTTTGCAAAATTAGCGCACTCCCGACTACTGCAAGGGCACGCTCTGACTTGTCTCGAAAACTTTTTAAGAAAAATGGGCATAAGCCTATCATTTTTCCAAGCGTTGTTAAAAACTTTTCGGCCATCTCTTGCATTGCTGTCTTTCCGATTGCTGCTCTCTTATGCACGTAAAAATTAAAAAGTTCAACAATTAAAATTATACAATTATGACAACAACAACTATTTTCTCAGACGCAACTATCAAAGGCTTTCAAAAAGGACACAGAAAGAGTAGCATGTTTTCACAGAACGTCTATCAAGTAGAAGTAAATGGGGAAGACGGAGATTACTTAACATTTGAAATCATGGCAGACTCATGCGCAGAAGCAACTGCAACAGCTGAGCAGCTAGCAATGGATTCAATGGTCGATATTATGTACATCAATGTAACCATCATGGGTTAATGTTTCACTTTCAAAGAGATACAGTTATGAAGATTAATGAACACAACGAGAAAGTTTTAGAGAAGTTCGCAACTATGATCATCGAACGTATGAAGCAGATGAAAGCAGGACAATGGAAAAAAGGATGGGTCGGTCGCACATTAGGCGGCCCCCCATCAAATATAGAAGGAAAATACTATCAGGGAAGCAATGTCTTCTTGTTAATGCTAGACTGTGCAATGCATGATTACGAGCTTCCTGTCTATTGTACACTACGTCAAGCGAACAAACTAGGAGCGCATATCAATAAAGGCGAAGAGTCTATGCCGGTCATTTTCTGGGACTACTCCATCACCACGCCCAATGGCCGGAAAATCACACTACAGGACTACCTCAAGTTGTCTATAGAAAAGCAGGCTGAATGTACTAAGTTCCCATTCTTGAAGAGCTATCATGTGTTTAATATCGCACAGACTAATTTGACAGAGAAGCACCCGGACAAAGTTGATGAGTTTAGAAAGGTATATGGGAATGCCGAAAACTCTACAGACACAGACGGTATGTATGACAATATAGCTATAGATTCTATGCTGGCTAACGAAAGTTGGTTGTGTCCTATCGAATACACAAAACCCTCTGACGGAGCTTATTATCAGCCAAAATACGATAGAATAGTCGTTCCTATGAAATCTCAGTTCAAGACAGGAAAGACCGATGATGAGATATACAAAGACGGTCAAGAATTCTACGCTTGCCTGCTTCATGAAATGGTCCACTCTACAGGCATAGAAAGTCGCTTGAATAGACAAAGAGGTAAACGTTTCGGTGATAAGCTCTACGCAAAAGAAGAGTTGGTCGCGGAACTGGGTGCAGCACGTATAGGGCAAGCACTAGGATTTGACAAACGCATCCTTGACAATAATGCTGCCTATCTAGACTGCTGGATAGCAGGACTGCAGCAAGAACCAACATACGTGCTCACACTACTATCTGATGTAGAGAAAGCTAGCAAAATGATACTGGAGAAGATTGCTTAGCATCTTCACCTATAATATTACTCCTGTGGCAATGCCTCAGGAGTTTTTTTTTGTTCAAGCCTTGAAAGTATTATACACCCTGCCTACCGTATGTCTCACTACACCTTTGCTACGCTAACACCTAGCAAAACCTTGTAGAAATACCATAAGCAGAGCAGAACTGTATAAACCATCAGCGCACATATCATCACTCTATATACGCATTGCCGTATTACGAAGTGACAACAAGTGCTTTACTAGCGTTCCAGTGCCACGCAGGCAACCATGGCAACGTATCGAACGAGCTCGACACCATACCATGTCAAAGCAGTAAGGACAGTATATGTGTATGCAGCAATCGAGAATACTCCACGATTGCAGAATACCGAGGATGGCAATTGCCAACGAAGAAAAAAGCACAACGTTGGTCACGAACTTATAAAAGTTCTTTACATATACCGTTGAAGTGCAGGGAGGCAATTGCAAACCTTGCGTAGGGCGGTGAGGGCAAGAAACGCAGACCATTCTGCTTTTTCCTGTTTGCAAAGTGCTATTTGATTAGAAATCAACACTTTGCAAAATACGACCGTGGAAAACACATGCAAAAAACATGTTTTTTAAATCGGTCTCGCAACTCTCAGGGCGTTGAAAGTTGCGAAAATTGCCCTCAGATTTACAGATATACCCTTAAATCTAAGGGAAAGCGGTAAAACACCCCTTTTTCAAATAATGATAAAAAGGGATGTTTTTAGGTTTGAATATTTTTGACATGCGAAAATATAATACTTCAACATCAAAGATAGGTTGCTGCTTCTTTTCAAATTGATTAACGATTTTTGTAGACTTCGCGATGGATTTTAACGCGAAATATATGATATTCAGTAAATATTCTATATCTTTGCATATTATATACTTTAATGGAAAATAGAAATACTCAAAAAGTCTTATGATTCACTGCAAATACATGCCGAAATACATTGATGAAGATGTGTACTACTTGATACCTAGTATCAATATCTAAAATGGCGAGGAACTTCTTTCTTCGCCATTTCTTTTACAGATTAAACTAGATGAAATGTTAATCTATCACCTTTTGATGATTTTCTTTCTCTTTTATTTGGTTAATACGCAAAAGATTATTACCTTTGTAGTGTCAAATATAAAATGAGTCATATGAAGTACACAGAGAAAGAAGATGAGCTGATACAAGCTCTAAGAAATTACAGAAAGGCCTATCCAAACGGTGAACAAAATTTGGAAATCTACATTATGGGGTTGGTCTACGAGTTAATGGAACATGAATAAAGAACCGCTCTCCCTCGAAAGGGGGAGAGCTAAAACAAAGCAATATGGAAATAGCAATCAAACAGCAAAAAACAACCGTTCGACAGGTTCTTAACGATGTTTATGAAGAGGTAAACTGGGCATACTTGGCAAAAAATTACTTTGGCAAGTCGCGCTCATGGCTCTATCACAAGTTTAGCGGGACGAACAACGGAGTTGCAGACGATTTCAGCGATGTAGACCGAGAACGGTTGAAGACTTCATTACAGGATATAGCAGGGCGCATTATGCAAGCTGCTGACAGGCTATAACTCATTGCCTATATTTGACGAGAGAGGGTGTGTCAAAATTGATATACTCTCTTT
>NZ_KQ960580.1 GCF_001553265.1 Prevotella sp. DNF00663 | reverse complement strand
TTTTTTTTGCACATTTTTCCTATGTTAAATGCAATGGCAAAGAAGGCAAAGTCCATATTGACCTTGTCTTTTCCAAAATGTCTAAACCTCTTGTAGGCTTTGTTATATTTTGTTTGTCCAAAAACAGCTTCTGGTTCTATGCACCTTTGTCCTCGATGCTTGATGCCTTCTTTAGAGGTCAGTAGTTCTCGTGCCTTTTGTTTATATTGCTGTAGCTGGTGGTTTACTTCTATGATTCTGTTTCCTCTTGCTTTGAAGCATGAGCCTCTCAGCGGACAGCCCTCACAGCGTTCTGCCTGATAACGTACGCTGTAAGTAACGAACCCATTGGAGGTGATGGAACGCTTCATACCAATACGCTTCATGTGCTGTCCCATCGGACAGACGTAGAAATCCTGTTCCTTGTTATAATAAAGACTTGCAGGACTAAAGGGATTAGGTGTATAACGTGGACGCTGCTCTTTATGGAAGTAATTGTATTTTACGTAAGCTTCAATATTATGTGTGTCCATGAACAGATAGTTCTCCTCGGAACCATACCCCGAATCGGCTACGACTGTCTTGGCATAACGATTGTAACGTGAGTTAAAAGACTCTAAGAATGAAGGTAGTGTGAGTGTATCGGTACGATTGGCATAGAGTGCAAAGTCGGTGATGAACTGGTTCTCCGTTGCTATCTGCAGATTATATCCAGGCTTGGTTTGTCCGCTTGCGCATAGCATCCTCCTTCATATGCATAAACGTGGCATCAGAGTCAGTCTTACTGTAAGAATTTCTCTCGCCCATAATCTCAAGGTGCTGGTCGTACTCATGGAGTTTATTACGTTTCTTATCAAGCTCCTTAAGCTGTTTCTTCTTGGTTCTTATAGCCAGCTTTTCTTCTTTTGTCTTAGGCTCTGGGACTGATTCCAGAGACTTGTTCAACTCCTCGGATATCTCACTGAGCAGATCTGCGGTGAACTCAACACCTTCTTTCTTTGCTGCATTGTCCTGCGCTATAACATCGTCAACCTGAAGCAGGAGTGTGCGTATTTGTTCCTGCAACTTGGCACGGTTCTTCTCTACGGTTCTTCTCCAAACGAAAGTATACTTGTTGGCTTTCGATTCTATCTTTGTGCCATCAATATATTCAACGTCAAGACTTATCAAACCTTTGGCTGAAAGTATCAATACCACCTGTGTGAAGATATTGTTGATTTCCTTTTTTACACGGTTGCGAAAACGGTTGATAGTTATGAAGTCGGGCTGTTCATATCCTGCCAGATAGATGAAATGAATATCTCGCTTGAGAAGCGACTCTATGCGGCGGCAGGAATAGATGTTGTTCATATAGGCATAAAGAATGACCTTAAGCATCATTTGTGGATGATATGGTTTACGACCACTGGGCTTGTAGAGCTTGTAAACATTATCCAACATGAGATTATCCACCAAAGCATCCAAAAGACGAACAGGGTCATCTTCTGCAATATCCTTATCAATTCTTTGAGGAAAAAGAATCATTTTATTGTGTATGTAAGAACGAAAGTGTACCTTTCCCATAATGAGATTTTTTGTATGCCTAAAGGTACAAAAACTTTAGGAAATAACAAAGCCCTGGCTTGAGAAAGTCGGGGCTTTGTGCAAAAAAA